>NZ_JBIBJI010000006.1:0-2944 GCF_042958345.1 Streptomyces sp. NPDC007983
ACCTGGCTGCGGCGACGGAACATCCGGCACACCATCCCGGAACGGTCCGACCAGATACGCAACCGGCTCCGACGCGGCAGCCATGGCGGACGCCCGCCGACCTTCGACAAGCAGCTCTACAAACAGCGCAACGTCGTCGAACGGTGCTTCAACCGCCTCAAGCAGTGGCGCGGGATCGCCACCCGCTACGACAAGACCGCCGTGTCCTACCAAGCAGCCGTCACCCTCGCATCGCTCCTGATGTGGGCGTGACATTTGACGACAACTCCTAGGCCCCGGTGTCCTATCTCTGACCCACGGTGCAAAGTGGCCGCTACAGCCGGTGGCGCCGGGGTCTGATCCGCCTCTTCCAACATGGCCGCAAAGCGCCGCGCGTCCCGCTCGGACCTCTGCACCATCGTGAGGCCGTCCACTGTCATTATTTAGTACTCCTGGGCCCCCAGCGCAGGTCAGCTCAGGTCTGCGAGTTTCAGGCATATCTGGCAAGTAGTTGAGCGCAGTCGGGTCGATGGCCTGCGATTGCATGACGGTCAGGTCAGGAGGGTGGCGATGGCGCTGGCCACAGTGGCGGTGAGGGTGATGACCGCGGCGAAGGTGACGGCGGCGCGGGTGAGAGCGGCGGGGTAGGTGGCGCCGTCCATGCGGGCGAGCTTGCCCGCGCCGGCGGCGGCCAGCAGCGCGACGACGATCAGGAGTGCGGTGGCGAGGAGGACGACGGCGACGGTCACGGCAGACTCCCGTTACTCGGTGGGGTGTTGACGTAGACGAAGGTCGTAGGAGTGGTGTGCGCCGGGGTTCGGACGGACGAAGATGAACACCGGCGAACACATCACGGCCCGGGGGTGAGCAGGTGCGCGACGAGCAGAACGGCCACGTTCCGGCACTCACCGAACTGCGCAGGAGGCTGGATGACGGACGGGTCCGCGTGCGGCTGAACAAGACAGATCTGGCCAGACGGGCGGGGCTGGGGCGTACGACCGTGTCGGAGGCCTTCCAGACCGACGGACCGGTGCCCTCGGCGCAGACCGTGGCGGCGCTGGCCCGCGCGCTGAAGCTGCCGGTCGAGGAGTTACTGGCGCTGCAGCGGGACGCGGCCGGAGGCGGGGGCGGTGAACGGCCAGGGCCCGGCAGGTTGATCGGGGAGTGGGAACCGCACGATCTGGAGGTCCATCCAGCCGGGCACAGCAAGGTAGTTGACGGCTCGGATGCGCCCGGGACACGGGCGCTGCCCGGGTACGTGCGGCGCGACCATGACCGGCTGCTGGACGAGGCGGTGAGGGATGCGGCGGCCGGCCGCAGTCGGATCGTGGTCTTGGTGGGCACCTCGTCGACCGGGAAGACCCGGGCCTGCTGGGAAGCCGTCCAGCCGCTCTCGCAGAAGAGATGGCGGCTGTGGCATCCCTTCGACCCGACCCGGGCCGAGGCCGCCCTGGAGGACCTGCACCGTGTCCAGCCGCGCACCGTGGTGTGGCTGAACGAGGCCCAGCACTACCTTGGGAACCGGACCGCCGGTGAGCGGATCGCGGCGGCCGTGCACCACCTGCTGGTCAGCCCAGAGCGCGGGCCGGTCCTCGTGCTGGGCACACTCTGGCCCGAATACGCCCACCAGTACACGACCCTGCCCGCACCGGGCAAGGAAGATCCGCACAGCCGGGCACGGGAATTACTCTCCGGCCGCACTCTGACCGTCCCGGATTCCTTCGACGCCCGGGCCCTGGCCGCGGCGGCCGCCCTCGCCGAGGGCGGTGACCGGCTGCTGGCCGACGCCCTCACCCGCGCCCACACCGACGGGCGGGTCACCCAGGACCTGGCCGGTGCCCCCGAACTCCTCACCCGCTACCAGCACGCAAGCCCGGCCGCCAAAGCGCTGCTGGAAGCGGCGATGGACGCGCGCCGTCTCGGCGTCGGCCTCCATCTCCCGCAGGCCTTCCTCACCGACGCCGCCCCCGACTACCTCAGTCAGACCGACTACGACCAGCTCACCGACAACTGGGCCGAAGCCGCCTTCACCGAACTCGCTGAACTGGTCCACGGCAAACAAGCCCCCCTGCGCCGTACCACTCCCCGACCCCCACGACGCCCACCCACTCCCTCCACAGATGCGGCCTCGCCGTCCCCGCGGCTGGCGGGGCCGGTGTTCCGGCTCGCCGACTACCTCGAACAACACGGCCGCACCACCCGCGCACACCTGTGCCCGCCCTCCTCCTTCTGGTACGCCGCCCACGCCCGCCTCGCCCACCCCGACGACCTGGACAACCTCGCCCGGGCAGCCGAAGCCCGGCACCGCCTGCAATGGGCCCACCACCTCCAACACCGCGCTGCCGAACACGGCAGCACCGACGCCCTGGTCCGCCTGGCCGTGCGGCGGGAGGAGGCCGGGGATCGGGAGGGCGCCGAAGCCCTGGCCCGGCAGGCCGCCGACGCCGGCGAACCCCACGCCCTGAGCGAACTGGCGCTGATGCGGGACAAGGCCGGGGACCGGAAGGGCGGCGAAACTTTGGCCCTGCAGGCTGCCAACCACGGCGATGCCCTCGCCCTGATCGTTATAGTCCGGCGACGCGGGAAGGCCGGGGATCGGAGGGGCGCCAAAACCCTGGACCGGAAGGGCGCCGAAGCCCTGGCCCGGCATGCCGCCAACCACCCCGACGCCCTGCAATTCCCGGTCATACATCCGGCGCGCGCCGAAACCCCGACGGCTCGGCAGTCGCGCGAGCACCAAGACGCCCTGTACCGCCTCATGCAGCGGGAGGCGGCCGGGGACCGGGAAGGCGCCGAAACCGTCGCCCAGCAGGCCGCCGACCACGGCGACACCGACGTCCTGTGCTTCCTGGCGTTGATGCGGAAGGAGGGGGACCGGGAGGGCGCCGAAACCCTCTACCGGCAGGCCGCCGACCACGGCAACACCCGCGCCCTGTACCGCCTGGCCGAGATCCGGGAGGAGGCC
>NZ_JBIBJI010000006.1:3040-363392 GCF_042958345.1 Streptomyces sp. NPDC007983
CCGAGATCCGGGAGGAGGCCGGGGACCGGGAGGGCGCCGAAACCCTCTACCGGCAGGCCGCCGACCACGGCAACACCCGCGCCCTGTACCGCCTGGCCGAGATCCGGGAGGAGGCCGGGGACCGGAAGGGCGCCGAAACCCTGGCCCACCAGGCTGACACCGAGGCCCCGTATCGCCTGGCTGTGCGGCGAGAGGAGTCCGGGGACCGAGAGGGCGCCGAAACCGTGGCCCGGCAGGCCGCCAACCACGGCAGCAACGACACCTTGGTCCGCCTGGCTGTGCGGCGGGAGGAGGCCGGGGACCGGGAGGGCGCCGAAACTGTGGCCCGGCAGGCCGCCAACCACGGTGACACCGGCGGCCGCGTGGGCGAGAGGCAGTGGGTTTTCCGAAGGCTGTGGCCGTACGGCCTGGACCCGGACGGTACGCCGACGCCCCGATGGCAATGATCCACTCACTAGGCGGACAGAACAGGAAGCGCCTGCCGTCGGTGGAAAACGGGAGGGTGCCGTCACCGCCCCGTTGCGTCGAGCTGATGGGGGACGGCTCCGGCGCGCAGTTCGCGCAGGTCGGGAATGTGGTTGTAGAGGGTGCCCGGGGAGACGCCGAGCAGCTTGGCGATCGAGGTGATGGAGCGGCCGGTATCAGGCAGGAGGTCGGGCGCGGCGCGGATGACTTCCTCGGTGGCGACGGTGGGGCGTCCGCCGACCCGGCCGCGGGCGCGGGCGGCCAGGCCCTCGCGGGTGCCCTGGACGATGAGTTCGCGGATGAACTCGGCGAGCGCGGCGAAGACGTGGAAGACGAGTCGACCGCCGGGGGGTGGTGTCGAGATTCTCGTGCAGCGAGGTGAAGCCGATGCCGCGCTCGCGGAGTTCAGCGACCATGTTGATGAGGTCCTGGAGGCTGCGGCCGTAGCGGTCGAGCGAGGGGACCACGAGGGTGTCGCCGGCGTCGAGGAAGGCGTGGCACGCCTTCAGCTCCGGGCGCAGGTCGGTCTTGCCGGACTTCTTGTCGGAGAAGATCTTCCGGCACCCGGCGGCGGTGAGAGCGTCGATCTGCCGTTCGAGCTTCTGCCCGCCGGTCGACACATGCGCGTACCCGATCTTGATCTCGGTTCGCACCCGGGGCGGTCGGCGGAGTCTGGACGCCCGACGACCTGCCCGAGCGCCACGCGCCGAAGGAACGCGGCGCGGCGGCCTACGCCAGGATGGCGTGGCACGCGCTGCTGATCGCCCTGATCGTCTGGCAGCACACCGCGCGGCCGTACCGTACCGACGACGGCATACACCTCGACGTGCTCGACCCGGGCTTGTGGTCGAGCTGGATCTGGCCGATCCTGGCCGATCCTGGCCGGACTCGCCGGCCTCGTGACGCTCGACGCGATCCGGGCGGCGCGGGTGTGGACGCGTTCGCTGGCGGTCTGGAGCGTCGCCGCCGAGGCCGCCTTCACGCTGCCGCTGGCGTGGGCCCTGTATCGGCGGGAGTTCTTCAACCCGGCCTTCCTGTCCGACGCCAACGGCGACTGGCAGACCCCGGACTCCTTCTACACGGCGATGGAAGTGGCGGTCCTGGCGGCGGGTGCGAGCCACGTGGTGAAGCGGTTCCGCGAGGCGCGGGGCGGGGCAACGGCCGACACCACACGTTGAGCACCGCTGCCTGCCACTCCGGGGGACGGCCAGGCCGCGTCGATCAGGCCGAGCGTTCCAGGGCCGCACGCCATACCGGGCTGTCGACGTAGTGGTTGTCGAAGCGCTCGGCGGACTCGGCGATCTCCTTCGGATCCGCCTCGCCGCGCATCACCCGGCCGAGCAGGCGCAGATAGTCGAACCTGCCCATGCCGGGGGTGAAGATGAACAGCACGTCCGCCTCGGCGTCGGGCGCCGCGGCGAAGGCGTGCGGGGTGTGGGGAGGCACCGCCAGGAAGTCGCCCTCGCTCAGGACGGTGACCTCCTCGCCGATCAGCACCTGGAGCGCCCCGCTGATCACGAAGAACAGCTCGGTCGCCTTGGTGTGGAAGTGGGCGGGTGCCCCCACGGCCCCCTGGGCGAAGGTGGATCGGTAGCTCGTGAAGCCGCCGCCCGCGCCATCCGTTTCGCCCAGCAGGGTCATCACACTGCTGGGGTCGGCGCACGTCTCGGCGTCCGCGTGGCGGGTCAGCGTCGCTGGGGTTCTCTTCGTCATGATGAGGACTCTATGGACGTGAGGTGACCTCTCTCCCGGGGCAATTGGCTACCGAAATCGTGGGTCAATCGTCCGTTGATCGGCCATGCGCCCGTTATTCGTGGCTCGTGCCGGTCTCCAGCGGTGATTCCTATGCTGCTGCCCAGGAACGCGACTTGACGAAGGAGAGAGCGCCGATGTCGCAGAACAGCTCCGCCCATGACCCGGGCGGAAACGGCGACAAGCTGCCCGGCCAGCCGTATCCCGGACCCCATCAGCCGCCGACGCCCGACGGCGGGCCCGGCGTGCCGAATCCGCCGAAGAGCGCATGACAGGGGAATCGCGCCCGGCGCGGCGGGCGTTGGGGCGGGCCCTGCTGGAGGGTCGGGCCATGGCGGCGGACTGGGCGCCCACCTTCGACGCCGTGGACCGGGCCGCGTTCCTGCCCGACCTCATGTGGCCGTTCGACACCCGCACCCACACGGCCACCGCCGTCCGCCGGGCCGAGGACCCCGACGCCTGGTACGCCGCCGCCGACCGCGACGCTCCGATCGTCACGCAGTGGGACGACGGGGCGCACACCGGCACCGAACCCGGACGGGTATCCACGAGCAGTTCCTCCATGCCGTCCGTCGTCTACGCGTTGCTCCAGGACCTCGCCGTGGACGACGGCATGACGGTGCTGGACATCGGCACCGGTACGGGTGAGACGGCCGCGGCCCTGGCGCACCGCTGCGGCAGCGGCAACGGCGGCGGGGTCGCCACCGTCGAAGTGGACCCCGCCGTATCGCGGCAGGCGGGCGCACGGCTCCGCGCCGCCGGGTGGGACGCGACCGTCGTCGTGGGGGACGGGGCCCAGGGGTACGCGGACCAGGCACCGTACGACCGCGTCCTGGCCACCGTCGGGGTCCGGGAAATCCCCGGGGCGTGGCTCGAGCAGACCCGCCCGGGCGGGCTCATCGTCGCGCCCTGGGGCACGCACTTCACCCACGCCGACGCCGTCGCCCGGCTCACGGTGCACCAGGGGACGGCGACCGGCCGCTTCACCCGGCCCGTGGAGTTCATGAAGGCGCGCGCCCAGCGGCTGACGCTTCCCGACCACGGCGCGTACGCCCCGACCGATGGCGCCGACGCCTCCACCACCGATGTGACCGAGGCGGAGTTCGTCACCGGGCAGTACAGCGCCCTCCCCTTCGTGCTGGGGCTTCGCGTACCCCAGTGCGTCCAGGTCGTGGCGGGCAAGGAGGACGGGGCGCGGCCGGTGTGGTTCTACGGGCTGGGCGACCGCTCCTGGGCGTGCGTGGTGTTCCGCGACGGCGCGGACACGGCGCGCGTCTGGCAGGCGGGGGAGCGCCGGCTGTGGGACGAGGTGGAGGGCGCGTATCGGTGGTGGACGGGGCAGGGCGCGCCGGGCCACGGTCGGTTCGGGCTCACCGTGACGCCCGAGGGGCATCGGGTGTGGCTGGACGAGCCGGCGGCCATCGTGTCGTAAGCGGTGCGTCACAAAGGGCCGCGGGCTTCGAGTTCGTCCAGGCATTCCTCCGGCACGGCCACCGTCCTGACGGTCTGACGGGGCCCGTACCCGTACTCAGGGGTGGCGGATGGACTGAGCGCTTCGTGCCGCTCGCGTCGGGCCTCGGCGCGGTCCTGCTCGATCTCGTCGGCGATCTCCCGGCAGTCGACGGCAGGCGTGTCCGTCGGCGTCGGTTCTTCGTAGGGGGACTCCGGCCGGCCCGGGTACGACTCGGCATCGAGGGCGGAGGTGGCGGCGACGCCCGCCAGGCACAGCCCCGCCCACACGGCGACGGCCCATCGGCGTGTGTTCACGATCCGGCCGTCTCAGTGGCCGGAGGGCGGCTCGAAGCAGCCGGTCTCCATGTAGGGCCCGTTCGTACTGACCTGGTAATTGGTCTTCTGTACGAACGCCGTGACGCATGCGTCGGCGTGGACGCGCAGGCCGACCCGGGCGCCCTCGGGCGTGATGTAGTGGTCGGTCTCGAAGCGCGGTTCCATCCCCTGTACGGTGAGCGTCCCGCCGATCCGCTCTCCCTTCGGCCCGGTCCGCTCCTCCTCGTAGCCGAGCTTGAGCATCGCCGCGCGCACGCTCTTGGGGTCCCACTTCTTCTCGCCCCACAGCCGCTTCAGTACGGGCTCGATGCGGGCGGCTTCCTTCCGCGCGTCCTTGGCGTCGGCGGGGGACATCTCGCCGGGGAGGCGGTACGCGTTGTTCTCGCGGTAGTGCGGGGCGCCGTCGTGGGCTCCGGGTTCCACATAGGGGGAAGCAGCGGGGGAGCCGGGGCCGGAACTCGGGGGAGCGCTCGGGGCGTCGGCCGCCGTGACGCGCTGCTCACCGCAGGCGGTCAGGGAGAGGGCGGCGCCGAGGAGGAGGGCGGTCGCGGCGACGCGTCTGCGCCGCCCCGGTAATGAGGTCTGCATGGGCATGACTCTACGGCTCGGTAGCCGAACGGGGGCGCCATGCGGGAGAAACCGTGGCCGGGAGCGCTGTCCCCGACCGTGTCGGCGGGGCGGGCGCGCGGGTCCGCTTCGGCGACCGCGATCGCCAGTTGCTTCTGGACCGCTTCGGGCAGCCTGCTTCCCTCGATCGTGCTGATCAGGTCCCGGGCCAAGCGGTGCACCTTGGTGTTGGTGTTCTGGGAGGTCTTGCCCAGCACGTTCCAGGCCGCTTCGGCGCTCAGGCCGAACCAGGCCATCAGCATGCCGCGGGCCAGGTCGATGGTCGGCCGGGTCCGCATGGCCCGGCGCAGTTGCCGTACTTCGGTGCGTAATTCCTGACCGGTTTCCTCTCGTGGGTTCGCGTCGTGGCGGGCGATGGGCGCCGTGCCCTCGTCGTCCGGGCCCGGGTGAACGAACAGATCCGTGGTGCCGGTCACGTCCAGCAGCCGATCGAAGGCCGGGCTGCTGCCCCGGACGACGACGGTCTTGCCCTGGCCGAGGGCCCGCAGGCGCAGGTTGAGCAGGATGTTGAGGCCGGAGCAGTCGCAGAATGTCACCGCGGTCAGGTCCAGATCGATGCCGCTTGCCGACCGGCGCAGGGCTTCGTGCAGGTCGCCCCGGAGCAGCTGCCCGCTGAGGTCGAGTTCCCCCCGCAGGCTCACGCGCACCCGGTCGCCGTCCGGTGCGATGTCGCTTGCCGCCGGGCAGGGCATGAGGGCCGTCGGCTCGCCGTCACTCTCCGCGTGCCCGACGCCCTTCTCGGCGACGGGCTGTGCTGGTTCCGGCATGGCGGTGGCCCTCCCCTTGTCCGATCACCAACCTCGGTTCTCAGATTCACTTACCTGCCCCACACACGTCAACCGATACATGAAATGAGTTACGTGTTTTTGGGTGCGTGCGTGGCCAGTCGCTAGAGTTGGGCCATGGATGAAGTGCCCGAGCCGCACACCGGATGGACGTTTCTGACCAACCATGCACGGGTGCTGGCGGCCATCGCGGACAACCACAACGCCCGCATCCGTGAAATCGCGGTGCACTGCAGACTCACCGAACGCGCTGTTCAAAAGATCATTTCTGATCTGGAGCGGGACGGTTACCTCTCCCACACCCGGGAGGGACGCACCAACACCTACCAGATCGACCCGGGCAAGGTACTGCGCCACCCGGCCGAAGCCGGACTGACGGTGGCATCGCTGCTCTCCTGGCTCGTCCAGGACGAGGCCGAACGCGCGACGCTCCCCGACAGCCACGCCCGGTCTCACACCTCCGCCTGACCGAGGCCAGGTTCGGCCGCGGCCGTCACCATGTCGTAAGCGGAACGGTTCGCTCCCCGTAACCTCTTGCCCGCCGGGGCGCACCCACGCTGTGTAACGCTGGGAACCGGCCCGCGCGCCCAGCGCGGGCCGGAATCCGAAGTGAGGCCACGGCGTGCAGAAGCCCCGATGGAAGACCGTGGGGGGAGCCCTGCTCCGGGTGGCGGCCGTGTGGGCGGTGTCGACGCTCACCATGCTGGCGCTCGCGGGCATCCTGCCCGATTTCCGCTTGCAGGCCGCTGACGGCGACAGCGCGACGAGGGTCGCGGTCACCGCAGCCAGCGGCGCGGGCGCGTTCGGTGTGCTGAGCGCGCTGGTGTGGCCGCTGCTGGTGCGGGGGTTGCTGCTGATGCCCGCGTTGGTGCTGGGACTTCTGGTGTTCGTGCTGAACGGCTCGCTGCTGCTGCTCGCGATCGGTCTGATCCCGGACGGGCGGGGCACGGTGGAGCCGGAGACGGCGGTCGTGGTGGCGGCGGCGATGTCGGCCGCGTCCTCGGCGACCAGCACGTTCCTGACCGTACGGGACGACGGGGCGTACCGGTACAGGCTGGCGCGGCTCGCGGACCGAAGACAGCGGCGCAGCGGGGAGGACGGGGGCCGGGCGCGGCCGCCGGGGACGGTGTTCCTCCAGCTCGACGGGGTGGGGCATGCCGTGCTGCGGGACGCGCTGCGGCCACGGGACAACAAGCCGCCCGTGATGGAGACCGTGTCGACGTGGGTGGGCGGCACCCACACCGTCACGCCGTGGCGCACCGACTGGTCCAGCCAGACCGGCGCCAGCCAGCTCGGCATCCTGCACGGTTCGAACGAGGACGTGCCCGCCTTCCGCTGGTACGAGAAGAAGAGCGGCGAGGTGATGGTGAGCAACCGGCCGTCGAGCGCGGCCGTGTTGCAGCGCCGGGCCGCCGCCCGCGCCGGGCACGAGGGGCTGCTGACGGTGGACGGGGCGAGCCGGGGCAACCTGTTCACCGGGGGCGCCGACGAACTGGCGCTGGTGCTGTCGGTCGCGGCGCGGCGCAGCAAGCACAACCGCTCCCGCAGCGGCTACTTCACGTACTTCTCCGACCCGGCCAACGCCACCCGGACCGCCGCCTCGTTCGTGGCCGAGGTGTGCCGGGAGGTCTGCCAGTCCACCCGCGCCAAGCTGCGCCGGGAGGCACCCCGGGTGGGGCGCGGTGGGCTCTACCCCCTCATCCGGGCGTTCGCCACGGTGGTGGAGCGGGACGTGGTGGTGGCGGCGGTCATCGGGGACATCCTGTCGGGCCGTACCGTGATCTACGCCGACCTGGTGGCGTACGACGAGGTGGCGCACCACTCCGGGCCGCGCAGCCGCGACGCCCAGCAGGTGCTGGCCCGTCTGGACCGGTCGATCGCGCTGATCGCCAAGGTCGCGGAGCGGGCGCCGCGGGACTACCGGATCGTGCTGCTGTCCGACCACGGCCAGAGCCCGGGGCCGACGTTCGCGGGGGCGTACGGGCTGACGCTGAAGGACCTGGTGCGCGCCGGGTGCGGGCTGCCGGTGCCGAAGGCGGCCGGGCGTACGGCGAGCGGGGCGGAGGCGCGCGTGGCGGCACGGGCGGCGCTGCACCGGCCCGAGAAGGACGAACCGGAGGGAGCGGAGGGGCAGTCCCGGCCGGTGGTGCTGGCCTCGGGGAACCTGGGGCTGATCTCGTTCCCGGACGTCCCCGGCCGGATGAGCCGCGAGGCCATCGAGCGGCGCCATCCGGCGCTGCTGCACACCCTCGCCAACCACGCCGGGGTCGGCTTTCTGCTCGTGCGCTCCGAAACGGAGGGCGCGGTGGTGCTGGGGGCCGACGGTGCCGAGCACCATCTCGACACCGGCCGGGTGATCAAGGAGAGCCCGCTCGCGGTTTTCGGGCCGGGCGCCGCCGACGCCGTACGGCGGACCGCGCACTTCCGGAACACCCCCGACATCATGGTCAACTCGGCCTACGACGCGGCGACCGGCGAGGTGTACGCGTTCGAGGAGCAGATCGGCTCGCACGGCGGCCTCGGCGGCGAGCAGGGCCATCCCTTTCTGCTGTGGCCGGTCCAGCTCTCCGCGCCCGTCGCGGCGGGGGAGGAGCTGGTGGGCGCGGAGCGGGTGCACACGGTGCTGCGGCGCTGGCTGCGGGAGGCGGACGGACCGGAGGTTCCGGAGGAGCTGGTCTCGTCTGACGGGTCGCAGGGTCTCGCGCAGGAATCCCGGGTTCCGGACCCCGCCGCCGTACCTTTTCCGGTCCCCCGCCCTGTTCTGCCGGACAATGCCCGGTGATTTGGTGCACCGTACATCGTCCATGACGATATTCACATGCTCGACCAGCACCACACGCGCCGCTTCGGCCTGCCCACGGCGACCACCCTCGTCATGGGGAACATCATCGGCGGCGGCATCTTCCTGCTCCCCGCCTCCGTCGCCCCGTACGGCACGCTCAGCCTGCTGGCCTTCGTCGTCCTGACGGTCGGCGCCATCGCGCTCGCGCTCGTCTTCGGGCGGCTCGCGCGGCGCGACCCGAGCACGGGTGGGCCGTACGTCCACGCCCGCGCCGCCTTCGGCGACTTCGCGGGCTTCCTGTCGGCGTGGTCGTACTGGACGATGACCTGGGTCAGCAACGCGGCGCTCGCGGTGGCGGCGGTCGGCTATGTGCATGTGCTGGCGCCCGGCCACGCGTCCAAGGGCATGGACCTGGCCATCGCGCTGCTCGCGCTGTGGCTGCCCGCGCTGGCGAACCTCGCGGGGACGCGCTGGGTCGGTGCCGTCCAGTTCGTCTCGACCGTGCTGAAGTTCGTCCCCCTGCTCTTCGTGGCGGTCGTCGGGCTCTTCTACTTCGACCCGCACAACATCGGCCCCTTCAACGCGAGCGGCGGCAGCGTGGTCGGCGGGATGTCGGCGGCGGCCGCGATCCTGCTCTACAGCTACCTCGGCGTGGAGTCGGCGTCGATGAGCGCGGGCGAGATGGAGAACCCGGAGCGGAACGTGGGGCGGGCGAGCGTGCTCGGCACGGTCGGCGCGGCCGTGGTCTATCTGCTCGGCACGGTGTCGGTGTTCGGCACCGTCGCCCACAAGGACCTGGTGAACTCCACCGCGCCCTTCTCGGACGCGGTCGACGCGATGTTCGGCGGTACGTGGGGCGGCACGCTGATCGCGCTCGCTGCCGTGGTGTCCATCGTCGGCGCGCTCAACGGCTGGATCCTGATGAGCGCCCAGGCGCCGTACGCGGCCGCCCGGGACGGGCTCTTCCCGGCCGTGTTCACGGTCAAGCGGCGCGGGGTGCCGACGGTCGGGGTGTTCGTCGGGGTGATCCTGGCGTCGGTCCTCACCGTGGTCAACTACACCTCGGGGTCGAACGGGGTCTTCGCGACCCTCGTGCTGATCACCACCTTCTCGGCGACGGTCCCGTATCTGCTGGCGGCCGGGGCGCAGCTGTACTTCCTGCTGGCGGGGCGCCGCGAGAGGGTACGGACCGGGCGCTTCGTCTGGGACCTGGTGCTGGCGCTGGCGGGCTTCGGCTTCTCCTTCTGGCTGGTCTCGGGGGCCGGATACGCGGCGGTGTACCAGGGCGTGCTGTTCCTGTTCGCCGGGGTGCTGGTGTACGTGGTGATCGCGGCCCGCCGCCGGAGCCAGGAGGCGGGCGGTGCGGTGGCCGAGGACGGCGCGGTGGCGGAGGCGGGTACTCCGTGACGGCGAATGCGAATATATTTTCGTAAGCGCCGCAGGTGCAGTTTCTTGCCCCCTCGCTATTCCGCCGGGATATGCGATGACGGTCGGTTTCCTATGCGACGGATGAGGGAGAGGGGGCGGATGTTCTGCTTTTTCCTCCGCCTTTCCTCTTTTCCCGTGCGGCGCAATTGAGCGAGAATTTCTCCTCATGAGTGCCGAGTTGACCTCCGGGTGCCCCTACCGCCTCGACCCCACCGCCCGCGACATCCACGCCGAGGCGGACCGGTTGCGGGACCGGGGCCCGGCGACCCCGGTGGAGCTGCCCGGCGGGGTGGTGGCCTGGGCGGTGACCGACCCGGCTCTGGTGAAGCGGCTGCTCACGGACAGCCGGATCTCCAAGGACGCCCACCGGCACTGGTCCGACGCCTACATCGACGAGCGCATTCCGCCCAAGTGGCCGCTGCGCCTGTGGGTGGACGTCCGTAACGCGCTCACCGCGTACGGCCCGGAACACGTCCGGCTCCGCCGGCTGATCGGCACCGCGTTCACGCCCGGCCGGGTCCGGGCCCTCGCCCCGAGGATCGAGGAGATCACCCGGTCCCTGCTCGACGGGCTGGACGCCACCGAGGACGCCGCCCCCGGCGCGGTGGTGGATCTGCGGTCGCGGTTCGCCTGGGTGCTGCCGCTGATGGTCGTCAACACGCTCCTCGGTGTCCCCGACGAGCTGCACAACGCCTTCCGCGCCGGGGTCGCCGGGATCTTTGCGACCGGCCAGTCGGAGGCGGAGGCCGAGGCCAACACCCGTGAGTTGTACCGGCTGTTGACGGGGCTGCTGGCCACCAAGCGGCAGGTTCCCGGCGACGATGTGACCAGCGTGCTCATCGGCGCACACGACGACGAGACCGACTCCCGGCTCAGCGAGCAGGAGCTGCTGGACAGTGTGCTGCTGCTGATCGGCGCGGGACACGAGACCACGGTCAATCTGCTCGACCACGCCATCGTCAACCTCCTCACCCACCCCGGTCAGCTCGCCCTGCTGCGCTCCGGGAAGGCGTCATGGGACGACGTGGTGGAGGAGACCCTGCGCCACCAGGCGCCGATCGCCTCCATCGTCATGCGGTTCCCGATCGAGGACGTCCACGACGCGGCGACCGGGCTGACCTTCCGTCAGGGCGACCCCATCGTCATCAACTACGCCGCCGCCGGACGCGATCCGGGGACCCATGGCGCGGGCAGCGGACACTTCGACCTCACCCGGGCGACCCGCCGCGAGCACCTGTCGTTCGGCTACGGCCCGCACTTCTGCCTGGGCGCGGAGCTGGCCCGGCTGGAGGGGCGTATCGGGCTGAGTGCCCTCTTCGCGCGCTTTCCCGACCTGGCCCTCGCGGTACCCTCCGCCGAGCTCCGCCCACTGGAGTCCTTCATCTCCAATGGACATCGAGAACTTCCCGTCCTGCTGCGGAACTAGATCTTCTTCCCCGCTGCCCACCTCGCATACCTCGCATAGGGCGAGTTGACCATAAAACGGTCCGTCACGTTTTGGTTGCGACGCCGCGCGGCGACTGCTACGGTCGCTTCGTCTTGGAACTGATGTTAACTCGCACTGTGAATACTGCGGTTCGTCAACGATCCCGGCAGGACCCGGGACGAGCCTTATTGACATCTGCCGTGATGAACTCCCGATGAACCGGCCGACGTGTGGGCGTCGGCGCGCCGGGTAGGGGCAGAAGGCTCGCGTTCCATGAGACGGACGGGGTAAGCGGAAGTCCACGGGGGTGGCCTTGAGCTGGTCATTACTTCACCTTCGCGTCGATGCGGCTGGGCCTGTCGGCCAGCGCCCAGCCCTCCATGGGCATACGCCTCCTGATGTCTTCGTCCATCGCTGTCTTCCATGAAGCACCGGATTGTCACAGGGGGATAGGCACATGAATGGTCAGCTGCTGGCTGACACTGCCGAAATCATGACGCACCGGTCCACCGAAATGGTGTCCCTGAGCGAGTTAACGCACTTTGATTCGCCCCGGCTGTCGGGCGCGGACAGTGAACATGTGCGCCTCCTCGCCGAGTCGGACACCGAACTGCCGCCCATTCTGGTCAATCGCAGGACCATGCATGTCATCGACGGGATGCATCGGGTACGGGCCGCGGAACTGCGCGGCCAGGCCAAAATCGAGGCGATTTTCTGCGAATGTGACGACGAAGAAGCGTTTGTCCTGGCGGTCAAGGCAAACGTCTCGCACGGACTTCCCTTGCCGCGGGCCGACAGGAATGCCGCTGCCAAACGTATCATCAACTCCCACCCGGAATGGTCCGATCGGGCCATTGCCTCGGTCACCGGGCTCTCCCACAAGACGGTCGGCGTGATCCGCCGCCGTGCGAGTGGGGAAATTCCCCAGTCGAGCACCCGGCTCGGGCGCGACGGCCGGGAGCGCCCGGTCGACGCCGCCGAAGGCCGTATCCAGGCCGGCCGGATACTCGCCGAGCGCCCCGGCGTCTCGCTGCGCGAGGTCGCCCGGGAGGCCGGGGTCTGCGCCGCCACCGTGCGGGACGTCCGCGACCGGCTGCGGCGCGGTGAGGCCCCCGTGGGGCCCGTACGCCGCGAGCCCGGGGCGGCCGCCACCGCGACCCCGCTGCGCCCCAAGGCGGTGGCCCGGATCGACGGCTCCGACCGCGCCCCGGACCTCCGCGCGCTGATCCACAATCTCCGCAAGGACCCGTCGCTGCGGCTCTCCGAGTCCGGCCGCACGTTGCTGCGGCTGCTGGACGCCTGCACGGTGGGCCCGCAAGAGTGGACCCGGATCAGCGACAACGTGCCGCCGCACCGCGTGGAGCTGATCGCCACGGCCGCACGGGAATGCAGCCGGGCGTGGCAGGACTTCGCGACGGAGCTGGAGCAGCGCTCCGGCCGGCAGGCATCCGGCTGAGGGTTTCCGGCCCGTCTCCTTCTTCTCCTTCGTCGGCCCACTCCCATCGGGTCGATACCCATCGCATCGTGAGTCAGCTTCTCGGCGCCTAGGGAAGGCAGGCATGACGATCCATCACCCCAGGGGCTTCCCCGACACGGACGCCCGGGATCTCCTCCGCTCACTGGTGGCGCCCGATCCGCCCCCGTTCGCCCTGCTGCGCAGAGCGGGCGCGGGCGGGCACGAGGTGGAGGTGCTGACCGGGACGGTGGCCGAGGTGGGGGCGCTCGCCGAACTGCCGTCCCCCGGCCCCGGGGGAGGCGGACCGGCCGAGGTGCTGGCGGTCATTCCCTTCCGCCAGGTCACCGAGCGCGGCTACGCGTGCAACGACGACGGCGAACCGATCCTGGCGCTCACCACCCGGCACCGCGCCGCGCTCCCCGTCAAGGAGGCGCTGGATCTGCTGCCCGACGCCGAAGTCGACCTGTGCGGCAGCGGGTTCGACATCGGGGACGAGGACTACGAGAAGGTCGTGGAGAAGATCCTCGACCAGGAGATCCGGGCCGGTGAGGGCTCCAACTTCGTCATCAGGCGCTCCTTCCGGGCCACCCTGTCCGACTACCGGCCCGAGGTCGCCATGACCGTCTTCCGGCGGCTGCTGACCATGGAGTCCGGCGCCTACTGGACCTTCGTGGTGCACACCGGCGACCGCACCTTCGTCGGCGCCTCCCCGGAGCTGCACGTCCAGGTCGACGGGGGCACCGCGCGGATGAACCCGATCAGCGGCACCTACCGCTATCCGCCCTCCGGCGCGGATCTGGACGGGGTGCTGGAGTTCCTGGGCGACCAGAAGGAGACCGACGAACTCTTCATGGTCGTGGACGAGGAGCTGAAGATGCTCGCCCGGGTCTGCGACCGCGGCGCCCGGGCCCGCGGCCCCTATCTGCGCGAGATGGCCAAGCTCGCGCACACCGAATACCTGCTGGAGGGCGCCACGTCGCGGGACGTGCGCGAGGTGCTGCGCGAGACGATGTTCGCGCCCACCATCACCGGCAGCCCGCTGGAGAACGCCTGCCGGGTGATCGCCCGGCACGAGGAGAGCGGCCGCGGCTACTACGGCGGCGCCCTGGCCCTCCTCGGCCGGGACACCACCGGCCGGGCCACCCTGGACTCCGCGATCCTGATCCGCACCGCCGACATCAGCCGCGCGGGCGCCCTGCGCATCGACGTCGGCGCCACCCTGGTCCGGGACTCCCGGCCCGCCGCCGAGGTCGCCGAGACCTGGGCCAAGGTGGACGCGCTGCTGGCCGCCACCGGACTGGAGCGGCGGGCGGGGCCCACCGCGCCGGTCCGGCCCGCGGGCGGCGGCGCGCCACTCGCCCGCGACCCCGAGGTGATCAGCGCCCTGGAGCGGCGCAACGCCGGGCTGTCGGCCTTCTGGCTGGGCAAGGAGGACGCCGTGGACGCCGCGCCCGCGCGGACCGCCGGGCCGGACGCCGGACGGGTGCTCATCGTGGACGCCGAGGACATGTTCACCGGCATGCTCGGCCACCAGACCCGCTCGCTGGGCCTGGACGCCACCATCCGCTCCTGGGACGCGGTCCGCCCCGGCGACATCGACGGCTACGACTGCGTCGTGCTCGGCCCCGGCCCCGGCGACCCCCGGGCCACCACCGACCCCAAGGTGCGCGGCATCGCCGACCTGATCGGCCGGCTCTTCGCCCAAGGTGTCCCGTTCGTCGGCGAATGCCTCAGCCACCAGGTGCTGTGCGCGCTGCTGGGGCTCGAACTCTTCGCCCGGGAGCGGCCCAACCAGGGCACCCAGCGCCGTATCGACTTCTACGGACGCTCCGAACCGGTCGGCTTCTACAACTCCTACTCCGCCCGCCACCCCGCCGACCGGCTCTACTCCCCACTCGCGCGCGGCACCGTCGAGCTGTGCGGCGACCCGGCCACCGGCGAGGTGCACGCGGTGCGCGGCGAGCGCTTCGCCGCCACCCAGTTCCACCTGGAGTCGGTGCTCACCGAACACGGCACCGACCTCCTCGCCGACCTGCTCGGCTGGGCGCTGCGGCGGCGGCCCGCCGAGCTGGTCGAATGCGACGCCGAGCGGTGATCGGCGACGGCACCCGGGCCGCGCCCGGACTCACCGGGCCCGAGGGGACGGTGGCCGCCCAGCAGCCGGAGTGGCGGACCCACCCCGACTACGCGGCGAGCCGCGCCGCGCTGGCCGCCGCGCCCGCGCTGGTGACCGCCGCCGAGCTGACCCGGCTGCGCCGGGCGCTGGCGGTGGTGGCCGGTGGCGGCGCGCGGATGGTGCAGCTCGGCGACTGCGCGGAGAGCTTCGAGGAGACCGGCGCCGATCACGTCCGCGCCAAGACGGCCGTACTGCACGCCCTCGCCGACGAACTCGCGGACGGCGGGCCGGTGTTACGGGTCGGCCGGATCGGCGGCCAGTTCGCCAAGCCGCGCAGCCGGCCCTTCGAGGACGTCGACGGGGTGCCGCTGCCCGCCTTCCGCGGCCACATGGTCAACGGCGAAGCCCCGTCCGCCCGGGCGCGGGCCCACGATCCGCGGCGGATGGTGCGGGCGTACGAGGCGAGCGCCGAGGTATTACGGGTCCTGGCCCGCGACCGGGACCGCCGGCACCCCGACGATGCGTTGTGCGACGGGCCCTGGGCCAGCCACGACGCGCTGGTCATCGACTACGAGGTCCCGCTGGTCCGCGCCGACGCCGGACAGCGGATCCTCGGCTCCACCCATCTGCCCTGGCTCGGCGACCGCACCAGAGCGCCCGGCTCGGCCCATGTGCGGCTGCTGTCCCAGGTGGCCAACCCGGTCGCGCTCAAGCTCGGCCCCACCGCCGACCCCGCCGAACTGGCCGAGGTGTGCGCCCTGCTGGACCCCGACCGGGCCCCCGGCAGACTCACCCTGATCGCGCGCATGGGCGCGGAGCGGGTCACCGACCTGCTGCCGCCCCTGGTGGCCGCCGTACGGGCCGGGGGCCACCGGGCGGTCTGGCTGTCCGACCCGATGCACGGCAACACCGTCCGGGCGGGCGGGGTGAAGACCCGCCATCTGAGCGCCATCGTGGACGAGGCGGTCCGCTGCAGACGGGTCCTGGAACAGGCGGGGGAGCACCCCGGCGGACTCCATCTCGAAGTCGCCGCATCGGATGTCACCGAATGTCTCGGCGGAAAGGTCGACGGCGTCGAGCGACTGGCCGAGCGCTATACGACGCTGTGCGATCCGCGGCTCAATCCGGACCAGGCCGCCGAATTGATGCGCACCTGGATTCGCGCATAGGAATCCGTAGACTCGGAAATACCCTCAGGAGGTGAGGATTTGACCGAGCACAAGGAAACCGCCGGCATCGCCTGCCGGGTCGCACTGGTCACCGGTGCGGCCGGCGGAATCGGAACCGCCGTCGCACGGGCGCTCGCGGGCCAGGGAACTCTGGTGGCCGCCGTGGACAAGGACGCCGACGGGCTGACCGATCTGGTGGAGAAGATGGCGGCGGACGGACTGACCGCCGTCGCCTTTCCCGCCGATGTCACCGACAGCGAGCGCATCAATGAGATCGTCGACCGGATCGAAACCGAACTCGGCGCCGTGGACCTTTTGGTGAACGCGGCCGGAGTGATGCGGGCCGGGTCCGCCCTGGAAATGTCGGACATCGATTGGCGGGCCATCTTCTCGATCAATCTGGACGGCGTCTTCCACTGTTCCCGGGCCGTCGCCTCGCGCATGAAGGAACGCGGCGAGGGCGCCATCGTGACCGTCGCCTCCAACGCGGGCCGGATACCGCGGGTTCATATGGCGGCGTACGGCGCCTCGAAGGCCGCCGCGTCCCTCTACACCAAGTCCCTCGGACTGGAACTGGCGGAATACGGAATCCGCTGCAATGTGGTGTCGCCCGGTTCGACCGACACCGACATGCTGCGTTCGCTGTGGTCCACGGATGCCGACCGGCAGACCACCCTCGACGGTTCGATGGCCACGTACAAGACCGGAATCCCGTTGCGCCGGATCGCCGAACCCGGCGACATCGCGGACGCCGTGCTCTTCCTCGCCTCCGACCGGGCCCGGCACATCACCATGCAGGACCTGTGCGTCGACGGCGGCGCCATTCTGGGGGTGTGAGGCATGGGAATTCCCGCCATCGCGCCCTATCCGATGCCGACCGCGGCCGATCTGCCGGAGAACCAGGTCGACTGGAGGCCCGACCCCGAGCGCGCCGTCCTGTTCCTGCACGACATGCAGCGGTACTTCCTGGCGCCCTACGACCCGGAAAGTGCCCTGTACGGCGAGCTGCTGGCCAACACCCGCGCCCTGCGTGCCCGGGCCGCCGCGCTCGGCATGCCGGTGGTGTACTCGGCCCAGCCCGGCGACATGGACCGCGGCGAGCGCGGCCTGCTGCACGACTTCTGGGGGCCCGGGATGTCCGCGCACGAGCGGGACACCGCAATCGTCGAACCGCTGCGCCCGGCCGACGGGGACACCGTTCTGACGAAATGGCGCTACAGCGCTTTCGTCCGCTCCGATCTCCGTGATCTGATCGAGAAGTCCGGCCGCGACCAATTGATCGTGTGCGGGGTTTACGCCCATGTCGGCTGCCTGATGACCGCGGTCGACGCCTTCAGCTCCGATATCCAGCCGTTCCTGGTGGCGGACGCCCTCGCCGATTTCACCGCCGACCACCACCGGTCCGCGCTGGACTACGCCGCGCGCTGCTGCGCGGCGATCCACACCACCGAGCAGATGCTGGATTTCCTGGCCGCCCGATGAGCCGCCCGATAGAGCTGCCCGATAGAGGGGTGCTGACCCATGAGTTCCACGGAAACGTTTCGCGTGGCCGCCACCACCGAAATCCGTGCCGATCCCGCCACCGTCTTCGCCTATGTCAGCGACCTCACCCGCGGCGGTGAATGGAGCCCCGAGTGCCTGGGCGGGGAGTGGACCGAAGGAGAACCGGGAGCCGTCGGTTCGGTGTTCACCGCGCGCAACCACCGAGAGCCGGATGTGGTCGCCTGGGCGCCGGTCGTGCGCGGGGACTGGACCACGCAATGCGAGGTCGTGGAATCCACCGCACCCCGCGTGTTCAGCTGGGCCATGCGCGCCAAAGACGGCCGCGCCCAGGAGAGCGTATGGTCGTTCACGGTCGAGCCGACGGCGGGCGGCAGCACGCTGACCCACGCCTTCTGGATGGGCGAACTGACCGAAGGCATGCGGGGAATTCTGAAAGGCATGAGCGACGCCGAGGTGAAGAAGTTCCTCGACGACTGGTCGGACAAGATCGACGGCGATATGCGGAAGTCGCTCGCCCGTATCAAAGCCGCACTCGAAACCGCCTCCTGACGGCGAGGGGTGACGCCCACCGTGATTCTGCAACGCATCGGGAACAGAGGTCTGTTCCTGGGCTCCTTCTTCGACGGCGCAGCCAAGAAGAGCCCGTACCAGAAAATCACCCTCGACCACGAACTCGACATCGCGCCGGAGCTGGGCAGCGACCTCACCGTCTACGCCTGTGCGAATCTCGTCGCCGAAATGGCGTCCGCGCTGCGTGATCTGCGGGTGCGCCCGGGAGACAAGGTCGCCGTCTACAAGGAGGACGGCTTCGACATCTTCCTGCTCACCTGCGCGGTCGCCCGCGTCGGCGCGGTGCCCGTGGCCCTCTCGCCCAGCCTCAGCGGCGAGGTCGTCGCGGAGCTGCTGAACCGCTGCGACTGGCCGCATCTGATCACCGACGAGAAGAAGCTCCTCGGCGAGCTGCCGCCGGAGGTGACCAAGCGCTGCGAGCGGGTCCTCCTGGTGACCGGCGAGGCCGAGGGCACCACCCCGCTGCGGCGGGACCCCGAGGCGCATCCGCGCCCGTTCACCCGCACCAGGACCACGCGCCCGGCGCTGCTGACCCACACCTCCGGTACGACCGACATCCCCAAGCTCGTCGTGCACACCGCCCGGTCGCTGCGCGCCCGCTACCGCCCGCAGGCACTGGGCGCCCGGCTGCTGATACGCGGCCGCGAAACCCTCGCCGTCCGGGTGTCGTTCGTCCACTCGCGCCTGGTGACCGCGCTCGCCATCGCGCTCCGGCGCGGCTTCCCGATCGTCATCACCAAGGACGCCACGCCCGAGCGGATCGCCGACATCTTCGCCGAGACGAAGCCCGGTCTGCTGGAGGCCCACCCCAACACGTTCGTGGAGTGGGAGCCGCTGGCGGACGACCCGCGCGGCCCGCTGTCCAACGTGGTGGCCCTGAGCAGCACGTTCGACGCGATCCACCCGCGTACCGTGCAGAAGATCCTGGGCGCTTCCCGGCGCCGGCGCCCGTTCCACCTCCAGCTGTACGGCCAGAGCGAGGTCGGGCCCACCGTCGGCCGGGCCACCTCCCGGCGGCGCTCGATGTCCGCCGACGGGCGCTGCGTCGGCTTCCCGTTCCCCGGGATGACGGCGGTCCGGGTGGTCGACCGCGACGGCCGCGCTCCAGGCCCCGGCGACCCCGGTTTCATCGAGGTCCGCTCCGACGGCCGGGCGCTCACCTACTTCGGCGAGGACGCCCGCTTCCAGCGGCAGCTGGACGACGGCTGGTGGCGGATGGGCGACGTCGGCTACCGCACCCGCTGGGGCTGTCTGCACGTCTCCGACCGCGAGGTCGACGTCATCCCCGGCTTCGGCAGCGCGCTGGAGGCCGAGGACCTGCTGATGTCGCGGCTCGACAGCCTCCTGGAGGTCGTGGTCGTCCCCGGGGACGAGGGTGCGCCGACCCCCGTCGTGGTGACCCGGGACGGCGGTCCGCTGGACCTCGTCCAGTGGCGCAAGGCCGCCGCCCAACTGGCCCCGATGCGCCCGCCGGTGCAGCTGAGCCTGGACGAACTGCCGCGCACCGCCACCGCCAAGGTGCGGCGGCTGGAGCTGGCGCGGCTGCTGCGGGACCGGACCACCGAGCCCGGGCCGGACGCCCGGCCGACCGAAGAGTAGGGGGAAGGTCACCTTGTCGCAGCGAACAGCGCACCGGAAGACACCCGATCACGAGCGCGTGTTCGGCTGGCTGGACGATCCGTCGGACGAGCGCGGAATGCGGTTCCGGCTGGACGACGGCTCCTGGCAGCGGCTCACCTACCGGGAGCTGGCGCAGCGGACCCTGGGCGCGGGCGCCGCGCTCGCGGACGCGGGCGTGCGGCCCGGCGACGTGGTGCCGCTGGTGCTGCCGGGCGGGGAGGACTTCGTCACGCAGTTCTTCGGGCTGCTCGCCATCGGCGCCACCCCGTCCGTGCTGCCCCTGCCGCTCGCCCTGCGCGGGGGCGAGGGCTACCAGAACCAGCTGAAGGCCATCACCGCCCGCATCCATCCGCGCCACGCCATCGCCGACCCGCGCTACCACGACGTGGTCGCCGAGAACGTGGCCCGGCTCGGCGGCAACACCGAGGTGCTGGCGCCGAGTTACGCGGACCGCCCGGAGGAGGCGCCGCGCGCCTGGGGCGAGCTGGCGGTGCTCCAGTTCACCTCGGGGTCCCGCGGTTCACCGCGCGGGCTGCGCATCTCGATGGCCAACCTGGCCACCAACCTGCGCATGATCCAGGGCTGGATGAACCCGGTGGGCTACGGCGCGGTCACCTGGCTGCCGCTCTACCACGACATGGGGCTGGTCGGCGGGCTGCTGGGCGCGCTGACTCTCCAGGTGGAGCACGCGCTGATGCGGCCCGAACAGTTCATCCGGGACACCCGCGGCTGGATCGCCGAGTACGGACGCACCCCGTACTCCAACATGTGCATGCCCAACTTCGGCTTCGAGCGGGTGCTGTCGGCCGTCCGCCCCGACGACCTCGAAGGGCTGGATTTCTCCCCGCTGACCGCCGTGGTCAGCGGCGCGGAGCGGATCGACCCCGCGGTGCTGGCCCGCTTCGCCGCGCTCCTCGGCCCGCACGGCTTCGACGTACGGGCGCTGATGCCCGCGTACGGGCTGGCCGAGGGCACCCTCGCGGTCACCGGGGTGAGCAAGCACCACGCCGCCCGGATGGTGCGGGCCGGGGGCCTGGAGCGGCGGCTCGGGGAGAAGCTGGACGTGAGCGAGGTCGTCGAGCTGACCACCGTGCCGGTCGCCGAACCCTGGACGTGGCAGGTCTCCTGCGGTCCGCCGCTGGAGACCGCGCGCGTGGAGATCCTGGACGAGGACGGCGCACCGCAGCCCGAAGGGGTGCTCGGCGAGATCTACGTCGAGGGCCCCTCGGTCGCCGACGGCTACGCCGACCCGCGCCCCGAGGACCTGGCCAAGCTGCACGACGGCAAGCTCTACACCGGCGACGCCGGTTTCCTGCTGGACGGCGAGCTGTATGTGATCGGCCGGCTCGGCGACAGCGTGAAGATCAACGGCCAGAACGTCTTCGTCGAGGACATCGAACTCGAACTCGTCGCCTCCGGGGCCATCTCCCGGCGGTACGCGACCGTCGTCGCCGGGATCACCGGGGGCGAACCGACGGTGCTGGTGGTCACCGAACGCCCGCTGGGCGACCGGCTGGACGACGCGCTGTCCGTCATCTCGTCGTTCACCGGCGACACGGCCCGCGCCGAGGTGCGTTGCGTCAAGCGCGGCACCATCCCCCTGACCTCCAGCCGCAAGCCCCGCCGCCGTTCGCTGTGGCTGTCCTACGTGGCGGGTGAACTGAAGGAGCGTAACGACTCGTGAGTGTTGTGGCCGCAACCGTGGAGCAGACCGCACCGGCGGGGCAGACCTCCCGCCTCTTCACGGCCGGGCCGTTCGGCGAGCGGGTGGAGGACACCCGCAGCTACGTCGCGGAGCTGCTGCGGCGGGCCTTCGAACCGGTCGCCGAACAGGCCGAGGCCGAGGGGCTGTTCCCGCGCGACGCGCTGGCCGGACTCGGCCTCGCCGGACTGTTCGAGGAGCGCTGGCGCGACGCGTCCGCCGCGGACCCGTACGGCGACCCCGGACTCGGGGTGATCATCGCCGAGGAGAGCGGCCGGCTCGGCCGGGCGAGCCTGTCGGTCGGGCTCAGCCTGCACTGCGAGACGGTCCTGTCCGTCCTCACCCGCTTCGGGGATTCACCCCTGCTGGCCGAGTACCGGGCCGGGGCGCTGGAAGGGCGGCTGGTGGGCTGCCTCGGCGCCTCCGAACCGACCGGCGGCTCCGACCTCAACGGGGTGCGCACGGTCGCCCGCAAGACGCCCGGCGGCTGGCGGGTCACGGGCGAGAAGAAGTATCTGTCGCTCGGCCTGGTCTGCGACTTCGCCCTGCTGCTGTGCCGGCTGGACGAGGGCGCCGGGCCCGTCGACGGCAGGCTCGGCCTGCTTGCCGTACCGCGCGCCGGACTCAGCCCCCGCAAACGGCTCGACAAGGCGGGCACCTCCGCGCTGGACACCACCTGGATGGTCATCGACGCCGAGGTGCCCGACGAGGCCCTGGTCGGGCGGCGCGGCGGCGGACTCCTCGGCGCCACCTGGGGGCTGAACCACGAACGGCTCTCCATCGCCGCCCAGGCCGTCGGCGGCGCGGCCCGCGCCATCGGGCTGGCCACCGCGCACCTCCAGCGCCGCAAGCAGTTCGGCAAACCGCTGATCGAACAGCAGGCGCTGCGGCTGCGGCTGGCCGAGCTGTCGTCCCGGCTGATCGGCCTGCGTTACGCCGTCTACACCGCCGCCCAGGGCGTCCCCGTGCCCGGCGCGTGCGGCACCCGCGAGATCGCGGCGCTCAAGACCACGGCGGCGCGGTTCGTCGAAGAGGTGATGAGCGAGTGCATGCACCTGTTCGGCGGTCCCGGCTATCTGGAGGACGAGACGCCGCTCGCCCGCATGTGGCGTGACTCCCGGCTGGCCAGGCTCGGCGGCGGCACCGACGAGATGATGTGGGAGCTGGTCGCCGGGGGACTGGTGCCCGACATCGCCGCCTACGACGAGGGTGTCGATCTCGGATGAAGCTGCTGCTGACCGGAATCACCGGACAACTCGGCACCGCGGTCGCCGAGATCGCCCCGAGCCGCGGGGTCGAGATCGTGCCGCTGGTGCGCCGCGCCCGCCCCGGCCAGGTCCCCTTCGAGCGGCTGTTCCCCTCGCTCGCCACGGCCCGGCTCGGCGGCGATGTGCGCGAACCGCTGTGGGGGCTGTCGGAGGCGGAGCTGGACGAACTGGCCGAGGACGTCGACGCCGTCGTCAACCTCGCCGGGGACACCAACTGGGCGGGCAGCGGCCGCGATCTGTACGCCGTCAATGTGCTGGGCGCCCGCAACGGCTACGACGTCGCCCGCGAGCTGCAGCGCCGCTCCGGCCGCCGGGTGGTCTACGGCTACGCGTCCTCGATCTTCGTCGCGGGCGGCACCCTCGGCCGGATCGCCGAGACCCCGCTCGCCCCCGACCGCCACCGCACCGCGTACGAGCACAGCAAATGGCTGGCCGAACAGGAGCTGACGCGGCGGCACGGCCCCGGCGAGCCCGATGTCCTCATCAGCCGGGTCGCCGCCCTGCTCGGCGACTCGCGGACCGGCGCCACCCGCAAGCGCAACTCGCTGTATCTGCTGGCCGAGCGGTGGGACGAGCTGCCCGGCCGGATCCTGCCCGCCATGCGCGGCGCCCGGGTCGACGTCCTGCCGCGCGACCTGGCGGCGGGCACCCTGCTGGACGCGCTGGCCGGGCTGCACCGCTCCGGCCCGCGCCCCGAGCCCGTCGTCACCCATCTGTCCGCGGGGGAGCGGGCCCCGTCGATCCGCGGCCTGCTGGAGGTGGCGCGCGGCCTCGCGCCGCTGCACTTCGGCAAGTGGCTGCGGCTGGTCCCGGCCTCCGCCGAACAGGTGCTGTGGCTCTCCGCCAACGCCGAACGCTTCCTGCCGCTGTCCCCGGCATGGCGCAACAGCCTCATCGGCCTGCGCTACATCGGGCTCGACCGGGTGATGGAACGCGGCAGGCTGGCCGGTCTGGTGGACGGGCCGCTGCCCGAGCCCTCCACCGAACTGCTCGCCCGGCTGCTGTTCGACCTCCCGGCGCCGAAGCGTCCCCTGGCCCCCGCCGACAGCGGATTGTCGAGGTTCCTGGCATGAACGATCCCGGCATGAACGTGCTGATCCTGGGTGGCTCCGGATTCCTGGGCACGGCCGTGGCGCAGGCGTGCGAACGTAACGGCGCCACCGTCCGGGTGCTCTCCCGCAGCGGCCGCACCGCCGTCGGCGAGGGCGTCCGCGGCGACGTACGGCTGCCGCGCCTCGGCCTGTCCGCCGCCGACCTGGCCCGGGTCCGGGAGGAGACCACCCATGTGGTGTTCTGCTTCGGCTCGGTGTCCTGGACCTCGGGCCCCGGTGAGGTGCTGGAGACCCACAGCTCCGGGATGCGCTCCGCGCTGGCCTTCCTGCGCGAACTGCCCGGGCTGCGGCAGGCCGTGCACATCTCCTCGCTGCTGGCGCTCGGCCGCGCCAAGGGCCGGATCACCAACCGCGAGCTGTACACCGGCCAGCGCTTCCGCAACTGGTACGAGTACGGCAAGTACTGCGCCGAACGACTGGTCCGGGACACCGCCCCCGAACTGCCCGTCGGCGTCGTCCGCTTCGGCCCGGTGCTCGGCCCCGACCCGCGCGGCGGACGGCCCGACACCCGGCACGGACTGCCGATGGTCTTCCCGCATCTGCTCGCCGGATATCCGGTGCACCTGGCCCGGCGCGGGGAGTTCCCCTGCTGGATCACCGACGCCACCTCCGCCGCGCAGATCGTGCTGAAGGCGCTCACCGCGCCCATCGGCCGGTCCACCTGGACCTGGTTCGACCCCGCGCTGCCCACCCTCGGCGAGGTCTTCACCGAGGTGTGCCGCCCCTGGGGCGTGGTGCCGAAGATCGTCGAGGCCGGGCCGCTCGGCCGGCTCACCCGCCTGATCGGCGAACGGGTCGGTACGCCACGGGAGCTGACCGAGTACACCGAGCCCTGGTTCGACCTGGACGTCGATGTCCTCAAGGAGATCCCCGAGCCCTGGCCCGTCCCCGACCCCGACTACCTCGGGGCCACCGGTGAGGCGCTGCGCGGCGGTACGGAGAGGAGGGCCCTCGTATGACCGAGCAGGTCACCGAACAGTCCACCGAGCGACCCGCGTCCGTCGACACCGACCCGCATCCCTGCTTCCGCGTCTACTCGGCGGGCAACTTCGGCGAAGTGGCCCCGCAGCGGCTCTCGCCCATGTCCTGGTCGCTGGTGGGCGACCCGATGGAGCGCGGCACCCGCGCCCTGGCCCGGCGGCTGTGGGGCCGCCCGGCCTGGGCCGAGGGCGGGCACTACGTGTTCGTCGGCTACTTCGGCTGCCGCCCGTACCACAACCTGGCCGCCTACTGTCATCTGTCCGCCTCCATCCCGGGACTACAGCCGAGCGACGTCACCGACGCCTACTTCGAGGGCATCGACTCCCCGGAGGAGCTGACCGCGCTGCGCTCCGGCCGGGTCCGCCAGGTCGCGGGCAGCGCCAAGCTGCTGGGCGAGCTGCGCGACACCGGGCCTCGGCTGCGCGCCCTGGAGGAGCGGGTCGCCGAGCTGGAGTGGGGGCTGCGCGCCGCGACCACCACGGACAACCCCATCGCGCTGGCCGGGGTGCTGCGCGACGCGCTGCCCGTCCTCGAAGAGGCCTGGGCGGTGCACATCCTGACCACCTCCGGGCTGGTGCCGGTCCGCGCGCTCCAGCGGCGCGTCTACGGCAAGCTGCTGCGGCACGGCAAGGAGATCGCGCACTGGCTGACCCGCCCGCGCGAACTGGTCTGGGACCGGCTGCACACCGCGGCGTCCACCCTGGACCCGTTCGGCCCCGGCGACTTCCTGGCCTCCTCCTTCTACGAGGTCGCCGACGGGCAGGCGCCCTGGCAGGACTACGCGGTGCGGCACAAGCAGGTGGCGGCCGGCAGCGGCGAGGCGTCCGTGGCGCCGATCGACCCGGCCGAGGCGCTGGCCGGGATGGTCTCGCCCTGGCGCAGCCGCACCGTACGGTCGCTGGCGGTCGCCGTCGGCGAGATGATGGCCGGACGCGAGCACTCCAAGTCCCTGGCGATGCGCACCCTGCACGTCTACCGCCGGCTGCTGCCCGCGCTGGCGGGGCAACTCGGCGGCGACGCCGACCTGTGGCCGTATCTGACGATCCGGGAGTTCACCGAGCTGGCCACCCGGCCGGGGCTGATCGAGCGGGCCCGGCCGCGGATCGAGGCCTGCCGGGCCGCGCTCGCCACCCCGATGCCCGAACACCTCGACCTCACCGGCGACGACGGTGTGATCCGGCCCTGGCTGAGCCAGACGCCCCAGGGGCTGCGCGGGGTGGCGCCCGGCATCGGCACCGGCACGGTGATGACCCCCGAGGGCGATCTGCCCGACGAACCCGTGATCATCGTCTGCTCGTCCGCCGACGCGGACATCGCCCCGCTGCTGCCCTTCGCCGAGGGCGTGCTGAGCGAACGCGGCAGCGATCTGTCGCATATCGCGATCCTCTCCCGCGAGTACGGGATTCCGTGCGTCGTGGGCTATCCCGGCGCGGCCTCGCTGCCTGCGGGCACGGCCGTCTCCATCAACGGCAGTACCGGAGAGGTGAACATCCTTGACCATTCCTGACTCCGCGCAGACCGCCCGGACATCCGTCAATTCCGAGACCCTGACCGCCCTGGAAGAGGTCTACGCCCAGGTCAAGCGGGTCCAGCGGGATCTGCGGCCGACCGACCGCATCGTCCAGGACCTGGAGATCGACTCGCTGGCCACCCTGGAGATCCTGCTGGCCCTGGAGGAACGCTTCGGCGTGGCGCTGGTCGACAACCCCAAGGCCGCCACCATCACGACGGTCGGCGACCTCGTCGGACTCCTCGACGAACTGCGCGCCGACGCCACCACGACATGACGACGGGAGAGACCGTGCTTCCCGACACCGCCGCCTTCGACGTCCTGCACACCCTGGTCATCAAGGGCATGGCCCCGGCCGGCCCCCTGGTGGCGGGCGCCGGGCACGACCGCGAGGACGTCCTCGCCGCACTGGAGAAACTGCGGGCCGACGGGCTCGCCACCCATATGGAGCGGCGCGGGCTGTGGCGCATCACGGCCGAGGGCCGCGAGCGGCACGCCGCGCTGATCGCCGACGACCTGGCGGGCGATGCCCGGGACCGGCTGCGACCGGGATACGAGCGCTTCCTGCCGGTGAACGACCGGTTCAAGGAGCTGTGCACCCGCTGGCAGCTCCGCGACGGCGCCACCAACGACCACACCGACGCGGCGTACGACCAGGCGCGGGTGGCCGAACTCGGCGCCGTGCACGACGAGGCCGTGGAGGTGATCGGTGGGCTCGCCGCCGTACGCCCCCGCTTCGGGGCCTACGCCGACGGGCTCACCCGCGCCCTGACCCGGCTGCGCGACGGCGACCCCAAGGCGTTCACCGGCGTCATGTGCGACTCGTACCACGACGTCTGGATGGAGCTGCACCGCGATCTGCTGCTCTCGCTGGGGATCGAGCGGGAGGCCGAGGAGCGGGCGGGGACGCCACGGTGAGCGGCGCGGACGCCCGGGTGAGCGGCGCGGACACCGTGCTGCGGCTCACCGGTGAACTCGGCGACGGCGACCGGGGCGCGGTCGGCGGCAAGGCCGTGGGGCTCGCCGCGCTGCTGCGCGCCGGGGTGGCCGTCCCCGACACCTGGGTGGTGCCGGTCGGCGCCGAGCCAGCCGCCGACGACCTCGGCCGGCTGGCGGCGGCCGCCCCGCGCTGGGCGGTGCGCAGCTCGGCCACGGTCGAGGACGGGGCGGCGCTCAGCTACGCGGGCATGTTCCGCAGCGAACTCGACGTCCCCGCCGACGAGTTGGCCGCCGCCATCGCCGCCGTACGGGACTCCGCGCGCAGCGGCCGCGTCGCCGCGTACCGGGAGCGCACCGCCTCCGGCCCGGTGCTGGAGGTCGGGATGGCGGTGCTGCTGCAGCCGTTCCGTACCCCGGTGCGCAGCGGGCTGTGGCTGGGCCGCGGCCCCGGCCGGGGGCGGCTGGAGTGGGTGCACGGCAGCGGCGACGCCCTGGTCTCCGGCGCCGTCACCCCCGCCTGGGAGGAGTGGACGCCCGAGGGACCCGCCGGGGGATCGGAGCCGGAGCCGCTGACCGACGACGGCCGGCCGGTCGGCGCGGCGTGCGTCGCCGTGCAGGACGCCCTCGGCATGTCCGCCGACCTGGAATTCGCCCTGCTCGAAGACGGCCTGGTGTGGCTTCAGTTCCGGCCGATGACCACCGCGCTGGGGGAGTCGCCGGGGCCCGCCGCCGGGAGGGACGAGAAGGTCGTCCACGGCATCGCGGCCTCCGCCGGGGCGGCCACCGCCCCGGCGCTGCGGCTGCGGGGCATCGACGACCCCCGCTGGGAGCCGGGCGCGGTGCTGCTCGCCGAGCAGACCGACCCGGACTGGGTCCCGCTGATGGCGGAGGCCGCCGCCCTGGTCACCGCCGAGGGCGGCATGCTGTGCCACGCCGCCATCGTGGCCCGCGAACTCGGGGTGCCCTGTGTGACCGGGGTCGGCGCGGCGGCGCTGGAGCGGCTGTCCGCAGGCGGCCCGGTGGCGGTCGACGGCTCGGCGGGGACGGTGGCGATCCTGTGACCCCGGTACGTGAGGAGCTGGCCGATCTCGCCGATGAGCAGCGGGAGTTCGGCGCGCTGGTACGGTCCCTCGACGACACCGACTTCGGCCGTGACTCGGCGGCGGACGGCTGGACCGTGGCCGACCAGGTGTCCCATCTGGCCGACACCGAGGAGGTCGCCCGCGACACCCTGGCGGGCGGCCCGCGCGCCTTCGCCGCCGCCGTCCCCGAGTATCCGACCGCCGAGGACTTCACCGCCGCCGGATGCCGCCGGGGTGACGGGCTGTCGCCCGGGGATCTCGCCGCCTGGTGGGACCGCGCCGGTACCACGACCCGCCGGCTGCTGGCGGAACGCGCCCCCGGCGACCGCGTGGCCTGGGGCTTCGGCATGACCACCGAGGTGTTCGCCACCGCCCGGCTCATGGAGCACTGGGCGCACGGCCTGGACATCCGCGACGCGCTGGGGCTTGCCGTGCCCGAGACGCCCCGGCTGCGCCACATCGCCGCGCTCGGCCACGCCACCCTGCGCTACGCCCTGGCCCGCGCCCGGGTGCGCCCGCCCGCGGGCCGCACCCTGCGGCTGGAGCTGACGGCCGGTGACGGCACCGGCTACGCATACGGGCCCGAGGACGCGACCGATGTGCTGCGCGGCCCGCTGCTGGCATGGTGCCGGGCCGCGACCCGGCGCACCAGAGGCGCCCCGGCGGGGCAGCTGACGGCCGACGGGGACCTCGCCGAACTCGCGCTGCTGCACGCGCGGGCCTATCTGTGAAAACGAGTCAGGAGGGTAGTGTGACCTGATGGTCAAGGTGGAGAAAGAACAGTCAATCGCCTGTACACCGGAAGCCTTCCTCGACTTCGTGATGGACATCGAACGCTACGTCGAAGTCGATGACAAGGTCGGACCGATCTCCTGGGTGCGCAGGAACGGAAATCTCACCGAGTTCAAATTCCAGCCCAAGCTGCCCGGACTTCCCCTTCCGGAGCCGAAAGCCGTGGCCCAGATGCGGCTCACGCCGGGCTCGTGCATCGACATCCGGCTGGCGCCGCTGCCGCTGAACAAGTTCAATCACCGGATGGCCGAGTTCAGCGCCCGGTTCTCCTGTGTGCCGGTGGACGGCGGCATCCGGGCCACCCGCATGATTTCTTTCTCGTTCAACCCGGTCACCCGCTGGATGCTCGATCCGGTTCTGCGGCGTACTCTCCCCGGGTCGGTCGAGCGGGAACTGCGGCTGAGCAAGCAGATTCTGGAAAGGGCCGCGAGCGGCTAGCCTCCGGGGAACGACGACAGGGGGAAACCCATGGCGATATCGGCGGACGACGACACTCCGGCCCCGGCCGGGGAACAGCACGCGCATGTCATCGTGATCGGCGCGGGTTTATCGGGAATCGCCGCCGCGGTCAAACTGCGACGCGGCGGCATCACCGACTTCCTGGTCCTGGAGAAGGCCGACCGGGTCGGCGGGACGTGGCGGGAGAACACGTATCCGGGATGCGCCGTCGACATCCCCTCGCCGATCTACTCCTTCTCCTTCCACCCCAACCCGGGCTGGAGCAGGAATTTCGTCGGCCAGCCCGAGCTGCTGTCCTACATCGAGGACACGGTGGAGAAATTCCGGCTCGCCCCGGCGCTGCGCTTCGGCACCGAACTGCTGGAGGCCGCCTGGTCCGGGGACCGCCGCCGCTGGATCCTCGACACCAGCCAGGGGCGCTTCGTCGCCCAGCACGTCATCTTCGCCTCCGGTCTGCTCCATGAGCCGACCACGCCCTCCCTGCCCGGTCTGGACGGATTCCCCGGCGAAACCTTCCACTCGGCCCGCTGGAACCACGACGTGGACCTCACCGGCAAGCGGGTCGCCGTCATCGGCACCGGCTGCTCGGGCATCCAGATCGTGCCGGAGATCCAGCCGCACGTGCGGCAGCTGTACGTCTTCCAGCGCACCGCCGCCTGGGTGATGCCCCGGCTCGACTTCCGCGTCCCGAAGCCCGTACGGCGGCTCTTCCGGTACGTACCCGTCACCCAGCGGCTGTTCCGCGGCGCCTGCGACAGCTTCCTGAAGACGCTCGCCCTGGTCATGCGCCGCGCGAGCTTCGCCCGGCTGCTCACCCCGGTCGGCAAGGGCGCCCTCAAGCGCCAGGTGCCCGATCCCGAGCTGCGCGCCCGGCTGACACCGGACTTCACCATCGGCTGCAAGCGGCTGCTGCTGTCGAACACCTACCTCCCGGCCATGTCCCGGCCCAACGTCCGGCTCGTGCCGCACGCCCTCGCCGGGGCCAGCGGCAGCGAGCTGATCGCGGCGAACGGCGACCGGGTGGAGGCGGACGTGATCGTGTTCGCCTCGGGCTTCGAGATGCGCCATCCGCCGATCGCGTCACGCATCCGGGGGCGCGACGGCCGGCTGTTGTCCGAGATCTGGAAGACCAAGAGCCCCGAGGCCTACCGGGCCACCACCCTGCCCGCCCTGCCCAACGCCTATCTGCTGCTCGGCCCGAACATCGTGATGTACAACTCGCTGCTCGCCCTCGCCGAGGCCCAGCTCGACTACATCGTGGACGCGATACGCACCGCACGCGCCCGGGGCATCGACGCCCTGGAGATCCGGCCCGAGCCGTTCCGCTCGTTCAACGACGAGGTGCAGCGCGGCCTCGCCTCGACCGTCTACAACACCGGCGGATGCAGCAGCGTCTATCTCGACGAAAAGGGCAAGAACTTTGTCACCTGGCCATGGTCCACCAAAAGGCTGCGCAACGACCTGGCCCGATTCGACATCGAGAACTACGCGACGACCCCTGCGGAGCGCTGAATGTACGACTACACCCAGCCCTTGAGCCGGAGCGAGGCGAGCCGGGCCAAAGTGCGGCAGCAGACCGATATCGACGTGGGCGGCACACAATGGGCCCTGCTGCCGGATGTGTTCTCCCCGGCGGACTCCAAGTCCAGCCTGGCCCATCTGTCCCTGCTGCAATTCCCGGTCGGCGGCACGTTCCTCGAGATCGGCTCCGGCATCGGGCTGATCGCCGTGCAAGCCGCTCTCGCGGGCTGCCGCTCCGTATACGCCACCGATCTCAATCCGGCGGCGGTCAAGAACACCGAACTCAACGCCGAGCGTTTCGGCGTCGCGGACCGGGTCACCTGCGTCCACAGCGATCTGTTCGACGCGCTCCACGACGTGCCCGCGTTCGACGTGGTCTACTGGCACTCCAACAATGTGTGGGCGCCGCCGGAACTCGATCTCACCGCGCACGAGCTGGCCTATGTCGACCCCGGATACGAGGCACACCAGCGGTATTTCCGCGAGGCACGGAATCACCTCGCACCCGGGGGCCGGGTGCTGATCGCGCTGAGCAGCCGGGCCGGCCGCGCCGAATTGGACGAGCTGGCGGCGGCCGAGGAACAGCGGCTGATCACCCTCGACTCCACCACCGTGGACGAGCCGGAAGGCCCCGTGGTCTACGAACTGCTGGAACTCGTCACGCGGTGACCCGGACATCCGGAAACCCGGCCCATTCCGAGAAGAGGCCCACCCTTGATCTTCGACAAGCTGCTGAGTCTGCCCAGTGACGCCGAACCCTGGATCGTCGACCATCAGCCGATCGCCGTCACCGCCGAGGACGAGAAGGTACGGCCGGGCGATGTCGCCGACGCCGCCGCCCGTGGCGCGACCGCGCTGCGGTCCCACGGCGTCGAGCCGGGACGGCGGTGCGTCGTCTGGCTGGAGTCCCCGACCGACATCATCGTCGCCTACGCGGCCATCACCGCTCTCGACGCCGTGCCCATCCTCATGAGCCCGACCCTCTCCGGCCCGGACGTCGCCTCCATGGTGGAGAACGTCTCCGGCATCACCGCCGTCGTCTCCACCGACGACCGGCTCGCGACGAGCGAGAAGACCTTCCCGGAGATCGGCACGTTCATCGACTGGCGCGACATCGCCGCCGAACTCCCCGCCCACAAGCGGATATCCCGGCCCCGCGAGGTCGCCTCCGACGCCCCGTACGTCGTCGTCCACACCTCCGGCACCACCGGCACCCCCAAGCTGGCCGAATGCTCCAGCGCCAGCATCCGGTTCAACGCCCGCGTCCAGGCCGTCATCCACTGGCTGTCCCGGCTGGACGGCCATCTCGCCCTCGCCATCTCACCCGTGCACGGCCGGACCGTGGTCGGCATCCTCGCCGCCCTCATGCGCAAGGCGCCGCTGCTGCTCCTGGAGGACGACTCCCCGGACAACGTGGACCGGATGCTCAAACGGCACCGCCCCAGCTATCTGGAGACCCACCCCAACACCTTCCGCGCCTGGCAGCACCTCGCGCCCGGCGGCGCGTTCCGCTCGATCCGCTTCTTCGGCGCCGGATTCGACGTCATCCACCCGGACACGGTCAGCGCCCTGCTGAAGGGCTCGGACCACCGCTTCGCCGTCTGCGTCGAGGTCTACGGGCAGAACGAGACCGGGCCCATCTCCATCCGCAGCCACCTCAAGGGCACCCAGAAGCCGCTGCGCGCCCTGCGCCGGCTGCGCCGCGCCAAGCTGCTGCGCGGCCATCCGGCCGGGCCCCACTTCCCGTTCTGCCGGGTCCGCATCGTCGACGACTCGGGGCGGCCCGTACCGGCCGGCACCCCCGGGCGCATGGTGGTGCACACCCCCGGCGTCTTCTCCGGATACATCAACCGGCCCGATCTGACGTCCAAGAACTACCCCGACAAGCGCTGGTGGGACACCGGCGACTGGGGCACCAAATCCCGCACCGGACGCATCACCCTGATCGACCGCCAGGTCGACAAGGTCTCCGGATCCGTCAGCGGCATCGGCATCGAGGACATCCTGCTGGAGAAGTTCCCCGAATTCCTCGAACTCGTCGTCCTGGAGATGGACGGCACCCTCCAGCCCGTCCTCTCCCTGCGCCCCGGCGCCGAATTCCGCCGCAGGGCCTGGGAATCGGCGTCCCACCGGCTCGCCCCGATGGCCGAGCCCGTGGTCATCCCCGACAGCGAATTCCCCCGCACGGTCACCGGAAAGATCAAACGGGAGCAGCTGAAGAAAACGCTGACCGCACGGCGCCTTTCCGTCGGCGTCTGAGGGAGGGTTCACATGACGGCCACCAGCGCGCCGGACACCACCAAGATACCGATCGCCACCAAACTCATCGGCTACGTCCAACTCGGCAAGGTCCGGATCTACCACCACGCCTACGGCTGGATACTCGCCCTGCTCCTGCTGCGCCTGGACGGCCGGGTCGGGGGCGACACGGCGGCCGCCCTCGCCCTGACCCTGCTCATGGTGTGCGCCACCCAGTGGAGCGGAGGCGCAGCCGACGACCTCGGCGGCTTCCGGGACGGCAGCGACGCCCGCAACTACGCGGGCCGCCCCGCCTCCACCGTCGCCAAGAAGCCGCTGCTCACCGGGGTGCTGACGGAAGGGGACGCGGTCCGGTTCGGCGTCGTGATGTGGCTGATCGCGATCGCCGCCGGGCTCGGCGCCGTGGCCAGCCTGGACGGCACGGCGCCGCCGGCCGCCGTCCTGGTGATGCTCGTGGGGCAGATCGCCTCGGTCCAGTATTCGATCGGACTGAAACTCAGCTATCTGCCCGGCGGCCTGGAAGCCACCATCTTCTATGTCATCGGCTGTATCGGCCTGGTGCCGTACTGGCTGATCGCGGGCCACGTCACCACCGAATCCCTCATCACCAGCGCACTGGTCGGACTGTGGTTCCTGCTGATCGTGTCCTACGGAAACGCGTCCGACAAAGAAGGCGACTCCGAGGTCTCCCGCTACACCATGGCGGTCCTTCTCCCGCCCAAGGGGTTCAAGGTATTCCTCACCCTGCTCTTCGCCGCCAGCGTCACCCTGCTGACCCTGCTGTTCACCACCACCCGATTCGACCCGCTGCTCGGGCTGACCGTCGTGCCCGTCGTCGTGCTCCACGCCGTACAGCTCTATTACGGTGCCGGAAAGGAAGAGTGGCGAAAGGCGCGTTTCATCGGACTCAGCTCGGTCGATCTGGGATGTCTGGGCCTGGCGCTCGCTTTCGTTCTCGCATGACCGCGTGGAGTGGGAGAGCAGTGCAGTGAACGGCGATATGACGGCGGCCTGCATCACCGGCTTCGGCGGTGCCGACGACATCCGGACCGGGCCGCTGCCCCGCCCCGTGCCAGGGCCGGGCGAAGCGCTCGTGCGGGTCGAGGCGGTGGCGGCCAACCACGTGGACACCTTCGTCCGCTCCGGCGCGTACGCCACCGAGGTGCCCTTCCCCTTCGTCATCGGACGCGACCTGGTCGGCACCGTGGAGAGCCCCGCCGAGGCCCCCGCCGGGACCTTCGCCCCCGGCGACCGGGTGTGGTGCAACAGCCTGGGCCACGACGGCCGGCAGGGCTCGTTCGCCCAGTACGCCGCCGTCCCCGTGGACCGGCTTTATCCGCTGCCCGCCGGGGTCGACCCGGTAGCGGCGGTGTCCGTGCTGCACACCGCAGGGACCGCACACCTGGGCCTGTTCCGGGAGGCCCGCCTGCGGGCGGGGGAGACGGTCCTCGTCGAGGGCGCGGGCGGCGGCGTGGGCAGCGCCGTGGTCCAGCTCGCCACCGCGGCCGGGGCGCGCGTCATCGCCGTCGACCGCGCCGAGAACGCCGAGTGGTGCCGTGGCTGCGGTGCGGACCAGGTCCTGGACCGCGCCGATCCGGAGGTGCACGCCGCGGTCCGCCGCCTCGCCCCGGACGGGGTCGACGTGCTGTGGGACTGCTCCGGGTGGCATGACCTCGAGACGACGATTCCGCTGCTCGCCCGGGGCGGCCGCGTCGTCCTGATGGCCGGGCTGCGGGCGCGCGCCGTACTGCCCGTCGGCGCCGTCTACACCCGCGACATCAGCCTGCACGGCTTCGTCATCAGCAACGCCTCGGTGGCGGACCTCGCGGACGCCGCCGGGACCATCAACCGCGAGCTGGCGAGCGGCCGGCTGCGCGGCAGGATCCGCGTCCGGCTTCCGCTGACGGAGGCGGCGCGGGCCCACCGCCTGCTGGAGGGCCGTGCGGGCGGCCCCGGCGGCCCGGGCCGCATCGTGCTGATCCCCTGACCGAGAAGGAAGGAAGGCCGTACGTGTCCCCTCCGAACAACAAGCCGCGTCTGCTCGGCAAGGAATGGTGGGAACAGCGATTTCTGCGGATGTACGACTCCTGGCGGGACCCGGTGACCTGGCATGTCACCGCGACCCCGAACGGCCCCGGTGATCTGCGGCAGTTCAGGCGCCGCCGGTTCGCCCTGCTGGTCACCTACAAGCGCAGCGGCGACCCCGTCCCGTCGGCGATGTGGTTCGGCCTCAAGGACGGACGCGCCTATCTGCGCACCGGCTGCGACTCCTGGAAGGTGCGGCGGATGCGCAACAACGACCAGGTGCTGTTCGCGCCGTCCAACATCCGCGGCAAACCCAAGGGCGCGGTCATCCCGTGCACCGCGCGCATCCTGCCGGACGAGGAGAAGCCGGGCGCCGCACAGATCATCGTGGACTCGTACGGCAAGGGCCGGAAGCTCTACGACCGCACGGTGGCCACGGTGTACGAGGAGGCCGCGTACATCGAGATCACCCCGAACGCCCTGCTGAAGGCCGAAGCCGAACGGAAGGCTCAGCGCGCCCGCGACTAGGCGTCCACCAAGCGCCGGGCGCGTCCGGGACCTCCCCGGACGCGCCCGGCGCTTTCGTACGCCGCCTACTTCTCCCGCAGGCCCACCTTGGCGTGCAGCGCCCGCAGCGGCTTCGGCGCCCACCAGTTGCCCTTGCCGACCAGCCGCATGAAGGCCGGGACCAGGGTGCCCCGGACCAGCGTGGCGTCCATCAGCACCGCGAGCGCCAGCCCGATCCCGATCGCCTTGAGATAGACGATGCCGGAGATCAGGAAGCCCAGGAACACGATGGCGATCAGCACCGCCGCGGCCGTGATCATCGAACCGGTGCGCTCCAGGCCACGGGCGACCGACGCCACGTTGTCCCCGGTTCTGTCGTACTCCTCCTTGATCCGGGACAGCAGGAACACCTCGTAGTCCATCGACAGCCCGAACGCGATGCAGAACAGCAGCACCGGCACGGTCCAGGTGATCGAGTCCGTGACCACGAAGTCGCCCACGATCCCCTCCAGATGCCCATCCTGGAACCCCCACACCAGCACGCCCAGCGTGGCGCTCAGGCTCAGGCAGTTGAGGACCAGCGCCTTGAGGGGCAGCAGCAGGGAGCCGGTGAAGAGGAACAGCACGGTGAAGGAGCTGGCGGCGATCACCGCGAGCGCCACCGGCAGCCGGGCGTTCATCGAGTCGATGGAGTCGGTCAGCTCGGCCGCGGGCCCGCCCACCTGGACGGGGTAGGGCGCCGGGAGGGCCCTGATGTCCGCGACCAGCGCGCGGCCCTCCTCCGACAGCGACTGGTGGCTCGGCACCACGGACAGATAGGTGCTGTGGCCGGAGCCGAAGCGCGCCGAGAGGGCCGACGGCCGCTGTACCAGCCGCCCGTGGGCGAACGTCCCGGCCTCGCCGTCCACCCGCGACACATCGCCGAGCTTCGACAGCCGCTCGGCGTACGGGGCCACCTTCCGGTCACCGGGCCCGGACGTCCCGTCGAGGACCACGTTGAGCGCCTGGGTCTCCTGGGCCGGGAAGGTGTCCCGGATGTCGCCGCCCACCTGCCGGGCCTGGCTCTCGGCGGGCAGCACCCGCTCGTCCGGCAGGCTCAGCCGCAGATCGAGGAAGGGCGCGCCGAGCAGCAGCAGGAGCGCGGTGACGGCGCCCGCGACCGGCAGCGGGAACCGCATCACACCGGTGGCCAGCCGGTGCCAGAAGCCCTCCCCGGACTCCCCGGAGCCGCCGTCCACCGCCTTCGGTGTGCGGCGGCGCAGGACGCGCCCCTTCTCGATGCGGTGGTCCAGCACCTTCAGCAGCGCGGGCAGGAAGGTGAGCGAGACGAACGCGGCGAGCAGGGCGGTCGGGATCCCGGCGTACGCGAACGAGCGCAGGAAGTAGAACGGGAACACCAGCAGCGCCCCGAGCGCCAGGGTCACCGTCACCGCGGAGAACAGCACGGTGCGGCCCGCGGTGCGCAGCGTCGTGGCGATGGCCTGGTCGGTCCGCGCCCCCTGGCCGCGCTCCTCCCGGTAGCGCTTGATGAGGATCAGGCTGTAGTCGATCGCGAGGCCGAGCCCGAGGCCGGTGGTGACGTTGCTGGCGAGCGCGGAGACCTCGGTGAACAGGGTCAGGATCCGGATGACCAGCAGGACGGACAGGATGGTCAGTCCGCTGACCATCAGCGGCACCAGGGCGGCGACCACGCTGCGGAACACGAACAGCATCACGATCAGCAGGACCGGGAAGGTCACCGCCTCGATCTTGATGAGGTCCTTTTCCGTGGTCTCGGACATCTCCTTGTCGGCCAGCGCGTTGCCGCCCACCCGGACGTCGAGCCCTTCGGCGCGGTCCTCGTACCGGCTCTCCAGCCGCTTGAAGGTGTTCTGGACCCGGTCCTCGTCGCCGGAGATCCGGGCCATCAGCAGCGCCTGCCGGCCGTCCTTCGCGCGCAGCGGCTCGGCCTTGCCCAGCGACCAGTACGACGCGGCCTGCTCGACCCCGGGCTCATGGGCGACGCGTTCGGTGAGCCGGGCGCCGGCGGCGGCCACGGCGGGGGAGTCCACGCCCCGCTTGTCGGATATGAGCAGGACGAAGTCCGGGGCGCCCGCCCGGAATCGGTCGTCCATGACCTTCGCGGTCTTCGCCGATTCCGTCGAGTCGTCGACGAACCCGCCGGCGGACAGCTCCTGGATCACTCCGCCGCCCAGCGCGCCCGCTATGACCAGCAGCGCTCCGGACAGATACAGCACCAGTTTGCTGCGGCGGCAGGTGAACCGGGCCAGTGAGGCGAACAATGGGGCTAACCCTTCTCGCGCTGCGGCTTCCCTTGCGAGCGGTTGACGCGCAGGGCGCGCAGCAGCGTGGACGGTGCGGCCAGGGAACGGGGATGGGTGCGCATGTACGTCACCGAGTTGAACCGCACGGCGACGGACCGGTCGGTGATCGAGGCGGCGGCGATCTGCTCGGCGAACCACTTCGAGAGGCGGTAGCCGCGCGGGTACGGGCCCGTCACATCCGGGCGGGCCAGATCGGCCGAGGTGGATATCTGCCAGGCCGCGTCCACCACCACGCGCTGCCGGGCGAAGAAGCCGTGGGCGGGGGCGCCGAGGTCCGGCCGGGAGCGCAGATACTCCGACAGGGCGGAGGCGTGCAGGGTCGCCGAGGACATGCCCTGTCCGTAGATCGGGTTGAACGAGGCGACCGCGTCCCCGACGCTGATCAGCCGGGCGGGGAACCGGGTGAGGAGATGGAAGTCCCGGCGGCGGCTGTCGGCCTGGTGGTAGGGGAGGATCTCGCCCAGCTGATCGCCCGCGACCGCCTCGCGGTAGACCGGCGGCAGTTCGCCGCACAGCTTCCGGAACTCCGCCACGTCCCGGATCGGCGGCTGTTTTCCGTAGTTGGCCAGGGTGATCAGCCAGCGGTCGCCCTCGATGGCGGTGATCGCCCCGCTCGCCACCCGTGGCGGGGTCGCGGTCGGGGTCCGGTAAGCGATGGCCGCGGCCAGCTCCGGGGCGGCGTCGGCGCGCCGGAAGTAGCCGGTGGCGTAGTCGATGTCGATGGCCATGCGCCGCATCGCGGGCCGCTGCCAGCCGTTCCGCTCCAGCCAGTCGCCGAGCTTGCTGGCCCGCCCCATGGCGTCGACGACGAAGTCCGCCTCCTCGACCCATTCGTCCCCGTCCGCCCCGCACCGCACCCCGGTGACGGCGCCCACGCGGAATTCCAGGCCCCGGGCGCGGCAGGTGAGCACCTTCACATTGGGCAGGGCCAGGGTGCGCCGCCGGACCAGCGACTCCAGGAACGGGCGGCTGCTGGAGATCAGCCCCATCGTGCCGTCGCTCACCTTCGGGACGCCGTCGGCGTAGGCGCGGATGGTGTACGGGGACGAAATGATCGCGCCGCCCGCCCGTGCCTCGTCCTCGAACCCCGGGAACAGCCGCCGCAACTGCATCCGGCCGCCGTGCATCAGGGTGTGCAACTGCCCGTCGTGCGGGGTGCCCGGCCGCGGGGCGGCGGTATCGGGTAACGCGTCCCGCTCGACGATCACCACGCTCTCGGCGTGATCGGACAGCACCCGCGCCGCCAGCATTCCGGCCAGACTCCCGCCGAGCACCACGGCCTTGCCCATCAGGACGTCGGTATTCGTGATCGGTTTGTCAGTACTGAGCCGGGCGAACACACGAGCGGCAGACTCCATCACGAAACCTCCAGACTGGTTACATGCATCAACCAGGCACTGCTGGGTAGGCGCACGAATCCGTCCGAGGAAGAGAGAGAAAAGCTGTGCCTGCCCTGACCGATTCCGATGCCCCCGCCGCAGCCCGGCACCCCATGCTCCACCGCGCCATCAAGCGGCGCAAGAACCCTCCGCTGCGGCGCAGTGACATTACGGTCACCAAGGAGAAGGACGTTCACCGCGCGGTCAAAGCCGCTGCTCTGGGCAACGCCATGGAGTGGTTCGACTTCGGGATCTACAGCTATCTCGCGGTCACCATCGGCAAGGTCTTCTTTCCCGGCGGCAACGCCACGATCCAGGTCCTGTCCTCCTTCGCGACGTTCGCGGTGGCCTTTCTCGTACGGCCGGTGGGAGGTATGTTTTTCGGGCCGCTCGGTGACCGCATCGGGCGGAAGAAGGTGCTGTCCTTCACCATGATCATGATGGCGACGAGTACGCTCGCCATCGGCCTCATCCCGGGCTATCACTCCATCGGCTACGCCTCGCCCGCGCTCCTCATCCTGTTCCGCATGTTGCAGGGATTCTCCACCGGCGGTGAATACGGCGGCGCGTCCACGTTCATCGCCGAATACGCCCCCGACAAGCGGCGCGGCTACTTCGGCAGCTTCCTCGAATTCGGCACCCTCATCGGCTACACCTCCGCGGCCGGACTGGTGACCATCCTGACCGTGACGCTCTCCGACGACACGATGAACTCCTGGGGCTGGCGCATCCCGTTCCTGGTCGCCGCCCCCATCGGACTCGTCGGCCTGTATCTGCGGCTGAAGCTGGACGAGACCCCCGCCTTCCAGAAGCTGGAGGAGGAGGCGTCCGCGGCGCAGGAGCGCACGACGCTGCCGTTCTGGCAGGTGTTCCGGACCCAGTGGCGCGCGATGGTGCTGTGCATGGCGCTGGTCGCCGCGTACAACATCACCGACTACATGCTGCTGTCGTACATGCCGACGTACCTCTCGGAAACCCTCCACTACAGCAGCACCAGCGCCCTCGTCTCGATCATCATCGTGATGCTGGTGCTCATGGCAGCCATCACCTTCGTCGGCCGGCTCTCCGACCGCATCGGCCGCAAGCCCGCGCTGATGGCCGGGTCCATCGGCTTCTTCGTCCTCGCGGTGCCCTCCTTCCTGCTCATCAAGCAGGGCGGCATCGTCCCCGTCTTCGCCGGTCTGCTGCTGCTGGGCATGTGTCTGCTGCCCTACGTCGCCGTGATGTCGGCCTCCCTGCCCGCGCTCTTCCCGACCGACGTGCGCTACGGCTCGCTGTCCATCGCCTTCAACATCTCCGTGTCCCTCTTCGGCGGCACCACCCCGCTGGTCGTCGAGGCCCTGGTCAGCGGCACCGGCGACGATCTGATGCCCGCGTACTACACGATGCTCGCGGCGATCGTCGGCATCATCGCCTCGGCCGTGATGAAGGAGACCGCCCGCAAGCCGCTGGAGGGCTCGCCGCCTTCGGTCGCGACCAAGGAGGAAGCCATCGCCCTGGTCGAGTCCCAGTCCCAGCAGGTGAACCAGCGCCCCTGATCCGGGCGCCCCGCCCCGACGTCATTACCCCTGCGGTAATCGACCCCCTCGCACCTCCGGCGGCACAGTGAAGGCATCGGGTTCCGGGCCGGCGCACTCCGGTCCGGGATCCGGATCCGAGACCTCGCACAGGCCGCTCGCGGCCGCCCAGGAGGGGACGACATGACCGACTACGACACCGCCGTGGCCCGCTACTTCGAGGCGTGGAACGCCACCGGGCCGCAGGCCATCGCCATGGCCGTCGCCGCCGCCTGGACGGAGGACGGCGGCTACACCGACCCGCTGGCCGACGTACGCGGGTACGAGCAGCTGGCCGCCGTCATCGCCGGGGCCCACGAGCAGTTCCCCGGCTTCGAGTTCCGCCGGCTGGGCAGCGCCGACGGGCACCATGACATCGCCCGCTTCGGCTGGGAGCTGGTGGCGCCCGACGGGTCCGCGCCGGTCGCCGGATTCGACGTGATCACCCTCGCCGAGGACGGCCGCATCCGCTCCGTCCTCGGCTTCCTGGACCGGGTGCCCACGGCCGCGTGATCCCGGTTACGGGACGCCCCGCAACGCGGCGGCGGTCTCCGGGTCGGCCGGGAGGAACGTCTCGATGGCCAGCTCGGAGACGGTCACGTCCATGGGGGTGTTGAACGTCGCGATCGTCGAGATGAGCGACAGCACCCGCCCGCCGTGCTCGATCACCATCGGCAGCGCGATGGGCGCGTGGGCGCCGCCGGTGGCCGGCTCCCGGCCGCCCGCCTCGGGCAGCGGATAGCCGGCCACCTCGTCGTACAGCTCGCGCAGCGGCGCAGAACGCATCAGCGCGAGCTGGCGGTCCATCTGGTCCAGCAGATGGCCGCGCCACTCCCGCAGATTGCGGATGCGCGGGGCGAGCCCGTCCGGATGGAGGGTGATCCGCATCGCGTTCACCGGCGGGGTCAGCAGATGGTCCGCCACGCCCTCCAGCAGCATCCGGATGCCCCCGTTGGCCGCCAGCACCTGGTACGTCCCGTCCAGCACCAGCGCCGGATACGGCTCGTAGCCCGTCAGCAGCCGCTCCATCCCCTCGCGCAGCGCGCCCATCGACGGATCGTCCACCGCCCGCTCCGGATAGTGCGGGGCGTAACCGGCGGCGATCAGCAGCGCGTTGCGCTCCCGCACCGGCACGTCGAGGTGGTCGGCGAGCCGCAGTACCATCTCCTGGCTCGGGCGGGACCGGCCGGTCTCGATGAAGCTGATGTGGCGGGCCGAGGAGTCGGCGCGCAGCGCCAGCTCCAGCTGGCTGATCCGCCGCCGGTCCCGCCATGCGCGCAGCAGCGCGCCCACTCCGGACGGCGCGACAGTTGTCATGCCCCGAAGGTAACGGAACCGCGGCGGTGGCCGTGGCAGGGTGGAAGACCGAGCCACCACCTGAGGAAGGGACGCGCCATGGCAGTCGAGCCGCTGGCCCGCACGGAGATCGAGGAGCGCCTGGAGCAGCTGCCCGGCTGGTCGTTCGCGGACGACCGGCTCTCCCGCAGTTACGTCTTCGACGGGCATCCGCAGGCCGCGGGCCTCGTCGCGGAGATCGCCCGCATCCAGGACGAGCTGGGCCACCACTCCGACCTGACCCTCGGCTACAACAAGGTCACCGTCACGGTGAACACCCACAGCGTCGGCGGCAAGGTCACCGAACTCGACCTCAACCTCGCCCGCCGCATCGAGGACGCCGCCCCCGGCCACGGCGCGCATGACTGAACCCGCCGCGCCCGCGCGGGAATCGTGACCAAACCGCTCCCCGATCGGCTCCGAATACCCCCATGAGAGGGCGCGTCGAGCGGAGGAGCGGGCATGGACGGGCAGCGGCAGCGGCAGCGGATCGCCGTCGTCGGCAGTGGAGCGGCGGCCCCCGGAGGCCGGGTGTGGCGCGTACGGGCCGCCGCCCTGGGGGTGCGCTGATGAGCCTCCCGTACGCCGTCACCATCGGCACCCCCGTCACCCGCACCCCCGCCCTCTACGACAGCGTCATCACCCACGTCCGGACCCGCCCGCCGCGCCACACCTCCACCCACCGCACCTACCTGTGGCTGGTCGACCTCGACCACCTGCCGCGCCCGCCCCGGCCGCTGCGCCCGCTCGCCCGCTTCGACCCGCGCGACCACTTCGCGGGCACCGGCCCCACCCTCCGCGCCGCCCTCGACCGCCGGCTCACCGCCCAGGGCGTCACCCCGCCCGGCGGGCGGGTGCTGATGCTCGGCCACGCCCGCGTCCTCGGCCACGCCTTCAACCCGCTCACCCTCTACTGGTGCCACGACCGCGCCGGGACCGTCGTCCTCGTCGTCGCCGAGGTGCACCACACGGACGGCGAACGCCACTGCTATCTGCTGCGCCCCGACGAGGAGGGCCGGGCGCACACCGCCAAGGACTTCTACGTCTCGCCGTTCTTCCCCGTGGACGGCGGCCACCGGATGCGGCTCCCGCGCCCCGCCGAAAGCCTCGCCCTCACCGTCCGTCTGGAGCGCCACGGCACCCGGCCGTTCACCGCGACCGTACGGGGCAGGGCGCGCCCCGCCACCCCGCGCGCCCTGCTGCGCGCCGCCCTCCGCCACCTCTGGGCCACCGCCGCCGTCACCTGGCGCCTCCGGCTCCAGGGCATCCGGCCGTACCCGCGCGGGCTGCCCCTCCAGCCGCGCCCCCGCCACCCCGTGAAGGAGGCCAGGTGACCGAACTGCACCACGCCACGGGCGCCGCCCACCGCCCGGCCGTCGACGCCGCCCGCTGGCCCGCCGTGGCCCACCGGCCCGGCCCCTCCCGGCCCCGCGACGCCCTGGCCCGGTCACTGGTCCACCGGGCCCTGGACCGGCTGCCGCTGCGGGTGCGGTACGGCGCCGGGCCCGTGCGCGGCGCCACCGGGCCGCTGCTGGAGATCGCCGACCCCGAGGCGTTCGTCCGGCGCGTCCGCCGGGACGGGCTCGTCGGCTTCGGCGAGTCGTACCTCGCCCACGAATGGGACGCGGTGGACCTGGTGGGCGTGCTCACCGTGTTCGCCGAACACGCCGACCGCATCGTGCCCCGCTGGGCGCAGCGGCTGCGCGGCGCCTGGGCCCCGCGGCGCCCCGCCGGACAGCACCACACACTGGAGGCGGCGCCCAAACACGTCCACCACCACTACGACCTGTCCAACGAGCTGTTCGGGCTCTTCCTCGATCCGACCCTCAGCTACTCGGCCGCCCTCTTCAGCCGCCTCCCCGCCACCTGGGACGACCTCGCCGCCGCGCAAGCCCGCAAGATCGACCGGCTGCTCGACCTGGCCGGGGTCGGCCCCGGCACCCGGCTGCTGGAGATCGGCACCGGCTGGGGAGCGCTCGCCCTGCGCGCCGCCCTGCGCGGGGCCCGCGTGGTCGCCGTCACCCTCTCCGAGGAACAGCGCCGGCTCGCGGCGCGGCGTGCCCTGCGCGACGGGCTCACCGACCGCATCACCCTGCTGCTGCGCGACTACCGGGAACTGGAGGGCCGGTACGACGCCATCATCAGCGTCGAGATGATCGAGGCCATCGGGGCGGCGTACTGGCCCCGCTACTTCGGCACCCTGCAGGAACTGCTCGCCCCCGGCGGCCGGATAGCCCTCCAGGCCATCACCATGCCGCACGACCGGATGCTCGCCACCCGCCACACCTACACCTGGATGCAGAAGTACATCTTCCCCGGCGGCTTCCTGCCCTCCGTCACCGCCCTCGAACAGTGCGCCGCCCGCCACACCCGGCTGCGCGTGGCCCGCCGCGACACCTACGGCGACCACTACGCGCAGACCCTGCGGCTGTGGCGCGAACGCTTCACCGCCCGTGACGCGGAGGTGGCCGCCCTCGGCTTCGACACCACCTTCCGCCGCATGTGGACCTTCTACCTCGCCTACTCCGAAGCGGGCTTCCGCGCCCGCTACCTCGACGTCCAGCAGATCCTGCTCCAGGAGGCAGACCGATGAGCGACGCGGCCCCCACCATCGCCCCGATCGCCGAACGCCTGCTCGGCGGGCCCCTCCCGGTGCGGCTGTGCGCCTGGGACGGCAGCGAGGCAGGACCGTTGGACGCGCCCCGCGTCCTCCTCAACTCCCCGCGCGCGGTGCGGCGACTGCTGTGGCAGCCCGGCGAACTCGGCCTGGCCGAGGCGTACATCAGCGGCGACCTCGACGTCGAGGGCGAGCTCACCGACGCGCTGCGCGTCGTCTGGCACGCCCTCCGCGAGCGCTCCGCCACCGCCGCCCCGCCCCGGGTCACCCTCGCCACCCGCGCCCGGGCCGCCGCCCGCGCCGCCCGGCTCGGCGTCATCGGCCCCCCGCCGTCCGCCCCCGGCGGCCACCACCACGTGCTCCTCAGCGAGTTCTACGAGCGGCTGCTCGACCCGTCCATGGCGTACTCCTGCGCCTACTGGACCAGCCACGACCCCTCCTACGGCCTCGCCGACGCCCAGCGCGACAAGCTGGAGGTCATCTGCCGCAAGCTCGCGCTCGTCCCCGGCGCCCGGCTCCTCGACATCGGCTGCGGCTGGGGCGCCCTCGCCCTGTACGCGGCCGACCGCCACAAGGCGCAGGTCACCGCCGTCACCTCGGTGCCCGAGGAACGCGACTTCGTGCGCGAGCGGGTCGACGAACTGGGCCTGGGCCAGTTCGTCGAGGTCGTCCTGAGCGACTACCGCGACCTGGACGGCGGCATGTACGAGGCCGTGGCGTGCGTGGAGACGGGCGAACGCGTCGGCCACGACCAGTACCCGCGCCTCACCCGCACCCTCCACGGCATGCTGCGGCCCGGCGGCCGCGCCCTCGTCCAGCAGATGTCACGCGCCCCCGGAACCCCCGGCGGCGGCGCCTTCATCGAAACCTACGTCGCCCCCGACCTCCACATGCGGCCCCTCGGCGAGACCATCGGCCTGCTGGAGGCCGCCGGACTGGAAGTGCGCTCCTCCGAATCCCTGCGCGAACACTACGTCCGCACGGTCGGCGCCTGGCGGGAGGCGCTGGAGTCCCAGTGGGACGCCTTCCGGCTGCTGACGGGCGACCACACCGCCCGCATGTGGCGGCTCTGCCTGGCCGGTGGCGCACTCGCCTTCGAGGAACGGCGCATGGGCATCGACCAGATCCTCGCCGTACGCCCCACCGCGCGCGGCGTCAGCGGCATGCCCGACACCCCCACGGACTGGTACCCGGCCCCCGCCCTGGAAGCGGCCTGACCGGCCCCCGGGGGCGCTCAGGTGGCGTGGCGGGCCTGGCGGAAGCGGGTGGCGGCTTCGGCGAGGTCGACGATGGGAGGCGGGTAGGACAGGGCGGAGCGTTCCGCGTCGGGGAGCGTCCAGGGGGTGTGGACGCGCCGTCCGGGGATCTCGGCGAGTTCGGGGACCCAGCGGCGTACGTACGCCCCGTCGGGGTCGAACCGGCGGGCCTGGGCCAGGGGGTTCAGGACCCGGTTGGGGCGGGTGTCGGTGCCGGTTCCGGCCACCCACTGCCAGTTCAGCTGGTTGTTCGGCACGTCCCCGTCGACCAGCAGGTCCAGGAAGTGCCGGGCCCCCACCCGCCAGTCCACGTACAGCGTCTTCGTCAGGAAGCTCGCCACCAGCAGCCGGGCCCGGTTGTGCATCCACCCCTCGCCCGCCAGCTGCCGCATTCCCGCGTCGACCAGCGGGTAGCCGGTGCGGCCCGCCTTCCAGGCGGCGACGGCGGCGACGGCGGCGTCGTCCGACCGCCACTGGTCGCCGCGCGGGCGGTAGTCGGTGTGGGAGGCGTCCGGGCGGGCGGCGAGGACCTGGTAGTGGAAGTCGCGCCAGGCGAGCTGCCGTACGAAGGCGTCGGCGCCGGGCCCGCCGGACGCGCGCGCCCGGTGCACCAGCTCCACCGGGGACAGACAGCCGAAGTGGAGGTACGGGGAGAGCCGTGAGGTGGCGTCGCCCGCCAGGTCGTCCTGGCGGTCGGCGTACGGGCCCAAGCCCGACCGCAGCCACGCCTGGAGGCGGCGGCGCCCGGCCCGTTCGCCGCCCTCGGGCAGCGCGGGGGAGGTGCTGCCGGAGGCGAGCGAGGACACGGCGGCGACCGGCTCGGACCGCACGTCGGACGGCACCCGCACACCGCGCGGCGCGGCGAGCGGCCTGCGCGGCTCGACGGCCTGCCAGGCGCGGAAGTACGGGGTGAAGACGGCGAAGTGGGTCTTGCCGGAGGGGGTCAGGGCGCCCGGCTCGGCCGCCGTCACCACGGTTCCGTGGACGCGCAGTGCCCGCTCGCCCAGCGCCTTTCGCAGCCGCGCCTCCCGCCGTCCGGCGAACGCGCTCACCCCGCCCGCGATGTGCACCTCCCCGGCGCCGGCCTGCTCGGCCACCCGGCGGATCTCCTCCACCGCGTCACCCGTACGGACGACCAGCCGGCCGCCGCGCTCCCGCAGGCCCGCGTCGAGGTCGGCCAGGCAGTCCCGCAGGAACGCCACCCGGTTGGGCACGGCGAACCCCGCCGCGGCCACCCGGCGGTCCACGACGAACAGCGGAACGACCTGGTCGGCGGAGCGGAGCGCGGCGTGGAGCACGGGGTTGTCGCGCAGCCGCAGGTCGGAGGTGAAGACGGCGATCGAGGTGCTGGGGGTGGTCACTCCTCTCCCTTACACCGGGCGCCCTCACCCCGCCGGGAGCGACATCAGCCCGATCGGGTCGGTGGTCGGCGCCCTGGAGCCCCCGGCGGGCTCGACCGTCAGCCCCACGCCGGACGCCTTGCCCACCGCACCGCTCAGCAGGGCGGCCGTGCCGCCGCCGGAGCCGGTGTCCGCGGTGTCCATGAGCCCGGCCGACCGCATCGTGCCGCCGTCGCTGAACCACAGCTGGTACACCCGCCCATCGGGCGGTTTGGGCAGGCCGGAGGCGAGGAACGCGGCCTTGTCCAGGGCGTGCGAGACCACGACCGTGCCGGTGGCGCCGTTGGTCAGCTTGGCGTTGCGGCTGTGGGCGTCCGGGGCGGCCAGCACCTCGGCCACCGCCTCCACCCGCGCCACCTGCTCCTCGGAGCGGCGGGCCGTATCGCGCGCGTCGGACGCCTGCTGGTTCTGCCAGACGGCGACACCGCCGAGCGCCACCGCCCCGGCGAGACAGGCCGCCAGCGCGAAGTTCTGCCACCGGCCGCGCGCGGGACGCCGGGGCGCGCCGCCGCCGGAGAACTCCGGCTCGCTCCTCGCCACCCGCGGCGGATCCTGACGGACCGTGGCGATCCGCCGCATCACATCGTCCTTGAGCACCGGCGACGGCGTCAGCGAGGTGGCCATGCCGAGCTTGGCGGCGGTGGCCCGCAGCTCCCGTACCTCCTGGGCGCATGCCTCGCAGTCGGCCAGATGCCGTTCGAAGGCGAGCAGTTCCCGCCCGGAGAGGGCGTACACCGCGTAGGCGCCGGTCAGCGTGTGCAGATCCGCTCGGTCCGCTCTGGTCATGCCCCGACCCCCATGCAGTCGCGAAGCCGGATGAGTCCGTCCCGGAGTCTGGTCTTCACCGTGCCGAGCGGCAGCTGCAGCAGCTCCGCCACCTCGCGGTAGGTCCGGCCACGGTAGTAGGCGAGCGTCACGGACTGACGCTGTAGTTCGGTGAGCGTCTGCATGCAGCGGCGCACCTGCTCACGCTCCAGCCTGGCCTCCACCTGCTCCGTCACCTCGTCGAAGGCCGGGGTGCGGTTCAGCATCGCGGCGCGCTCCTCGCGGTCCGAGGCGGACTGCGCGGACCGTACGCGGTCGACGGCGCGCCGGTGGGCGAGCGTCATGATCCACGCCATGGCGCTGCCCCGGGCGGGCTCGAACCGGGCCGCGGTCCGCCACACCTCCACCAGGACCTCCTGGGTGACCTCCTCCGCCTGGGCGGGGTCCCGCAGCAGACTGCGCGTCAGGCCGAGGACGGACCCGCTCACGGCGTCGTAGAGCGCTGCGAAGGCGTTCTGGTCCCCCCGGGCCACCAATCCGAGCAACTCCTCGAGGTCCGGGCCCCTGGGGGCCGGTCCACCGATGAACACGGGCTCTCTCACTAGCCGTCCTTCCGGATGAGCTTTACGACACCACGCAGGTGTCGTATCTCATTCGTCGCCCGGGCGGGTGCGGATTGGTCAACAAAGCGCAGGGACCGGCGAATTTGCCGATCCGGCAAGGGAGTTTGGCGGTACGGCCGCGATGCGGGCAGGCTCACGGCCATGAACACACACGACCACGCGCACAAGCACGCACACGATCATGGCCATCAGCCCGACTGGGAGGCCTTCGCCCCGCTCCTCGAGCGGGGCGCCGAGACGCACGCCCCCATCCACGAACAGGCCGCCGCCTGGCTGCGTGAGAGGTTCGCGGCGGGCGGCGGCTCCGTACGCCGCGTCCTCGACGTGGGCAGTGGCCCCGGCGTGGTGACGTGTCTGCTCGCCCGGGCCTTCCCGGACGCCGAGGTCGTCGCCGTGGACGGTACGCCCGCCCTGCTGGAGCGGGCCCGGGAGCGCGCCGCCCGGCTCGGGCTCGCCGACCGCGTCACCACGCTGCCGGTCGAGATGCCGGACGGCCTCGACCCGGCCACGATCGGCACCGCGGATCTGATCTGGTCGAGCCGGACCGTGCACCATCTGGGTGATCAGCTGGACGCGCTGCGGCGGCTCGCGGCCGCCCTGCGCCCCGGCGGGCTGCTGGCGATCGGCGAGGGCGGGCTGCCGCCCCGCTTCCTGCCCCGGGACGCGGGGCTCGGCCGACCCGATCTGCTGGCCCGGCTCGACGCCGTCCAGGCGGAGGGGTTCGCCGAGATGCGGGCCGAGCTGCCGGGCGCGACCGAGACCGTCGAGGACTGGCCCGGGCTGCTCACGGCGGCCGGTCTCACCGGCGCCACCAGCCGCAGCTTCCTGCTCGACCTGCCCGCCCCGCTCGACGCGGCGACCCGCGAGACCCTGCGGACCGAGCTGGCCCACCGGCGCGAGGCCGCCGCCGACCGTCTCGACGACGGCGACCTCGCCGCGCTGGACCGGCTGCTCGACCCGGACGACGAGGCCGGGATCGCGCGGCGGCCGGATGTCTTCCTGCTGACCGCGCACACGATCCACGTGGCGGCCCGGGCGGAGTGAGGGGAAGCGTCAGCCGGTGGTGAGGGTGAGCCCGTACGCGCTGAGGATCGGGTTCACCGGCTGGTAGTACGTCGTACCGCCGACGGTGCAGTTGCCGGAGCCGCCGGAGAGGACGCCCTGCGCCTCGGTGCCGGAGACGAACGAGCCGCCCGAGTCGCCGGGCTCGGCGCACACATTGGTGCGGGTCACGCCGCGAATGGTGCCCTCGGGGTAGACGACGCTGGTGTTGTGCTGCTGGATCGTGCCGCAGTGCCAGCCGGTGGTCGACCCCGAGCGGCAGACGGACGAGCCGACCGGCGCCTCCTGGGAGCCGGTGACCGTGACGGTGGTGGAGCCGGGGCCGATCACCAGGGGCGTGGGCGTCCAGTCGGCGTTGGTGGCCACCCACGCGTAGTCGCTGCGGGGGAAGACCGAACCCTGGAAGGTGCCCTGCGCGACGCGGTTGAAGCCGGTGGTGGTGTCGCCCTGGTCGCCGCAGTGCCCGGCGGTGACGAACCCGGCCCGGGTGTCCTGGGTGACGGAGAAGCCGATGGAGCAGCGGGCGGTGGCATTGATGTAGTACGCCTCGCCGCCCCGCAGGTCATAGAGGGGAGCCGGGCGCTCGGCCGACTCCACGATCCGCACCAGGCCGCGGTCGACGCCACCGGCGTCGATGAACCGCTGGGCCGCGGCGGGCTGGGCCGACTGGACGACCACGCTGTTGCTCTTCACGTCCACGTACCAGAGGGAGGCGGTGGTGGCGGCCGGGGGGTGTTCCTCGGCCGTCCGGTCCAGCGCGTCCTTCGCTGCGTTGAGTTGTTCGAGGCTGTGGCCGACGACGGCGGCCTTGGCTCCGGCGGCGCTGATGGCGCCGCTCTGGGCCTGGTCGGTGGTGCCCACGGTGAGCTCGGCGGTCTTCCCGCTGACCCAGCTGCCCGCGTAAGCGCTGCCGAGGTTCTTGCGCAGGCCGGGTTCGGCCTGTCCGGCCTTGTATTCGTTCGATAGGCGGGTGCGCGCCTCGTCGGCCGTCAGGCCCAGGTCGCGCTGCATGGCGGCGAGCACCTCGGGCGGGACGTCCCGGTGGGAACCGGGCGGCGGGGACGGGTTCGCGGCGGCGGGTATGCCCGCACCGGCGAGGAACAAGGCGGCTATGGCGACGGTGCAGCCCGTGGCGAGCTCAAGACCATGACGACGTCTGCGGCGCATAGTGCGTTCTCCTGTCGCGAATCACGCTGCGTGTCTTACTGAGCGCCAAGCGTAATTGCGGTGACAGGGGACCGCTCGGCGGGCGCGGGCATGACACCGCCCCGCCGCGCGGTGCGCGACGGGGCGGTGCGGGACCCGCGTCGGATCAGACGTCGGTCAGGTTGAAGGTGTCCGGGTTCGGGCCCAGGCGGTTGCCCGAGTCCAGGGCGCCGATCGCGGACAGGTCGTCGGAGTCCAGCTCGAAGTCGAAGACGTCGATGTTCTCCTTGATCCGGGACGGTGTCACGGACTTCGGGATCACCACGTTCCCCAGGTCGAGGTGCCAGCGCAGCACGACCTGCGCCGGGCTCTTCCCGTGCTTCGCGGCGATCTCGACGAGCTTCGGCTCCTCCAGCAGCCCCTTGCCCTGGCCCAGCGGGGACCAGGCCTCGGTGGCTATGTCATGGCGGGCGTTGAAGGAGCGCAGCTCGGACTGCTGGAGCTGCGGGTGCAGCTCGACCTGGTCGATCACCGGGGTGACCGAGGCCTCGGAGAGCAGCCGCTGGGTGTGGGCGGGGTGGAAGTTGGACAGCCCGATGGCCTTGGCGCGGCCGTCGGCGTAGATCTTCTCGAACGCCTTCCAGGTGTCCAGGTACTTGTCGACCTCGGGCAGCGGCCAGTGGATCAGGTAGAGATCCACGTACTCCAGGCCGAGCTTGGTCAGCGAGGTGTCGAAGGCGCGGAGCGTCGAGTCGTAGCCCTGCTCGGAGTTCCAGAGCTTGGTGGTGACGAACAGCTCGTCGCGCGCGATGCCCGACGCGGCGAGCGCCTTCCCCGTGCCCTCCTCGTTGCCGTATATGGCCGCGGTGTCGATGTGCCGGTACCCGGCGTCCAGCGCGTTGCGCACCGCGACCTGTGCCTCGTCGTCGGGAATCTGCCAGACGCCGAAGCCGAGCTGCGGGATCCGAACGCCGTTGTTGAGGGTGATGAAGGGGACCTTGCTCACGAGCAGTCGATCCTTACGTCGCTATCGGATACGTGTTCTTCGGTTCAACGGTCAACCGGAGGCACGCATTCCCGGTCCGCGAGCCGCACCGGATGCGCGATCTCCGCGCGATAGCGGTGCGGGGTGTGTCCCTCGCGTACCGTCGCGCCCACCGCGACCGCCGCCGTGGTCACCGTACCGCGCGGCGCCCGCACCACCATGACCAGCCGGTATGTGCCGCCGATGGGGACCGTGCCGGTGCGGCGGATCTCCCAGCCGGGGTCGGAGCGCAGCTCCCGCCGCGCCTCCACGCAGACCCGCTCGCCGGCCGGCGGCGCGTGGTGGTCGTCCCGGAGCCCCAGCCGGGGCCCGAGGCGGACCGGCGCCGCCGCGTCGGCGGTCCCGGTGAGCTGATGCGGGGCCATGGACCAGGCGATCGGCCCGGAGGCCGGGGGCCCCTCGATGTCCGCCGACAGGGTCAGATCGAGGTTGACCGTGTGCAGAGCGGGTTCCGGCGCGTCCTGGGCGCAGGTGACCGCACAGTGCAACAGGTGGTAGACGGCGGTGTGCGACTCGGCCTCCAGGAAGGCCGGCAGTTCCGGGTCCCCGGCGACCAGCTCGGACGTGACCGGGACGGACACCGGTCCGCCCAGGGTGAGGTGTCCGGTCAGCGCCGGGGACTGGGGAGTTTCCTCGGAGACCAGGGTCAGTTCGCGCTCGGGAAGTGCGGGGAGAATGACGTCGATCATTTCGTGCCCCCTTCACGGCTCGGTGGTTCCCAGGGAGTGCGCCCGTCCCGTACGACGCCTAGGCGTTGTACAGCGCCTCGACCTCGACGGCGTACGCCTGTTCGATCGCCTTGCGCTTCAGCTTCAGGGACGGTGTCAGGAGACCATGCTCCTCCGAGAACTGAGCGGCAAGTATGCGGAACGTACGAATCGACTCGGCCTGCGAGACGGTGGTGTTCGCCGCGACCACCGCGCGCCGGATCTCGGTCTCCAGATCCGGGTCCCGGACCAGCTCGTTCGCCGCCATCGACGGTTTGCCGCGCATCGTCAGCCAGTGCGAGACGGCCTCCGGGTCCAGGGTGACCAGCGCCGCGACGTACGGGCGGTCGTTGCCGACCACGATGCACTGGGCCACCAGCGGATGCGCCCGCACCCGCTCCTCCAGCCCGACCGGGGAGACGGTCTTGCCGCTGGAGGTCACCAGGATCTCCTTCTTCCGCCCGGTCACCGTCAGATAGCCGTCGTCGTCCAGTGTGCCCAGGTCGCCGGTGGCCAGCCAGCCGTCGCGCAGCACGGCGTCGGTCGCCTTCGGATCGCCGAGGTAGCCGTTGAAGATCTGGCCGCCGCGCAGCCAGATCTCGCCGTCGTCGGCGATGTACACGGTGGTGCCGGGGATCGGCCGGCCGACCGTGCCGTACCGGGTCCGCTCGGGCGGGTTGGCGGCGGCGGCCGCGGTGGACTCGGTGAGTCCGTACCCCTCGTAGATGGTGACGCCCGCGCCCCGGAAGAACAGCCCGAGCCGACGCTCCATGGCCGAGCCGCCCGACATCCCGTGCCGGACGCGGCCCCCCAACGCGGCGCGCACCTTGCTGTACACGAGCTTGTCGAAGAACTGGTGCTGCATGCGCAGCGAGGCGCTGGGGCCCGTGCCGAGTCCGAACGCCTTCTCCTCCACCGCCTCCGCGTACCGCACCGCGATGTCGACCGCCTTCTCGAACGGCCCCGACTTGCCCTCCGCCTCCGCCCGGCGGCGCGCCGCGGAGAACACCTTCTCGAAGATGTACGGCACGGCGAGGATGAAGGTCGGCTTGAAGGACTGCAGGTCGGGCAGGAGCGCGGACGCCGACAGCTTCGGCTGGTGGCCCAGCTTGACCCGGCCGCGGATCGCGGCGACCTCCACCATCCGGCCGAAGACATGCGCGAGGGGGAGGAAGAGCAGGGTGGCGGCCTCGTCGCCGCGCTTGGAGTGGAAGGCGTCCTCGTACCGCTGGACGATGTTGTCGCACTCGGCCATCAGATTGGCATGGCTGATCACACAGCCCTTGGGCCGGCCGGTGGTGCCCGAGGTGTAGATGATGGTCGCGGTCTGCTCCGGGGTCATCGCCAGCCGGTGCCGGGTGACCAGGTCGTCGTCGATGGACTCGCCGTCGCCGATCAGCTGGTCCAGCGCCCCGGCGTCCAGCTGCCACAGCCGCTTGAGATACGGCAGCCGGCCGATCACCGAGCCGACCGTCATGGCGTGGTCCTCGTGCTCGACCACGCAGGCCATGACCGAAGCGTCGTGCAGCATCCAGAAGACCTGCTCGGCGGAGGAGGTCGGGTACAGCGGCACGCTCTGCGCGCCCACGGTCCACAGCGCGAAGTCGAACAGCGTCCACTCGTAGCGGGTGGGGCACATGATGCCGACCCGGTCGCCGAACCGGACGCCCTGGGCCAGCAGCCCCTTGGCGAGTGCCACCACCTCGTCCCGGAACTGGGCCGAGGTCACGTCCACCCAGCGGCCGTCAGGCGTCTTGCGGGCCAGCGCCACCCGATGAGGATCGGATTCCGCATGCTCGAAGACGACATCCGCCAGTCCTCCGGCCTGGGGCGCCGACGCCATCGGGGGGACGGTGAACTCGCGCAATACCTGCTCCTTGAAGCCGCTCCGCACAGCGCCGCGACCGTACCCGATCCCGACCTCCGGGCGGGAGAGGTGTTTCGTCGGGGAATGGTCGGAATGTGCGCTCGCCAGTGAGGTGAAAGGGTGTCAAACGGTCACTTCGGTGGCCGGTTTGTACGCAGTCTGCCCCTATGCGCCGCATGCGTGGCTGACATGTGACGACTTTCTGCACGGAATCTCTCCGATCACGGCACAGGCCACGGCGCAGGTCACGGCACGGGTCACGGCACGGGTCACGGCACAGGCCCGGCGAGGATCGCTTCCGCCAGCCGCTCCGCCGCCGCGCGGGTCGCGGTGTCCCGCTGCCGCTCCCCGTACAGCAGGACGAAGTCCACCGGCCCCAGCTCCGGCAGCCCGGCCCGCTCCGGAACCGGCACCAGGCCAGGCGGAATCAGGCCATCGGTGTGCGCCATCACCCCGAGCCCCGCACGCGCCGCCGCCACCAGCCCGTTGAGGCTGCCGCTCGTGCACGCGATCCGCCACGCCCGGCCGTGCCGCTCCAGTACGTCCAGCGCCCGGGCCCGGGTGAGCCCGGGCGGCGGGAAGGCGATCAGGGGCAGCGGGCGGCCGGGCTCCAGTCGCAGCCCCTCCGCGCCGATCCACACCAGCCGGTCCCGCCACACCAGCTGCCCCCGCGGCCGCTCCTCCGACCGCTTGGCCAGCACCAGATCCAGCTTCCCCGCCTCCAGCCGCTGGTGCAGGGTGCCCGACAGCTCGACCGTCAGCTCGAGATCCACCTCGGGGTGATCGCGGCGGAACCCCTTCAGGATCTCCGGCAGCCGGGTCACCACGAAGTCCTCCGACGCCCCGAACCGCAGCCGCCCGCGCAGCCGGGTGCCCCGGAACCAGCTCGCCGCCCGCTCGTTCGCCTCCAGGATCGACCGCGCGAACCCGAGCATCGCCTCGCCGTCCTCGGTCAGCTCCACCCCGTGGGTGTCCCGGCTGAACAGCTGCCGCCCGGCCGCCTCCTCCAGCCTGCGGACATGCTGGCTCACGGTGGATTGGCGCACCCCGAGGCGGTGGGCGGCCTGGGTGAAGCTCAGGGTCTGGGCGACCGCGAGGAACGTACGGAGCTGGGCGGGGTCGAACACGCCCCCACTGTAGGCGGGTCCATCACGGAACGCGATAGCAGTCAGTGCGGTATGCGGGATTCCCGATGGGCGCGATCACGGGCAAGCTGGAGAGGGCCCCGTCCGGGCCCGTTCGTACGTCAAGCAAGACCCAGAGAGAGAGTTCATGCTCCGCCCGCGCCACCTGCTCCGCCGCAAGATCACGCTCCCCTCCTGGCTGCCCCTGGACGGCTTCATCCTCGGCCTGGTCGGCACCGTCGCCCTCGCCGCGCTGCTCCCGGTCAGCGGCCGGGCCGCCACCGTGACGGACGGGGCCACCACGGTCGCCGTCGCCTTTCTCTTCTTTCTCTATGGCGCCCGGCTCTCCACCCGCGAGGCGCTGGACGGGGTGCGCCACTGGCGCCTCCACCTGACCGTGCTGGCCTGCACCTTCGTGATCTTCCCGGCGCTGGGCCTGGCGGCCCGCGGACTCGTCCCGTACGTCCTCACCCAGCCCCTCTACACCGGCCTCCTCTTTCTGTGCCTGGTGCCCTCCACGGTCCAGTCCTCGATCGCCTTCACCTCGCTCGCCCGGGGCAACGTCGCCGCCGCGATCTGCGCCGGTTCCTTCTCCAGCCTGATCGGCATCGTCGTCACCCCGGTCCTGGCCGCGCTGCTCCTCGGCGGCAGCGGCGGCGGGTTCTCCGCCGACTCGATGATCCAGATCGCGCTCCAGCTGCTGGCCCCCTTCCTGGCCGGTCAGCTCCTCCGCCGCTGGATCGGCGGCTTCATCTCCCGCCACCGCGCGGTCCTGCGCCTGGTCGACCGGGGCTCGGTCCTGCTCGTCGTCTACGCGGCCTTCAGCGAGGGCATGACCCGGGGCATCTGGCACCAGATCACCCCCGCCCGGCTGGCGATCCTGCTCGCGGTGGAGGCGGTGCTGCTCGCGCTCATGCTCACGCTGACCACGTACGGCTCCCGGAAGCTGGGCTTCCGCCGCGAGGACCGCATCACGATCACCTTCGCGGGCTCCAAGAAGAGCCTGGCCGCGGGCCTGCCCATGGCCAGCGTCCTCTTCGGCGCCCAGGCGAGCCTGGCCGTCCTCCCGCTGATGCTCTTCCACCAGATGCAGCTGATGGTCTGCGCCGTCCTGGCCCGCCGCTTCGCGGACCGGGCCCCCGAACCCGCCCCGGAGCCCCTGCCGTCGGAGACCCCGGAGCCCGCTGCCGCCGTCCGCTGAGCGATTCTTCCGGCAGCTCCGCTAATCTCCGCACATGTCGAACACTCTTACCCATGGGGCCTTTCGTACGGAGCGCCTATGGGCCGGGGCCGGTGTGTCGTCCCTCATCCTGTTCCTCTCCTTCGTGGTGGCCTGGGTGGACACCATCGAGTTCGACGAGCGGTGCAGCCAGGGAATGGTGGAGGGCCCCGGGCGGCTGGGCGACATCCGGCACCAGGCGTTTCCCCCGGCCATCATCTGCGAGTACGGCGGGGGAGAGGTCTCCGCGGGCGGCACCGGGGTGCTGGGCGCGGTGATCTGGTGCGCCTTCGCGGGGCTCGTGCTCTGCGTGCTGCTGGCACTGCTGGCCGAATGCGTCGAACTGCCCGCCGGAACCGGTATGCAGATCTCCCGCAGGGAGCGGCTGCGCCGCACGGGTACGGCCTTCTTCGTCACCGGCTCCGTCTTCGCCCTGGTGTACGGCCTGGCGGCCTGGCCGCTGCTCACCGGCCCGTCCTCGGCCTGTTCGGCGGGCGGGGAGTGGGGCGAATATCCGCCGAAGACGCTGGAGTACGCCCTGTTCCCGCCGCAGGCGACGTGCATGACCCACAGCGGGAGCACCTCGCGGCTGAACGCGGGCTGGGTCGAGAACCTGACGGTGATGCTGGCCGTCCCCGCGCTGATCTCCGCAGCCGGGCTGGCGCTCGCCTGGCGGCGCGGGCGGCGTGAGACACACGCCGCCCGCGCCACGAGCGAGGCGTCAGCGGGATGACCGGAGGTGGCGGCCCGGCACTTCATCGCGGGCCCGGTCGCGGGCCCGGCCGCCCATCTGGTCCCAGAACCGCCGCAGGTCGGGCACCGATGTGCCGCGCTGCCATGCCGCCCGGCGGCGGAACCGCAAATACAGCCAGGAGCGGAGCTGAACGAAGTTGAGCAGCGCTCGCTGATTGATGCAGAACAGTTCGTTCAGTTCCATGCGGCACTCCGGGCCCTTGGGGGGATACGGACACAGCTTGAACAGGCAGCCATCGGCGCACGTCGAGCCCGGCGGGGAGTGCGGCGACTCGCCGACAGGTGTACGCATCGGGTCCAAGGGCTCGCGGCTTTCGGTCATACACGGTGGCAGGAGGGGCGGATCCGCCCGGTCCACCCGCGCGAGACGGCGTTGCAGATCCTCCTCCCGGTCGCCTCGCTCCTCGGCGAGGACGGCCAGTACGAGGACGTCGGCCAGCAACTGCTGCGCTGCCGGATCGAGCGTGCTCCATCCCGTGGAAGGGGGGATCCACAGGTTGTGCGCGCGGGGCTCGGTCAGCGAGGAGGTCTCCGAGCCGATCTGGGATGCCACATCGGCCTCGTCGATCCACAGGAATCGGTCCGGATGACGGGTCTCCAGAGCCTGCCGGGCCATCCTGGCCGCCGCTCGCACCAACGGGTGCTCGTGGCGCATCCGGGTCCTTCCGCCGTCGCCATCGTGGTGCTGGAGCCAGTGGCGCACCTGCGCACCAGGGTCGGAACCGTGGCCGTGCAGCGGCTGCCGCTGCCCGACGTTGTCAGGCAGGGCCCACAGCGTGAGCGCGTGAAGCAGCGTCAGCCGGGTGAACCAGAAATGCGTCTCCTTGAGCATCTCCCAGGCCTCCTCGTTGAGGAAGTCCCGTGCGTCGTCCGCCGGCGAGGAAGGGGTGCGGTGGTTGGCGGCTTGTTTGAAGCCCTGGGCAAGGGCCACCTCCGGACCGCGGTCGAGGCGTTTCTCCTTCACCGCCTGCATCCACTGGCAGAGCGCTGAGTACGGCGTGTCCTCGTGGTGGCTGAGCGAGCAGGATTGCACCAGCATGGGGCTGAGCCAGGCCCGCATGATCTCCTCGCGGTGCTGCTTCTCCTCCGTCTCCCGTTCCTTGTCCTCGCAGCGACGCTCCTCCCGTCGCCCTTTGCGGATCCGGTTGGCGCGTTGCTTGCGGCGCAGGCGCTCGGTCCTGGTGGTGCCGTCGTCGGACGATTGCTTCTCGGTGTCGCCATGAGGTCCGGGCCGGTCATCGGACTCGGAGGTGTGCCGTGGACAGGAGCCCCCTGGCGCGGGTGGTGTGAGCTCTCCTTTCACCGCGTCGAACGCGGTGTCACCGCCCTCGCCGATCTCCCGTGCGATGGTGAAGCGCACGGAGTGGGAACGTTCATCGCCGGCCAATTGGAACAGCAGGTCGTACGCGGTCGGGGGGGTTTCCGTCGGATCGGTGACACGCCCGGCCCATAGCCGAGCCGTCGCCCCGATGCGTTTGACCAGGCTTGCTTTGGCGTAGTCGAGTTTGCGCTCGTTGTACTCCTGGACTTTCGTCCACTGATTGCGGATTTGCTTGACGATGGGCCTGTGCCGGGGGCAGTCGTCGAAGCTGTCGACGTCCAGCGCGGCGGAATACATTTCCAGGGCCTTGATCCGCAGATCCTGCTCTTCGCTCTCCGCCTTGGTCCCTTGCGCCAGCGCCCTCTCGGCTTCGGCGATGAGCAGATTCCTGGCGTGGCGTATAGTGCACCGCTCCGGGGTATCCTCGCATGTGCACATGGATTCGAGTGAGCGTGGAAAGAGCACGAGGGCCGTGCTGATTTCCCGGCCGGGGCGTCGCAGCGCTTCCCTGAAGTATTCCGATCCCTCGGGCCCCATCTCGGCGCTCTGTTCGAGCAAGGGGCGCATGTAAAGGGAGGCAAGGTAGGCCTGCATCACACTGTGCCGGAACCGGACGCCCTTTCCCCGGTCGTCCACCAGACCCAGGCGGCTTCCCCAGCTTCCAGCGGTACGCACGTCGATCCGGGCTATCTTGCCGTTCTCGTCCTTTATGCGGCCGGTCAGATGCTGCCTGATGCGCGAGAGGGCTTCGGCGTCCATGACGTCGCCGTTCCCTTCGGGGTGTTCGGCGAGGGAGGCGTAAGCGGCCTCGGCGGAACTCTGTGACAGTGCGGTGCAGGCCAGGGCGGACAGATGCTCCACCGTCATCCGGCGTCCCAGATGCGATATGGGTTGTTCGGGAGAGAGCGCGCCGTCGACGAGCGCGTCGATCCAGGCTTCCAGCAGGTCGTACCGCAAGGCCCATTCATCCTGATCGCGCGTGTCCGACGGATCGTCGCCGCCGGCCACGATCGGGGCCAGCCGGCCCAGCGTTTCCAGTTCCCTGGCGATTTCGAGGTAGAGGGGGGAGCCGGCGACATTGGCCGCCTCCACGACCCAGTCCAGCCGCTGCTTGTCGGAACGCCACTGGCTGGCGGAGGAAACGTAGGACAAGGCGGCCTCTTCGCTGAGCGGTTCCAGGGTGGTGAGGGCGGCCTGCACCGCTTCCAGGGAGTCGTTCGGGCGGGATGTGATGACCAGGGGCAGCTTTTCCTCACAGGCGCCGGCGATCGCCTGGCGGATGAGGTTTTCGCGGGCGGCGTGCTCTCTCAGGGCCTCCTCGAGACCGTCGGCGAGTACGACGACCCTGTCCTGCTGATAGCGCAGCCGCTGCCAGATCTTCTCGCCCTCAGCCGGAGAATGTGTCTTGTCCGAGACCTCTTCGAGGAAGCGCTGCTGGGCCAGCTCGGAGAAGTTCAGCTTGTTTCTGACGTCCGCCGTTTCCTCGACCTCCTGGACGTCCCGCAACTGGATGACGACGGGAATGGCGCCTTTACGCGCCAGCCGCTCGGTGAGCCGTACGAGCAGTGCCGTCTTGCCGACGCCTATGGTGCCGACGATCACATGGGGGCGTCGACGGTCCCGGTCGCGCAGATCGGTCATCAGGGCATCGCACAGCGGGTCACGCCCCACGACCCGGCCGATGATGCTGCCGGGCTTGACCAGCTTGCTCGGATGGCGTTTGGCCTTGCGAAGGTAATGCCGGCGGACTCGTCCGAGGCGCCAGAACACGAACCACGCCACGACGATCACGGCGGTCGACGATGTTCCGATGGCCTGCACCGCCTGGTTCTCCTGAGGGAAGGCGCTTCTCCACGGCGCGCCGGACCACACGCTGTGGACCACCCAGAGCAGGTAGAAGAGGACGAGGGCGCCGACGAGCACCGGCCACGGCCAGGTGCGTGGCCGCGACCAGCGGCGTGGTTTCCGGACACCCCGGTCCAGGAGCCAGCGACTACGGTGCGTGCGCCACGCCGCCACCAGGGGCCAGCTCGCTCGGGAATGGAAGCGGCGCAGCCGGCCCGCCGGGGCGGGACCGGGCGGTACGGCCGATCCGATCTCCCACATCCGGTCAGTGGCGGTCTTCATCAGATCTCCCTTCGCCATGGGGCAGGCGAGGGAGTCAGGGCCGTGTACTCGCGAGCCCCGTATGAGCCATGGGCATGGGGCTGCCACCGCGCCGAGGAGGCGGACGATGTGGTTCGCCCCTCCTCTTCACCGTAGGCAGGGCACGCCGCTGTTGCCACTGGGCGGCGGCGCGCCCCGCCTCGGGGGTCAGCGGGATGACCGGACGTGGTCCAGGGGGAGGTGGGCGGTGGCGGACTTCCCGTCGACCGGGGCGTTGAACTCGCGGATCCGGCGGAGTTCGGTGTCGGTCAGCGCCCGGGCGTAGACGCGTACCTCGTCCAGGGCGCCCGTCATCCGGGAGCGGCCGTCGACCGCCTCGCCGAGGTGGAGGGCGAAGGGGGAGGAGCGGCTGATGGTGCCGGGCGCGTCGGGCGCGGAGGCCGGGTCGGCGCCGTCCACCGTGAGGGTGAGGTGGCCGTCGGTGCGGGTGAGGGCCAGGTGGTGCCATGCGCCGTCGTTGTGGGCGGTGGTGGTGGCGACCGAGGCCGAGGTGTAGGTGGCCGGGCCGTTGACGGTGGTCATCAGGGCGCGGACGCGGTTCGAGGACGGTTCGCCGCGCACCCAGACCTGGGCCTGTTTGCCGCCGATGCCGCCCATCCAGAGGAACGGGTGCTGCCCGGAGGCGGCGGAGTAGCGGAACCACAGGCTGATGGTGAAGTCACGGGTGCCGAGCGGCAGCGACGAGCGGTACGGGAGGCGTACGGCGTCGTCCGTACCGTCGAAGGCGAGCGCCCGGCCGAAGCGGCCTTCGGTTCCGGTGGCGCCGCCGAGGACGGTCGCGGGGCGGGCCCGGGGTGCGCGGTCGTCCGTGACCGGGGACGGGGCGGCGCGCGGGCCCAGCCAGTCCTCGGTGAAGCGGGCGAAGCGGATCTCGTCGCGGGCGTCCACCGCGCCGCCCTCGTACATCAGCCCGACCGTGCCGGGCGCGATGAGGGCCATGTCGGAGTAGCCGGACCAGTCGGTGGTGACCACCTTGCCGCGGTCGGTGCCCTCCCAGCTGCGGGCCTCGTTCCAGGAGGAGCGGATCATCATGGTGCGGCGCCGGTCGGGGTCGGCGGGCGCCGAGAACAGCAGCCGTCCGGGGCCGTCGCGGCCCGGGGCGCGCAGCCGGAGGACCGAGCCCTGCACCATCGGCGTGGACAGGTCGGGGATGGTGCGGAAGGGCGCGGCGAAGCTCTCGCCGCCGTCGCGGCTGATGGCGTAGTCGCGGTGGCCGAGGTCGGTGCCGTCCTGTTCGCGCCCGTTGACATAGACCGAGCCGTCGGCCCGCTCCACCAGCGTCATCTCCGACGGCTTCTGACGGAACGTCCCGTCCTGCGCTATCGGGTACGAGTCCACCGCGCCGATCTTCCAGCGCCTGCCGCCGTCGTCGCTGTAGGCGAGCGCCGCGTGGTTGGCGGTGATGCGGGTGCCGTCGTGGCTCTCGGTGTTGACGGTGAAGAGCAGCCGCCCCTTGTGCCGCCCGTGCTGCAGCTGGATGCCGTGCACCGGGCCGGTGGCGTACCAGGAGTTCCAGGTCGGCGGCAGCAGGGTGGGGCTCAGATCGCGCGGGGCGGACCAGGTGGCGCCGTCGTCGTCGCTGTACTGCAGGTGCGGGGTGCGGTCACACGGCACGTCGCAGCTCTGGGAGTCGTCGCGGCCGGTGTTGTACGTGCTGGCCAGCAGGATGCGGCCGGTGCGCGTATCCACGACGGGCGCCGGGTTGCCGTGGGTGTCACCGCCGCCCTCGTTGATCACCTGTAACGGGCCCCAGGTGCGGCCCCCGTCGGTGGAGCGCTTGAGCACCAGGTCGATGTCCCCGGCGTCGCCGCAGTTGTCCTTGCGCCCCTCGGCGAAGGCGAGCAGGGTGCCGTCCCCGGACGTGACGATCGCGGGGATCCGGAAGCAGAAGTAGCCCGCGTCCTGGCCGGATTTGAAGAGGATCTGCTGGTCGAAGTCCGAGGAGGAGCCGGAGGTGCCGGAAAGGGTACGGGCCGCGGACACGGTGTCGTCCGTGTCCGCGGCCCATGCCGGAAGCGGGGTCAGCGCCAGCGCCGCGGCGGCGAGGAGCACCGAGGCGCGGCGCCGCCAACGTCTGGTCCGGGGGCGATTGCGGGGATCCGACGCCATGGTCACGACCTGCCCTTCAGAGCCATCTGGACATCAGAAGCATCCGGACATCAAGACATCACGACATCCCATGTCTGATGGAGACCGTCGCAGAAGTGTCCCGCTTTGCCCCCGGCCGGGACAAGGACCGTGCGTCACGGGTTCGTGATCGTGCGTCAGGGAATGAGGACGACCTTTCCCTGGTTGGTGCGGGACTCGATGATGTCGTGGGCCTTCGGGGCCTGGTCGAGCGGTAGTTCGGCGTGTACGGCGGGGCGCAGACGGCCTTCGGCGAAGAGCCGCCACAGCTCGCCGCGGTGCCGGGCGTACAACTCGAACCGGGTGCGGGAGAAGTGAGCCATGGTCAGGCCGGTGATGGTCTTCGCGCCGGACAGCAGGGCGTGCGCGGGGACGGTGCCGCCGCCGGAGTTGAAGAAGATGAGCCGGCCGGCGGGGGCCAGGGCCGCGAGGGCGCGGGGGAGAAGGCCGCCGCCGACGCCGTCGAGCACCGCGTCGACCGGCTCGCCCCAGGACTCGTCCCCGTACGTCACCACCTCGTCCGCGCCGAGGCCACGCAGGAACGCGGCCTTCGCCGGGGAACCGGCGGCCGCGACGACACGGCGCACCCCCTGAATATGGGCCAGTTGGACCGCCAGATGGCCGACGCCACTCGCGGCGCCCGTGATCAGCACGGATTCGGCGGGGGACGGTGCGGCGGCCGCGAGGGCGGCGAGGGCGACATGGCCGCCGCGCACGAGGGCGACCGCCTCCACGGCCGTCGCGCCGTCCGGGATGGGCGAGGCGGTGACGACGGGGGCGGTGGTGAGGTCGGCGTAGGAGTCGGAGAACGAGATCGCGGTGACCCGGTCGCCGATGGCGAAGCCGGTCACGCCGTCGCCGAGGGCGGCCACCCGGCCCGCGACCTCGCCGCCGAAGGTCCCGGGGAGCGGGGTGCCGGTGTCCCGGACGCGGCGGACGCCGGGCAGGGTCACGCCGATCGCCTCGGTACGGAGCAGCAGCTCACCGGCGGCGGGCGTGGGCGGGTCGGCCTCTTCCAGGCGGAGGACGTCCGGGCCGCCGTGGGCATGGAAACGGACGCGGCGCATGGGGCCTCCCGGGGTGCGGCTGAATTCATTGGGTAGCCCAACGGTAGCGGAGATCGTTGGGGTTGCCAACGTTGGATGTCCCAACGATGTGCCGGGTACGCTGAGGCCATGCCCGAGACCCCGTTCGCCCCCGCTCGCATCCGCTCCCTGCCCAGCTGGCTCCTCGGCCGCGCCGCCGCCCGCGGGCACCGTCTCGTGTCGGAGGCGCTGGCCCGGGAGGGGATGCGGATGATGCATCACGCGGTGCTGTCCGCCGTCGCGGAGCTGGGGCCCGTATCGCAGGCCGAGTTGGGGCGCAGCCTCGGGATCGATCCCAAGGACATGGTGGGGATCGTCGGCGACCTGGAGGGCGAAGGGCTCGTCACCCGCAGCCCCGATCCGCGCGACCGCCGGAAGAACGCGATCGCCATGTCGGAGGAGGGCGAGCGGCGGCTGGCGCGTACGCGGCGGCTGGGCGACGAGGCCAACGACGAGCTGACGGCGGGGCTGAGTGCGGCGGAGCGCGAGCAACTGGTGGCGCTGCTGCGGCGGGTGGCCGAGCCGGACGAGCCGTGCCGGGGGGAGTAGCCGGACACCCGCGCCGCCCGCGCCGTCAGGGCTTCCGCCAGGGTTTCCGTCCGCACATCACGTCGTCGAGCAGCGACTGAACGGCCCGCTCGCCCGCCAGGAGCCGGTTGGCGTCGTACGTCACCGCCGTGATCGGCCGGCCTGGTGCGTCGGTTCATACCCCCCGGCCTGCCGGGGCGAGGGGGCCGCGACCACATGGTGGCGACCCCCTGCCCGGGTGGAGCCGGCTATCGGGCCGGGGTGGTGTCAGCGCTACCTCGGCCGGGCCGTCAGGCCCCGCCGACCGCCGTCGGCAGGGCGAGCCGGTGCTCGCCCGCGTACACGTTCATCGACGTGCCGCGCAGGAAGCCGACCAGCGTGAGCCCCGCCTCGTTCGCCAGGTCCACGGCCAGCGAGGACGGCGCCGAGACCGCGGCCAGCACCGGGATCCCCGCCATGACCGCCTTCTGCGCCAGCTCGAACGAGGCCCGGCCGGACACCAGCAGCACGGCCCCGGACAGCGGCAGCGACCCCTGCTGGACGGCCCGCCCGACCAGCTTGTCCACCGCGTTGTGGCGCCCCACGTCCTCCCGTATGTCCAGCAGCTCGCCCTCCGGCGTGAACAGCGCCGCCGCGTGCAGCCCGCCGGTGCGGTCGAAGACCCGCTGGGCGGCGCGCAGCCGCTCGGGCAGGCCGGTCAGGGTCTCCGGGGTGATACGGACCGGGGCGTACTGATCGGCCGGCTCGTCCAGCCGCCAGCGCGCCGTCGTGCGGACGGCGTCCAGGCTGGCCTTGCCGCACAGACCGCACGACGAGGTCGTGTAGACGTTGCGCTCGAGGGTGATGTCGGGGACGGGCACGCCCGGCGCGAGCTTCACGTCCACCACGTTGTAGGTGTTGGAGCCGTCCTCGGTGGCGCCCGCGCAGTAGACGATGTTCGCCAGTTCGTCCGCGCTGCCGAGCACGCCCTCGCTCACCAGGAATCCGGCGGCCAGCGCGAAGTCGTCACCCGGTGTGCGCATGGTGATCGCCAGTGGCCGGCCGTTCAGCCGGATCTCCAGCGGCTCCTCGGCCACCAGAGTGTCCGGGCGGCTGCCGACCACCCCGTCGCGGACGCGGATGACGCGGCGTCGCTCAGTGACCCGTCCCATGTCGATCAGTCCCGGTTCTGTGCGTGGTTTCCGTACGTGCTGGGACGTCTCATTGTCCCGCACGCGGTCCTGAAGACCGTAGCCCACGGTGTGCGTAAACTGTAGACAATAACCAATCCGGGAATCCGGCCGACACCGATCCACAGGGGGCGCCATGCTGTCCAAGGGACTGCCGCAGGGTGCGGTGCCGAGGCTGGAGCGGCCCGGGCCGCTGCGCGAGCGCGTCTACGAGGCCCTGCTCGAGCTCATCACCACCCGTGCCCTCCGCCCCGGCCAGCACCTCGTCGAGAGCGAACTGGCGGGCCAGCTCGGCGTTTCGCGGCAGCCGGTGCGCGAGGCGCTGCAGCGGCTCAACACCGAGGGATGGGTCGATCTGCGCCCGGCGCAGGGCGCGTTCGTCCACGAGCCCACGGAGGAGGAGGCCGATCAGCTCCTCACCGTCCGCACCCTGCTGGAGGCCGAGGCCGCGCGGCTGGCCGCCGTGGGCGCGGGGCCGGAGGGTGTCGCGGCGCTGGAGGAGGTGTGCGCCACGGGTGAACGGGCGGTCCTGGCCGACGACGTGGACGGCGCCGTGGCCGCGAACGCCGAATTCCACGCCACGGTGATGGCGCTCGCCGGGAACGCGGTGCTGGCGGACCTGGCCGCCCAGGTGCACCGCCGGGTCCGCTGGTACTACACCCCGGTGGCCCGGCAGCGCGGCAAGCAGTCCTGGATCGAGCACCGTGAGCTGATCGCCGCCATCGCCGCGCGCGACGAGCGGCGCGCCACGGAGATCATGCGCGCGCACACCGAGCACACGCGCCGCAGCTACCACGAGCGCCCGAGGGACTGACCACGCCCTTCGCGTGGCGCCCGGGCTTCAGCCGCGGGTGCCGTCCATGCGGTCGACCGCGTCCTTGGCCTCCTTGAGATCGGCGTCCGTGATCTCGCGGTACGCCTTGATGGCCTGGATCTTCTTGTTCTCGCGCAGCAACGCGGTCACCCGCTCCATGCCCGGCTCCTCCTGACGCACACCCAGGTGCTCGAGGATCAGGTCCGCCTTGCGCTCCAGCCGGGCGGCCCGGCGTTCCATCCGCTTGAGACGGGCTTCCAGGCCGCCGTAGATCACGATGACGGCCACGAGGGTGGCGAAGCTCGCTATTTCCATGATCGGCATGTTAGCGGGTGGCGCCGACGGTGACTGACGGAAAATCGCCCCTGGCTGCCCGTAAGTTTGTCCTTCCACAGGAGAAAGTCCGCATGGATTGCGGCGCAAGTTCTTCCCACCCCCGACAACCGCTGCTACGTTCCCCGTGAAAGCCCGACCATGTGCATGCCGATGACGGCGGGAGGGGCGGCGTGAGGCGCATGACGGCACGACCCGCGAACGCGCATCAGGCCCGGCTGCTCCGCCTGTTGCGCGACGGCGGCCCCAACTCCCGGGCCCAGCTGGGCGATCAGATCGACCTGTCGCGTTCCAAGCTCGCCGTCGAGATCGACCGGCTGCTGGAGACGGGACTGGTGATCGCCGACGGGCTCGCCGCCTCACGGGGCGGGCGCCGCTCGCACAACATACGGCTCGCGCCCGCCCTGCGGCTGCTCGGCGTCGACATCGGCGCCACGTCCGTCGACGTGGCGGTGACCAACGCCGAACTGGAGATTCTCGGCCACCTCACCCAGCCCATGGACGTCCGCGAGGGCCCGGTCGCGGTGTTCGAACAGGTCCTGGCCATGGCCGCCAAGCTCCGCGCCTCCGGCGTCGCGGAGGGGTTCGACGGCGCGGGCATCGGAGTGCCGGGCCCGGTCCGGTACCCCGAGGGCGTGCCCGTCGCGCCACCGATCATGCCGGGCTGGGACGGCTTCCCCGTACGGGAGGCACTCAGCCAGGAACTGGGCTGCCCCGTCATGGTCGACAACGACGTGAACCTCATGGCCATGGGGGAGCAGCACGCCGGAGTCGCCCGCTCCGTCAAGGACTTCCTCTGCGTCAAGATCGGCACCGGTATCGGCTGCGGCATCGTGGTCGCCGGTGATGTCTACCGCGGTACGACCGGCAGCGCGGGCGACATCGGCCACATCCAGGCCGAGCCCGACGGCCGCCCCTGCGCCTGCGGCAACCACGGCTGCCTGGAGGCCTACTTCGGCGGCGCGGCCCTCGCCCGCGACGCCGAGGCCGCCGCCCTCGACGGCCGCTCCGCCGAACTCGCCGCGCGGCTGGAGGCCGCGGGGCACCTCGCCGCCACGGACGTCGCGGCGGCGGCCTCGGCCGGTGACGCCGCCGCCCTCGAACTCATCCGCGAGGGCGGCATGCGCACCGGTCAGGTCATCGCCGGTCTCGTCAGCTTCTTCAACCCGGGCCTGGTGGTGATCGGCGGCGGCGTCACCGGCCTCGGCCATACGCTCCTCGCCGCCATCCGCACCCAGGTCTACCGCCAGTCCCTTCCGCTCGCCACCGGCAACCTCCCCATCGTGCTGGGTGAACTGGGCCCCGCCGCGGGGGTCACCGGCGCGGCCCGACTGATCAGCGACCACCTCTTCTCCCCGGCCTGACCCACCCCTACGGCCCGCCGTCGCCGACGTGGTCCGTACCGAGGCACAGCGCGCAGCACGTGTGAACCCACGGACGTGTCTCTCCCCGACCCCGCCCCTCCCCACCCCGGGGCTCCGCCCCCGGCCCCCCATACCCGGATGCCCGGGCCGGGCGCCCCGGGCATCCGGTGGCGCGGGCCCGCGCTCTCGGCGGGCCGGGCCGCCCGGAGTCTTCCGGGGGCACCTGCCGCAGGTGGGCGCCGTGGCTCCGGCGCTGGCAGCTCCTCCGGCGATTGAGGAGCGGGGGCCGGAGCCGGGGCCGGCTCCCGGGCCGGGGTGGGGGAGAGCACCGTACGCAGCACCAGCCGCAGCCCGCCACAGCGACCCGCCCGAGGAGGCTCGCCATGGCACCACCCGATCCGCATCAGCCAGCCCCGTCACCGCCCCCGCCCCCGCTGCTCACCATGTCCGGCATCACCAAGTCCTTTCCCGGCGTACGGGCCCTCGACGGCGTCGACCTCGACGTCCAGGCGGGCGAGGTGCACTGCCTGCTGGGGCAGAACGGCGCGGGCAAGTCCACGCTGATCAAGGTGCTGGCCGGGGCCCATCAGCCGGACGGCGGGGAGATCGTCTGGCAGGGCAACCCGGTCGTCCTGAAGTCACCGGTCGCCGCCATGCGCCTCGGCATCGCCACCATCTACCAGGAACTCGACCTGGTGGAAGGCCTGTCCGTGGCCGAGAACATCTTCCTCGGCCATGAGCCCGCCACCGCCGGCTTCGTACGGTCCCGGGCCGCCCGGGCGACCGCCGCCGAGCTGCTGGCCCGCCTCGGCCACCCGGAGATCGACCCGAGACGGCTGGTGGGCGAACTCTCCGCCGCCGCACAGCAGATCGTGTCGATGGCCCGCGCCCTCTCCCACGACGTGCGGCTGATCGTCATGGACGAGCCGTCCGCCGCGCTCGACCCCGACGAGGTGGACAACCTCTTCCGTATCGTCGGCGACCTCACGACCGGCGGCGTGGCGGTCGTGTACATCTCGCACCGGCTGGAGGAGATCCGCCGCATCGGCGACCGCGTGACCGTGCTGAAGGACGGCCGCGCCGCCGCCCGCGGGCTGCCCGCCCGTACGACGCCCACCCGCGACATCGTCGCGCTGATGACGGGCCGGGACGTCGAGTACGCGTTCCCGCGCCGAGCCACACCGGCCCCCGGGGCGGAGGAGAAACCCCTCCTGCGGCTCGAAGGGCTGGCCAGGGCGGGGGAGTTCGAGCCCGTCGACCTCGACCTGGCGCCCGGCGAGATCGTGGGGCTCGCCGGACTCGTCGGCTCCGGCCGGTCCGAGATCCTGGAGACCGTCTACGGCGCCCGCCGCCCCACCGCGGGCCGCGTCCTGGTCGACGGCCGCCCGCTGCGCCCCGGCAGCGTGACCGCCGCCGTGCGCGCCGGGCTCGGGCTGGCGCCCGAGGAGCGCAAGGCGCAGGCGCTGCTGATGCTGGAGTCCGTCACCCGTAACGTCTCCGTCTCCTCCCTCGCCCGCTTCTCGCGGGCCGGATGGCTGGACCGCGGCGCGGAGCGGGACGCGGCCCGCCGGAGCGTGCGCGATCTGTCGCTGCACCCGGACGACCCGGAGCGGCCGGTGCGCACGCTGTCCGGCGGCAATCAGCAGAAGGCGGTGCTCGCGCGCTGGCTGCTGCGCGGCTGCCGGGTGCTGCTGCTGGACGAGCCCACCCGCGGGGTGGATGTCGGCGCCCGCGCCGAGCTGTACGCGGTGATACGCCGCCTCGCCGACGACGGCATGGCGGTGCTGCTGGTCTCCAGCGAACTGCCCGAAGTCCTCGGCCTCGCCGACCGGGTGCTGGTGCTCCGCGAGGGGCGTGTGGTGCATACGGCGCCCGCGGGCGAACTGGACGAGCACCGCGTCCTCGATCTCGTGATGGAAGGGAGTCCGTCGTGCTGAACTCAACGGGAGACACGGGCGCCGACGCCGTCCCCGGCGCCGCGGCCACGCTGACCAAGGCGGCCGGGCCCGGCCCCCGCCCACCCGGCACGGCAGGCGGCGGCCTCAGACGCCTCGCCGACCTGCGCAACCTCTCCCTCCTCGGCGTGCTGGCCGCCCTCGCCATCGTCGGCGGCATCACCAAGCCCGACGAGTTTCTGAGCACGGACAATCTGCAACTCGTCCTCACCCAGGCGTCCGTCATCGGCGTCGTCACCGTCGGCGTCACGTTCGTCATCACCAGCGGCGGCATCGATCTGTCCGTCGGGGCGATCGTCGCGCTCGCCTCGGTGTGGGCCACCACCCTCGCCACCCAGGACTACGGCTTCGGCGGCATCCTGCTGTGCGCCGTGCTCGTGGGGCTCGGCTGCGGCCTGGTCAACGGGGTGCTCATCGCGTACGGCGGCATGGTGCCGTTCATCGCCACCCTCGCGATGCTGGCCTCGGCGCGCGGCCTCGCGCTGCAGATCAGCGACGGCAAGACGCAGGTCGTGAACGTCAAGCCGGTCCTGGACCTCGGGCTCCGCGACTCCTACGTCCTGGGCGTCCCGCCGCTGGTGATGATCTTCGCCGCGGCCACGGTCCTCGGCTGGCTGCTGCTGGGCCGTACGACCTTCGGACGGCGCACCGTCGCCATCGGCGGCAACCCGGAGGCGGCCCGGCTCGCGGGCATCGACGTACGGCGCCAGCGGCTGCTGCTGTACCTGCTGTCCGGGCTGTGCTGCGGCATCGCCGCGTTCATGCTGGTCGTCCTCACCGGTTCCGGCCAGAACACCAACGGCAACCTGTACGAACTCGACGCCATCGCCGCCGCCATCATCGGCGGCACCCTGCTCAGCGGCGGCCGCGGCACCATCACCGGCTCCGTCCTCGGCGTCCTCGTCTTCACCACCATCACCAACCTCTTCGCCCTGAACAACCTCCAGAGCGATGTCCAGCAGATCGCCAAGGGCGCGATCATCGTCGCCGCCGTCCTGGTACAGAAGGGTCGTTCGACGTCATGAACCACACCCCGGGAAACACCACTCCCAGCCGGAGAAACCTCCTCCTGGGCACCGCCGCGGCGGGCGCGCTGTTCGCGGCGGGCTGCACCAGCAACGAGAACAACGACAACAAGGACGAGGGCAAGCAGCCCGCGGCCGGCGCCGACACCAAGCCCGGCAAGAAGGTCACCGTCGGCTTCGCCGGGCCGCAGGCCGACCACGGCTGGCTCAACGCCATCAACGAGCAGGCCGAACGGCGCGCCAAAGAGTACGAGGACGTCACCCTGGTGGCCACCGAGGGCTCCAACGACACCGCCCAGCAGATCGGCCAGATCGAGACCCTCATCAACAAGAAGGTCGACGTCCTGGTCATCCTGCCCGCCGACGGCAAGGCGCTCACCCAGGTCGGGCTGAAGGCGATGAAGGCGGGCATCCCCGTCGTCAACCTCGACCGCGTCTTCGCCTCCCCGCAGGCGTACCGCTGCTGGATCGGCGGCGACAACTACGGCATGGGGCTCAACGCCGGGCGCTACATCGGCGAACAGCTCAAGGGGAAGAAGAACGCCAAGGTGGTGGAGCTGGCCGGGCTGGACAACCTGGAGCTGACCCGCCAGCGCACGGCCGGTTTCGACGACGCCCTCAAGAACTACCCCAACATCAAGAAGGTCGGCCGCCAGGCCGCCGAATTCACCGTCGAGTCCGGCCAGTCGAAGATGGCCCAACTGCTCCAGGCCCACTCCGGCTTCGACGCCCTGTGGAACCACGACGACGACCAGGGCGTCGGCGCCGAACGCGCCATCCAGCAGGCCGGGCGCGACGACTTCCTGATGGTCGGCGGCGCGGGCGCCAAGCGCGCCATGGACGCCATCAAGGCCGACAACACCGTCCTGAAGGCCACCGTCCTGTACCCGCCGACGATGGCCGCCTCCGCCATCGACCTGGCCCGCGCGCTCGGCCAGGGCAAGGGCGTCGGGGGCCTGGCCGAGCTGGAGATCCCCGCCTCCCTCACCCTCTACTCGGCCGTCGTGACCAAGGACAACGTGGACCAGTACCTGCCCACCGGATTCAGCTAGGCCCCATCTCCACCTCGCATCCGCCGCGATCTGAGAGGAGCCACATGGAACACCCCGAAGCGCAACACGGAGCCCACGGCCTCGGCATCGGCATGGTCGGCTACGCCTTCATGGGCGCCGCCCACTCCCAGGGCTGGCGCACCGCGGGCCGCGTCTTCGACCTCCCCCTCCGCCCGGCCATGGCCGCCATCTGCGGCCGCGACCCGGACGCCGTGCGCGCCGCCGCGGACAAACACGGCTGGGCGGCCGCCGAGACCGACTGGCGCGCCCTGATCGCCCGGGACGATGTGCAGCTGGTCGACGTCTGCACCCCCGGCGACAGCCACGCCGAGATCGCGATCGCCGCGCTGGAGGCGGGCAAGCACGTGCTGTGCGAGAAGCCCCTCGCCAACTCCGTCGCCGAGGCGGAGGCCATGGCCGACGCGGCACGCCGGGCCCGGATGCGCGGACAGCGGGCGATGGTGGGCTTCAACTACCGTCGTACGCCCGCGATCGCGCAGGCCCGCCGCATGGTGGCCGACGGCCGGATCGGCGTGTTACGCCACGTACGGGTCAGCTACCTCCAGGACTGGATCGTGGACCCGGAATTCCCCCTGGTGTGGCGGCTGCGCCGGGAACTGGCGGGCTCCGGCGCGCTCGGTGACCTCGGGGCGCACATCGTGGACCTCGCGCAGTACCTGGCGGGGGAACGGCTGGTCGGCGTCTCGGCGCTCACCGAGACCTTCGTACGGGAACGTCCGCTCGTCGCCGAGGGCCCCGGCGCGGCGGCCGCGCGCGGCCCGGTCACCGTCGACGACGCGGCCCTGTTCACCGGCCGCCTCGCCTCCGGCGCGCTGGCATCCTTCGAGGCCAGCCGCTTCGCCGCCGGGCGCAAGAACGCCCTGCGCATCGAGCTGAACGGCGACCACGGCTCGCTCGCCTTCGACCTCGAACGGCTCAACGAGCTGTCCTTCCACGACCACACCGCACCCGCCGCCGACTCCGGCTTCCGCCGCATCCTGGTCACCGAGCCCGACCACCCCTACCTGGAGGCCTGGTGGCCCCCGGGCCACGCCCTCGGCTACGACCACACCTTCGTGCACCAGGCGCGCGACATGGTGGCGGCCATCGCCACCGGAACGGACCCCGAGCCGTCCTTCGAGGACGGGCTCCAGGTGCAGCGGGTGCTGGCCGCGGTCGAGGAGAGCGCCGAGAAGAACTCCGTCTACACCCCCGTGCCCGCCTGAGGAGGAGGCCCGCATGCCCAGACCCTTCACCCTCTTCACCGGCCAGTGGGCGGACCTGCCGCTGGAGGAGGTCTGCCGCCACGCCCGCGACTTCGGCTACGACGGCCTCGAACTCGCCTGCTGGGGCGACCACTTCGAGGTCGACCGCGCCCTCGGCGAACCCGGCTACCTCGACGGCCGCCGCCAACTCCTCGACAAGTACGGCCTCCAGTGCTGGGCGATATCCAACCACCTGGTGGGCCAGGCCGTCTGCGACCACCCCATCGACGAACGCCACCGGGCCATCCTCCCCGCCCGCATCTGGGGCGACGGCGACGCGGAAGGCGTACGGCAGCGTGCCGCCGCCGAGATGGCGGACACCGCCCGCGCCGCGGCCGCCTTCGGGGTGCGCACCGTCATCGGCTTCACCGGCTCGTCCATCTGGCACCTGGTCGCCATGTTCCCGCCGGTGCCACCCGGCATGATCGACCGTGGCTACGAGGACTTCGCGACCCGCTGGAACCCCATCCTGGACGTCTTCGACGCCGAGGGAGTGCGCTTCGCCCACGAGGTCCACCCGAGCGAGATCGCGTACGACTACTGGACGACCCACCGCGCCCTCGAAGCCGTCGGCCACCGCCCCGCCTTCGGCCTCAACTTCGACCCCAGCCACTTCGTCTGGCAGGACCTGGACCCGGTCGGCTTCTTGTGGGACTTCCGCGACCGGATCTACCACGTCGACTGCAAGGAGGCCCGCCGCCGCCTCGACGGCCGCAACGGCCGCCTGGGCTCCCACCTCCCCTGGGGTGACCCCCGCCGCGGCTGGGACTTCGTCTCCGCCGGCCACGGCGACGTGCCCTGGGAGGACGTGTTCCGCATGCTGCGCTCCATCGCGTACGACGGCCCGGTCTCGGTGGAGTGGGAAGACGCGGGCATGGACCGCCTCACGGGCGCCCCCGAGGCCCTGCGCCACCTGAAGTCCTACGACTTCGACCCCCCGACGGCCTCCTTCGACGCCGCCTTCGGCGGCGACTGACCAGCCGGGCCTGCCCCGCCACGCGGCGGAGCGGCACATCGGATGCCGCGGGAAGGGGCGGGGCGGGGGAAACGCCCCCGCGCCGGCCCCCTCGGCTTTGTCCTCCCCGCGGACCAAGCCAACCCACTCCACGTCAAAGGGGTTTCCGAACCGGACAAACCCCGCTACCGTCCTTGAGATGTACCGGTCACACGGGCCCCCTCACCCCGAACCGGTCACCGAACGGCGCGACGGCGCGCGCCTGTGCCAGGCCGGGCGGCCAACGGCCCCCGTCCGTACACCCCCCTCTTTCCCCGGAGGATCAGCGTGCACAGGAAACGGCATGGACTGCGCGGCTCCCTCGCGCTCCTCACGAGCTCCCTGCTCGTGGGCGCGGGGCTCGCGTTCACCGCACCCCCCGCACAAGCGGGCGCAGAGCAGGCGGAGGAGAAGTTCCAGCAGGTCACGCTCGCCAAGGGCGAGGTCGAGACCGGTGAGCCCATGTCGCTCGCCGTCCTCCCCGACCGCTCGGTGCTGCACACCTCCCGCGACGGCACCCTGCGCCTGACCGACGCGGCCGGCGACACCAAGGTGTCCGGCAAGCTCCCGGTCTACTCACACGACGAGGAGGGGCTCCAGGGCGTCGGCATCGACCCCGGGTTCCAGCAGAACCGCGCCATCTACCTCTACTACGCACCCCCGCTGGACACCCCCACCGGCGACGCCCCCAACAACGGCACGGCCGCCGACTTCGCCACGTTCGACGGCGTCAACCGCCTCTCCCGCTTCACCCTCGATCCCGACGGCACCCTGAACACCGGCAGCGAGAAGAAGGTCCTGGAGGTCCCCACCGCCCGCGGCATCTGCTGCCACGTCGGCGGCGACATCGACTTCGACGCCGACGGCAACCTCTACCTCTCCACCGGCGACGACACCAACCCGTTCGCCTCCGACGGCTTCACCCCCATCGACGAGCGCCCCGACCGCAACCCCGCCTACGACGCCCGCCGCTCCGCGGGCAACACCAACGACCTGCGCGGAAAAATCCTGCGGATCAAGGTGGCGGCGGACGGCTCGTACACCGTCCCGGACGGCAACCTCTTCCCGCCCGGCACCGACAAGACCCGCCCCGAGATCTACGCGATGGGCTTCCGGAACCCGTTCCGGATGAGCGTCGACAAGCCGACCGGCACGGTCTACGTCGGCGACTACGGTCCGGACGCGGGCGCCGCCGACCCCAAGCGCGGCCCGGGCGGCGCGGTCGAGTTCGCCCGCGTCACCAAGCCCGGCAACTTCGGCTGGCCGTTCTGCGTCGCCGACAACAAGCCGTACCTGGACTACGACTTCGCCACCGGCACCTCCGGACCCGCCTTCGACTGCGCCGCGCCGGAGAACACCTCGCCGCACAACACCGGGCTGACCGAGCTGCCGCCCGCCCAGCCCGCCTGGATCCCGTACGACGGCGACTCGGTGCCCGAGTTCGGCACCGGCTCCGAGTCGCCGATGGCCGGCCCGGTCTACCGCTACGACGCCTCGCTCGACTCCCCGGTCAAGTTCCCGGAAGCCTATGACGGGGACTTCTTCGCGGGCGAGTTCGGCCGCGAGTGGATCAAGCGGATCGAGCAGGGCCCGGACGGCACCGTGCAGAAGATCAACGACTTCCCGTGGACCGGCACCCAGGTCATGGACTCCGCCTTCGGCCCGGACGGCGCGCTGTACGTCCTCGACTACGGCCTCGGCTACTTCAACGGTGACGAGCACTCCGCGCTCTACCGCATCGAGAACGCCACCGGCGGATACTCGCCGATCGCCGAGGCCGCCGCCGACCGTACGTCCGGCAAGGCGCCCATGAAGGTCGCGTTCAGCTCGGCGGGCACCGCCGACGCCGACGGCGACACGCTCACGTACCGCTGGGACTTCGGCGACGGCCACACCTCCACCGCCCCCAACCCCACCCATCGGTACACCAAGAACGGCACCTACACCGCCACCGTCACCGCCACGGATCCCTCCGGCCGCAGCGGCAGCGCCGGCGTGCACCTCACGGTCGGCAACACCGCCCCCAAGGTGACGCTGCAACTGCCCGGCGACGGCCAGCTGTTCACCTTCGGCGACGAGGTCCCGTTCAAGGTGAAGGTGACCGACCCCGAGGACCGCACCATCGACTGCGCCAAGGTCAAGGTCACCCATGTCCTCGGCCACGACAGCCACGGCCACCCCATCACCTCGGCCACCGGCTGCTCCGGAACGCTCAAGACCAGCGCCGACAGCGAACACGACCCCAACGCCAACATCTTCGGGGTCTTCGACGCCGAGTACACCGACAACGGCGGGGGCGGCCAGCCGCCGCTGACCACCCACGACCAGAACGTCGTCCAGCCCCGGCACCGCCAGGCCGAGCACTACGGCGACTCCCAGGGCGTCGACGTCATCAACCACGCCCCGGCAGGCGGCGGCAAGACGGTCGGCAACATCGACAACGGCGACTGGATCGCCTTCACCCCGTACCTCCTCGGCAACGCCAAGGACTTCACCGCACGCGTCTCCTCCGCCGGCGCGGGCGGCACCCTCGAAGTGCGCACCGGCTCCCCGACCGGGCAGCTGCTGGGCCGGGCCACCGTGCCGGTGACCGGCGACTGGGAGACGTTCCAGGAGGTCAAGACGGTGCTGCGGAAGCCCCCGGCCCGTACCACCACGCTCTACCTCGTCTTCAAGGGCGGTGCGGGAGCGCTGTACGACGTGGACGACTTCACCATCGGCACCGGCTGACCGCCCACGGTCCGGTCCCGGGGCGGCACGCCCGCCCCGGGACCGGGCCCGCACCCGGAGGAAGGAGTACCCGCCCATGCCCCCGCACCGCTCCAGACGCACACCCCGCTTCCGCTTCCGTTTCCCACTTCTCCGCACGTCCGCCGTGGCCGCCCTGCTGCTCGCCGCCACGGCCCTCCCCCCGGCGGCGGCCTCCGGCCCAGGTGAGGACCGCGTCCTCGTCTTCTCCAAGACGGCCGCCTTCCGCCACGACGCGATCCCCGACGGCATCGCCGCCATCCGGGAGCTCGGCGCCCAGCACGGCTTCGCCGTCGACGCCACCGAGGACGCCGCCGCCTTCACCCGCGCCAGCCTGGCCCGCTACGACGCCGTCGTCTTCCTCTCCACCACCGGCGATGTCCTCGACGCCGAGCAGCAGTCCGCCTTCGAGCGCTACATCCGGGCGGGCGGCGGCTACGCCGGGGTGCACGCGGCCGCCGACACCGAGTACGACTGGCCGTTCTACGGCGGCCTCGTCGGCGCGTACTTCAAGACCCACCCCGCGATCCAGCAGGCCACTCTCGCCGTCGAGGACCGCGCCCACCCGGCCACCGCGCACCTGGGCGCGGCCTGGCAGCGCACCGACGAGTGGTACGACTACCGAAGCAACCCGCGCGACCGGGCCCACATCCTCGCCACCCTCGACGAGACCTCGTACGAGGGCGGCGGGATGGGCGAGGACCACCCCATCTCCTGGTGCCAGGACTCCCGCGGCGGCCGCGCCTTCTACACCGGCCTCGGCCACACCAAGGAGTCCTACGCCGACCCCGCCTTCCGGCAGCACCTGCTCGGCGGCATCCGCTACGCCACCGGCGCCGCCCGCGCCGACTGCCGCCCGGAGCGCGGCTACCGGTCCCTGTTCGACGGCACGTCGGTGGCGGGCTGGAAACAGGCCGGGCCCGGCGGCTTCACCCTCGACCCGGCCACCGGCACCCTCACTTCGACGGGCGGCATGGGCCTGCTCTGGTACGAGGCGCGCGAGCTGGGCTCGTACTCGCTGAAGCTGGACTGGCGCATGTCCGGGGCCTCCGGGGACGACAACTCCGGTGTCTTCGTCGGCTTCCCCGCCTCCGACGACCCCTGGTCGGCGGTCGACCGCGGCTACGAGATCCAGATCGACGCGACGGACGCCCCGGAGAAGACCACCGGCGCGGTGTACGGCTTCCAGTCCGCCGACCTCGCCCGGCGGGACGCGGCGCTGAACCCGCCGGGGGAGTGGAACACGTACGAGATCCGGGTGCGCGGCGAACGGCTCCAGGTCTGGCTCAACGGCGTACGGATCAACGACTTCACCAACCACGACCCGGTGCGCAGCCTGCGCAGCGGCTATATCGGCATCCAGAACCACGGGGACGGCGACGCGGTCGCGTTCCGCGACATCCGCGTCAAGGAACTGCCGTCCTGACCACCTGACCGGTCCTGATCGGCCGCCCATCGGCCCGAGGGGAGCCGTAGGGCGGCGTCAGGCGGCGGGGAGGAGTACGCCGTCTCCTCCCCGCCGCGGCGGGGCCTCCGGCCCGGCAACAGGAGGGGTGGTCACGCCCGGCGGCCCCGGGCGGCACCGCACCCGCGCCACCGGACCCTGCCCCCGACCCGCATCACACCGCCGCACCCGCACCACCCCAACCCCCCTACCGCCACCGCCACCGCGTACCCGCACCTGACCGTCATCCGGGAGGCAGCCAGTGACCACCGGCCCCGACACCACCCACCCCGACCCCACTCGCACCCCGGGCGGCGGCCTCCGCACCGGCATCTGGCTCATCGGTGCGCGCGGTTCGGTCGCCACCACCGCCGTCGCCGGGTGTGCCGCCGTCGCGGCCGGGCTGCAACCCGCGACCGGGATGGTCACCGAGACCGCGCCGTTCGCGGACAGCGCTCTGCCCGCGCTCGGCGATCTGGTCTTCGGTGGCCACGACACCGCCACCACCCCGCTCCCCAAGCGCGCCGAGGCGCTGACCGCCGAAGGCGTTCTGCCCTACGGGCTTCCCGACGCCGTACGCGCCGAGCTGACCGCCGCCGACGACGCGATCCGCCCCGGGGGACCGCAGCCCGGGGACACCCGCGGCGACGACGAGCTGATCGACGCCTTCGCCCACGACCTCGGCGCGTTCGTCCGTACGCACCGCCTCGCCCTGGCCGTCGTCGTCAACGTGGCCTCCACCGAACCGGCCCCCACCGCCGGTGGCGACCGGCTGCCGCCCAGCTCCCTCTACGCCTCCGCCGCGCTCCGCGCCGGGTGTCCGTACGTCAACTTCACCCCCTCCACCGGGCTGCACCACCCCCGGCTGCGCGCCGAAGCGGCCCGCTCCGGCCTGCCGTACGCCGGGCGCGACGGCAAGACGGGGCAGACCCTGCTGCGGTCCGTGCTCGCGCCGATGTTCGCGCAGCGTGCCCTGCCCGTACGGGCGTGGTCCGGCACCAACCTGCTGGGCGGCGGCGACGGCGCCGCGCTCGCCGACCCCGCCGCCGCGGCCGCGAAGAACGCGGGCAAGGCGCGCGTCCTCGCCGACACCCTCGGCGAACTCCCCGACGGCCGGTTGCACATCGACAACGTGCCCGCGCTCGGCGACTGGAAGACGGCCTGGGATCACGTCGCGTTCGAGGGCTTCCTCGGCTCCCGTATGGTCCTGCAGACCATCTGGCAGGGCTGCGACTCGGCCCTCGCCGCGCCCCTCGTCCTCGACCTGGCCCGCCTCACGGCCCGCGCACACGAGGCGGGTCTCACCGGGCCGCTCACCGAACTCGGCTTCTACTTCAAGGACCCGGACGGCGGCCCGTCCGGCCTCGCCGACCAGTACGCGGCCCTGACCGGGTTCGCGGCCCGGCTGCGGGAGCGGTCGTGACGCCGTCACGAGCGCGGGCCTGGGCGGAACTCCTCAGGGTCTCCGCCCTGTTCACCGTCCCCGGCGACGCCCTCGCGGGCGCGGCGGCCACGCGGACCGCCCCGAACCGGGGCACTGCGTTCGCCATGGGCGCGTCGCTGTGCCTGTACGAGGCGGGCATGGCGCTCAACGACTGGGCGGACCGCGACATCGACGCCGTCGAACGCCCCCGGCGCCCCCTGCCGTCGGGCCGTATCACCCCGGCCGCCGCCCTGACCGCCGCGACCGGCCTGACGGCCGCGGGCCTGGTGTGCGCTGCGCTGGCGGGCCGCCGGGCGCTCGCCACGGCCACGGCCCTGGCGGGCACGGTGTGGGCGTACGACCTGGGGCTGAAGAACACCCCGGCGGGCCCGTACGCGATGGCCACGGCCCGATCGCTGGATCTGCTCCTGGGCGCCACCGCCACCGCGCCCGCGCCCACCCGGCACGTCCTCCCCCCGGCCGCTCTCCTGGGCGCCCACACCCTCGCCGTGACGGCGGTCTCCCGCCACGAGGCCACGGGCGGCACCTCGAAGACCCCCCTGGCGGCCCTGGCCACGGCCACGACGATCGCCTGGGCGGCCACCAGACCCCCCACCCGCCCGGCCCCCACGAAGGACCGCCGCCCTCGAGCCGGCCGCACCGGCGGCGGCCCGCCCGCCGGCCGCCCGGCCCTACCGGGCCTGGCCACGGCGGCGATCGGCGCCGCCTCGCCGGGCCGAGCCCCGGGGGCCGGCCCGCGCTCGGGCATCGGTCCGGTGACCGACCCGCAGCCCACCCGAACGCGCGCCCGCACCCACCCCCTCGCCTCCGCCGCACTCGCCGCCACCTACCTCGCCACCGCCGCCCGCCCCTTCGCGCACGCCGCGCTCAATCCCTCCCCCCACCTCCTCCAGCGCGCCGTCGGTGGCGGCATTCGGGCGATGATCCCGCTGCAGGCGGCGCTCGCTCAGCGGGCTGGGGCGGGGCGGGCCGGGGTGGGGTTGCTTCTGCTGGTGCCCGTCGCGCGGCGACTGTCCGGAAAGGTCAGCCCGACATGAGCAACCTCCGCTTCGCGTACGGCACCAACGGCCTGACCGACCTCCGGCTCGACGACGCGCTCGCCCTGCTCGCCGACCTCGGCTACGACGGGGTTTCGCTCACGCTCGACCACATGCACCTCGACCCCCTCGCCCCGGATCTGGCCGCCCGCACCCGGCGCGTCGGGCAGCACCTCGCCCGGCTCGGGCTCGGCGTCGCCGTCGAGACCGGTGCGCGGTATGTGCTCGACCCGGGGCGCAAGCACCACCCCACGCTGCTCGATCCCGACGCCGGGGCCCGCGCCGCCCGCGTCGATCTGCTGTTGCGCGCCGTGCGGGTGGCGGCGGAGCTGGGGGCGCGGGCAGTGCACTGCTTCAGCGGGGTGCTACCGCCGGGGACGGCCGAGGACGCCGCGTGGCAGCGGCTGGCCGACGCCCTCCACCCCGTGCTGGAGGCCGCCACGTCCGCGGGCGTTTCCCTGGCCGTCGAGCCCGAGCCGGGGCATCTGCTGGCCGATCTCGCCGGGTTCCACCGGCTGCGCCGGGCGCTGGGCGATCCGCCCGCCCTCGGGCTGACGCTCGACGTCGGCCACTGCCAGTGCCTGGAGCCGGAGCCGCCCGCCGACTGCGTACGGGCCGCTGCGCCGTGGATCCGCCATGTGCAGATCGAGGACATGCGGCGCGGCGTGCACGAGCATCTGCCGTTCGGGGAGGGCGAGGTGGACGTCCCGCCGGTGCTGGAGGCCCTGCGGGCCATGGACTACCGGGGCCTGGTGGGCGTCGAACTGCCCCGCCACTCGCACGCCGGGCCGGCGCTGGCCCGCTCCTCCCTGGCGTACCTCAAGGCGGCGGAGCGGGCCACCGCCCAGGGAGGCGTCCCATGCTGAGCGCGACCGTACGCGACCACCTGGACGGCGATGCCCGCGCCTGGCTGGACCGGGCCCTCGCCGAGGCGGCGGCCCAGGGCCCCACCGCCACCTGGGAGGCGGACTTCGCCGCCGCGGGACGCCACTGCGGCCGCGGCCGCGAACTCGCCGACGCCACCCGCGTCCTGCTCCTGCATGCGGCCCGCCCCGACGTGCCCACCCTCACCCGCCTCTACACCCACGGCACGGCCGCCGAACGCCGGGCCGTCCTCCTCTCCCTGGCCCACCTCGACCCCGGCCCGGACGCACTCCCGCTGGTCGAGGACGCGCTGCGCACCAACGACACCCGCCTGCTGGCCGCCGCCGTCGGCCCGTACGCGGCCCGGCATCTCGACGCGCACGGCTGGCGGCAGGCCGTACTGAAGTGCCTGTTCACCGGGGTGCCCCTGGACGCCGTGGCCGAGTGGCCGGCCCGCGCCCGGGGCGACGCCGAGCTGGCCCGCATGCTGACCGACTACGCGCGTGAACGCACCGCCGCCGGGCGGGACGTGCCCCCGGATCTGACCCGCGTCCTGGCGCCGGCGGAACACAAGACCCCCGAGGAGCCCTGATGCGCATCTTCGACCCGCACATCCACATGACCTCCCGCACCACGGACGACTACGAGGCCATGTACGCCGCGGGCGTGCGCGCCCTCGTCGAACCGTCCTTCTGGCTCGGTCAGCCCCGCACCTCGCCCGCCAGCTTCTACGACTACTTCGACGCGCTCCTCGGCTGGGAACCCTTCCGCGCCGCCCAGCACGGCATCGCCCACCACTGCACGCTCGCCCTCAACCCCAAGGAGGCCAACGACCCCCGCTGCCTCCCCGTCCTGGACGAGCTGCCGCGCTATCTCGTCAAGGACGGAGTGGTCGCCGTCGGCGAGATCGGCTATGACGCGATGACCCCCGCCGAGGACACCGCGCTCGCCGCGCAGCTCCAGCTCGCCGCCGACCACGGGCTGCCCGCCCTCGTACACACCCCGCACCGCGACAAGGCCGCGGGCCTGGCCCGCACGCTCGACGTCGTCCACGAATCCGCCCTCCCCACCGACCGCGTCCTGCTCGACCACCTCAACGAGACCACCGTAAAGGCGGCCACCGACAGCGGCTGCTGGCTCGGGTTCTCGATCTACCCGGACACCAAGATGGACCCGGACCGCATGGTCCGCGTGCTGCGCGAGTACGCCGGCGAACGGGACCGCATCCTGGTGAACTCCGCCGCGGACTGGGGCCGCAGCGATCCGCTGAAGACACGCCACGTCGGGGAGGCGATGCTCGCGGCGGGCTTCACCGACGACGACGTCGACCAAGTGCTGTGGCGCAACCCGGTGGCGTTCTACGGGCTCAGCGGGCGACTGGACCTCGACGTCGAGGACACCACACCCCAAGCCACCCACGAGGGGAACTCCATCCTCCGCGGCGCGCCGGTCACGACGGAAGGCCGGTGACCCCATGCGCTTCCGCCACCCCGACGGCTCCACCGTCCACCTGGCCTACTGCACCAACGTCCACCCCGCCGAGGACCTCGACGGCGTCGTGGACCAGCTCCGCCACCACTGCGAGCCGGTACGCCGCCGCCTGGGCCGCGACCGGCTCGGCATCGGCCTGTGGCTGGCCCGCGACGCCGCCCGCACCCTGACCGCCGACCCGGCCGCCCTCCGCCGGCTGCGCACCGAACTCGACCGGCGCGGCCTGGAGGTCGTCACCCTCAACGGCTTCCCGTACGAGGGGTTCGGCGCCCAGGAGGTCAAGTACCGCGTGTACCGGCCGGACTGGACGGAGGCCGAGCGGCTGACGCACACCGGCCAGCTGGCCCGACTGCTGGCCGCCCTGCTCCCGGACGACGTCACCGAGGGCAGCGTCTCGACCCTGCCGCTCGCCTGGCGCACCCCGTTCGACCCCGCCCGGCGGCGGGCCGCGCTCGGCCACCTCACCACGCTCGCCACGCGGCTCGACGCGCTCCAGGACCTCACCGGCCGCTCGATCCGCATCGGACTGGAACCCGAGCCGGGCTGCACCGTGGAGACCACCGCCCAGGCCATCGACGCGCTGACCGCGCTGCCCGAAGGGCCGCCCCGGCAACGCGTCGGCCTCTGCCTGGACACCTGCCACCTCGCCACGCAGTTCGAGGACCCGCAGACCGCAACCGCCGCCCTCACCGCGGCCGGTGTGCCGATCGTCAAGGCGCAGCTCTCGGCCGCGCTGCACGCCGAGGAGCCGCACCACCCCGCCGTACGCACCGCCCTGGCCGCGTTCGCCGAGCCGCGCTTCCTGCACCAGACCCGCACCCGCACCCCCCTCGACGGCGTACGCGGCACCGACGACCTCGACCAGGCCCTCGCGCCGGGCGGGCTCGACACCACCGCCCCCTGGCGCTCCCACTTCCACGTGCCGCTGCACGCCCCGCCCGAACCGCCGCTCACCTCCACCCTGCCCGTCCTCACCGACACCCTCGCCCAGCTGGTCGGCGGCCCGGCGCCGCTCACCCGCCACCTGGAGGTCGAGACGTACACCTGGCAGGCGCTGCCGACCGAGCTGCGGCCCCGCAACCGCGACCGGCTGGCCGACGGCATCGCCGCCGAACTGGCCCTCGCCCGCGACCTGCTGACCGACCTCGGCCTCAAGGAGCTGCCATGAGCACCACGCCGGCCCCGGAGCCCCTCCTCGTCCTCGACGTCGTCGGCCTCACCCCGCGCCTCCTGGCCCATATGCCCCGGCTCCGCGCCCTGGCCGACTCCGGTTCGTACGCCCCGCTCGGCACCGTGCTGCCCGCCGTCACCTGCGCCGCCCAGTCGACGTTCCTCACCGGCGCCACCCCCGCCGAACACGGCATCGTCGGCAACGGCTGGTACTTCCGCGAACAGGGCGACGTCCTGCTCTGGCGGCAGCACAACGGCCTGGTCGGCGGCGACAAGCTGTGGGACGCGGCCCGCCGCGCCCACCCCGGCTACACGGTCGCCAACATCTGCTGGTGGTACGCGATGGGCGCGGACACCGACATCACCGTCACCCCGCGCCCGGTCTACTACGCCGACGGCCGCAAGGAGCCCGACTGCTACACGCGGCCGCCCGCCCTGCACGACGAACTCACCGCCGCCCTCGGCACCTTCCCCCTGTTCCACTTCTGGGGCCCGGGCGCCGACCTGGTGTCCACCCGGTGGATCATCGACGCGACCCGCCACATCCTGCGCCACCACCCCACCGACCTCACCCTCGCCTACCTCCCCCACCTCGACTACGACCTCCAGCGCTACGGCCCCGACGACCCCCGCTCCCACGCTGCCGCGGCCGCGCTGGACACCGCCCTCGGCCCGCTGCTCGACGACGCGCGGGCCCGGGGCCGTACCGTCGTGGCACTGTCCGAATACGGCATCACCCGGGTGTCCCGCCCCGTGGACATCAACCGGGCGCTGCGCCGCGCCGGGCTGCTGGAGGTGCACACCCAGGACGGCATGGAGTACCTGGACCCGGGCACCTCCCGCGCCTTCGCGGTCGCCGACCACCAGCTCGCACACGTCTACGTACGCCGCCCCGAGGACCTGCCCGCCACCCGGGCCGCCCTCGACGGCCTGCCCGGCCTCGCCGAACTCCTGGACGACGAGGGGAAGAAGGCGCAGGGCCTGGACCACCCCCGCGCCGGGGAGCTGGTCGCGGTGGCCGAGCCGGACGCCTGGTTCACGTACTACTACTGGCTGGACGACGACCGCGCGCCCGACTTCGCCCAGCTGGTGGAGATCCACCGCAAGCCCGGCTACGACCCGGCCGAACTCTTCCTCGACCCCGTCGACCCGTATGTGCGCGTGAAGGCGGCCACCGCGCTGGCCCGCAAGAAGCTCGGGATGCGCTACCGGATGGCCGTCGTCCCGCTCGATCCGTCCCCGGTGCGCGGCAGCCACGGAAGGCTGCCGGAGCGCGACGAGGACGGGCCCGTGCTCATCTGCTCCCGGCCGGACGCCGTACCCGGCCGGGTGGCCGCCACCGACGTCAAATCCCTGCTCCTCCGCCTCGCCGGTCTCGACTCCAACGGACACAACTGACAGGAGACACGCACTGTGAAGAGCGCCCCGAACCCGGAACTCGCCGCAGCCCTCCGCCGCCGCGGATTCCTCGGCGTCGCTGCCGGAGCCACCGCGGCCACCCTGCTCGGCACGACGCCCGCACAAGCCACCACCCACGGCAGGCGCGGTCCGATCGTCCCGCGCGGCCACCTCGGCATCCAGCTCTACACCCTCCGCGACCAGGTGCAGTCCATCGGCTTCGCCCGCGTCTTCGAGGAGCTGGCGGCCTACGGCTACGACCAGGTGGAGTTCGCCGGATACACCCAGGGGCCGGCGGGCGCCATCACCCTCAAGGAGCTGAAGCGGCTGCTGCGGGACAACGGGCTGCGCGGCATCGGCAGCCACGTCGGCTACTACTCCGACGACCCGAACGCGTACACCTTCGCCACCAACCTCACCAAGGTGCTGGACGAGGCCCAGGCCCTCGGCCTGCCGCACATCGGCACCGCGTCCGGCCCCTGGCGCTACGGCACGACGGTCGACGGCTGGAAGCGCTGCGCCGAGGACTTCAACACCTACGGCGCGGCCGCGAAGGCGCGCGGGATGAAGTTCTACCAGCACAACCACGCCGAGGAGTTCTCCTTCGCCACCGACCGGCCGGACGTCCGCCTCTACGACGTGCTGCTCGCCGAGACCGACCCGGAGCTGGTCCACCTGGAGATGGACATCTACTGGGCGTACGTCGCCCGGCACCGCTTCGGCAGACGAGCCGACGGCACCCCGGCGCCGTTCGAACCGCTCGACTACGTGCTGGCCGACCCGGACCGCTATCCGCTGTTCCACGTCAAGGACGGCGAGCGCGACGACACCGTCCCCGACGGCTACCGGATGGTGGACGTCGGGGACGGTGACATCGACTACGTACGGTTCCTCGGCAAGGTCGGCAGGACCCACGGGGGGCGCCGGAACCACCAGTGGATGGTGGAGCACGACAACCCGGCGAACTCGCTCACCACCGCCCGCCGCTCCGCCCGCTATCTGCGCACGGGGCGGTGCGGCGACTGACCGCGCGGACGGCCTTCACACCGCCTCGCGGCTGATCGGCCGCGGGTTCGGGGCGATGTCCCGGACCCGCGGCCGGCCCGGCTGCCGCAGCAGCAGGGCGACGGCGGCCGCCAGCATGGAGATGCCACCGGCGAGCGCGTACGCCCCGTCGTATCCCCAGTCGTCGACCACCATCGAGCCGAGCCCGCCGCCGAACAGCCCGCTGATCAGCTTTCCGCTGTACACCAGGCCGTAGTTGGTGGCGTTGTAGTTCTCGCCGAAATAGTCCGGGGTCAGGGCCGCGAACATCGGGTAGAAGGCGCCGCCGCCGAATCCGGAGAGGAAGGCGAAGAACAGGAACAGCCACTCACTGCGGATGTTGCCCGCCCAGATCACCCCGAATTGCGCCAGCCCCAGCACCACGATGACGAACACCAGGGTCGTCTTGCGGCCCCAGAAGTCCGACAGCCAGCCCACCACCCCGCGGCCCACGCCGTTGATGACGGACATGATGCCCATCGAGGAGGCCGCGACCAGCGGGCCGAAGCCCACTTCCTTGGCGTAGTCGACCTGGAAGGAGATGCCGAAGATGGACACCCCGGCGGTCAGCACGAGCGAAAGCCACATCAGGGGCAGCATGCCCGAGCGGATGGCCTCCTTCGGGGTGTACTGGCGCACCGCGGGCGGATTCTTCGCCAGGCTCTTCGCTCCCTTGGCGTTGCCGCCGAAGGTGAGCGGATCGATGTGCACCGGCCACCAGTTCTTGGGCGGGTCCTTGAAGAACCAGCCGCAGACGGCGACGACGGCCAGCACATAGACGCCGATGAAGTCGAGTATCCCGTGGTAATTGCCGGTGTCGAACCAGTAGTTGAAGATGAAGATGAAGGGCAGCGAGCCATAGGCGAAGCCACCGTTCACGAATCCCGTCTTCGCCCCGCGCCGCTCCGGGAACCACTTGCCCACCATGTTGATGCAGGTGGCGTAGACGAGTCCGGAGCCCAGCCCGCCGATCACGCCGAAGCCGCAGATCGCGGCGAAAACGTCGTCCAGATGCGACAGGGCGAGGAACCCGACCAGGCAGAGCCCCGCCCCCGACAGCATCGCCCGGCGGGCGGTCAGGATGCCCTTCTCCCTTAACCAGCCCGCCGGGAAGGCGATCCCGGCCTGGAAGAAGACCCAGACGCTGAGGATCCAGAAGGTGTTGCTCTGGGTCCAGCCGTGGGCCTCCGAGAGGGTGTCCTCCGCCGAACCGTACGCGTACTCGGACACGCTGATGGCCATCATCGCGATCCACGGCAGATACACCATCAGCTTCCGGCTGAAGCCGAGAATGTCGCGGTCCGTCTCGCCGACGCGATACACGCGCCCCTTACCGTCGTGCACTTCCCGGAAGGCGGCAATTCCCTCCGGTCGTTCTTCTGTGCTCATGTGCGTCCCCTTGGCTTCGAAGTAACCCGGCCAGGCCCCCTGTTCCAACCCTTCGTGCTGCGGAGAACGGGTGCGTTTACGTGAGCAGCCCCGCCGACCGGGCCCAGCGGTATTTCGCGCCCAGCGCGGCCACCGGCTTTTCCGTGGTGTACGGATAGGCGACGACGCCGCGCTCGAAGAGGTACTGGCTCGCCTCCTCGACCTCGGTGTCGCCCGCGAGCGAGGCCACCACCGGTTTCGCGATGCCGCGCTCCCGGAATTCCGCCACGATCCGCGCCGTCAGCTCGGCGAAGACCATGGGCGGGGTGACGATGGTGTGCCAGTAGCCGAGGACGAGCGCGTGGATGCGCGGGTCCTCAAGACCCAGCCGGATGGTCGCCTCGTACGTGGACGGCGGCTCGCCGCCGGTGATGTCCACCGGGTTCCCGGCCGCGCCGAACGGCGGGATGAAGCGGCGGAAGGCGGCGTCCAGGTCCGCGGGGATCTCCATCAGCGACAGCCCGTTGTCCACGATGGCGTCCGACAGCAGCACCCCCGACCCCCCGGCGCCGGTGATGACGACGACGTTGTCACCCTGGGGCGTGGGCAGCACCGGCAGCGCCCGCGCGTACTCCAGCATCTCGTTCAGCCCCGGCGCCCTGATCACCCCGGCCTGCCGCAGGATGTCGTCGTACACCGCGTCGTCCCCGGCCAGCGCGCCGGTGTGCGACCCGGCGGCCCGCGCGCCCGCCGCCGTACGGCCCGCCTTCAGCACCACCACCGGTTTGCGCGGCACGGTCGCGCGCGCCGCCTCCACGAAGGCGCGGCCGTCCTTGAGGTCTTCCAGGTGCATCGCGATGCACTGGGTGTTCGGGTCCTCGCCGAACCAGGTCAGCAGATCGTCCTCGTCCACGTCCGACTTGTTGCCGAGCCCGACGATCGCCGAGACGCCGGTCTTCGTCGTCCGCGCGAAGCCCAGGATCGCCATCCCGATGCCACCGGACTGGGAGGTGAGCGCCACCGGCCCCTTGACGTCGTACGGGGTGCAGAACGTGGCGCACAGGTCCTGCCAGGTGGAGTAGTAGCCGTAGATGTTCGGCCCCAGCAGCCGCACGCCGTGCTCCTCGGCGATGGCCACGATCCGGTCCTGCAGCTCGTGCTCACCGGTCTCGGCGAAGCCGGACGGGATCAGCACCGCGTTCGGGATGCCCTTGCGGCCGACCTCCTCCAGCGCGGCCGGTACGAACTTCGCGGGGATCGCGAAGACCGCCACGTCCACCTCGCCCGGCACGTCCATCACCGACGCGTACGCCTTGCGGCCCAGGATGTCGTCGGCCTTCGGATTGACCGGGTGGATCTCGCCGGGGAAGCCGCCGTCGATGAGGTTGCGCATCACCGAATTGCCGATCTTGCCCGGCTCGTTGGAGGCGCCCACCACCGTCACCGAACGCGGCCGCATCAGCCGCCCCATCGTGGCCAGGATCTCCTCGCGGGAGTAGCGGCGGCGGGTCGATGGCTCGGCGTCGCCGATCAGCAGCCGTACATCGGCGGCGAGCACGCCGCTCCCGGTCGCGAACACCGGGTTGAGATCGACCTCGGTCACTTCGGGAAAGTCCGTGACCAGGTTCGACACCCGGACGATCAGATCGGCGAGCGCGTCCCGGTCCACCGGCTCCCCGCCGCGCACCCCGCGCAGCACCTCGGCGGCCCGGATGCCGTCCAGCATCGACAGCGCGTCGTCCCGGCTCGCCGGGGCCAGCCGGAAGGTGATGTCTTTGAGCACCTCCACCAGCACCCCGCCGAGCCCGAACGCGACCACCTTCCCGAAGGTCGGATCGGTGACCGCGCCGACGATCACCTCCTGACCGCCGTCCGGGACCATCTGCTGCACCTGCACGCCCCGGATGCGGGCCGTCGGGTCGTACGCGCGGGCGTTCGCGACGATCGCGGTGTACGCGCCGCGCACCTCGGCCGCCGACTTCAGCCCCACCCGGACCCCGCCCGCGTCCGTCTTGTGCGAGATGTCCGGGGAGACGATCTTGAGGACGACGGGGAAGCCGATCCGGTCGGCGAGCGCCACCGCGTCGTCCGCGCACTCGGCCAGCCCCTCGGCCGGCGTCGGTATGCCGTACGCGTCGGTGATCCGCTTGCCCTCCGGCGCGGTCAGCGTGCTGCGCCCCTCGGCCCGTACGGCGTCCAGCACCGCGCGTACGGTCTGCGTGTCGTATGTGGTCACCGTCAGATCACCCCGTTCGCCTTGAGCAGCCGCATGTCCTCGTCGCCGAGCCCCAGCTCGCCGTACACGTCCGCGTTGTGCTCGCCCAGCAGGGGGGAGCGGTCGACCTGGACGGGGGAGTCGGAGAGCTTGAGCGGGGAGCCGACCGTGGTGAAGGCCCCGCGCTCCGGATGGTCGACGCGGACGACCATCTCGTTGGCCGCCAGCGACGCGTCCTCGACGATCTCCTTGGTGGACAGGATCGGCCCGCACGGGATGTTGTGGGAGTTCAGCTGCTCCAGCACCTCCCACTTGGGCATCGTGCTGGACCACTCCTCGATCAGCTGGAACATCTTCGCCAGCTTCGGCAGCCGCGCCTCCGGCGTCGCCCACTCCGGGTCCTCGGCCAGCTCCGGGCGGCCGATGAGCCGGGTGATCGGCTCCCAGCCGACCGGCTGCACGATCACGTACACGTAGTCGTTGGGGCCGCCGGGCGCGCACTTGACCGCCCAGCCGGGTTGTCCGCCGCCGCTCGCGTTGCCGCTGCGCGGCACCTCGTCGCCGAAGCTCTCGTTCGGGTACTCGGCGAGCGGCCCGTGCGTCAGCCGCTGCTGGTCGCGCAGCTTGACCCGGCACAGATTGAGCACCGCGTGCTGCATCGCCACGTTCACCCGCTGGCCGCGCCCGGTGCGGGTGCGCTGGTAGAGGGCGGCCAGGATGCCCGCCACACAGTGCACCCCGGTGCCCGAATCGCCGATCTGGGCGCCGGTCGCCAGCGGCGGCCCGTCCTCGAAGCCGGTCGTGGACATCGACCCGCCCATGGCCTGCGCGACCACCTCGTACGCCTTGAACTTGGTGTACGGGCCCTCGCCGAACCCCTTGATCGAGGCGTACACGATCCGCGGGTTGATCTCCTGGATGCGCTCCCAGGTGAAGCCCATCCGGTCCACCGCGCCCGGCCCGAAGTTCTCCACCATCACATCGCTGCGGCGGATCAGCTCGGTCAGGATCTCCTTGCCGCGTTCGGACTTGGTGTTGAGGGTGATGCTCCGCTTGTTGCAGTTGAGCATCGTGAAATAGAGCGAGTCGACGTCCGGGATGTCGCGCAGCTGCTTGCGCGTGATGTCACCGGTCGGGGACTCCAGCTTGATGACGTCCGCGCCGAGCCAGGCCAGCAGCTGGGTGGCGGACGGACCGGACTGTACGTGCGTCATGTCGAGGACGCGGACGCCCTCCAGAGCCTTGGTCATGGTGGCGGGCCCCTTACTTGTACATGGTCTGGTTCATCGTTCCGGGGGCGTACGCGTCCGGGTCCACCCAGACGTTGATGAGCGACGGCTTGCCCGACTCGCGGGCGCGCCGCAGCGCGGGCGCGATCTCGGCGGGGTCCCGTACCTCCTCGCCGTAGCCGCCGAGCATCCGCGCGAACTGGTCGTACGGAACGTCACCGAGGGTGTTGCCGATCCGCTCCCGGGCGTCCCCGTACTTGGCCTTCTGGCCGTAACGGATCTGGTTCATCGAGGAGTTGTTGCCGACGATGCCGACGAACGGCAGGTTGAAGCGGACCAGCGTCTCGAAGTCCCAGCCGGTCAGCGAGAACGCGCCGTCGCCGAAGAGCGCCACCACCTCCTTGTCGGGGCGCGCATGCTTCGCCGCCATCACGAACGGCACCCCGACGCCGAGCGTCCCCAGCGGCCCCGGGTCCATCCAGTGGCCGGGCGTACGGGGCTGCACGACCTGCCCGGAGAACGTGACGATGTCGCCGCCGTCGCCGATGTAGACCGAGTCCTCGGTCAGGAAGTCGTTGATCTCGCTGACCAGGCGGTACGGATGAATGGGGGAGGCGTCGGAGCGCAGCTGCGGCAGTCGCTTCTCGATGGCCGTCTGCTCGGCCGCGCGCAGCTCGTCCAGCCACTCCTTGCGCCGGCGCGCCCCGCCGTTGATGCGGCCGGACGCCGCCTGGGTGACGGCTGACAGAATCTGATGACTGTCACCCACTATCCCGAGATCAATATCCCGATTCTTGCCGACCGTACGGTAATCCAGGTCGATCTGGACCACCGTCGCATCGGGGGACAGCCGCTTCCCGTACCCCATCCGGAAGTCGAACGGCGTACCGACGATCACGATGAGGTCGGCGTTGGAGAACGCGTACCGCCGGGACAGCTGGAAGTGGTGCGGATCCCCGGGAGGCAGCGTGCCGCGCCCCGCGCCGTTCATGTACGCGGGCACGTTGAGCGTCCGCACCAGCTCGATCGCGGCATCGGTCGCCCGGCACGTCCACACCTGGCTGCCCAGCAGGATCGCCGGCTTCTCCGCGTGCACCAGCAGATCGGCCAGCTTCTCGACCGCGTCCGGATCGCCCGCGCTGCGCGTCGACGCCCGATACGCGCCCGCCTTCGGCACCCGCGCCTTGTCGACCGGCACCTTGGCGTCCAGCACATCGCGCGGGATCTCCAGGAACGACGGCCCCGGCGCCCCGTGGAAGCACTCCCGGAACGCCATCGAGACCATGTCCGCGGCCCGCGCGGTGTCCGGCACGGTGGCCGCGAACTTGGTGATCGGCGCCATCATCTCGACGTGCGGAAGGTCCTGGAGGGACCCCATCTTGTGCTGCGTATGAGCCCCCTGCCCGCCGATCAGCAGCATGGGCGACTCGGCCCGGAAGGCATTGGCCACCCCGGTCACGGCGTCGGTGGTCCCCGGCCCGGCGGTGACCACCGCGCAGCCGGGCTTCCCGGTGATCCGGGCATGGCCGTCGGCGGCATGCGCGGCCACCTGCTCGTGGCGCACATCGATGACGTCGATGCCCTCGTCGACGCAGCCGTCGTAGATGTCGATGATGTGGCCGCCGCAGAGGGTGTAGATGACGTCAACGCCCTCCGCTTTGAGCGCCTTGGCGACCAAGTGCCCACCGGAGATGAGGTCCTGGCTGTCGTCGGGCATGGCGAATCGCGTCCCTTCGTAGGGGTCGGTGCGGTCTCGCTTGGATTGCATACAGTCGACGTTATTCTGTATGAAGCCCGTTATCCCGCATCGGCGGATCGATGTCCAGGGGGCGTACGTCAATCGTTCGATCAAGTCCGCGCGACCGCCGCCACGGCCACCGCCGCCACCCTGTGTGACCCCCTGTGCGCACGGCTCCGCCCGCCCCCGCGTCACCGCAGGTCGTCGCGGGCCCGGGCGCCACGCATACGGCGGTGAAACGCACCCCGAAACCTTGGTATCGTTGTCCATGTCGCCGCGGGCAGCCGCGGGGCACACCTTGTCCGGGTGGCGGAATGGCAGACGCGCTAGCTTGAGGTGCTAGTGCCCTTTATCGGGCGTGGGGGTTCAAGTCCCCCCTCGGACACATGCTGATGGCCCACGGGCATCGCGAAAGTGCTGGTCGAGTCTCATCTCGGCCAGCACTTTGTGTTTCCCGGAGTCGTATGTGAGCCGCAGCCCCGGTTGCCGGTAGATCCCGGCCTTGTCCTCGGGCTCGGCCTGGCGCACCACGGCCTCCGGCGCCTCATCCCGGCCGGCGCCGGCCCCTTCCTCAGCGGCCGATGGAGGACCGTAGGCCGGTCTCGATGCCGGCCTGGTCCATGACCTGTCGTGCTGCCGTCGGCCAGTTGCCGCCGCTCACCTGGACGTAGAGGCCGACGGTGTTGCGGTTGTCGTAGATGTAGTTGCCTTCGATGACGGTGCGGGGACTCGCTGACAAGTTGTACCGGCCCCGGTTCCTGTAGTCCGTGCTGCCGCCAGGGTCGTTGGCTCCCCAGCCCCAGCCGACGTCGATGCCGTCGTAGGCGAGGTCGGAAACCTCGTTCTCCGCCGCGTCATGGACCTTCCAGCCGGTCCCGCAGCGCGCCGGATAGGACGGGGGCCTGCCCGGACCGCCCCCGCCAGGTGACGGTGTGACCGTTGCGCCCCGAGTCGGCGCAGGTGAGGGCCGCGGTGACGGCGGCCAGTGCCCTTCCTGCATGGCGGAACATGAGCATCCTCGGGAGCGAGAAGGTGAGGTGACGGTAGGCGGGTTGGGGAACGCCCACGCCGTGGGCGCAGGTGTCGCGCTGGTGTCGCCGGCCACGGTGGGCCCGGCGGCCTCGCCCCCTGGACTTCATGACGTCTCCTCGGTACCCGGCCCGTCGAATGGTGTGCGATAGGACGGCGGTCGGCTGCGCAGGTCGAGCCGGAGCGTCAGGCGGATCCGGGTGGAACGCGGCAGATCCACCCGCAGCCATGGGCCGTCGACTCGGACCATGGCGGATGTGACGACCGGCTGACCGTGGCCGTAGTCATGGAGACCGCCGATCCAGGTGGGGTTCTCGCACATGGTGTGGCGCACGGTGCGGATGCTGTGTTCGGCGAACGCCCCCGCCTGCACGATCACCGATCGCGCGCCGTCGGGGTCGAGATTGACCAGGTCGACCACCGTGGCCTCCGGGTCGACACAAGAGACCAGGGCCGCCACCGAGGGGGGCAAACCGGGGCGCCGGGCAACGGCGTCGTAGTACCGCACGCGTGCCTGCTGCAGTCCGCCGTTGTAGATGACCTGCGGCCCGCCCCAGGTCAGCTGGACCAGGGCCTCGGTGACCACCGGGTTCGACTGCTGCCACAGGTGGATGTCGGCCTCGGGCACGTCCGTGCCGCGGTAGCGCTCCATCCGGGCCAGCCGGTGGCGTACCTGGGCCTGCGCGGCGGCCAGGATCCGCTCCGGGTAGCCAGGGTCGTCGCCGGTGACGAAAGCGAACCACGGTTCCTCGTGCCCTGCCTCCTCCTTGCTCCGGAAGGGACGCACGGTACGCCAGTCGTACCCGCTGGCCGAGCGGAGCCGTTCGAGGCGTTCCCGGTCCGCGGCCGAGGCGGAGTGGTGCCACAGGGCGATCGGGACCGCCATCAGCATCGGGTTGTAGTCGAACCAGCCTCGGTCGGCGTACCGGAACGGCACGTGGAGCGTGGGGGTGAGCACGTCCTCGCAGAGCTGGACCGTCCACTTGGACTGGAGGCTGGAGTCCGCGTCCATGAAAGTCATGATCTTGCCCTGGGAGATGATCTCGTCCAGCGTGGGGCGGACCAGATCCAGGTAGGAGTCGTCGCCTGTGACGGCCGCGCCCGCCAGGGCCGCGATCATCGCGGCGTGCCCGACGCTGTACCAGCCGTGCGGCCAGGGCCAGCCGTAGTGCCCGCCGTACCAGCGACCGTCCAGCAGCCCGCCCACCGTGCCGTCCGGGGCGACGTTGTCGGGGAGGATCCCCCCGTGCATGGTTGCGCGGTCGCGCCAGGCGTCCACGTACTCGGCGATCCAGTCGCGATAGCGCGGATCACCGGTCAGTATCAGGGCGTTGAGGACGAGTCCGGAGGCGGCCAGGTTGACCGCGGTGTCTCCCGAGCCGATCCGCCGGCGCATGTCGTCGCCCAGTCGCGGGTCGCGGTCGAGCGGTGGGGCATCGGCGCCGGCCGGCAACGTCCACTCCAGAGGGAGGCCGTACATTCGGGCCTCCTGGGGAAGCCAGGGGTAGGCGTCGCCGTCGAAGAGCCCCTCGCGGTCGGGGTCGCTGCCATTGTGCGGTCGGCGGATGATGCGGTGTTCCGGGTCGTAGTTGCCGTGCCGCGGATCCACGTAGAGGTCCGCGAAGCGCCGTGCCCGCTGTTGCCAATGGCCGGGGGCGGCCATGCACAGGAAGTAGAACAGCAGCAGGCTCTCACCCTGGTGGAACCAGTCGTAGCCGCGCTCGTACTCGTCTTTGAGCATGCCCAGTTCGGTCAGCTGCCGGGTGACTCCCTCCCAGTGCCGCTCGGACTGGGCCAGCAGGTCCTCGTGCCCGCCGAGGAGGTAGAGCTGTGGCCAGTTGAAGAAGACCTCGTAGAAATCGTCCGCGCCGTCGCGCGAACTGAGTCCGCCGGTGTACCGCAGTCGCCCGTCGGAGTCGGTGAAATCGTCGGCGAACCGGCGCCAGGCCTGGTCGAGCAGGTCGAACAGGGCACGCTGCGCCGTCGACCAGCCCGGCGGTTCCAGGAGCGGTACCGAGGCCGTGACGACGGATTCCATCAGATCTCCATTCCGAGCAGGGTGGGACGGAACATGGCCGGGAGAGGGCGTGGCGCGGTGCGCGCGGTCGTACGGCGTACGGGTGGTTCAGCTCTTGGTGGCGCCGGCGAGCATGCCGGCCACCAGAAAGCGTTGCGAGAAGAGGAAGACGACCAACACGGGAGTGATCGCCAGCAGGGTGGCCAGCGCCAGTTCGGGACGCTGGACGGCGAGCGAGCCGACGGTCGGGTTGAACTGGGGGACCTCGTTCAGCAGCGTCCCCAGGCCCACCTGCACCGGGAACTGGTGGCTCTCGGGCAGCATGACGTACGGGAGGTAGTAGTTCGTCCAGTTGGCGACGAAGCTGAAGAAGCCGACCAGGGCGACCACCGGGGCGGCCGGCGGAAGGGCGATCCGGCGGAACACGTCGAGCTCCGAGCAGCCGTCGAGCCGCGCGGCGTCCAGCAGCTCCCGGGGCAGCGCCGTGCTGAAGTAGATGTAGGTCAGGTAGACGCCGAACGGGTAGAACGCGTACGGCAGGACGATCGACCACATCGAGCCGATCAGGTGAAACGCGTTGATCTCCAGGAACAACGGCACCACCAGCGTGGCGTTCGGCATGAGCATCACGACGAGGGTGGCGATCAGCAGCGTGTGACGACCGCGGAATTCCGTCATGGCGAGCCCGTACCCGGCGGGGACCGCGACGCCCAGGGTGATCACCAGGGCGAGGAACGAGTACAGCGCCGAGTTGCGCAGCCACCCGAAAACGGCGGCGTCCTGGTGCGCCACCAGCGCGTTCCAATTCGCCCGCAACGCGTGCCAGGAGCCGAAGGACAGGGGGTCGTCGTGCACCAGCTGGCTGTCGGTCTTCGTTGCTGCCAGCAGAAGCCACAGCGCGGGGAGCACGAAGAAGACCAGGAACAGCGGGAGTACGACGGTGGGTAGCGGATTGACCCGGCGGCGGGCGGTGCGGAGCCGACCGACACCTTCGTGTGCCATCACCGCGCGGGTCGGGACGGAAGCGGTGGGCCTCGTATCAGTCCGCATCGAAGAACCCCGATCGGGCGACGAAGACTCCCGCGACGGCCAACGCGGCCACCAGTAGCTCCATGGAGATGGCCGCCGCGATGTTGATGTTGTTGTTCTGGAAGGCGAAGTCGTACGACAACTGATTGAGCGAGTAGTCACGGCCGGCGACTCCGACGCTGGCCTGGGAGAGCAGTTGGGGCTCGAGGAACAGCTGGGTGCCCCCGGCGAAGGCGAGGATCACCATGTAGACGATCCATTTGCGCAGCAGGGGGATCTGGATCCGCCGCGCCGTCTGCCAGGGGCCCGCGCCGTCGATCCTCGCCGCTTCCAGGATGTCCGGCGAGATGTTGTCGAGCGCCCCGTACATGACGACGATCCATCCACCCGCGCCCGTCCAGAAGGCGATCAGGGTGAACAGGACGGGCAGGTGGGAGGGCGCGATGACCTGGCTGAAGGTCTGGAAGCCGGAGGCGCGCAGCAGGAATCCGATCGGGCTGACCGCCGGGTCGAGCAGGAACAGCCAGACCATGACACTCGCCGTGCCCGCGAGGGCCCCGGGGACGTAGTAGAGGAAGCGCAGGGCCCTGCTCACCCCCTGGGCCGCCAGCCGGTGCAGCAACAGCGCCAGTCCTACGACGAACAGGACCAGTGCCGCCACCCAGAAGACCAGGTACAGCGCCACGTGCTCGACGGCGGGGAAGAACCGGAAGTCCCCCGCGGCCGTCGCGAAGTTCGACAGGCCGACGAAAGTGCCGCCGGCATCGGTGAAGGCGAAGTAGACCGCGTAGCCGGTCGGCACCACGCCGAACGCGACCAGCAGCACCAGGTAGGCGGCGACAAAGCCGTGGCCGGTCCGGACGGACCACAGCGCTGTGCGCGCCAGCGGTGCGCGGCCCCGATCGGCTTCCCTGGCCGGCCCGCTCACCGGGTCACCTTGTACCCATCGACGCGTGCGTAGTTCACGATCGCGTTCTCCCAGGCCGGCAGCATCGAGACGATGCTCTTGCCCGCGGTCAGCCCAGGAGTGACCGTGGCCGCCCAGATGGCCTCCTGGCTGAACTGCCCGTAGCCCCAGCCGGGCCACACCTGGTTCGCCGCGGTCCGAACGGGCCGGGTGATGTCGCCCGCGTAGTAGCCGGAAGACGCCTGGCGGGCCAGCCAGGTCCTGGCGGCGGGAGCGTACGCGGGATAACCGGGGGCGGTCGTGCCCTGGTAGTCGTCCGAGGTGGCCACCCAGATGAGGAAGGCGGTCGCGGCCTTGAGGTGCGCGCTGTGCGCGGAGAGCAGCCAGGTGCCTCCCCCGACGTTGCCGACCGACGGCCGGGAGTCGCCGGACCACTGGGGCATCGGCGCGACGGCGATCTGGTGGGCGGGGGTCTTGAACGTTCCGCGGAACAGCGACCCGCCGTACCACGACGGGCCGGGCATCATGAGGATCTTGTCGGCGGCGTTCTTGCCGAAGTCCGAGCTGAACACGCTGCTCAGGGAGAGGGCCTTGTTCTTGACCAGAGTGTCCAGGAGCGAGGCCATCCGCTCGCAGCGCGGGCCGGTGGCGTCGACCGTGACCGCTTGTCGACCGGTGATGCGGTTGGCCCCGCACTTGCCCGCCCGCAGGTAGATCTCCGGGGTGAAGGCGTCACCCGCGGAGCCCACCAGGTAGCCGGGGTGTTCGGTGGCGACCTTCCGGCCCAGTGCCTCGTACTGCTCCCATGTCGTGGGGACCTGATAGCCCCACTTCTTCATCAGGACCGCGTTGTACCAGAGCACGGTCTGCGCCAGGTCGTTGCGCAGGCAGTAGAGCGTTCTGCCGGCGGTGCACGGATCGTTCGCCCCCTTCGCCCAGTTTGCGAGGGTGGAGTGGGGGATCAACCCCTTGTTCAACGGGGCGGTGAAGCCCGCTTGCACGGCCCAGGACGTCTCGTTGTTCTGCGAGCTGAAGGCCACGTCCGGCCAGCCGTGCCCGGTGCGGTTGAACAGGCTCACCTTGGTGCGCAGGTAGTTGGAGCCGTTGGCGTCCCCGTCGTAGGTGGCGATGTCCATCTTCACCGAGGGGTGCCTCTTCTGGTACAGCTTGGCGGCCGCCAGGCGCGAGGAGTCGACCCACACCGTTAACGCGCCGTCGGTCTGTTTCACCGGCCGGAAGCCGTCCTGGGCGCCGGTCGGGCCACCGCCACAGCCGGCCACGGCCATCAGGCCGAGCGCGCCGGCCGCGGCCAGAAGCCCTTTGGGCGTGCGGCCCCTTCCTGATCTCCTGGCGCCGACCGCGCGGACCTTCGCTGTCATGAGCGACTCCACTCAGTGTTCGTGTCAGCTGGCGGAAGAACGTGGCCTGTCAGGCGGACGGAACGCCGACTTGGTCACACATAAGAACCGCCCGCATGGGCGCCGTCAACGGGATGGGGGAGCCTATTTTCCAAACTTTTCGGCGCCGACAACTTCATGATGGAGCTTTACTGCCTCATTTATGGATAAATTGCTCCGCACGTCTCCGAGAATAAGTCGGACACATTTTTCAAATATGGCCAGGTATATGCTCTTCAAGCACAGGGCGCAGCCGAGCACCGGGCGTGTGGCCCCCCGTTGAAGGAGGAAAGCGGTTGGACGGACAGCCTGTACCGGCGACCGGCCACATGACGCCTTCGCAGCGGCGCCGTGCCGAGTCGACGGGCGCCTACCGCCCCGGGTACGAGCTCGTGGCCGAGCAGATCCTCGAGCTCATCGCCGAGTCGCAGTTGCAGCCGGGTGACCGGATGCCGACGGAGAACGAGCTGGCCTCACGTCTGGGCACGAGCCGCACGGTAGTGCGGGAGGCGGTGAAGATCCTCTCTGCGATCGGGCGGGTGCGCGCGCACAAGGGGCGCGGCCTCTACGTGACGGACGACGAGGGTCTACTGGGCTCCTCGCGCTGGGGAAGCTTCTTCCTGCCGACCGACCTGGAGCACGTCTACCAGCTCTTCGAATTCCGGCGAGTACAGGAAGCCGCGGCGAGCCGGTTGGCCGCCACCCGGGCGACCCCCGCCGAGTTGCGCGCCATCGAGACCGCGGCGGAGATGTGCCGGGAGGGGCACATGACGAGGCAGTGGACGTTGTTCGACCGCGGTGACGACGACTTCCACATCGGCATCGCCACCGCCTCACACAATCCGTTCCTCGTCGCGGCGGTACGCGAGGCGCGCCGGTTGCAGCGTCAATCCAGCACGATCGGACTGCACGGCACGGTCGGCGGCCATGCCGCGGAAGCCGTGGAGGAACACGCCTCGATCTGCCGGGCCATCAGGGACGGCGATCCGGAGGCGGCGGCTCGGGCCGCCACGGCTCATCTCGACAACACGCTCGAGGACTACCGGCGTGAGATCCAGCGCCGGGTCTTCGGCTGACATCCCCTCCCGGTCGCGGCCGGCGGGTCGGTATCCCTCTCGTCACCGAAAGGGTTGACAAACCTCAGGGCCCCTCTACGATCCTGGCCTACCGAGAGTACGACCAATGTTCGGCATATCGAAAATCATGCTGCTTGTGGGCTCCGTAGGCCGCGTGCGCAGACTTCAGAGCTGAATTTGTCATGCGCATGCTCAGATCGACGTCCACGACGTGGCCGCTCACCGCACCATCGTCGACACGTCCCTCCGGGAGGAGAGTCATGCAGCCTTCGTCAGCATTTCCGTCGGAGCCACGGCCCCGCAGGCGGCATTCGCCCGTGGCTGTTGCCGCACGCTCGGCGCTGATGTCGATCGCGGTGCTGGCGACCGTGTCCACCTGGCCGATGCCGGCGTCGGCGGCCGGCACCGCGCCGTGCGACATCTACGCCTCGGGCGGAACCCCGTGTGTGGCCGCGCACAGCACGGTCCGCGCGCTCTACGGGTCCTACGGGGGCAACCTGTACCAGGTCAGGCGTTCGTCGGACAGCGCCACCCGGGACATCGGCGTCCTCGGTGCCGGCGGCGTCGCCAACGCCGCGGCCCAGGACTCGTTCTGTTCCGGCACCACCTGCGTGATAACCGTCGTCTATGACCAGTCCGGTCGCGGAAACGACCTGTGGTATCAGGGATCCAGGCAGGTCCCCGGCTCGAGCCAGAGCAGCCCCGCGAAGGCGACTTCCGAGTCCCTGACCGCCGGCGGCAGCAAGGCCTACTCCCTGTACATCAACCCCGGCAACAGCTACTGGCGCGACGGCCACGCCACCGGCATCCCCACCGGCAGCAGCCCCGAGGGCATGTACATGGTGACGAGTGGCGCGCACGTGAACAACGGCTGTTGCTTCGACTACGGCAACAGCGAGACCACGCGGAAGGCGGATGCTGCCGGCGCCATGGATGCCATCAACTTCAGCACTTCGTGCTGGTTCGGCGGATGCTCCGGCCGCGGCCCGTGGGTCCAGGCGGACCTCGAATGGGGCCTGTACCCGGGTGGAAGCCAGTCCTGGAATCCCAAACAGCGGGCCTTCACCAGCAAGTTCGTCACCGCCACCCTGAAGAACAACGGCACCTCCCGCTTCGCCATCAAGGGCAGCGATGCCCAGTCCGGCAGCCTGACCACCCTGTGGGACGGCGCCCTGCCGGGCGGCTACAGCCCCATGAAGAAGCAGGGCGCCATCGTCCTGGGCAGCGGGGGCGACTGCTGCAAGCCCGGCGGCGGCGCCAACCTCAGCGCCGGCACCTTCTACGAGGGCGCCATGGTCGCGGGCTATCCGTCCGACCAGACGGAGAACGCCGTCCAGGCCAACGTGGTCGCCGCCGGCTACCGCTGACCCGCCCGTTCCGACTCGAGGCCGGCCGCCGCCCTCGTCCTGATCGCGGCGGGGACCCTCTCGGCTGTCAACCCTCTGCGTCAGCCAGTGCCTTTGGAGCCGACCATGACCCATGCCCGACCGCTTTCGCCGGCGTTACCGCTTTCGGCCGGCAGGAGACTCAGACGAGCAGTCGCCTGGATAGTGGGCCTCGTGCTCGCTTTCGCCGCCCCCGCCGCCGTCCAGCCCACCGCGGCAAGGGCGGACAACCCGATCGTGCAGACCATCTACACCGCCGACCCCGCGCCGCTGGTCCACAACGGCCGGGTGTACCTCTACACCGGGCACGACGAGGACAACTCCACCAACTACACCATGAAGGAATGGCGGGTGTGGTCCTCCGACGACATGGTCAACTGGACCGATCACGGCTCCCCGCTCGACCTGTCCTCCTTCAGCTGGGCATCCTCCAACGCCTGGGCGGGACAGGCCGTCTACCGCAACGGCAAGTTCTACTGGTACGTGCCGATGACGGACCGGGCGACCGGGCGGATGGCCATCGGCGTGGCGGTGGCCGACAGCCCCACCGGACCGTTCCGGGACGCCCTCGGCCATCCGCTGGTGGAGAACGGCCAGTTCGACCCGACGGTCTTCATCGACGACGACGGCCAGGCATACCTGTACTGGGGCAACCCGGACCTGTGGTACGTCAAGCTGAACGCGGACATGACCTCCTACTCGGGCAGCCCCACCAAGATCCCGCTCACCACCGCGGGCTTCGGTACCCGTACGGGAGACGCCAACCGGCCCACCCTGTTCGAAGAAGGGCCCTGGGTCTACAAGCGGGGCGGCCTGTACTACATCGTCTTCGCGGCCAAGTGCTGCTCGGAGTTCATCGCCTATTCGACCGCCCCCGGCCCGACCGGGCCGTGGACCTACAGGGGCACGGTCATGCCCACACAGGGTGGCAGCTTCACCAATCACCCGGGGATCACCGACTTCAAGGGAGGTTCCTACTTCTTCTACCACAACGGCGCCCTCCCGGGCGGGAGCGGCTACACGCGCTCGGTCGCCGTGGAGAAGTTCTCCTACAAGTCCGACGGCACGATCCCGACGATCAACATGACCAACGCGGGGGCGCCTCAGGTCGGCACGCTCAATCCGTACACACGTCAGGAAGCCGAGACGATGGCCTGGGAGTCGGGAGTCGAGACCGAGCCGTCCGGCGAGGGAGGAATGAACGTCGGATACATCGACAACGGCGACTCCATCAAGGTCAAGGGCGTCGGGTTCGGTGCGGGTGCGTCGTCCTTCACGGCACGCGTGGCCTCGACGGTCGACGGCAGCGCCGTCGAACTGCGCCTGGGCGGCCCCAGCGGGACCGTGGCGGGCCGGTGCAGTGTGCCGAACACCGGTGGGTGGCAGACCTGGACGACGGTGTCCTGTCCGGTCAGCGGCGCGACGGGCACCCAGGACCTGTATCTGAGGTTCACCGGCGGCAGTGGCTATCTGCTCAACATGAACTGGTGGCAGTTCACCGCCGCCTCCGCCGCCACAGCTTCGAAGTAGCGCCGCGCTCCAAGGTGCTTCCCCACCCGCTACGGGACCGACAGGAGCGGCATCCGTGCTCGGGCCGGAGCCCGGCCCGTACCACCGCAAGTGATCGCTCACAGGCTCAGGCGACTGAGCTTGGCAACCACATCACCCCCACTATCCGCAACCAGGAGTCATCGATGTCGATGCGACGGCGTACCTTCCTCGGCACGGCCGCAGCGGCCGGCGTGGGCTTATCCGCGCTCGGCGGCACAGCGGTCGCCGCCACCCCGACACCCCGGACGGCCTCTCCTCGGCAGGCGCCCACCCAGAAGTTCGCCATCGGGGTACGGCAGTACAACTGGTCCCGCGGCGGGCGCCAGCTCCTCACCAAGATCTTCTACCCGGCCGCCACCGGCAACCCGGGCGGCAACCCCATCCCGGACGCCCCCATCGCAGGCGGCGTCTTCCCCATCGCCGAGTGGAGCCACGGCATGGGGTGCAACTCCGACTGCTACTCCTCGCAGACCCACGACTTGGCCGCCGCCGGCTTCATCTGTCCCGCTCCCTCGTTCTCCGACAACACCAACATCGGCAGCGTCTACAACGGCAACTGGTCGAAGGACGTCTCCGAGGTCCTCACCCGGACACTGGCGCTGAACAGCGCGTCGGGCAGCCCGTTCGCCGGGCACATCGACACCAGGGCCGGTGTCGGCGTCTCCGGCCACTCGATGGGCGGGATGACCACCCACGGCCTGCTCACCGCCTGGCCGGACAACCGCATCGTCGCCGCCGTCCCGGTCGCCTGCGTGGACATGGGCAACCCCGCCGGCCTCCACGCCAAGGTGCTGTTCATCCACGGCAGCAACGACGGGACCTGCAACATCAACTCGGCGCGGCAGGCGTACAACGAACTCCCCGCGCCGAAGGCCTTCCTCACGCAGAACGGTGCCGACCACGGTTCGTTCCTGACTCCGCAATACCCGTACTACGCCCAGACGGAGAACACCTTCCTGGACTGGTTCCGCTGGGGCCTGTACGGCGACAACGCCGCTCGTGACCGCCTCCGGGGCGACGCCACCAGCAACGGAACTTCCTGGGTCACGGCCCTGTGACAGCGATGAACGACGACTCGCCCTGCCCGCTGCCACAGCCGTAGCGGCAAGGCAGCCCGCCCCCGGCGGTTTGGAACCGCGGCTACGCCGACGTCAGCACCGTCGTGAGGGGCGTGAGCCGTGGGGTATCGGTCCGAATACCCCCTCGGACACCATCGCGAATGAAGCGGGCTGGGACTCGACGTCCACAGCCCGCTTCTTCGTGTGCAGGTACTGACCAGAGGCGTCCGCTGGTTCGGTCAGCGCCTTTTATGCTTCTCGGGCGGAATTTCGAAAAGTTTCGGAACGCCTATGTGTCCAATGCGCGCACGCGGAGACGTCGTGAACGTGGTCGGGTTTCGCTTCTGCCGTTGGGTCTGCCGGCCCGATGGCGGGCTACCGCGTCGTTGTTGGCGCACCTGACCGAGCAGTAAGCTCGGCGCCCATTGCGTGAGGTGTCCACGAAAGCGAGTTCGCAGACGCTTCGCGCGCATCGGCCGAGTCGCGTGGGAGAAGCCGAGCAGACGACGTACGACAGGCCGGTCGCGGTGACTGCCTTGATGTGGGCGGCTGGATCGGAACCCGGGGCGCTGTAGTGCATGTGCGGCGTGCCGTCGTGGAGCGAGATGTGCGGTGTGCTGGCGACTTCCGCCAGGAGTGCGTTGATCCTCTCGCATCGTTCGTCCAGCGATTGATCACCGAAGCAGCGGGCCAGCCGCCGGCTCCACTCCCATATCTCCACCGTCTGCGGCGGCGTCAGTGCCCGGTTCACGACGCCGTGTGCGGCCAGGATCTGCTCCAGTTCGTGGGGGGTCCAGAGAGCAGTGCTGTTGACGAGATCCGCGGCGAGTCGCGCTGCCTCACCGCCGTAAGGGTTGAATTGCATAGCGGAAGTAAAGCACCCTCGTTTGCGGGCCGACGAGCCATTACTCGACGAGTGATGGGCGTCGGTTCGGCACGTGCCGGAGACCACCGACCGAAGTAGGTGTCAACACAGCACATGTCCGTTCTCGCGCAGGAACACACCGGTCAGTTCATCGAGCAGTCCGTGGAGAAACTGGCTGCCTCGGTTCACTCGAGCGAAGCACTGAACAACGCGTTCTACTCCCGCTGGATGGGCGGGCCGCTGACGTACCCCGAAGTCAGCGTGTTCGCCGAGCAGTATCTGGCGCGCACGGTCAACACCAGCGTCATGGTCGCCCTGTCGGTGCTCAACACCAGCGACCTGGACGCACGCGTCGAGTGCGTGAAGAACCTCTACTCCGAGTACGGCAACGGCGACCCGTCGAAGGCCCACCTCGTACTGCTGGAGGCCTTCCTCAGTGACCTGCTGAGCCGGCTCAAGGGGGCACCGGTGTCCGCCGAGGAGGTGCGGAACGCGCCGGCACTGCCCACCACGCAGGCGTTCAGCTCCGGACAGCGCGCGCTGTTCGAATCCGATGACCAGCGCACGGTGCAGGGTGCCCTGCTGGCGCAGGAGCACCTCGCCTACTCGATGCTCACGCGCCTGTACGAGGGGGTGCGCAACTACAAGAGCGTCTATGAGACGGACGACGACTTCCACGAGGCCTGTGAGTACTTCTACGTGCACATCGGGGAAGCCGAGAAGGACCACAAGATCCAGGCCGTGATCTCCGCGGCCGCGGTGTGCCGGAACGAGGACGACCTGGCGGTGGTGACCGAGGGCTTCACGCGCTTCGTGGACCTCACCGCCGACTACTGGCGCGGTGTCGCGTCGGAGATGACTCGGCGGGCTGCAGCAGCCTGACCGAACGGGTAACGGGGAGCACGGAGCTGCCTTGAAAGCGGGACAGGCACATCGCGACCGTATGATTCCTCCGCTGCTGGTGCTGGCACAGATCAGCAGCCTGCAGATCGGATCGGCGGTCGCCAAAAGCGCCTACGACGAGGCGGGAGCCACGGCCCTGGCCGGTATGCGGCTGCTCTTCTCCTCCGTCATCGTGTGGGCGCTCGTCCGCCCCCGCCTGCGTGCGATGGCGAGCCGCCAATGGCGGGCCGCCATCGCACTGGGGGTGGTATTCGCGATCATGAACGTCGCCTATTTCCAGGCGATCCGGTATTTGCCGATCGGCGTCGCCTCGACCATAGAGCTCTTGGGCCCTGTGGTGCTGGCCATCGCCATGTCACGGCACTGGCGGGACCTGGCGGGCGCCCTGATGGCTCTGGCGGGTGTCTTGCTGCTCGCCTCTCCCGGAGCCGCTCTCCCCGTAACCGGCCTGCTGCTGGGGGCTCTGGCCGCCACGTGCCGCGCGGCCTATGTCGTTCTCAACCGTCGAGTAGGGCTCCTCTTCGACGATTGGAGCGGACTGGCCGTCGCGCTGGCTGTCGGCTCCTGCTTGCTGACCCCGGTCGCGGCCGTCACGCACGGGGCCGCGATCGCACGGCATCCGCATCTTCTGCTCATCGGCCTGCTCGTGGCCCTCCTCTCCTCATTGATCCCCTACTCCCTGGACATGACGGCGCTGCGGCGCATCGACGTGCGGGCGTTCGGCATTCTGCTGGCGATGAGCCCTGCCGTCGGCGCGGGCGTGGGTTTCGTTCTGCTCGGCGAGCACATCACGGTGCGTCAATGCGCCGCCATCGCACTGGTCATCGTCGCCAGTGCGTGGTCGGTCAGCTCCTCCGGGGGCAAGGCCGGCAAGGCCGACCGCGCGCCGACGGGGTCCACCGAGTCGAGATCCGCCACGCCCAAGGCATGACGTCTCCGCGGTAGGCCGGTGATGGACCAGGGTCCACCCAACCGAGAGGGACTGAGTCTTATGGACGTCACCACGGCGATGCTGACGCGTCGTAGTGAGCACCACCTGGACGATCCGGCCCCCACCGACGAGGAATTCGCCTACCTGCTGAAGGTGGCCGCGACAGCCCCGGACCACGGCCTGCTCCGTCCGTGGCGTTGGATACTCATCCGAGGCGATGACCGCGACGAGCTCGGAGCCTGCTTCGCCGAAGAAGCCCCCGCGGAACGCCGCTCCCAGGCGGTGGCCAAGCCCCAGCGTGCCCCGCTGCTGGCATCGCTGGTGTTCACCCCGGCCCAAGGGCACCGAGTTCCCGAATGGGAGCAGCTCGCGGCGACCAGCGCCATGACCCACTCGCTGATTCTGCTGCTGCACTCGAGGGGCTTCGGCAGCATCTGGCGGACCGGGGCCGCCATACGCTCGCCGCGGGTACGGCAGTTGCTGGGCCTGCGGGACGAGGAGGAGCTTCTGGGCTGGCTGTACATCGGCACGGCGACGGCCCGCACCTCCGGGTCACGCCGCCGCTCGTTGTGCGATGTGTCCAGCCGGCTCAGCCGTCTGTCTCCGCCGCGGCGGGCCGCGATCTGACGCGCGTCATCCCCGCGATGTAATGGTTGAAGCGTCTTAGGCCATTGCGTCAGCGTGGCTGTATGGATGACACCGGTATCGATCGCTGCCCCGCCTGCTGGTCGCCGGTCTCGGGCAGCGCGGAGTGGGTCCTGCTGTCCCAGCACGAGACCTCCGAAGGCGACATCGAGTACTGCCAGTCGGCCTGTGGATGTGTGGTTCTCCTCTTGGGCGGCGATCTGCTGAAGACCGTCCCCACGGGTGCCGGCCTCGGTCACCGACCCATGGGCCGGGGCTGACCGCTGCCCATTTCGAGTCTGGGCAGATTCGATGTCGCATTTCGGCATGGCTCGTTGAATCTAGCCAACGGAACGTGGAAATGGTTGACGATATGGAGCCCTCTCTCGTAGGGTTTTGATATCCGGCCAATGAAGCGCAATGCCTCGATTCTTTGCACCGCTGATTGGCTCGAGGTGTCGCCGCGTCAATTACTGACCGAGCCGGCGGATCTCATTCTGGAGGTTGGGAATGCCCACCGTTGTGATCGAAGAGGAATTCGACCTTGATCTGAACGTCGAAGCGCTGGAGGGAGCGGTCCAGACCTCGCGCGCCACCAGCATCACCTTCTGCTGGGTCAGCTGTGGCGGGTTCTGTTTCGACGGTGAGTGAATAGCGTGTCGGGCGGGGTGCTGAGCCCCGCCCGACACCGGGATGTCCATCAACCGTGGCAGCCGGTGCGGCACAGAAGGGATGGGGAGGGCTGTGGCCTCGCAAGAGGGCGAAAGTCCGTCATTCGAATGTTCTGGGCCGGTTTTGCTGCGTGCTGCCGCCTTGCCGTCGCCGCCAGGCAGTGCGGAGTATTCGGCGGGTGAATCCGAAGGAGCCTCTTCGCCACGGCCGGCCGGTCCGGACGACGAAGTGGGAATGCGGGAACGCGTGGCGGAACTGGCGTCGATTCCCGAATTCATGACCGCGGTCCACCTCGCGAGCCCCAGCCTGGCGGCTGACGTTCTCCGCGTGGTTGAAGGGCAACCGGTTCGGCGCAAGGTGCTGCGGCGCGTCACTGTCTCGCTCACCAAATACCACCTGCGGATGACGCAGCGCCCCACGCCCTTCGGCATGTTCGCCGGTGTCGCCCTCGCGGATCTCGGGCGGCGTCCGCGGTTGAGCATCGGCCGTGAACACCGGGGTGTGAGCCGGCCGGACGCCGAATGGCTGCACGAGGTCCTGACGTCCATCCTCACGGTGCGGCCCGTACTGAGGCGCACTCGCCTCCTGGCCAACAATCTGCACACGGTGCGCGACGGGAGGCTCGTACTCGTCGACTTCCACAGCGGTTCCGGGCAGGAGTTCGCCCCCTCGGTCCGCTACACGTCTGTGGTCCGTGCGGTCCTGAGGGCGGCAGGGGAGCCCGCGGCCTGGCCGCATGTGCTGAAGACGGTACGTGATCAGTTCCCGCAGGCCACCGAGGAAGCGGTCGAGCGTTGTCTCGAGCAACTCGTGGGCAGCCATTTCCTCCTCACCGATCTCGCGCCTCCGCCTGACTGCGGCGACCCCCTCGGATATCTCCTGGACCGGCTCGACGGACTCGACCACCCCATCGTCGGGGAACTGCGCGGGGTCCAGGAGGCGCTGGACGCGCTCGATGCCGGGGAGCCAGGAGCCCGCCATACCGCCTTGCTCGCCGCCAGAGCCCGGATGCGGGCGCTCGCCTCGGTCGAACACCCCCTTCAGTGCGATCTGCTCTTCGACGCCCGCGTCACCCTCCCCCCGGAAGTAGGGGAAGAGGTGGCCGGTGTCGCGGACGCGCTGTGGAGGCTCGCGCCCGAGCATCCCGGTGACGAGCGCATGCGTGCCTACCACGGACGCTTCCTTGAACGGTACGGAACCGACAGGACCGTCCCCGTACTGGAGCTCCTCGATGAGGTGCGTGGTCTTGGCCTGCCACGAGCCGAGGAGGGTGGCACCACCGCGCCCGGCGCGGGCGCCGCGACCAGGCGGGACCGGCTGCTCGGCGAGCTGCTCTGCGACGCCATGCGCCGCGGCACACAGGAGATCGTCCTCGATGACGCGGCCGTGCGACGGCTCTCCGCCGATGGCCGCGGCCGGGTTCCGCGATCCGCGGACATCGGTGCTGAAGTGGTGGCCGCGAGCTGGGAGGAGTTGTGCGCGGGCGACTTCCGTCTCGTACTGGGGCTGAGTCCTGTCTCCTCCATGGCCGGGGCGGCCTTCGGGCGTTTCATGTCCGTACTCGGCGCGCCCGCGGAGGCCCGCGTACGGGAACTGGTCGACAGCGCCGAGGCCATGGACGACACCGGGGAGCCGGCCGCGATGGTCGCCTTCCGGCCCTCGGTGGTTCGCTCGGCGAACGTGACCACCGTTCCGCAGTGGCTGCCGCACAGGATCCCCCTCGGAGTGGGCCCCGCCGTGACACCCGCCGCACAGGACGTGAGCCTGGAGCGGCTCGGAGTCCGGGCCACCCTCGACCGCCTGGAACTCGTGTGGACGGCGACCGGGCAGCGGGTGCGCCCGGTGACGTACTCCATGATCAATCCGCAGAGCGGCCATGTGCCGAACGTGGCCCGTTTCCTGATCGAACTGGGCCGGCAGGAAGAGCGATCGCTCGGAGGCTGGAGCTGGGGCAGGTGGTCGACGGCGCCCGCGCTGCCCCGTGTGAGGTACGGCCGGTCGATACTCTGCCCCGCGCACTGGGCGCCGGACGAGGAGCTGTCCGCCGCGTCATCCGCGTGCGACGCGTCCCAGTGGGCAGCTCACGTGGACCGGTGGCGGGAGCAGTGGGGCGTCCCCCGGCACGTCCTTCTGGGCAAGGGGGACATCCGCATCGCTGTGGACCTCGACGACCCACTCCACCTTCTTGTCCTCCGTGGCGAACTGCGCAGCGGATCCGGCCTGGTCGTCATCGAGCGCTTCGGAGGCGCTCCCGGCAACGACTGGTTCCGCGGCCAGGGCGGATCGCACGCCTGTGAATTCGTCTTTCCCGTGCTGAGGAGGGGGCACCAGGCCAAGAAGGATCCCCGCGGCCGCGACCCACAGGTGCGACGCGAGACGGCACCGGCAGGTGCCCCGGCACCGCATGGCGTGTCCCGCCACTTGCCCGGCGGCGAATGGTTGTACGCGAAGCTCTATGTCCCCGAACGTCATCAGCTCGCAGTGCTCACCCGCCACCTCCCCCAACTGATGGCCGGCACCTCGGACCCTCTCACCGACACCTGGTTCTTCATTCGCTACGCCGACCCCGAGCCTCATCTGCGCCTTCGGTTCCACGGCAAGCCGAAGGCGCTGTGGGGGGAGCTGTTGCCCGAGCTGCGTTCCTGGGCGGCGGAGCTGGGCGACGCCGGACTCCTGTCCCGGCTGACCCTCGACACGTACGAGCCCGAGGTCCATCGCTATGGCGGAGCGGAAGCCATCGTCCGTGCCGAGCGGGTCTTCCACGCCGACAGCCTGACTGTGCTGCATCAACTCGCGCCCGGGGGAGGCCCGTTGGCGGACCTTCCCGATGTGTCGCAGGCGGCCCTGGGTGTCCTGGACATCCTGACGCACCTCTGCGGTACGACCTCCGAGGTGCTCCATCAACTCGGCGGCGCGCCGATCATGGCCCTGCGTGGTCGCGTAGGAAGACCGGAGAAGCAGTCGCTGAGCACGCTGCTGGACGAGCACGGCAGAGCGCGGACGTCCGTGGTCGGCGAGCGCTGGCAACAACGCCGCGCGGCTCTCCTCGATTTCCGTGACCTCCTGCGGAAAACACAAGGAGGAGACATAGGGATGAGTTTGGCCCACATGCACTGCAACCGGTTACTCGGCGTCGACCGGGAAAGGGAAACGCTGGTCTATGCGACAGCCCGCGAATCCCTCGCTCTGCGGCTCGACAGAATGCGGCACGGCCGGTGATCGACTCGCCCGCTTCCGTTCCCGCGGGGGACCGCGGAAGCCCTCTGCCCGGAGGGCCCACAGGCGGCGCGCACGACGAGGCGGTGGGTGCCTCTCACGCTGTGGCCGAGCGGCTGCGTGTGCCCCAAGAGGTCGACCGGCTCACCCGGCAAGCACGCGCCCGGATCCCCTCCGACGTCCTGTTCCCCCCATGGAATCCCGCACAGTTGCTGCTTGGGCACACCGGTATCGCCATGCTCTACAGCCGCCTCGCCCTGGACGACGCCGGCTGGGGAAAGACGGTGCACGCTCATCTCTCGGCGGCCCTCCCGTCCGTCACGGCGGACACCGTCGGCGATGTGCTTCTCTCCGCATCCCTGCACGCCCAAGCGCACGGCGGATACAGCAATTTACTGGACCGTGCCGCGACGGCGCACGCGTCCGCCATGCGTGCCTCTTGTGACCGGATCGGCCGACGGCTGCGCGAAAAGGGACCGGGACTGGCGTATGGGGAGTACGACCTCGTCGGCGGGCTCGCTCGCGGCGGACGCGGCCTCATGGCCGGCGCCGACCTGGGGCACGCGGAGTCCGCGGACGCCTTGCGGGACGTGCTCGGCCTCCTGGTGGACGTGGCGCGCCCGGTACAGGTCCACGGGGAGCGGGTACCGGGTTGGTGGACGGACCCGGGACTGGACTGGATATCGGAAGCCGACCGAGCCGCCTATCCGCTCGGGGAGTTCAACCTCGGCATCGCGCACGGCGTCTGCGGACCCCTGTCGCTACTGGCGCTGGCACACCAGGCCGGACACGACGTCCCGCACATGGTGGACGCCATGCGCACCATGGCCGACTGGGTGATGCGGAAACGCGTTGCCGGAGAGCAGGGCACGTACTGGCCCGGCCGCGTCGCATTCGAGGACGAGACCGGCCGGTCCCCGAGCCCAGCGGTATCGGTCACGCCGAGATCGGACTGGTGCTACGGGGCCGCTGGTGTGGCGCGGACGCTGCATCTGGCCGGGCGGGCGCTCGGCGACCCCGAGCTGACCGAGGTGAGCGTCGACGCGATGCGGTCCGTCTTCCAACGGCCCCACGGAAGTACCGCGATGCCGGATGCCACGTTCTGCCACGGCCGGGCCGGTGTCCTGCTGACGGCGGTGCGGATGGCGGCGGACACGGGGCATCCGGAATTGTGGCAAGGGGCCGACCGCCTGTCCGCGGAACTCGCCCGGGGCTTCGACCCCACCACCGCGTTCGGCTATCGATATCCGCTGTCTCCAGCCGCCGACGCCCATGCGGTTGACGAGCCCGGGCTTCTTCAAGGCGCGGCTGGTGTGGCCCTGACGTTGCTCTCCTACGCTGATGCCCGCCGCGGGAGGCCCACGGGCTCCAGCACGTGGGACACGGCACTTCTCATGGTGTGACCGGGCTCGCCGAGCCGCTGGTGCGTTCGGGGCAGGGGCGTGCACTCCGTGCTGGGCGAGGATGCGCGGGCCGCTGTCAGGAACGCCTTGAGCCGAGGCGCCGTACGACGGTCGCGGTGAGGGCCGCGGCGGTGGCGGCGGTGGCGGCCGTGGTGGCCCAGCGGGCCGTGGGGGAGGGCGGGGTGGGGCGTTCGGCCAGGCGTTCGGGGTGGTCGGTGGGGAGGGGGCGGTCCAGGGCCAGGGCCAGGGCTTCGGCCAGGTGGAGGGCCCGGCGGCCGGTGCCGCCCTGCTCGATCTGGGTGCGGCAGCTGAAGCCGTCCGCGAGGAGCAGGCTGCCGGGCGCGGCGGCGCGGACGGCGGGCAGGACGCCCTGTTCGGCGATGGCCATGGAGATCTCGTGGTGGCCGCGTTCGAAGCCGAAGTTTCCGGCGAGGCCGCAGCAGCCCTCGTCGAGGACGTCGGTGACGAGATGGGCGCGGCGCATGAGCTCGCGGTCCGGGTCGTCCTTCATGACGGCGTGCTGGTGGCAGTGGGTCTGGACGACGGCCTGCCGGGTGAGGGCGGGCGGCTGCCAGCCGTCGGGGGCGTGGTGGACGAGGTGTTCGGCGAAGGTGCGGAACTGGGCGGTCAGCCGCCGCATGTCCTGGTCGGCGGGCATCAGTTCGGGGGCGTCGGCGCGGAACACGGCGGTGCAGGAGGGTTCGAGACCGATGACGGGGGTGCCCGCTTCGATGTAGGGCCGCAGGGTCCGGAGGGTGCGGCGCAGCACCTTCTTCGCGGTGGCCAGCTGGCCGGTGGAGATCCAGGTCAGGCCGCAGCAGACCGGGGCGGTCGGTACGGCGACGCGGAAGCCCGCGTCTTCCAGTACGCGCACGGCCGAGGTGGCGACCGAGGGGTGGAAGTAGGTGCTGAAGGTGTCCGGCCAGAGCACCACGGTGCGCGGGTCGGCCGGGTCCGGCTCTCCGTCGGGGCCGGCGGGGCGGGCGCGCCACCACTGGAGGAAGGACTGCCGGGCGAACAGGGGCGCCGGGCGGGCGCCGTCCACTCCGGCCAGCCGTTTGCCGAGGCGGGCCAGGCCCGGCGCCTGGGTCGCCGCGTCGACCAGGGGCGGCGCGATACGGGACAGCCGGGCCCACAGCGGGAGCCAGCCCATGGAGTAGTGCGCGGCGGGGCGCGGGCGGCCCGCGTAGTGGTGGGCGAGGAACTCGGCCTTGTATGTCGCCATGTCGACACCGGTCGGGCAGTCCGACTTGCAGCCCTTGCACGCCAGGCACAGGTCGAGGGCGTCGCGGACCTCTGTGGAGCGCCAGCCGTCGGTGATGGCGGAGTCCGGGTGGCCGTCGAGCATTTCGAACAGCAGCCGCGCCCGGCCGCGCGTGGAGTGTTCCTCCTCCTGGGTGGCCCGGTACGACGGGCACATCACACCGCCGTGGTGGCCACGGCAGTTGCCGATGCCGACGCAGCGCATGACGGCGCGGGTGAAGGAGTGTTCGTCGTCGGGGTAGCCGAATTCGGTGGCGGGGGTGGACGGCCGCCACCCCGGGCCCAGCCGCAGCTGGCCGTCGACCGGGTTCGGGTCGGCGACCTTGCCGGGGTTCATCCGGTTGTCCGGGTCGAACAGCGCCTTGACCTCGCCGAACGCGGTCACCAGGCGTTCGCCGAACATGCGGGTCAGCAGCTCGCCCCGGGCCTGCCCGTCCCCGTGTTCGCCGGAGAGGGAGCCGCCGTAGGAGGTCACCAGGTCGGCGGCGCGTTCCAGGAAGCGGCGGAAGTCGGTCACGCCGTCGGCGGTCTTCAGCCCGAACGGGATACGGGTGTGCACACAGCCCTGCCCGAAGTGCCCGTACAGCGAGGGGTGGTCGTAGCCGAACTCCCCGAACAGCTCCTTCAGATCGCGGAGGTAGTCGCCCAGGCGCTCGGGCGGGACGGCGGAGTCCTCCCAGCCCTCCCATGTCTCCCGGTCGTCCGGCGGGCGCGCGGTCACGCCGAGGCCCGCCTCCCGGGCCCTGAGCATGCGCTCCTCGCGCTGGGGGTTGTCGGAGAAGGCCACGGTGGTGTCCTTCTCGTCCCGCCCCACCGCGTGCAGCAGCGCGTACGCCTGCTCGTCGACGTCCCGTTCGCTGTCCCCGCTGAACTGCACCAGCAGCCAACTCTCCCCGCCGGGAAGGGAGTTGAGCGATTCGAGGTACGCGTGCTCCTCGCGCATCAGCTGGGCCATCCGCCCGTCCAGGGCCTCCAGCGCGCTGGGCGCGCAGCGTTCCAGGAGTCGGGGCACATCGTCGGCGGCGGCGCAGATGTCGTCGTAGCCGAGCACCAGCAGCGACTGGTACGGCGGTACGGGCACCAGGTCCACCTCCGCGCGCAGCACCGTGACCAGCGTGCCCTCGCTGCCCACCAGGGCGCGGGCCAGGTCGAACCCGTTCTCCGGCAGCAGCGAGTCCAGGTTGTAGCCGGAGACGCGGCGCGGGATCTTCGGGTAGCCGCGGCGGATGTCCGCGAGGTATTCGGTGGCGATGCGGTCCAGCCCGTCGTAGATCTCGGCCCGGCGGCCGCCCTCCGCCGCGATCCGCGCCCGTTCGGCCTGGGACGTGGGCCCGACCCACATGCGGACGCCGTCGTAGGTGAGGATCTCCAGGCGGCGCACGTTGTCCACGGTCTTGCCGTAGGCCTGGGCCGAGGCCCCGCACGAGTTGTTGCCGATCATGCCGCCCAGGGCGCAGTGGCTGTGCGTGGCCGGCTTGGGGCCGAACTGCAGGTGGTGGTCGGCCAGTTGGCGGTTCAGCTCGTCCAGGACGAGCCCGGGTTCCACCACACAGGTGCGTGCGTCGGGGTCGACCGAGATCAGGGCGTCGCAGTACTTGCTCCAGTCGATGACCACGGCGGTGTTCGTGGTCTGCCCGGCGAGGCTGGTGCCCCCGCCCCGCGACAGGACGGGCGCGCCGAAGCGGGCGCACACGCCCACCGCCCGCGCGCCGTCCTCCACGCTGCGGGGGACGACGACGCCTATGGGCACCTGACGGTAGTTGGACCCGTCGGTGGCGTACGCGCCCCGGCTGCCCGCGTCGAACCGGACCTCGGCGTCCACCTCATCGCGCAGTGCCTGCTCCAGTCCGCTCACCTGAGCCACGGCGTCCTCCTCGGTAGCGGTAGTGCCGCACGAAGCACTCGACAGGAGTAGCCCACGGGTGGGGTGGGTAAACCTGGCGGCCATCCGTCCCCTCGCCGCTCAGGCATGCATGGGGCGCCGTGGGGCAGGGCACCCGGCCGCCGGTCGGCGCACGCGATACGAGGGAGGACACCACGATGAGTGGAGAGAAGAAGGGCGCCCGTACGGCGGCCGAGGAGATCGAGGAAGAGATCACCGAGGCCGAGACCAGGGTGACCGGCGGCGAGGAAGGCAGCGGATACGGCCAGTCGGGTGACGCGATGAGGCCCAGTACCGACGCTCAGGAGCAGAGCCGGGGAGAGAGCGACGAGGACGACGACCGGCAGTCACCGCCTCGGTGAACGAAAGCGGGCCCCGCGCGGCCCGGGCGGTCGGGGGACCGGGGCGCGCGGGGCCGGTGTGGTCGGCGGCTCAGCTGCCGATCCGCTTCTTCAGTAGCTGTTTGCCCAGCTCGGCGCCCTTGCGGCTGTCGGCCTGGGCCTTACGGAACAGGTCCGCGACCTCGGTGTCCTTCTCGCGCTCCGCGTCCTGGATGTACGTCTCCATCCGCAGCGCGTTGCTCAGGCATGCCTCGACGTACCAGACGAGGTTGTAGTCCTTGTCCTTGGTGCCCGTGGTCTCGCCGGTCTCGGTGGCGTGGGCCATGGCGGTGCCTCCTTAATCCGTGCGGTTTTCTCGGTGCGATTCCGTTTCCGCGGCCGGGTGCCCCTGAATGCCGGAGTGATTCGTCAAAGAATCCGCCCGTGGTCGAGCGAGGCCCAGAAGCGGGTGAGAGCGCGGGCGCCACGGGCGGGGTCGTGCGTCATCCACCAGTGGCCGAGCCCGTCGAGGAGCTCGACCCCGGCGCCGGCCCGGCGCGCGGCGCGGCGGCGCTGCTCGACGGTTCCGACCGCGTGGTCCTCGGTGGCGAGCAGGGTGAGTCCCGGCCGTTGCGACGCGCGTTCCAGGTCCCGGCCCAGCTCGGCCATCACCGGTTGCGCGGCGGAGGCGTAGAGCGCGAGCACGGCCCGGCCCATCGCCTCGTTCTGGCCGCGTGCGACCTGCCCGGCCACCGCCTCGTGCATCCCCCGCTCGACGAGCGTCGCGACCCGTTCGCCGAGGGGCGCGCCGAACCGCGCGGCCACATCGGCTTCTCCGGCTCCCGGCGTCTGCCACCGCTGGGCCGCCTCGTGCCAGACGTAGTCCGGTTCGAAGACCCCGATGGTGTCGCTGACCCAGCTGCGTACGAGGTCCGGGCGGCTCATCACCGCGTTCACGACGTGTCCGCCGCCCCAGTCGTGTCCCACCAGGTCGACGGGCTCGGCGAAGCGGGTCAGCTCGCCGATCAGCCAGTCGCGGTAGTCGGTGACGGTCGCGCCGAACCCGGCCGGCAGGGGTGCGCCGAACCCGGGCGGGGACAGGCACACCAGACGCGGGCGTGCCGCACCGGCGCGCTCCAGTTCGGGGAGCAGCCGGTCCCAGACCGCCGCCGTCTCGGGGTTGCCGTGCACGAAGACGACAGTCATCAGGCCAGTCCCTTCAGCGGTACGGTCGGCTGCAGGACCGATTCCACCAGCGCTTCGCTGCGGAAACGGGACGCCGCCTGGTATTCGGGGTCACGGATCATGTCGACGAACGCCTGTCGGTTCGGGTAGCGGACCAGTAACACCATGTCCCACTCCTGCCCGTCCTCGGCGACCAGCGCCCGCCCGCCGTCTCCCAGGTACTCCACCTGTACCCCGTATCGCGCGTTGATCGCCGGGCCGAGCGCCTCGGCGTAGCGCCGGTAGCTCTCGCGGCCGCCGTCCGGACGGAACCGCAGCAGGTTCAGCATCACGACGGGACCACCCGGATCCTCGGCCAGCAGGGTGTCCAGGGCGCGGTCGTCAATCTCGATCATCGGAAAACCTCCAGTCGGTCGACAGCCGGTCGACGCCTTGATCCTTGCCTACTTGTTGGTCGAATAACAAGTTTGTTGTAAGTTCCTCTTCATGACCACCACCCGCCGCACCCAGCAGCAGCGCCGTGACCAGGCCGAATCCGCGTTGCTCGACGCCGCCGCCGAACTGGTCGTGGAGCAGGGGGTGCGCTCGCTGACGCTGGCGCGCGTCAGCGAGCGCGCCGGATACAGCCGTGGTCTCGTCACCCACCACTTCGGGTCCAAGCAGTCGCTCCTCGAACGCCTGGCGCACGCGACCCAGGCCGGATTCGTCCCCGGGCTCGACGGCCTGCCGCCCGGTCTGGACCGTCTCCTGCGGCTGATCGACGGTTACGTCGGAGCGCTGGGCCGGGCGGGCGTGGCGCACCGGGCGTTTCTGCTGCTCTGGGCCGAGGCCGCCACGGCGCCGGAACTGGCCCCGATCTTCCGCGAGCGGGACGAGGCCTTCCGCGCCGATCTGCGCGACGACGTGGCCGCCGGGCTCGCCGACGGCACCATCCGGCCCGATGTCGTACCCGGCGAGGCCGCGGTCGCCATCGTCGGGCAACTTCGTGGCATCGGGCTGCAACGGCTGCTCGATCGCGAGGCCGTCGATACGGAACGGCTGCGGCATGCGGTCACCGAGCACTGGCGCCGGGCGCTGGCCCGGAACTGATGCCGCCCGCCCGAAGTGGCCGTTTCCCTGCCGGGCGGCGGGGCACTCGTCGCGCATGGATCACACGGAGGCTCCCGTTCTGGAGGCCCTGGCCCGGTATCACGAGCGGGGGTCCCTGCCGTTCACCCCGCCCGGACACAAGCAGGGCCGAGGCGCCGACCCGGAGGCCCGCAAGGTCCTGGGGGACGAGGTGTTCCGCGCCGATGTCCTCGCCTTCGGCGGGCTGGACGACCGGCTTCAGTCGGGCGGGGTGCTCCAGCGGGCCGAGCAGCTGATGGCCGACGCGGTGCACGCCGAACACACGTTCTTCTCCACCTGCGGCAGTTCCCTCTCGGTCAAGGCCGCGATGCTCTCGGTGGCCGGTCCGCACGAAACGCTGCTGGTGGGCCGCGACGCACACAAGTCCGTGATCTCCGGCTTGATCATCTCCGGGGTCCGCCCGGTCTGGGTGGAGCCACAGTGGGACGCGGACCGCCACATCGCCCATCCGCCGTCGGCCGAAGACTACGAGCGGGCGTTCGAGGACCATCCGGAGGCCAAGGGCGCGCTGGTGACCAGCCCGACCCCGTACGGCGCCTGCGCGGATCTGGGTGGGATCGCCGAGGTGTGCCACCGGCTCGGGCGGCCGCTGATCGTGGACGAGGCGTGGGGAGCCCATCTGCCGTTCTGCACCGAACTGCCGAGCTGGGCCATGGACGCGGGCGCCGACGTCTGCGTGACCAGCATCCACAAGATGGGCAGCGGGCTGGAGCAGGGTTCGGTGTTCCATTTGCAGGGCGATCTCATCGACCCCGCCCTCCTCGCGTCCCGCGCCGATCTCCTCGGCACCACCAGCCCGAACGTCCTCCTCCACGCGGGCATGGACGCCTGGCGACGGCAAATGGCGCTGCACGGCGAGGAGCTGATGGGAGCGGCCCTGCGGCGAGCACATGAGGTCCGTACGGAGATCGAGGCCATCGACGGCCTGCACGTGGACGGCCGCGACGATTACGTGGGCGCCGGGCGGGCCGTCGACTTCGATCCGCTCCCGGTCGTCATCGATCTGACCGGACTCGCCGTGAGCGGCTACCAAGCCGCCGACTGGCTCCGGGAACACCACGACGTCAACGCCCACCTGGCCGACCACCGGCGGATCAGCACCCAACTGACCCACGCGGACGACGCCGCGACGACCGGCTCCCTGCTGGAGGCGCTCCGCGATCTCGCCGACCACGCGGAGGAGCTGCGGCCCGCGCCCGAAGTGGCCGTGCCGGCGCCCGGCGAGCTCCGGATGGAACAGGCCGATCTGCCGCGGGACGCCTTCTTCGGCTCCGTGGAGGACATACCCCTGGACGGCGCGGCGGGCCGGGTGGCGGCCGAGATGGTCACCCCCTACCCTCCGGGCATCCCGGCCGTACTGCCCGGCGAGGTGCTGAAACGACCGGTCCTGGACTATCTGCGGACGGGCGTGGCCGCCGGGATGAACCTCCCCGACGCCGCCGACCCCGGCATGCACACCATCCGCGTCCTGGCCGAAGGGACCCGAGCCGACTGACGCGCGGAAAACCACTGGTCGTAACCTGGAGCAGGCGCGTCAGGCACTGCTGATGCGTCGTAACCGTCTACCAGGAGGACGACCGTTGATCACTCTGACCGCGGTGGGAGGAGTGGCCCTGGTCGAACTGGGCATGGTCCTGATCCCGGGACCGAACATGGTCCACCTCGTCTCCCGCGCGATCACCCAAGGCCGCAGGGCGGGCCTGGTCAGCCTCGGCGGGACCGCTGTCGGGTTCCTGTGCTACCTGCTGGCGGCGGCCGCGGGCCTGTCCGCGTTGTTCGCCGCGGTGCCGGTGGCGTTCACGGCGGTCAAGCTCGCCGGGGCCGTCTACCTGGGCTACCTCGCCTGGGGCATGCTCAAGCCCGGCGGCCGCTCGCCCTTCGCCCCGGCCCAGGACCTGCCCCCGGTCTCCGACGCCCGCCTGTTCTCGATGGGGCTGCTGACCAACCTGCTCAACCCCAAGATCGCTCTGATGTACGCCGCGCTGCTGCCCCAGTTCCTGGACCCTCAGGGAGGCCCGGACTGGGCGCAGTTGCTCCAGCTCGGTGGCGTGCAAATCGTCGTGGCGGTCACCGTGAACGCGCTGATCATGCTGGGTGCCGCACGGGTCTCGGGGTTTCTGGCCGCCCGGCCCCGCGTCATGGCCGCCCAGCGGTTCGCGGCAGGCGGCCTGCTCGGCGCCTTCGCGCTGCGCACCGCCCTGTCCCGCACCCCCGCCTCCGCCTGAGCGGAGGGGCGGCACGCCTAACATCGGCGCATGCCATTACGCCGTAGTCATGACAAGCTCGCCGACCTGCCGCGCGACCCGCGAGCCGATGAGTACCCCATGCCACCCGTGCCCTACGGCTGGTACGCCGTGCTCCGCAGCGGCGAGTTGCGGCCGGGGAAGGTCGTCAGCCTGCACTACTTCGGTCGGGCCCTGATCGCCTTCCGTGGAGCGGACGGGCGGGCGGGCGTGCGTGACGCCCACTGTCCGCATTACGGCGCGCACCTGGGCGCCGGCGGGAAGGTCGTCGGCGGCGCCGTGGAGTGCCCGTTCCACGGGTGGCGGTTCGGGGCGGACGGGGAGTGTACGCACGCCCCGTTCGCGGTCCGCACCCCCAAGGTGGCCATCGGCGGATTCCCGGTCCGCGAGCACAGCGGGCTGATCTTCGTCTACCACGGCCCGACCGCGCCCTCGTGGGAGGTGCCGGACATCCCGGAGACGGCCTCCGGGGACTTCGCGACACCGATCGACGACGTGTGCCGCGCGCGCATCCACATCCAGGAGATGCGCGAGAACATCGTGGACGAGTCCCACTTCCACTTCATCCACGGCCAGAGCGAACCGCCGGTCCAGGAGCTGCGGCCGGACGGCCCTTTCGCGGAGGTCCGCGGCCGGATCCACCGGCGCGTGCTCGGCCGGGACATCAACAACACCTTCGATGTGTCCATGTACGGACCGGGCGTCATGGTGGTGCGCGTCCTCGGGCCCGTCCTCTCGGTCACCGCCGTCGCCCTCACCACCCCCATCGACGACCGCACGAGCGAGATGCGGATGCTGTACTACATCCGCAAGCCGACTCGACTGCCGTTCCTGGCACCGGTGTTCAAGCTGGTCTTCCGGGCAGAGGCCCTGGGTGAGGTGCGGGAGGAGGTCCGGATCTGGGATCACAAGATCCACCAGCCGCGCCCCGTCCTGCTTCCGCACGAGAAGGGCATCAGGGCGCTGCGCCGTTGGTACGCGCAGTTCTATCCGTCCGACGCCTGACGGGAGTCCAGCTCCGCCCACACCGTCTTGCCCACGGGGTGGCGCGGCTGCGTACCCCAGCGGTCGGCGAGCGCGGCGACGAGGAGCAGGCCGCGCCCCGACTCGCTGTCCGGGTCCGGGGCGGGCCCGAGCACCGGCAGTTTCTCGCCACGGGTGTCGGCCACCTCAATGCGCAGGATGCCGCGCGCTTCGTCCAGCGTGAGGGCGAGCCGGAAGTCCCGGCCCTGGACGCGGCCGTGGATCGCGGCGTTCGCGGCCAGCTCGGCGACGATCCGCTCGGCGCGTTCGGTGACGGCGGGTGACACCGGCCAGGAGCGGAGCTGTCCCACGGCGAGCAGCCGGGCGAGGCGGGCCCCGCGCCGCGTGGAGGACAAGCGTTGGGCAAAGGTGCGGGTGGTGGCGGGCAGTTGAGGCGTGCTTGCGTTCATGGGGACAAAGGTGGCGGCCCTGGGTGGGGCCGCGCCAGCGACGCGCGGCGTACGCAAAGTCAGCGTACGGGCACTTTCGGTGGACAGTACGGTGTTCTGTCCGTCACCCTGAGTGAGTCGAGCGCGGGGGCCCTCGAACGTGAGCACCTGGAGGTGGCCGCGTATGACGATTGACGATGCCTGCGACTGGGGACGGGAGCCCGACCCCTCGGACAGTCTGCGGACGTTCGGGGCGGTCGTCCAGGCCCTGCGTGAACACGCGGGTCTGAGCCGGGCGCAGTTCGGAGAGCTGGTCCGGTTCTCGAAGCACACCGTGGAGTCGGTAGAGCTGGGACGGCGTTTTCCGGAGGACGCGTTTGTGGAGCGGGCGGAGGAGGTCTTTGGTAACACGGGCGCGTTGCGGAGGGCTGCGAGGTTCCTCTCGCGAGGCGAGCCGGGGTTCGCGGCGTGGTTCCGCCGGTGGGCGGGGCTTGAGCGGAAGGCGGTGAGCCTGTGTACGTACGAGTGCCGGTTGGTTCCGGGGTTGTTGCAGCCCGAGGGGTACATGCGGGCGGTGTTCGACAACAGCATCCCGCTGCTGACGGACGAGCAGTTGGAGGCACAGCTCATCGCTCGACTGGGACGCCAGACAATGCTGCACGAGAGGCCGAATGTGCCGTTCAGCTTCATTGTGGAAGAGTCCGTGTTCCGGAAGACGCTCGGTGGCCCGGAGGTGACGCGGTCCCTGTTCGACTACGTTTTGGAGCACAGCGCGCCGCGCAATGTGAGCCTCCAGATCATGCCGCTGGACGCCGAGTCCCACGCCTGTCTGGACGGACCTGTGCAGCTGCTGGAGACACCGGAGGGGCGGCGCTTCGCCTACTCGGAAGGGCAGCAGAACGGACGGCTGATTGCTGACAGGAAAGAGGTCTCTCTCCTCCAACAGCGTTATGACACACTGCGCTCACAGGCCCTCAACCCCAAAGACTCGCGGGGCCTGCTGGAGCGGATGCGAGGAGAGTTATGAGCACGTCGGAACTCGCTTGGTTCAAGTCCAGTTACAGCGGCACCCAGGGCGACAGCTGTGTGGAGGTGGCTGTCTCCGAGGAGGCCGTTCATGTGCGGGACTCCAAGGACGTGGCGCGCCCGCACTTCAGCGTCACCCCCGACGGCTGGGCGCGCTTCGTGCGGTTCGCGGCGGGCGGCTAACGTGGACTGGTTCAAGTCCAGCTACAGCAGTGCCCAGAATGACGACTGCGTGGAGGTGGCCGTGACCGAGGAGGCCGTCCGCGTGCGGGACTCCAAGGACACGGCCCGCCCCCACCTCGCCGTCACGCCCAACACTTGGGCGCGGTTCGTGCGGTTCGCCTCGGGCGGCTGAGCGTCAGGCGGCGTACTCGGCGCGCATCCAACGCGCCGATGCGACCGCGCTCTCGTACGGGTCGGCGATGTCCGGGCGGTCGACCTCGACCATCAGCCAGCCGTCGAACGTGCCGGGCAGGTTGCTGAGGATCCCCTTGAGGTCGAGTTCGCCTCGGCCGGGCTCGACCCAGAGCCCGGCCATGACGGTCCGCTGGTAGCCCCAATCGCCCTCCCGACCCTGCGCCGCCACGCTGAGCCGACAGTCCTTCACGTGCACGAACGGGATGCGCTCCGCGTAGTCCTTGATGAACGCGCCCACGTCCGAGCCCGCCCACGCCAAGTGCCCCGTGTCGGGGAGGAAACCGAGCCGGGACTCCGGCACGGCATCGAGCACGGCCCGGCCCTCCTCCTCGGTCTCGATCCACGTGCCGATGTGCGGGTGCAGATTGGGCCGGACGCCTTCGGCGACCATGGTGTCGGCGATCTTCCCGATCAACGCCGTCACCGCCTCCACGCGCGACGGATCCGCGTCGTACGCCTGTCCCGGATGCGCCACGCGCGGCTTGTCCTTGCCCATCGCCAGGCCGAGGCCGATTTCGTCCATCCCGAGTTCGGCGTGCTGGCGGGCGGTGGCGGCGGCGCTCGCGAGGATCTCGTCCTCCTTCCCGTCCCGGCCGTCCGACCGGCAGACGAAGTAGCCCGGAGCCAGGGTGAGGCCGACCTCGTCCAGGACTTCCTGGTACTGGCTCACGGTCCAGTCGGCCGGTACCTCGGCCATGACCGCGTCGAAACCGGACTGCTTGATCAGCGACAGCAACTGCTTGCGCTCGGGCGCCTTGGACGGGTCGAGCCAGCCGTCGTCGCTGGCCATCCACTGGATCGGGTTGAGTGCGATACGCACGTAGAGGTCCCTTCGATGAAGTGTGGTCAGTGCTGCGCGAGTTCGCCCGCGAAGTGGCAGGCGGCGCGCTGGCCCGCCGGGGTGACGGTGAGTTCCGGGGCGCGCTCCGCGCAGATCGTCCGCTCCGGGTGCGTCAGCGGGCCGATGGGGCACCGGGTACGGAACCGGCAGCCCGAGGGCGGGTTCGCCGGGCTCGGAAGGTCGCCGCGCAGGACGATGCGTTCCCGAGAACGCGCAGAGACGCTCGGTATCGGCGACGAGGAGAGCAGCGAAGCGGTGTACGGATGCTGCGGGTTGCCGTAGACCTCGGCGACATCGCCCTGCTCGACGATCCGGCCGAGGTACATGACGGCGACCGTGTCGCTGAGGTGGCGTACGACCGACAGGTCGTGAGCGATGAACAGGTACGCCAGACCCAGTTCGTTCTGGAGTTTCTCCAGCAGGTTGATGATCTGCGCCTGGATCGACATGTCCAGCGCGGACACCGGCTCGTCCAGGATCAGCGTCTGCGGTTGGCGGGCCAGCGCCCGCGCGATGCCGATCCGCTGGCGCTGCCCGCCCGAGAACGCGTGCGGGTAGCGGTCGAGGTGTTCCGGACGCAGCCCCACCTGCTCCATCAGCGCGTGCGCCGCCGCTTCGAGGCCCCGCCCGCCGATGCCCCGGAACGCGAGTGCTTCGGCCAGGGACTGCCGGATCGTGCGCCGTGGGTTCAGCGACGCGTAGGGGTCCTGGAACAGGTACTGCACCGAACTGCGGACCCGCTTGAGGTCGTCTTCGCGCATCGCGCTCACGTCGGTTCCGTCCACGAGAACCGAGCCGCCCGCGATCGGGTTGATGCCGACGACGGCGCGGGACAGCGTCGACTTGCCGCAGCCGCTCTCGCCCACGAGCCCGAGGGTGCGGCCCGGGTATACCGACAGGCTCACCGAGTCGACGGCGTACACCGGGGGTTCCCGGCGGAACAGCCCGCGCCCGCGCGATCCCACATCGACCCTGACGTCGCGTACCTCCAGCACGGGTGCGGCGGCGGCAGGAGCGGGAGCGGTACGGGGCACCGGTGCCGTGTCGGTGCCGCTCGCGGCGAAGCGCTCGCCGCGCTGGGCGACGAAGCACGCCGCTGTCTGTCCCGCGTCCCCGATCGCCACCAGCGCCGGAACTTCGTGCCCGCACACGTCCTCGGCGTACCGGCAGCGTGGCGCGAACGCGCAGCCCGGCGAGGGGGCCGCGGGGTCGGGCGGGCTGCCGGGGATGGCGGGCAGCGGCTGACCGGTGTGGTCGCCGTCGAGGCGTGGCATGGCCTCCAGCAGCGCCGCCGTGTAGGGGTGGCGCGGATGCCGGAAGACCTGCTCGGCGGTGCCCTTCTCGACCGTGCGGCCGCCGTACATCACCACGACGTCCGTGCACAGCTCGGCGACCACGCCCATGTCGTGCGTGATGATGGCGACGGCGATGCCGAGTTCGGTGCGCAGCTTGGCCAGCAGCCGCAGGATCTGGGCCTGGATCGTCACGTCGAGGGCGGTCGTCGGCTCGTCGGCGATGAGCAGCGCCGGGTCGTTGGCCAGGGCGATCGCGATGACGGCGCGCTGACGCATTCCGCCGGAGAACTGGTGCGGATAGTGGTTGATCTTCGTCGGGACGTCGGGGATGCCGACCTGCTCCAGCAGCTCGACCGCCCGCGTGCGCGCGGTCTTCCGGTCGACGCCGTGGACCGTCATGGCCTCGACGATCTGGTCGCCGACCTTGAGGACGGGGTTGAGCGCGGCCTGCGGGTCCTGGAAGACCATCGCCACCTTCGCTCCGCGCCGGCGCCGCATCTCCCGTTCCGGCAGGGCGAGGAGGTCCTCGCCGTCGAACCGGACCGACCCGGCGGTGATTTCGCCCGGCGGGCGCAGCATCCGCATGATGGACCGCGCGGTGACCGATTTGCCCGACCCGGATTCGCCGACGATGCCGAGGACGTCGCCCGGGTAGATGTCGAAGCTGACGTCGTTGACGGCCTTGACGCCGCCGCTCTTCAGCTTGAATTCCGTCTTCAGGCCCTCGACACGCAGCAGCGGCGCGCCCTTGCCCGCCACCGGTGCCGGCGGTTCCGCCCTCGTGGAGTTGGTTGTCGAGATCACCGACGGTTCACCGCCTCGTTGAGTGCGTCCGATATCAGGCTGAAGCCCACCGAGAGCAGCAGGAGCACCACTCCGGGGCCGATGATGTACGTGGGGGCCTGGGTGACGAACCGGAGTCCGTTGTTGAGCAGCACGCCGATCGACGGCGTCGGCGGCTGCACGCCCAGGCCGACGATGGACAGTCCCGCCTCGATGTAGACGCCGATGACCATCCAGACGGCGCCGTTGACGACGATGGCGTCCATCGCGTTGGGCAGGACGTGCCGGACGAGCAGTTTCCGGCGCGGCACGCCGAGCACCCGGGCGGCCAGGACGTACTCCCTGCCCTGCTGGGTGAGCCAGGCGCCGCGGGCCAGGCGTCCGGCGGTGGGCAGGCCGCCGATGAGGATGGTGAGGAACAGCGGGAGCCAGCCGGGACCGAGGATGGCCACCAGGCAGACGCCGAGGATCAGCCCGGGGAAGCCGATGATGACGTCGAGCGCCCGTTGCAGTCCGGCGCCGAGCCATTCGGAGATGGCGCCGGTGAGGCCGATCAGCGTGCCGACGGCCATGCTGAGTGGTACGGCGGTGAGGATGAGGCTCAGGTCGACGCGGAGTCCGTAGACGCTGCGGATGAAGATGTCGCGGCCGAATTCGTCCACACCGAAGATGTGCGCACCCGATGGCCCGGACAAGGCGTTCGACCCCTGCTGGTCGTAGCCGCCCGGGAACAGGACGGGGGCGAGCAGGGCGGCGAGCACCAGGATCACCAGGATCGACAGCCCGATGACGCCCCTCGGGGTGCGGAAGGCGGACAGATAGCGGGCCAGCGTCGGATTGAGCCTGCGGCGCGTCGTCGCCGTGGCCGCCGCGCCGGGCGCCGACAGGGGAACGTCGGTCATGAGGGGGCTCCCAACCTGATCCGCGGGTCGAGCGCCGCGAGGACCATTTCGGTGAGGATCTGGCAGATCACCGCCACGAACACCACGCCGAGGATCAACACCTGGAGGACGGTGAAGTCGCGGGACTGCACGCTGGAGACGGCGAGCTGGCCGAGGCCGTTGCGGTTGAAGATCGACTCGATGATCACGGCACCGGCGAGCAGGGTGCCGATCTCCAGTCCGATCGCGACGACCGCGGTGCCGAAGCTGTTGCGCAGGACGTGGCGCCGGGTGATCCGCCCGGGCGGGGTTCCCTTGGCCAGGGCCAGATCGACGTAGTCCTCGGTGCGGACCTTGGCCATCTCCGTCTGGAGCAGCCGGGCCACGATGCCGGAGGACGCCAGCGCCAGCGCGACGGCGGGAAGGGTCAGGTACTGGATGCCGATCGAGGGGTTCTCCAGCAGGCTCACCTCGCCGCTGACGGGCAGCCAGCGGTGGTACACGCCGAAGATCAGGATCAGGGCCAGGCCCGTGAGGAACGGCGGGACAGCGACCAGGAGGCTGTTGCCCAGGTCGAGGGCCGCCCGCGTCCACCGGCGCCGGGTGGAACCGGCGAGCACCCCGAGCGCGGTGCCGATGACGACGACGAGCAGCGTGGCGAACACGGCCAGCTCCACCGTGCTCTCCAGCCGGTCGCCGATGAGGCTCGCGACGCTGCGGTGGAGGCGGTAGGACTGGCCCAGGTCGCCGTGGAACAGCCCGGAGATCCAGTCCCAGTACTGCACGACGGGGGACCGGTCCAGCCCCAGCTCCTTCCGGATGGCGGCGACGTTGGCGGCGCTCGGATCCGTACCGGCGAGGCTGACCGCGACGTCTCCGGGGGCGAGCCGCGGCAGGGCGAAGGCGACGACCGAGCTGGCGAGAAGGACGAAGAGGACTGATGGCACCTTGCGTGCCATGAACCGGATCATTGCCTCGCTACCCCTTCGGGTCGGACAGCCACGCCTGGCCGAGGTTCAGGAACCCCGCCTGGGTGGGCGCGATGCCGCCGACGGACGTCGAGCGGACCGTCAGGGTCGGGCGTGTGATCAGCGGAACCGTGAACGCCTGGTCGAGGAAGTAGGCGTTGTACGCGTGCAGCGCCTTCTTCTGCGCGTCAGGCGTGGTCGCACGGGCGACGTTCTGGACGACCTTCGTATACGCGGGGCTCTTGAAATGCAGGAGGTTGTCGTTCGGGACGAACTCGGGCCTGCTGGTGACCGCGCTCGCCGGAAGCAGGGCGTTGCTGTTCATCATCAGGACCGCGGGCGTACCCATGTCCCGCTTGGCGATCCGCCCGTCGTACTCGGTCGCGCTCAGCACTTCGGGCTTGGCGTTCAGCCCGACGGCGGCGAGGTTGTTCTTGACGATCTGGAAGATGCTGGTGGCCTCGGGGGTGTTGAGGGTGACGACCTTGAACGTGGCGCCCTTCACCCCCGCCTCGGCGAGCAGCTTCTTGGCTTTGTCCGGCTGATAGGTGTAGTGCTTCGCCTGGCCGGCGTCGTAGCCGACGGCGGACGTCTTCCACGGCAGGTCCGTCGCGTCCGCGTGACCGCCCTCGACCTGCTGCACGATGCGGCGGCGGTCGATCGCGTACTGGACCGCCTGGCGCACCGCCTTCTTGTCGAACGGCGGCTTCGTCACGTCCAGGGAGAGCGGGATCGCCGATCCGCCCGACGACAGCAGGGCGTATCCCGGCTGCTGGCTCAGGCTGCGGGCGTCGAGGGCGGCCGCGCCGACGCCGTACTGGACGCGACCGCTGCGGATCGCCGAGACGATGGCGGTCGGGTCGTTGATGATCTCGATGTTGATCTTGTCGAGGTGGGTGTTCTTGGCGTCGCGGTACTTCGCGTACTTGGTGAGCACGATGCGGCCGCCGGGCGTCCACGACTTCCAGGCGAAGCGGCCGGTGCCGTCGACGACCTTGCCCGCCGCGTACTTGCTGTAGGTCGCGGGGTTGAGGATCGGCGTCGTCTCGAACAGGTCGAAGATGTTCGGCGTCGGCTTGCTGAAGGTGAGCTTCAGCTCGTGGTCGCCCTTGGCCCGCATCGACGTGATCTGCTCGGCGATGGCCTGGCCCGCCGCGCCCGTCGCCGGGTCCCGCGCCTTCTTCAGGGTGAAGATGACGTCCTGCGCCGTCAGCTTGCGGCCGCTGTGGAAGGTCACATCGTCCCGGAGTGTGATGTCGATGCTCTTGGCGCCGGGTGCGAGCTTCCACGACTTCGCCAGGACGCCCTTGGGCTTGCCGGTCTTGGCGTCCATGAGAGTCAGCGTCTCCAGGACCGTGTACTCGGAAAGGATGTTGCCGACCGAGGTCTTGAGGAACGAGCCGGGGTCGGCGTCGCTCGTCTGCGCGACCGTGAGGGTGCCGCCGTCGCGTACCGGGCCCGCGGCCGTGGACTTCCCGCCGGAGGCGCCGGCGGGGTGGGTCGCGGCGCTGCACGCGGCGGAGGTGAAGAGTGCCGCGACCGCGGCGGCTGCTGCTGTCAGTCGGGTTCGCCGGGCCGGCGTTCTCAGCGACATCGGTGCTCCTTGAGGGTCTTTCCGGGGGTGGTGCGGCCGCCGCCCCGCGCGCGAGCGGGGCTCAGGCGGGGTAGCGCGGCTGGGGGCGTTCACAGGTGCTGCTCAGGCGGACGACGCGGGTCTGCCGGGAGGCTTCCTCTATCGCGCACAGCGCTTCGAGTACGTGGAAGGCGAACGACGCGGTCGCGCGGTGCGGGCCGCCCTCGATCGCGTCCGCGAGGTCGCGGACGCCGAGGCCGCGCCGGGCCTGCTCCTTGGTGCCGACGGCGCCGAACGGCCCGACCACCGGCTCCAGCACCGTCCACTCGGCGTCGCCGTGCCGCTTGAGCCGCACCTCGCCGTCGAAGTGGTTCGGGTTGCCCAGGGACAGCGTGCCCCCGGTGCCGTAGATCTCCATGAAGGGCAGGTCCGAGTCCCACACGTCGAAGCTCATCTGCGCCGCCCCGAGGACTCCGGAGGCGAACGTCAGCACGGCCGCGGTGTGCGTGGGAACCGTGACCTCGATGGAGTCGACGGCCCGGCCGGGCGCGGTCACCGCCCGGTGCGGCGCCCCGATCCGGCTGGCCGCGCTGATGGCCTGGATCGGCCCCAGGCAGTTGACGAGGATGGCGACGTAGTACGGACCCATGTCCATCACCGGGCCGCCGCCCTGCTGGAACAGGAAGCTCGGGTCCGGATGCCACGTCTCCGCCTTGCTGTGGCCGATGAAGGCCGAGGCGCCGATCGGCGTGCCGATGAGCCCGTCGTCGACGGCCTTGCGCGCCGTCTGGCTCGCGCTGCCGAGGAACGTGTCCGGCGCGGAGCCGAGGAAGCGCCCGCTCCGGGTGGCCGCTGCGAGCACGGCCCGGCCCTCCTCGACCGTCGTGGCCAGGGGTTTTTCGACGTAGACGTGTTTGCCTGCCTCCAGGGCGGTGATGATGGTGCGCGCGTGGTGCACCGGCGGGGTGAGGTTCACGACGATGTCCACCGACGGGTCGGCGTACAGCTCCGCGTCGTCGCCCCAGGCCGGAATGTCGTGTTCGGCGGCGGCCTGCTTGGCCCGGGCCGTGTCGATGTCGCCCACCCGCACGATCTCCAGCTCCGGGTGGCGGGCCAGCCCGGTGACATACCGGCCGAAGATGTTGCCGCTGCCCAGAATGCCGATGCGATGCGATTCCCTGGCCATGCCGTGGGTTTCCTCTCGGGGAGGGATGCGTGATGCGGCTCACCATCGTTTAGTGCGCACAGTTGAGACAAGACGCCACTTTTAATTTTTTTCGTGGACTAAAGATGGGCGGGAGGGTGCCGGAGACTTACTCATTGACGGCCTACGGGGCCGAAATTAGTGTCATGGCCGTGCTTAAAGGCGATGGCTACCAGTCCGATCCGGTCCTTCTGCCCTCCGTGCCGGTCGGGCTGCGAAGGGTGCTGGACCTCGTGGTGTCGGGCGAGGCGACCAGCCGCGCCGAGATCGCGCGGCGCACCGGCCTGGTCCGGACGACCGTCGGCAAGCATGTCGACCATCTCGTCGCGCACGGCATTCTTCAGGAGCTCGAATCGAGCGAGTCGGTGCGGGGCCGCCCGCCGAGAGTGCTGACGCTCGGCCCGCGGGCGGGGGCCGTCGCCGTGGCGGACGTCGACACGCTGGCGTCGCAGGTCGCGATCGCCGATCTCACGGGGCGGGTGCTCGCGCAGGAGACCGTGGCCGTCCGGATCACCGCCGGGCCGGAGATCGTGTTGGAGGCGGTGGCCGAGCGCCTGCTGGGCCTGCTGGCACAGTGCGGGCGCGACTCCGGGCGGGTCCGCGAAGTGGTGATGGGCCTGCCCTCGCCGGTGGACGTCCAGAGCGGACGTACGGTGCGGCCGACCGGGATGCCCGGCTGGGAGGGCTATCCCGTGGCCGAAGAGCTGAGCAAGCGCTTCCGGTGTCCCGCGCTGGTGGACAACGACGCCAATCTCATGGCCCTCGGCGAGGCATGCCAGGAGCAGGCCGACGCTCCGCTGCTCGGCATCAAGATCTCCGCGGGGGTGGGCGCCGGGCTCGTCACCGCGGGAGGCGAGCTGTACCGCGGGGCGGACGGCGCCGCCGGCGACGTCGGCCACATCCGGGCCGCCGGCGCCGGCGACGTCCTGTGCTCCTGCGGCAACGTCGGCTGCCTCAGCGCGCTGGCCTCCCGCCCGGCCGTCCTGCGCGGCCTCGGCATACCCGAGTCGACCGAAGAGGATCCGCTGTACGGCGCGCGCGTGCTGGCGGAACGTGTCGCCGACAACGAACCGCTCACCATACGGGCCCTGCGCCAGGCGGGCACCGATGTCGGCGAGATCGCGGCCATGCTGGTCTCCATGTACAACCCTCGCACGCTGGTCATCGGCGGCCCGCTGAGCGAACTCCGCGACGACCTGCTCTCCGGGGTCCGCGCGGTGGTCTACCGGCGCGCGCCGGCCCTGGCCACCAGCAAGCTGACCATCACCACACCCCGGCTCGGCGAGAGCTCCGGCATCCACGGCGGCATCGCCCTCGCCATCCGGGACGTCTTCAGCCCCCAGGGCATCGCCCGGATGATGGTCGACACCCCGTAGCAGACCGACGCCGCGCCGACGCCGGTCAGCCTGGCCGCGTCAGGCGGGGCGTATCAGCCGGGCGTATCAGCCTGGCCGCATCAGCCGGGCCGCATCAGCAACCGGCACGCGGGGTCGCCGTTCCGCAGGCACGCGGTCGCGCAGTTGCGGGTGAGTTCGACGCCGAGCCCCTCCGACCAGCCCGCGTGGATGTCCGTGCACGGGCAGTCGTAGCCGTCCAGCGAACCGGCCATCCGGACCATCGCCACGGCGAAGTTCTGCCGCATGGTCAGCTCGATCTCGCCGTCCGGGAGCACCGCCGTGCCGCCGTCGCGCAGTTCGCTCGGGAACATCCACTCGGAGCAGGCCTCGTACCGGCAGCGCAGTTCCTCGAGGTCGGCGGCGGGTTTTCCGCCGTGCAGGCGGGCGATGCGCTTGCCCGCCTGCACGGCCACGTAGCGCAGCGCCTCGGCGTTGATCTCGTTGGCCACCGCGTGGCCGAACCGCTTCGCCACGCCCTGGTACCAGCGGGCGTCGTGCAGCCACCACTGGCGGTACACGTCCATGGGCCGGGGGCTGGTGGTCATCGGGCCTGCCCGTCCAGCTCGCGCCCGCCGTCTGCCAGGCGGGCCCGGAAGCGTTCGCGCATCTCCCGTTTCAGCACCTTGCCGGTGGCGCCCTTCACCACGTCGTTCGCGTCCATCCGGAGCGCCCCGGTGAGTGTCGGGAAGCCCTCGGCGGTGAGCACGCGGTTGACCCTGGCGGTCCAGTCCGTGTCGTCCGTGTCCGCCGCGTCCGGGCGGACCTGGAGCAGGACGTACGCGTCGGCCGTTCCGTCGCCGTCCCAGTCGGCCGTCACGCCCTCGGGGGCGACGGCCACCACCGTGCAGTCGTCGAGTCCGGGCAGCTCGCGCAGCAGCAACTCCTCGGTGCGGGTGCTGAACACGAGGCCCTCGGCGGTGCGGACGGCGTCGGGGACGCGGTCGAGGTGGTAGAAGTTGCCGTCCTCGTCGCGGTAGGCGAGGTCGCCGGTGAGCCAGTAGCCGCCGAGCCGTAGCCGGTGGAACGTCAGCGAGTCGTTCCAGTAGCCGGGGGTGAGGGTGGGGGAGCGGACGCCGAGGCGGCCCACCTCGCCGGGTGGCAGCGGGCGGCCGTCTTCGGAGAGCACCGCGGCCTCGGCGAAGCTCATCGGTTTGCCGACGCAGCGGGAGTAGGACGAGCGGCCGGGCTTGTGTCCGTTGTGGAAGAGCGAGTAGCCGGTTTCGGAGGAGCCGAGCCCGTCGGTGAAGACGGAGCCGGGGACCCGGCAGCGCTTGAGGTCACGGCCGACCGTGTCATGGCTGCCCTGCGCGATGAGCGCCTTGATGTGTGTTTCGTGCGCGGCGTCGCCGGTGTTGTACCAGGCCTCGACGCTGGACAGATCGCGCGCGTCGAGGTCCTGGGCCGCCATCTCCCCGTACGTCCCGGCGAACGCGAACACCGTGGTGGGGCGGAACGATTCCATCGCGTCCAGGACGTCCACGCCGCGCTGGCTGGACAGCAGCAGGACGGGCGAGCGCAGCAGGAAGCCGAAGAGCATGACCGAGATGGACGCGTTGTGCGAACCGGGCATCGCGACCAGCAGCCTGCCCATCGCGGAGCCGACCGACAGCTTCAGCCGGTGCAACTGCGCGTACAGCAGGGTCTCGTGGGTGTGCGGGACGGCCTTGGGCATGCCGGTGGTGCCGGAGGAGTGGGAAATGATGATCGGGTCGGTGGCGTGGTGGGCGTACGGGTACGACGCCGGGAGCGGGCCGCGGGCCGTGTCCGCGCGGATGCCGGCGGCGGTGGCGCAGAAGGCGAGGCCCAATTCGTCCTGGTGGGGAGCCAGGACGGGGCGGTGGGCCTGATCGGTGAGGGCGCCCACCGCGCCCTGGCGGCGCACGTACTCGCGGGCGATCTCGGGGCGGAGGTTGCCGTTGACGAAGGAGGGGATCGCGCCGAGGGAGGTGAGCGCGAGGAAGTTGATGGCGAATTCGGTGCTGGAGTACGTCTGGATCGCCACCGGATCGCGGGGCCGCACGCCGTGCGCGTGGTACCAGCGTGCGTAGATCTCGACGGCTTCGTGCAGTTCGCCCAGGGTCAGCACCCCGGGGTGGCTGCCGTCCGGGGCCTGCCAGGTGGCGTCGGTCCACAGCGCCTGTTCGCCGAGCGGTCTGCCGTACGCCTTCAGCCGGTGGATCACGTTCCCGGCACCCAAGGCGGCGTCCTCGCTGATCCGCGCGCGTTCTTCCTTGGTGATCATGGGCGGTCGGTTCCTTGGATTCGGGCGGCCAGTTCGACCAGGCCGCGGAGGGTGCCGTACTCGGTGGACGGGGTGCCGGACGGGGGACGGGGGTGCGGGAGCGGGTCGTCGCGGTCGAGCACGATGGCCACGGCCCGGTCCTCGGAGGGCGGGCCGATGGTGCGCAGCTCGCGGTACGCGGCCGTGGTGCGCCCGGTGCCGGCCAGCTCGACACCGACGAGCACGACGCGGTCCAACTCCTCGTCCGTGAGCAGGAGTTCGGCGGTGGACAGCAGCTCCCCGGCCAGGTCCGCCACGGTGGACAGGCACAGCAGCGGCCCGGTGATGGCGAAGTCCCGGCTGAGCTGCCCGAGGATCGCGTTGGCGGTGCTCTGCATGAACAGCAGCGGATTGTGCACCTGCCCGGCGACGAGCCGACGGCTGCCGAGGTCGAGGGTGGTGGCGTCGCCCATGGTGCTGGCCAGGACCATCGCGGTCCGGGAGCCGTCGCCGGGGTGGGCGGTCAGGCATCGCCCGACGGCCTGGTGCACGAGCGGGTTGAAGGCGGACTCCACGAAACCGGCGACGGGCGGCGCGGCCGGGCCGGCCATCGCGGCGATCACGCGCGCTCCACGATCAGCGCGGTGTTGGCGCCGCCGAACGCGGCGTTGACGGTGAGCGCCCGCCGGATGTCGGCCTTGTGGGGCCGGTTCGGTACGTAGTCGAGGTCGCAGGCCGGGTCCCGTTCGGTGAACCCGGCGGTGGGCGGCAGGACTCCGTCCCGCAGCGCGAGCAGGGTGATGACGAGTTCCACCACTCCGGAGGCCTCCAGCAGATGTCCCGTCGTGCTCTTCGTGGAGCTGACCGGCACGTGGGGCGCGTCCGTGCCGAAGAGCGTGTGCAGCCCGCGCGTCTCGGCGGGGTCGTTGGACTTGGTCGCGGTGCCGTGCGCGTTCACGTAGTCGACGCGCGGCCCGCCCGCCCGCCGCAGCGCCCGCCGTGCGGCGGTGACCAGCCCGGTGCCCTCGGGGTGCGGGCGCGCGATGTGGTGGGCGTCGGAAGCGGCGCCCCACCCGGTGAGCGCGCCGAGCGCACGCGCCCCTCTGCCCCGGGCGCTCCCGGCCGATTCGAGGACGACGGCGGCGGCCCCGTCGCCGAGCAGCAGCCCGCTGCGGTCGGCGCAGAACGGCCGTACCGCCCCGTCACGGGAGAGGGCGAACCCCGACCCGAACTTGGCCAGGTTCTCCTCCTCCACGAGGTACGCCCCGGCGCAGATCACGACGTCGGCCCGGCCGGAGGCGATGAGCTGGCAGCCGTGCGCGATGGCGCCGGCCGAGGCGACGCAGGCATGGGTGAACGCCAGCCGGGTGCCGCGCACCCCGAGCGCGTCCCCGAGCGCCGCGGCCTGCCACCCGGGCACGGTCTCGACGGCGCGGTCGGTTTCGGCGGCGCGGTCGGTTTCGGCTGCGCGGTTGGTCTCGGCGGCGTGGTCGGGGGAGCCGGGCGTGTTGCGCCAGAAGTCGGTGAGGGCGGTGAAGTCGCCCGCGGTGCCCACCAGGACCGCCGCCTCCGTGCCCCTCGGCAGTCCCGCCATCGCCACCGCCGCCCCGGCCACGTCGGCCAGCACCTCGCGCAGCGGGACGGCCCCGCCCCACGTCGCGGCCAGCCCCGTACGGTACGGGCCGGTGTCGAAGCGGGTGATCGGGGCGAACGCGGGGTTCCCGTCGAACACGCCCTCCCGCAGCGCGTCCGCCCCGGTGCCGAAGGCCGTCCGTACCCCGAAGCCGGTCAGCAGCACCTCATGGGTCATGGGCGGTCCACCAGGTGGTGATCGTTGAGGTAGGCGGTGATGCGCCGTACCGAGGTGAACTCGGCGAGGAACGCCTCGGCCGGTTCGATCTCCAGCCCGTAGCGCAGCTCCAGTTGGTGCAGGAACCACACCAGGCCCAGTGAGTCCAGCGCCAGGTCGGCGTCGTCGTCCAGTTCGGGCGGCAGGGCTGCGAAGATCTTGGGGTCGGACAGCAGCTCCCGCACCACGTCAACGGTGATATCCGCGGTCATGCCGTGGCGCCCCGCTTGATGACGTCGTCGACCAGGTCGCCCAGGTTCATCGCGCCGACCGGTTCGAAATCGGTGTCCGGGAACTTCACGCCGAACCGGCGCTCGATCCGCAGGACCAGCTCGATCAGGCTCAGCGAGTCGATGTCGATGCCACCGGTGCCCAACGGGCTGTCGTCGGTGATCTCGTCCGTGTCGAGCGGGTGGTTCATGTCCTCGCTGATCGTGCTGAGCACGAACTGACGGATCTCCTTCTCCAATGCCGTCTCCATGGTGCGCAACCCTTCTGTGGCAGCGGTGATATGAGGTCAGTGGCCGGGGGAGCGGGCGAGCAGGGCCTCGCGGCGGCGGATGAGCTTGCCGTTGGAGGTGCGGGGCAGGTCCGGGAGGACCTGGATGACGCGCGGTACCTTGTAGTCGGCCAGCCGGTCCCGGCACCAGCGCAGCAGCTCCCCGGCCGAGGGGCCGTCCGGTTCGGTGGACACGTACGCCTCGGTGGTACCGGCGTGCACGACCACGGCCCCGCTGACCCCGGGGTGGTGGCGCAGCACGTCCTCCACCTCGGTCAGGTCGACCTTGAGGCCGCCGATGACCACCAGCGAGTCGCCGCGGCCCAGCAGCCGCACGGCTCCGGTGGGGTCCAGCTCGGCCCGGTCGCGGGTGTGCAGCCAGCCGTCGGCGTAGCGGCCGCCGCCGGAGGCGTGCAGATACGGTGAGCCGTCCGGCAGCCAGACGTCCAGCTCGCCCTGGTGGACGCGCAGCCGCACACCGGGGGCGGCCCGCCCGACGGTGGGGCGCGAGGCCCCGCTGACCTCCATCGCGATGACGCCCGTCTCGGTGGTTCCGTACGATTCGCCGACTCCGATGCCGAAGCGGTCGGCGAACCGCGCTGCCGTTTCCGGGGGCATGATCTCGCCGCCGGACACCGCGGCGCGCAAGGCGGGAAGCGGGGGCAACTCCTTTCCCGTGCTGAGCAGTTCGTAGTGGAACGGGGTGCCGAATATCGCGTGCACATCGTGGCGCCCGGCCGCGCCGAGGATGTCCTTGGCCGACACCCGGCGGGCGAACACGGCCGCGACGCCCGCGACCAGCGAGTGCAGCACCCCGGCGATCAGCCCGAAGCTGTGCGCGGTCGAGCTGAGCAGCAGCACCCGCTCGCCCAGGGTGGGCATGCCCTCGATCCGGGTGAACCGTTCGATCTCGGCGCGCAGGGAGGCCGGGGTCCGCCCGATCACCTTGGGCAGCCCGGTGGAGCCCGAGCTGAACTGCACCAGGCGGTGCTCGGTCGCCGCGGCCCGGCCGTCCGGGCAGCGGGAGGTGACCACCTCGTAGCGGGGCTCGAACCGCAGCGGTGCGCGCCCTGCCGTACCCCCGCCGACCAGGAACTGCGGATGGCACAGCGCGCGCAACGCGTCCACTTCGGACTGTTTGAGCCGGTGGTCGACCAGCATCACCTGGGCGCCCAGCCGCCACAGCGCGAGCAGCACCTCGATCTGGGTGAAGCTCGGCGGTATCCGCAGCATCACCGTGGTGCCCTCGCCGATGCCGTACCCGGCGAACACGTCCGCCTCGGTGGCCGCGGCGGCGCGTACCTCGGCGCGGCTCACCGGGTGGTCGCCGTGCACGAGGCAGGGCAGCTCGCCGGGGTGGGCGTCGAACAGCGTCTCGACGAGCGTCCGCATGCCGATGTCGCCGCTCATCACTGTTCCCGGCAGAACTCGCCGATGGGGAAGCCCACATGGCGCTGGTCCGTGGCCAGATAGCCGAGCAGTTCGTCGCCGGGCCGCAGCTCGGTGACGTTGTGGACCCGTCCGCCGGGCCCGAGCACCCGTACGTGCCAGTCGTCCTGGACGGTCAGGCTCACCTCGACGCCCTCGGGGGAGCGCGCGGTGATGGTCAGCAGCGGCCGGGACTCCAGCTTGGCGCGGCCGATGAGGACCGGCCGGGTGCGGCCCTCGGCGTTGACGGCCAGCGTGGTGCGGCCCGCGCGCAGCTCGCTCAGGTAGTTGGTGCGGTTGTCCGGGCCGAGGACGTAGGAGTGCAGGGCGCCCGCGTTGACCCGGAAGGGGCGGGTCGGCATGTACGGCAGCGGGTGGGTCTCGCTGCAGCACAGGATGAAGCCGGTCGAATACGAGCCGACGAGGATGCCCTCGTCCTCGGCGAAGTGGCTGCAGGTGTCCACGCACACCCGGTCGCCGAGCCCGTGGTGCTCGATGCCCTCGACGGTCAGCGTGGTCAGGTCCAGCGGTTCCGTACCGGCTTCCAGCAGCCGGGCCAGCGCGAACACGTCGCCCGCGGTCGAGGGGGCCAGCAGGATGCCGTCCGAGCCGCGTTCCAGCACGTCGAGGACGGTGGCGGCCTCTTCCAGGTCCGCGCAGACGGTGATCAGCTCGCCCTCGGAGCGGTCGGCTGCGGCGAGCACGATCTCCAGCGGGATCTTCGTCGGGTCGGCGAAGCGGACCACGGTGAACGGCAGCGTGACGGCGGCGGCGCACGCCAGCCGCAGCGACGGTTCGTCGTGGACGTCGACCCAGCCCGCGACGACCCGGCCCGCGGTGTCGGCGTCGAGGCCGTACAGCTGCTTCTCGTCGGTCACCGGGGTGGTGGTGACGCCGGTGATGGTCGGGGGCAGGGCCTTGAGGACGGCTTCGTCGTCGCAGAGCACACCCCGCGTCCGGGTGTGGATGGCGGCGTCCACGACGGACTCCAGCTGGTCCTGCGGAACGGTTCTGAGGTCGATCCAGGCGAACTTCATGCGGCACCTGTCGCAATCGTCGGGGGATGGGGGGCCGTTCCGGCGTCGATGCCGTCGACCGCGTGGACGACGGCCGCGAGCCGTTTCACCAGCGAGGCGGGGGAGGGTGAGGAGAAGATCCGGCGGCCGACCGCGAGACCACGGCAGCCGGCGAGCATCAACGACGTCCCGTGGCCGATCAGATCCGTACCGTCGGGCGGCCCGCCCGCGGCGAGGACCGGCAGCGGGCAGCTGTCCACCACCTCGGCCATCCGGTCCAGCGGCAGCGCGACCGACGTCTTCACCAGGTCGGCGCCGAGGTCCGCGGCGATGTTGACGGCGTGGGCGAGCAGCGCCGGGTCGTGCGGATCGGCGATCCGCGGGCCTCGCGGATAGATCATCGCGAGCAGTGGCATGTTCCACGTGTCGCACGAGGCCGCGACGGCACCGAGGTCGGCGAGTTGCCGGTGTTCGGTGTCCGAGCCGAGATTCACGTGCACGCTCACCGCGTCCGCGCCCAGCCGCACCGCCTCTTCCACCTCGCCGACGAGCACCTTGGCGTCGGCGTCGGCCTGGTACACGGTTCCGGCGCTCAAGTGCACCACCAGCGCGCAGTGGCGCAGGACGCCCGGGGCGATCGCGCGCGCCCGGCCCTTGTGGACGACCACCGCGTCCGCGCCACCGTCCACCAGCGCGCTCAGCAGCCCGTTCCAGCGGGCCTGGGGCACCACCGGCCCGTCGGACACGCTGTGGTCGAGCGGGACGAAGAGATATCTGCCGTCCCCCACGGCGGACAGCCTCCGCATCCGGAGTGATTTACCCAAATCGGTCATGTGCCGGGAACACCTCTTCCAACGGGTGGACGGTGCTTCGGGGGTTCTTGGGGGTGCTTCGGGATCGCCGGGTCAGAATGGCACGCCCGTGCGAGGGCGAGCCGATATCGAATCTCCATCACTCCGCGGTTATGCGGCTCTGAGAAACCTCTGAGACTCCTGTGGCAGGCTGCCCGACGGCTCTTCCCCCGCCGGTTCCGGTTCCGGAACCGGGCCACGGAACGGCGTTTTCGAGGAGGCAGGCTTGACCGCCCTGACCGACCCGGTACACATCTCGATCGCCTGCCACGGCGGACGCGGACACACCGCCCGGCTGGGGGAGGCCGTACGAACCGGAGCGAGCCGGGCCCCGGACTCCAAGGTCACCCTCATCCGGGTCGACCGGATCACCGATGAGGACTGGCAGCTGCTCGACGACGCCCACGCGATCGTCTTCGGCGCGCCGACGTACATGGGCACGGCCTCCGCCGCCTTCCACACCTTCGCCGAGGCGAGCGCCCGGCGCTGGCTCACCCGCCGCTGGCAGGACAAGGTGGCGGCGGGCTTCACCAACTCCGGCTCCATGGCCGGGGACAAGGCCGGCACCCTCGGCTACTTCGCCGCCCTCGCCGCCCAGCACGGCATGCTCTGGGTCAGCCTCGGCCTGGCCTCCGGCTGGAACTCCAGCCGGGGCAGCGAATCCGACCTGAACCGGCTCGGGTTCTTCCAGGGCGCCGGGGCACAGTCCCCCGTGGACGACCGGACGGGCACGGCGCACCCGTCCGACCTGGCCACCGCCGAACACCTCGGCCACCGGGTCGCGGAGGTCACCCGGACCGTCGTCGCGGGCAGACGAGCGCTGACGCCATGAAGGCGCTGACGCCGTGACACGGCGGCCGTGGTGGGCCGTGGCCGTGGCGGTCCTGGCGCAGACGCTGGTCCTGCTGGACAACACGGTCCTCAACGTGGCGATGGAAACCCTCGCCGACCCGGTACGCGGCCTCGGCGCCGACTCCGCGGAGCTGGCGTGGGCCAACGCCTCGTACTCGCTGGTGTTCGCCGCGGGCAGCTTCGCCGGTGGCGCCCTCGCCGACCGCTACGGGCCGCGCCGCACCCTGACCGGCGGGCTGCTGCTCCTGGCCGTCGCCTCCGCGCTGGCCGCGTTCTCGCCCGGTGCCACCGAACTCATCGTCACCCGGGGGTTCATGGGCGCGGGCGGGGCGCTCATCACCCCGGCGACGCTGGCGATCGTCACCCGTGGCACCGCGCCCGCCCACCGCACCCGCGCCATCGCGGTGTGGGCCTCGGCGGGCGGCGCGGCCGTCGCGGCCGGGCCGGTGGTGGGCGGCGCGCTGCTCACCCGGTTCTGGTGGGGGTCGGTGTTCCTCGTCAACCTGCCGGTGGTGGCCGTATGCCTGGCCGGGGTGGCGCTGCTGGTGCCCGAGCTGCGCTACGCCGAGCGCCGGGTGCTCGACCCGGCGGCCCTGCTGCTCTCCGTGCTGGGTCTTGGCCTGGTGGTGTACGGCGTCATCCAGGGCGGCCGCCCGTCCGGCTGGGCGAGCCCGGCCGCGCTGCTGCCGCCGGCGGCCGGGGTCGTGCTGCTGGCGGTGTTCGTACGGACGCAGAGCGGCCGGGAGTCGCCGGGGTTCGACGTGCGGCTCTTCACCGAGCCGCGCTTCGCGGGCGGCAGCGTGACCCTGCTGCTGCTCTTCTTCGGCCTGGCCGGGCAGCTCTTCTACTGCGCCTTCTATCTGCAGGGGGTGCACGGCCTGTCGGCGCTGGCCGCCGGAGTGGTGATGGCCGCCGCGGCGGGTGGCATCGTCCTCGGCAACCAGATCTCCCCGGCGCTGGCCCGGTGGCTCACCGTGCGGTGGTGCGCGGTCGCCGGGATCCTCCTTTCCAGCGCCACCTTCGGCGCGTACGTGTTCTTCGACGCGGACACTCCGGTGGCCTCGATCGCGGTGGTGCTGTTCGTCCAGGGCGCCGGTATCGGGCTGGTGGTGGCGCCGATGACGGCGGAGATGATGGCCGTCCTGCCCGCGCGGTACACCGGCGCGGGCGCGGCCATCAGCGCCGCCACCCGGCCCGTGGGCAGCACCCTCGGGGTCGCGGTCCTCGGCTCGGTGCTCGCCACCTCCTATCGCGGCGAGATCCGGCCCGCGCTCGACGGGCTGGCCCCCGGGCCCCGGGGCCGGGCGCTGGACTCCGCGGAGGCCACCCGGGCGGTGGCCGCGACGCTGAACCGGCCCGAACTCCTCGCCGCCGCCGACCGGGCCTATCTGCACGCCCTCTACGTCACCGCCACGTGGACGGCGCTGCTGTCCCTGGCCGGTGCCGTACTCGTCATCGGTTATTTCCGGCCACGACCATCACCGACGGAGGCAGGAAGTGGATATGGGTCTGCGCCACCTGCGGATCGTGCTCACCGTGGCTGAATCCGGCAGTATCAGCCGCGCTGCCGCCACGCTGAACATCGCGCAATCCGGTCTCTCCACCCAACTCCGGCGTATCGAGCAGGAGTTGGGCGGGCCGCTGTTCCGGCGCCGTCCGCAGGGCGTCGTACCGACCGAGCTGGGTGTTCATGTGGTGGGCCGGTCCCGGGAGTTGCTGGACGAGTTCGGCGATCTGATCGCCACGGCCCGTACGCTCGCCCAGCCCGCCGAACCGCCGCAGGCCGTCGCGCTGGGCGGCGTGGACAACCCCTGGGTGCCGCTGATCGCCGCGCTCATCCGGGAGCGGCTGCCGCACCACGAACAGCTGACGTACCTGGAGCCCTCCTCCCAGGCCGTGCTGGAGCTGCTGCGTATGGAGAAGATCGCGCTCGCGGTCATCAGCGAGTTCCCGGACGTCGGCCCGCCCGCGGTCCGCGAGTTCACCGTACGAGACCTCGGCACCGAACCCGTGCTGATCGGCCTGGCCCCCGGCCACCGGCTGGCCCACCGGCAGCTGATCACCCTGGAGGAGCTGGCCGAGGAGATCTGGGTCGCCCCCGGGGACCGGTCGGACGGCCTGGGCCTCAGCCTGCGGATCACCTGCGAGCGGGCCGGTTTCACCCCTCGGTTCCGCTACTTCGGCGCCGACCAGACCACCGCGGCGGCCATCGTCGGCGCCGGGAACGCGGTCGGCGTCTTCGCCGCCCCGGGCGACCGCTGCCCGGGCATCGCCCTGAAACGGCTGGCCAACGGGCGGCTGTGGCGCCGGACCCGGCTGGTGTGGCCGGCGGGTTCGCCGCTGGCCGAGCTGGCCGAGGACATCGACGCGGGCGCGCTCGACTGGTGCCGCCCGCGCGCCTCATGACCGCCGGACGGGTTGGACGGCTACGCGCCCGGGCGTGCGGTCAGCGCCCGGGGTCGCCCGGCTGCCGGGCCACTACGGACAGGCACGCCGCGATCGACCGCTGCCGCGGGATCGTGTCGCCGGTCGCATCGTTGGTCGTGTCGCCGGCCCGCGCCGCCGGAAGCTCGACAGTGAACAGCGCGCCGTGCCCCGGCCGTCCACCGGCGGTGATCCGTCCCCGATGGCTTTCGACCACCTCACGGGCCAGCGCCAGACCGAGCCCGAACCGCCTGCCCCGCCCGGCCGTTCCCCGGGCGAACCGTTCGAAGAGGCGGTCGGCGTCCTCCGGCGCGATGCCCACACCCGTATCGCGTACGGACAGCGACACGACCCCCGGACGCGGGGCGTCCACGGACACCACGACCTCCCCTCTGGGCGGCGTGTGCCCCATCGCGTTGTCGACCAGCGCGGCGATCACCCGGCGCAACGCAGGCGCGGTGCCCATCACCACATGCCGCCCAGACCCCTGCCGCATCCGCACGGCCAGCCCCATCGACTGGGCCCGGGCGTCCTCGGCGGCCACCGCCTCCTCGGCGAGCGCGGCGAGGTCGACCGGATCGCACGAGCCCGGCGACTGCGACAGCCGCGCGGACAGCAGCAGGTCGTCGATGACGTCACCGAGCTGCCGGGTGCCGGTCACCAGGCGCTGGAGGTCGGCGGCCAGCTGCTGCGGGCGCTCCGAACCGGAGCGCCGGGCCAGCAGCTGGGCGCGGGTGTGCAACTGGGTCAGCGGGGTGCGCAGTTCGTGGCTGGCGTCCGCGACGAACCGCCGCTGCCGGTCCAGGGCCTCGGACAGCGGCGTCATCGCCCGCCGCGCGAGCCTGCCGCTCGCCACGGCGACGAGCAGCAGACCGATCGACTCGGCCGTCGCGAAGGCCAGCAACAGGTGCTTTCGGTCCGCCCGCTGGAACCGTTCGCCGTACGCCGCCTGCACGATCTCGTCGCCGCGCCGCGCGGTGCGTACCGTGTACTGCTCGCCACCGCGCTCCACCCGCTCCAGCACCGGGGGAGCGCCCGCCCGGACCGCGTTCAGGCTGGACGTCACGGGGAGGCCGTCCGGGGTGCCGCGGGTGCTGCGGAGCACTCCGTCCCGCTCCACGGTGATCCACATGCAGACCGGCGGGCTGTCGACGGTGTTGTGCTGGATGCCCCACTGCGTCTCGCGCTCGGCGTCGGCGCGTTGGGCGAACAGCACGACGGAGTAGACGATGGCCACGACCAGCAGCATGATCACCGACATCACCAGCGAGATGCGCAGGGTGATCGACCACTGGGCGGAGGCGAGCCGCCGCTGCTCGGGGCCGGGAGCCGGACGGCGCGGGAGACGGACCGGAAGGGAGATCACAGCGAGCCCAACTGGTAGCCGCGCCCCCGCACGGTGCGGACGACGTCACGGCCCAGTTTCCGCCGCAGATAGTAGACATAGGTGTCGACGATGGACTCCGCCGAGGTATCGGGGAACACGCGCTCGCGCAGGTGCGAGCGGTCGTGCACCCGCTTGGGGCCGTCGGCGAGCGCGTGCAGCAGGCCGAACTCGCGCAGGGACAGCTCGATCCGGCTGCCGTCGGCGAGGCGGACCTCGTGGCGCCGCAGGTCCAGCTGCCCGTCCCCGTCGCCGAGCGGCAGGAGTTCGGCGTCCGCGAGGTCGCGCCGGTGCAGCGCCCGCACCCTGGCCAGCAGTTCGTCCACTTCGAACGGCTTGACCAGGTAGTCGTCCGCACCGGAGTCGAGGCCGGTGACCCGATCACCCAGCTCGCCCAGCGCGGTCAGCACCAGGACCCGGGTGGTGACACCGACCCGCCGTAATCGTTTCACCAGGTCCAGGCCGTCGATGCCGGGCAGCATCCGGTCGATGACCATCACCTGATGACGTCGGCCGAGGCCGAGATGGAGCCCCCGGTGGCCGTCGTACGCCACCTCGACGTCATAGCCCTCTGAGACGAACAATTCGGCCAGCATGTCTGCGGTCTCCCGGTCGTCCTCGACCAGTAACAGCCGTGTCTGATCCGCAGTCGACCGTTGTGTATCGGCTGGGTAGATCATTCGCTCATCTTGGCAGCCCGGCTCCGGGGGCGGTGCGTACTATCTCGGCCGTCGGTCGGCGAGTCCGCTCAGGCGGACGGGAGGCGGTCGTACGTCCTGAAGGTGTAGTACGCCGTATACGTGACCACGCTTTCACCGGAGGCGGCGGGCAGAGCGAAGCGGTGGTTGAGCGCCCGGCCGAGGGGACCGCAGCCGGTGGCCGCGGGCGTGGTGAAGGTGTCGTCGCGCGCGGGGAAGCGGACCAGCGGCGGGTCCTGGGACAGCCAGGTGCTCGGCGCGTCCTTCGTGAGGCGGAGCTTTACGGGGTGCCCGTCCGTGCCGATGGCGCACGCCCGGTTGAGGAGCGGGGAGGCCAGCCGGAACTTCAGATCGACGGCGCCGCTGGTGAGGAAGTCGGCGTACCCCCCGTACTCGGCCCGGACGGACAGCCCCGGAGCGCCCGGCACCGGTGTCGGCTCGGCGCGTACGGAGCCGAAGACCTGGCCGAACGTGCCGTCGGGCAGCGGGCCCTCGGCGTGGACGAGCGTGATGGGCTTGATGTCGGGGAGGTCGATCCCGCCGAGCTTGATCCGCCCGTACGCGGCCGTCACCTCGCAGCGCCACTTCGTGCGGTCGGCGCCCTCGGGCAGATCCTCGGGGCAGTCGGCGTAGGCGGGGGCGAGCGACTCCGGGGTGGGGACGGGCACGGTGGCGGCGCCGGGCCGGACCGAGGCGCCGGGCTGGGCGAAGGCCGGGGCTTGGACGGCGGCGGTCAGGGCGAGGGCGGCGGCCACGGCGCCGACTCCGGACACGAGGCGGCCACGGCGGAGTGCGGTCACGATTCTCTTCATGCCCTCGACCCTGGCCGCTCCCGGCCGCCTCAGCCCATGCGGAAGTTCCCTGACGGGCCCCGGAGAACACCCTGACACGATGTCAGGGGCAGGCATCAGGAGCCGGGCTCCGAGGGCGAGCGGCCGGCCGGTCAGGCGGTCGGTTCCGCGTCGCGGGCCAGGAGGGCGGCTTGGACGCGGTTGGTGACCTCCAACGCGGCCAGGATGCGGCTGACGTGGGCCTTGACGGTGCTCTCCCGCATGGCGAGGCGGGTGGCGATGTCCGCGTTGGTATCGCCTCGGGCGAGCAGGGTCAGCACCTCCCGCTCCCGGGGAGTGAGCCGGTCCAGCCGGGCCCGGGCGGCGGTGGCCTTCGGCCGGGTGGTGGCGTGGTAGCGGTCGATGAGGCGGCGGGCCGCGGTGGGGTGGAGCATGGCCGAACCGGCGGCCACCAGGCGGACGGCGCGCAGGATCTCGGCCGGGTCGGTGTCCTTGAGCAGAAAGCCGTCCGCCCCGGCGGCGAGGGCGTTGTAGACGTATTCGTCGAGGTCGAAGGTGGTCAGGGTGATCACCCTCGGCGGGTGGGGCAGGGCCCGCAGCCGGGTGGTGGCGGTGATGCCGTCCATGCGGGGCATGCGTACGTCGACGAGGGCGACGTCGACGCGGTGTGCGGTTGCCTGCTCGACGGCCTGGAGACCGTCGGCGGCCTGGGCGACGACCTCGATGTCCTGGCTGCCTTCGAGGAGGTCGGCCAGGCCGAGGCGGACCAAGGCGTCATCGTCGACGATCATGGCGCGGATCATGTGCGGGTGCCGTTCTGCTCGGTGCCGTTCTGTCCGGTCTCGTTCTGTCCGGTGTCGTTCTGTTCGGTGCCCATCGGGTGGGTGCCGGTCGGGTGGGGGATGCGGGCGGCCAGCCGCCAGGTCCCCACCCCGGCGGGCCCGGCGTCCAGGTGGCCGCCGAGGGCGGTGACCCGTTCGCGCAGGCCGACGAGCCCGTAGCCGGAGTCGACGGCGCTGCCCGTGCCGGGCGTACCGGGTGCGTTGGTGACCTCGACCAGCGTGGCGGGCGGCCGGTAGTCGACGCGTACGGCCACCTCGGCGCCGTCGGCGTGCTTGCGGGCGTTGGTCAGCGCCTCCTGGACGATGCGGTACACGGCCAGCCGGTGGGTGGTGGGAGCCCGCTCGGGAGGGCCGTCGGCCGTCAGCTCGACGCGCTGCCCGGCGGCACGGGCCTCGTCGGCCAGCTCCCGTACGTCCCGCACCACGGGCGCGAGCGCGGCATGCACGGGAGCGGAGTCGGGGTCGCGCAGGGCGCCGAGTACATCGCGCAGGTCGGCCAGCGCCTCGGTGGACGCCGTGCGCAGCAGGCCCAGGCGCATCGCCACCGGCGCGGGCAGCGTGTCGCCCTTGGTGGCCAGGACGCCGGTGTGCAGGGCGATCAGGCTCAGGCGGTGCGCCAGCACGTCATGCATCTCCGCGGCGATACGGGACCGCTCCGCGGCCCGGGCCGCCTCTTCGCGCAGCCGCGACTCGACCCGCAGGTGGTCGACCTGGGCGGCCAGCGCGGCGACCAGACGCCGCCGGTTGCCCAGCCACAGGCCGCCGACCACGACCAGCAGCAGGAACACGACGGAGCCGTACTGCTGCGGCGTCCACAGCGATGTCGCGGGCCGGGTGACCAGGTTGCCGCCCAGCGCGGCGGCGACGCATGTCACCGCCACCCGGGCCCGGCGGTGCGCGGCCAGGTCGAACAAGGCGACCAGCAGCAGCGGCAGCACGGGCCATCCCCACCACGACGTGGCCGCGGTGGCCAGGAGCGGGGCGACCTGCCAGGGGAGCGGGCGCACGAGCAGGGCCACCCCGCACAGCAGCGTGGCCACGGGCGCGGGGGCCAGATAGCCGCCCTCGCTGACCGACGCGCCGTTCTGCACCGCGATCGCGCCCAGCGCCACCACCAGCACGGCCCGTCCGTACGCGGCCCTCGCACCCTTTCGCCGGCTCATTCCGGCAATCCTAGGCAGGCCACCCCGCCCGCCCGACCGACGATCCGCTACGCCGACCCCCTACTTTCGTAGGGAGCGGCCGTCGCACAACGACGGATCCGGCCCGGGACGCGGGTTTCTAGCGTCGTTCACCATGAACGACCGGACCACCTCCCACGACCGTGTCCTGGCGCAGCGCCGCGCCGAGGGCTGGATGTTCCTCATCGAGGCGGCCCGCGACATGCGGACCACCGGCGCGGTCGCCCCCAGCGGCAAGGCCCTCGCCCGCGCCCTGACCGAGCCCCTGCGGGCCCGGGCTCCCCGCCCGCTGGCCGTCCTGGAAGCGGGCGCCGGAACCGGCGCGGTCACCCGCACCCTGATACCCCGGCTGTCCCGGAGCAGCCGCCTGGACATCGTCGAGGCCAATCCGCGGTTCGCCGCGCGCCTGCGCCACCTCGTCGCCACCCACCCCCACCTGGCGGGCCCGCCCCGGCAGGTGGCCGTGCACCAGACGTACGTCGAGCACCTGGGCACCGACCAGCGCTACGACGTGATCGTCTCCGGGCTTCCGCTGACCAACTTCACCCCCGCGCAGGTCGACCGCATCATGGCCCGGTACCTGGAGATGCTGCACCCCGGCGGCACCCTGACCTACTTCGCCTACGTCGGCACCCGCGGGGCCCGGGCCCTGACCGCGTCACGGGCCGAGGCTCGCCGGCACGCCGAGGTGCACGAGGTCATGGCCGGCTACCAGCGCAGGTACGCCACGGGCCGCTGGACCGTGTGGGCCAACCTTCCGCCGGCCCACGTCTGGCACCTGCGACGCCCCCTCGGCTCCCCTCGCGACCAGCCGCGCCCCCAGGACCTGGAGCGTCGGTGAACGCGCCGTCCGACCTCCTCGGCCATCTTCCGCCCGACTCGGCCTACCCGGTGGTGGCGCTGGCCGTCCTGGCCGAGTCGATCCTGCTGATCGGCGCCTTCGTCCCCACGCTCACGCTGCTGCTGACCGCCGGAGCGCTGGCCCGCACGGGCCACATCAGCCTCCTCGCCGTCATGGCGACCGCGGCCGGGGCCGTCGTCGCGGGTGACTTCCTCGCCCACCGCACCGGCGCGCTCCTGGGCGGCCGGCTGCGGACAGGCCGCATCGGGCGAAGGGTCCCCGACACGGCCTGGCGGCGTGCCGAGGCGCTGATGGCCCGCCACGGCGGCCGGGCCGTCTTCCTGGCCCGCTTCCTGCCCGTGGTCCGCACCCTCGCCCCGCACTTCGCGGGCGCCACCCACCTGCCCTACCACCGCATCGCCCCCTACAGCGCCACCGCCGCCTGCCTGTGGGCCATCGCCGAAGCGGGCGCCGGATACGCCGCCGCGACCTTGGCGGCCGGTGCGCCCTGACGGTTCCGGTGGGCCGTCACCGGCTCCCGGCCGCCGCGAACGGCACCTGCGCGGCGGGCTGCGCGGCGGCGGCGGGACGGGCCGGATGGGACCACAGCCCCTGCTGCCGCAGGCGCGGCAGCACGCCCTCGCCGAACCAGTACGCCTCCTCCAGATGCGGATAGCCGGACAGCACGAACTCGTCGATCCCGATCCGGTGGTACTCGGCGATCCGCTCCGCCACCTCCGCGTGGCTGCCGACCAGGGCCGTACCGGCGCCGCCGCGCACCAGGCCGATGCCCGCCCACAGATTGGGGTGGATCTCCAGCCCGTCCCGGCCACCGCCGTGCAGCGCGAGCATGCGCTTCTGCCCCTCGGACTCGCTGCGCGCCAGCCCCTCCTGCACGGACCGCACGGTCTCCGGATCGAAGCCGTCCAGCAGCCGCCCGGCCTCCGCCCACGCCTGCTCGCTGGTGTCGCGCGTGATGACGTGCAGCCGGATGCCGAAGCGGATCTTACGGCCCTCCTCGGCCGCGAGCCCCCGGATCCAGGCGATCTTCTCCGCGACCTGGGCGGGCGGCTCGCCCCAGGTGAGGTAGACGTCCGCATGGCGGGCCGCCACCTCACCGGCGATGGGGGAGGAGCCGCCGAAGTACACCTCGGGCACCGGGTCGGGCAGCCGGGCCAGGGAGGCGTCCGCCACCTGGAGGTGTTCGCCCGCCAGATCCACCGTCTTGCCGTCCCACAGCCCGCGCACGACCTCCAGGAACTCACCGGTGCGCCGGTAGCGCGCCTCCTTGTCGAGGAAGTCTCCGTACGCCCGCTGCTCGTGGCTCTCGCCCCCGGTGACCACGTTCAGCAGCAGCCGCCCGCCGGTCTGCCGCTGGTAGGTCGAGGCCATCTGCGCGGCGAGCGTGGGGGAGACGAAACCGGGGCGGAACGCCACCAGGAACTTCAGCCGCTCGGTGTGCTGGCTGACCATCGCGGTCGTCAGCCATGCGTCCTCGCACCATGCCCCGGTCGGCGTCAGCGCCCCGACGAAGCCCAGGTCCTCGGCGGCGCGGGCGATCTGGGTCAGGTAGCCGACGGACGGCGGACGGTCGCCACCGGCCGCGGTGACGGGCGTCCCATGGCCGCCGCCGACGACATGGCGGCTGTCGCCGTTGGTGGGCAGGAACCAGTGAAAGGTGAGGGACATGGGTGCGACTCCAATCAGGGGTGTTACAGAAGGCCGTGCCGGGGCGGCGGGGTGCCGTTCAGCACGTAGCGGCCGATGTGCTGGATCTTCCAGCGGGGCGGGTCGTGCAGGGTGTGCGTACGGGCGTCCCGCCAGTGGCGGTGGAGGTTGAGGGAGTCCAGTGCCGAGCGGGTGCCGGACACCTCGAACAGCGCGCTGCCCGCCTCCACCGCCGCGGCGGCCGCCGACACCTTCGCGGTGGCCACGGCGATCGACGCCTCGGCCGCGGTGTCGTCGGTGAGATCCGCGCGGGCGGCGTCCACCGCCCGCGCGGCGGCGGACAGCAGCGCCTCGGCCGACCGCACCTGGACGGCCAGTTCACCGAAGCGCTGGATGAGCAGCGGGTCCTCGGCGGCCGTCTCGAAACCGCTCTCGAACCACGGACGGCTCTTGGCGCGGACGAACGCCACCGCCTCCGCGAGCGCGCCCGAGGCGATGCCCGCGTCGATGGCCGTGTGCAGCAACTGGGCCACGGCGCCGTGCAGTTGGGGCCCGCGGAAGGTGAGGTGATGCGGCACCACACGGTCAGTGGGCACGGCCACGCCGTCCAGCCGTACGGTGCCGCTGGCGGTCGTGCGCTGGCCCATCCCGTCCCAGTCGTCCACCACCGTCACCCCGGGCGCCCGCCGTGGCACGTACGCCACGTACAGCTCCTCGTTGTTTCCGCGCGCCAGCACCGGGATCCAGTCGGCGAACAGGGCGCCGGTGGAGTAGTGCTTGACGCCCGTCAGCCGGTACGAGCCGTCGGGGCGCGGCTCCAGGCGGGTGCGGATGTCCTGGATGTGCTTCGTCCCCGCCTCCGACTGGGCGTTGCCGAACCGCCTGCCCGCCAGCACCTCGGCGAAGAAGAACGCCTGCTGCTCCGGTGTGCCCTGGCGGCGCAGCACATTGACGTACACGAAGTGGCTCTGCGGAATCTGGGCGAGGCTGGCGTCGGCGGCGCCCAGCAGCCGGAACACCTCGGCGAGGGTGGCGGCCGAGACGTCCGCGCCACCGTGCCCGGCCGGGACGGTGATGGCCAGCAGCCCGGACGCGGACAGCCGGTCCAGCTCGGCGCGGGGCAGGGCGCGGTCCGCGTCGCGCCCGGCCGCGCCCGTACGGAACTCCTCGGCGAGCTTCGCGGCCACCTCCAGCGCCTCCGCGTCGTCGGCGACGCGGTGGGCGGTTTCGGGATGCGCGGACATCGGCGTCAGCTCGCCGCCGCGAGCACGGGACGCTGCCCCAGCGCCACGGAGAACTGGTCGACGACCTGCTCCAGCGCCTCGGCCGCGCCGGGGGTGACGATCACTCCGCCGTCGGCGGTGGTGTTGATGTCCTTGTCGAGCGTGAACCAGCCCTGCACGATGTGCGCGGCGCCCATCGAGGACAGCACCGGCCGCAGCGCGTAGTCGATGGCCAGGACGTGCGCCGTGCTGCCGCCGGTGGCCAGCGGCAGCACGGTCTTGCCCGCCAGCGCGTACTGCGGCAGCAGGTCCAGCAGGGACTTCAGCAGCCCGGAGTAGGCGGCCTTGTAGACGGGGGTGCCGACGACGACCCCGTCCGCCTGCTCGACCAGCGTCCTGGCCCGGACGATGTCCGGATGCCCGAAGTCGGCGCCGAGCAGCGCGGTGGCGGGGAGGGTGCGGACGTCGAGCGGGATCACCTCATGGCCCTGGTCGGTGAGCCGGGTGTCGAGGTGGCGCAGCAGCCGGGCGGTGCGGGAGGTGGCGGAGGGGGAGCCGGAGACGGACAGGACGGTGGCCATGGTGGCCCCTTTCAGGAGGGTTGCGGGCGGTGGGGCGGGCGGGTCAGGCGAGCGCGGGCTCGGTGTCCGGCAGCTGTGCCTCCAGCTCGCGCACCAGCGGCAGCACGCGTGTGCCGAAGTACTCGACCTCCTCCAGGTAGTGCAGGAAGCCGAGGAGGAACAGATCGACGCCGAGCCGCTTGTAGGCGACGATGCGCTCGGCGATCTGCTCGGGGGTGCCGATCAGCCCGGTGCGGAAGCCGTCGTTGTACTGCACCAGGTCCTCGAACGAGGAGTCCTGCCACATGCCCTTGCCGTCGGCGGTGGACTGTCCCGCCTGCCGCACCGCGTCGCGGAAGCCGTGCACGGCGTCGGTGTCGGCCTTGGCGACGATCTCGCGCAGCGTGTCGCGGGCCTCCGCCTCGGTGTCACGGGCGATGAGGAACGCGTTGAGGCCGAAGCGGGGAGCGGTGCGGCCCGCGGTGGCGGCGGAGGCGTGTACGTCCCGGATCTGCTCGGTGACCCCGTCGAAGTCCTTGCCGTTGCTGAAGTACCAGTCGGAGACCCGGCCGGCCATGGCGCGGGCCGCGGTGGAGTTGCCGCCCTGGAAGATCTCCGGATGCGGGCGCTCGGCGCTGTTCAGGGGCTTGGGCTTGAGCGAGAAGTCCCGGATCCGGTAGAAGTCCCCGGCCAGCTCGGCGTGGTCCTCGGTCCAGATCGTGCGCAGCGCGCGGATGAACTCCTCCGCGCGGCGGTAGCGCTCGTCGTGCTCCAGCCACGGCTCGCCGAGCGCGGTGAACTCGCCCTTGAACCAGCCGCTGACCACGTTCACCGCGAACCGCCCGCCCGACAGCTGATCTGCGGTGGCGCCCAGCTTGGCCAGGACCCCCGGATGCCACAGCCCGGGGTGCACGGCGGCGATGACCTTCAGCCGCTGGGTGGCGAGCAGCAGCGCGAGGCTGAAGCTGGTCGACTCGTGCTGGTACTCGGCGCCGTAGCTTGCCATGTACCGCACCTGGCTGAGGGCGTAGTCGAAGCCGCTGTTCTCGGCGAGCACGGCCAGCTCGCGGTTGTAGTCGTAGCCCCAGTCGGTGCGCTGCTCGATGCCGCTGGTGACCAGACCGCCGCTGACATTCGGCACCCAATAGGCAAAGCGCAGCGGGTCGTTGGGGAATTGGGCAGGGGGATGTACGGGCATGGGGAACTCCCGGAACGTGAATACGGGCACTCAGGCGCACGTGAAAACGGCAGCCGCGGTGGGAAATGAGGCGGGTTACGCGGAAAGGCGGCGGCCGGAAGAAAACAGCCCTGGACCGTGCCTGGTCAGGTCAGGGGTGCTGAGGAAGGGGAGGGGCGGCGACGCGGAAGGAGTCGAGGGATCCGAAACGTTCGCTCAGGCCCGACAGCAACAGGACGCGCTGGAGACACGCGCAAGGTCGACGTGGCGTCGCCGCGTGAGGTCCTGTCGCTTCATGCCATCGATACAAGCAGGGGAAAGTCCGGCAGGTCAAGAAGGCCCGGCCCGGATTCCATATCCCGGACACGCATACGAAAGCGGCTGGGCCGCGGAAATCCCGCGGCCCAGCCGGTGTTGCTCGCGTCGTGCGCCGCTACAGCTCCCGGAGGGCGGGCAGCAGCTGCTTCTCGGCCCAGTCGAAGAAGGGCTCCTGGTGTTCCCCGCCGATCTGGACCAGGGCCACGTCCGTGAAGCCCGCCTCGACGAACGGGCGGAGCTTCTCCGTGAACTCCCCGACGTCATTCCCGCACGGGAGGGACGCGGCCACGTCCTCGGGCCGTACGTACTGCGTGGCGCCCTCGAAGGAGGCCGGGCCCGGCAGCTCGGAGTTGACCTTCCAGCCGCCGCCGAACCAGCGGAACTGGTCATGGGCCCGGGCGATCGCCGCGTCCCGGTCGGTGTCGTACGCGATCGGCAGCTGGCCGATGCGCGGCTTGCCCTCGCCACCGTGCCGCTCGAAGGCATCCACCAGCTCGGGCTTCGGCTCGGTGGCGATCAGCATGTCCGCCTGCTGCCCGGCCAGCCTGCAGGACACCTCGCCGGACGCGGCGAGCCCGATGGGCGGCGCCTCGTCGGGCAGGTCCCACAGCTTGGCGGAGTCGACGTCGAAGTGCGTGCCCCGGTGGTTGACGTAGCCGCCCTTGAACAGTGCGCGGATGATCTCCACGGCCTCCTCCAGCATCTCCTGCCGGATGTCGGCCGCCGGCCAGCCGCTGCCCACCACGTGTTCGTTGAGGTTCTCGCCGGACCCCAGCCCGAGCCGGAACCGGCCCTCGGACAGCAGCTGCAGCGTGGCGGCCTTCTGCGCCACCACCGCCGGGTGGTAGCGGACACTCGGGCAGGTCACGAACGTCGTCAGCGGGATCCGCGACGTGGCCTGCGCGGCCGCCCCGAGCACACTCCAGGCGTAGGGGGAGTGCCCCTGGGACTCCAGCCACGGAAAGTAGTGGTCGGACGTCACCGAGAAGTCGAAACCGACCTGCTCGGCCCGGACCACGTCCTCCACGAGCTGACGCGGTCCGGCTTGCTCGGTCATCATCGTGTATCCCCATCGCATGGCTCACGGGTACCGGTTTGCCCCGCTTTCAAACCCGTCTCCCGGGGATGAACGCCCGGCCCCGGCACCCGGGCCCGGATAACCATTTTTCGCGGTGTGCGATGGCGTGCCAGGGTCGGACGATGAGTGCTTCCCGATGCGATCTGCTGCGCTGGCAGTTCGACCTGACCTGGTCGCTCTTCGACTACCACCTGGAGCGGCTGGAGCCGGGGGACTTCCTCTGGGAACCTACGGCCCACTGCTGGACGATGCGCCAGGCCGCCGACGGCACCTGGGTGCCGGACTGGGCCGACACCGAGCCCGACCCCGTGCCGGTGCCCACGATCGGCTGGGTGAGCTGGCACATCGGCTGGTGGTGGAGCGTGACCATCGACCACGCCCGGGGGCGGGTGCCCCGGGAGCGCACGGAGATCGTATGGCCGGGGGGCGGGAAGGCGGCCATCGAGTGGCTGCGGGGCCTGCGCGACGACTGGCTGGCGGTGCTGGACGGGCTCGGTGACGCCGAGCTGGACGCCACCGCCCCGTTCCCCTGGCACCACGATCCGCGGCACACCGTCGCCCACATGGTCGCCTGGGTGAACGCCGAACTCATGAAGAACGCCACCGAGATCGGCCAGCTCCGCCTGCTGCGGGCCGCGTCATGAGCCCGTAGCGCCCGCGCCGCCGGTCAGCCGTCGTCCCCCAGGGTGCCGCCGCCGGAGTTCCTGCGGCCGCGCTTGGACTGACTGCGCACCACCTCACCCATGCCCAAGGTCACGCTGGACACCGCGCGCACCCAGCGCGGCCCGCCCCGCGCCGCCCACACGACGCAGACACACCCTCCGGCGACGAGCACCAGGACGACGGCCAATGCGAGCACGATCACGCTCCACCCCTCCTTCTGTTGTGGTGCGCGCATCTTCTCAGCCCGAGGATGAGCCCATCGCAATTGGCATGTGTGCTGTTCGGCACGCTGCCGTATGCGCTCAGCCCCAACCGTCGAGGGACACCTCCGCGCCACCGCTGAGGTACTGGGCGAGGGCGCTGCCGGTTGTCGATACGAACGCGTCCGGAATGGCGTCGGTGTCCACCCAGCGCACCTGAGCATGCTTTCCGGGCTCTGCGTTGATCGGTTCACCGGTCCATTCGTGGCTGGCAAAGACAACGGTGAGGAAGCCGCCTGGGGCTTCGACGCCCCAGGCGCCGTGAATGATGTGGGCGACGCGGAGCGACTTGGGGTCGACCACCAGGCCGGTTTCTTCGCGTAGCTCCCGGACGGCGGTTTCCGTGATGGGCTCGCCCGGGTCGCTTTTGCCTACCGGGAGGTCCCACATGCCCTGCGCGAACTTGGCGTTGGGCCCACGCTGGAGAAGGACAACTCTGCCCCTTTCCTTGTCATGGACGATCACACCAGCTACCAGGAGCGTCATCGATTCGGTGGCGGGCTTGAGCGCTCGGGGCTTGTCGCCGGCGTTCTGTTCGGCCATGGCGGTCCCTTCGTCGGCAGGGTTGTTTTGCATGCTAGAGCAGGGTCTCCTGAGCACGCCGGGCCAGATCCGCCGCGCCGGGGACCTTGCGTCGCTGGTACACGGCGAGCGCGGGGCGAATGGAGCGGATGGCTTTGCGGGTGCGGTCGGACGTCATACCGTCCATGAGTGCCAGGGCTTGGGACCAGGCCGCTACGGCTTCATCCGCGCGGACCTGGGCGGCAAGACTGTCGCCGAGGTCGGCGTATGTGAGCGCATGGACACGCTTGTACTTGTGCGGATCCCAGCAGAGAAGGGCCGCGCGATGCTGCTGCTCGGTTCCCTGGTGGTCGCCGAGGTCGGTGAGTGTGCGGGCGGTATGGCTTGCGACAGTGCCTGATGCGGGGCCGCTGACCAGGGAGAAGCTGGGCTGGGGCCCGTCGCTGCGGGTGAGTGCGTTCTCAGCGGCCAGGAGCGCCTTGGCAGCGGAGGGATGCGGGCCGACGGCGGCGTAGGCGCGGGCGCGGGTGATGTGTAGCAGGGCCTCGGTCTGACCGTCTACGTGACCGAGCCCGCGCCCCAGAGCTGCTTCGATGAGATCGACGCAGTACTGAGGTTGTTTGAGAGAGCGCTTGGTGGGCCAGGGCTCGCATCATCCAGGCGGCGTGACCGTGTGGGTCCGCCTCGCAGGCCAGTTGGTAGCCGACGAGGTAGTAGCGCTGTGCTGCTCCTTCGTGGCCGAGGTCGTGGTGTTTCCATCCAGCCAGGTAGGCGAGTTCGGCCACGGCACCGAAAGCAGCCTGGCGGACGGCTTCGTTGGGGAAGCGCCCGGCGAGCATGGGAGCGGCGGTGTCGGCAAGGTACGCGGCGACGGTCGTAAGCCCGTGACCTCCGCCGAGGCGTTCGTCTGCCGCGCTGAAAGCAGCGGTGACCGCACGGACGACGTTGACCTCTTCGCTTCCGATACCGGCCCCGGGAGTACGGGCGCGGAGCATGCGGGAGACCGCCTCGTGGTCGTACGTCAGTGGCATCGCCACATGGCCGACGGTGAAGGTGGCCACGGTGAGGAAGTGCCGCCTTTCGACGTCCAAACGGCCGAGGCCAGAGGCTGTGGCAGCGGGATCACTGCCCAGTGGCGAGGTGCTTTCGTCACTGGACGATGATCGGTTTGGAGGGACTGCGGCGACCGGTCGATGTGGTCATCGACAGTGTCGGCGGCCACCAGTTGGTCGCGGCGTGGAATCTGCTCGCTCCCGGGGGCAGTGTGCAGAGCGTCGGCTGGACGTCCGGTGAGCCAGCGGTCTTTCCCCCGTATGCGACCGTCGGCCCGGCCAAGTCGCTGACGTCCTTCGTCATCGAGGGCGATACCGGCCCGGACCTGGCCGTTCTCACCGAGCTCGCCGCTAAGGGGTCCCTCACGGTCGAGATCGGCTGGCGGGGCCCCTGGGACCGCTTCGCTGAAGCCGCCGAGGCCCTTCGCGGGCGCCGGGTCTCCGGCAAAGCGGTTCTGCGGGTCGCACGCGGTGACTCCGCACATGATCGTCCGGGCCGGGCCCAGGCCGTGTTTGAGGTAGCGGGTCAGTCTTGGGCGGATAGCTCTTGGACCAGTTCCATACAGCGCAGGCGGGCTGGGGAGAAGTCGTAGGGCATCTTGCCGGTGGCTTCGAACACGCTCATGGAGTCAGCCTCCCGCCTGCCAGAGCTGAGGTCGGCCTCGTCCTCGCCGTCATCGGCGGTTGCAGGGTGCAATGTGTCCCAGGCGTCGCAGAGGGCATCGTCGTCCTTGCCCAGGCCGGACTCCTCGATGACGGCCTGCAGGGCGCATTCGAAGGCGTGCCGCTCGACGGCCACTTGAGTCACCCGTGGATCATCGACGGCGACGCTGTCATCGAGTGCCTCCTCGGCGTCATCGATGCGGTCGGAATCCTCCCGCAGAGTGGGATGCGTGGCCAGGACGACGAAGCGGGTGGCCTGGACGGCCGCGCCGAGCGGGCCGAAGATCCGCTCAGTGACCAGCAGACTGTCCAAGTCCGCCTGACGCAGGGAGCCCTCGGGCAGGCTCTTGAGGCGTTCGGTGACGAAGTCGGAGAGCAGGCCCATCCGGCTGCCTTCGGTGCGCATCCGCTGCACGGCGGTCCGTTGCCGCCGCACTTCCGCCTCCTGCTCGGCGAGGGTTTCCTCCAACCGCTCCAGGATGCCCGCGATACCGTCTTCGCTGTCCGCACCGGCGGAAGCCATGCCGGTGGTGAAGGCGTCACGGATGTCGTCCAGGGCGATCCCGGCGTCGGCCATTTTGCGGATCCACAGTAGGCGGATCATGTCCTCGTATCCGTAGCGGCGGCGGTCATCGCCGCCCCGCTCAGGCTCGGGGAGCAGGCCGATCGCGTGGTAATGGCGAATCGCCCGTGGCGTGCTGCCGGCGAAGGCCGCCGCGTCACCGATCTTGACCTGGCGGGGTGGCATGAAAGACGCATGCATGAGCAGGGACCTTTCCTCAAGGGATCGGGACGTGAGTCCACCGGACCACATGCCGCTACGGAAGGTGCAACCCCATACACACCGCCCCGCGCCAGGAAATGCGCCCCTGCTGGGGCCTCCGCACGACGGCAGGCTGAGGGCTCACAGCCACTGATGAATCGCCGCCACCTGAACCGTCGCCTCGAACCGAACCGCAAGTTTGTCAAACCGGGGCGCCACGGCCCGGTGTTGCTTGAGACGGCTGATCCGGCATTCGACCGCGTGCCGGGCCTTGCAGTCCTCGCGGTCGAAGAAGGGCGGACGGCCACCGCCACGTCCGCGGCGCCTGCGGGTGCGGACCTGATCGGCCGGCTCAGGCATTGTGCACCTGATGCCACGTCTGCGCAGGTAGGCGCGATTCGCGCGCGAAGCGTACGCCTTATCGCCTCGCACCCGCAGCGGGCGGCCCACACGCCCCGACGCTGCCGTCTCCGGAACAGTCCATACACCGTCTGCCACGGTCCGTACTCGAACGGCAGGTCCCAAAAGATCCCCTCGCCCCACATCTTGATCGCGCACAGTAATCCGAACCTGAAACACGCCCTAGCCGCCGAGCCTGGCGGAGATGAGAGGGGCCAGGCGGGTGGTGATGGTGCGGTGGCCCTGGTCGTTCGGGTGGACGGAGTCGGAGAGGTCTCCGGCGGCCAGCCAGCCGGTGGTGTCGATGTACGAAGCCCTGGCGTCGGCGAAGGCGGTGACGGCGGCCTTGGTCTCGGTGCCGAAGCGGCCGCTGAAGGTGCGCAGGGCGAAGATCCAGGCGCCCGGGTAGGCGGTGCGGACCTTGCGCAGGAGGCTGGTGTACGACGCCTGGAACTGCGCCGAACTCACGCCGCGCCCCACGTCGTTGGTGCCGAGGTTGATGACGACGGCGTTGGCCTGGTAGCGGGAGAAGTCCCAGGCGGGCGTGGCGGCGTTGGGGTTGAGCTTGGTGAACTGCTGCTCCAGGCTCATCCGGTCGTCCGCCGTGTCGACGAGCGCGGCGCCGCCCTGGGCGATCTGGGTGTGGTCGGCACCGAGGCGTTCGCCGATGAGCCAGCCGTAGGCGGTGCGGGCGTTCTGGGAGGTGGTGGTGCCGACGGTGATGGAGTCGCCGACGAACTCGATCAGCTTCTTCGGGGCGGGCGGGGCGAAGGTGGTGGCGCCGCTGTCGAGGGTCAGGCCCTGGAAGACCGCGTCACCGTGGTAACTGCCCGCGATGACTTGGTAGTTGACCTGGAGGGTGTGGTTTCCGGCGGCGAGCGGGGTGGGGGTGAGGTTCACCGTGCCCTTGGCCTCGTCGTAGAAGGTGGCGGGGCCGCCGTCGATGCTGGCCCACAGGTCGATGGCGCCCCGTTGATTGAGCTTGACGGTGCGGCCGGTGAAGCCGGTGCGGAAGTAGGCGCCCGCCCAGTACGGGGTGTAGGCGGTGGCGGAGGTCGTGGTGTCCCAGCGGCCGCTGAGCTTGATGTTGGGGTCGCCCGGCCGGCCCGGGGCGGCGGCGGACTTCATGGCGGCCGTGCCCAGTTTGGCGCTGATGACGGGGGCCAGGCGGTTCGCGAACTTGGTGTGGCCGGCCTCGTTGGGGTGGCCGTTGCCGTCCTCGTAGTCGGTGCCGTCGGTGAGCCAGCCGCTGGTGTCCACGTACGTCACCTTCGCGTCCCCCGCGCCGTTGCGCGCGCTCACGGCCGCCTTGGTCTCCGCCAGGTACCGCTTCTTGAGGGTCTGGACGGCGAAGAGGGCCGCGTTCGGGTACTTCGCGCGGATGTCGCGGAGGAGGGTGGTGTACGCCGACTGGAACTCGGGCCCGGTGACGCCGTGCCCGATGTCGTTGGTGCCGAGGTTGATGACGACGGCGTTCGCCTGGTAGCGGGAGAAGTCCCAGTTCTGGTCGCCGGTGGAGGCCGTCTTGAAGAACTGGCCGGCCAGGCCCACGCAGCCGCTCTTGGCGACCAGGCAGTAGCCCGCGCGGGCGATCTGGGTGTGGCGCATGCCGAGCTGTTCGCCGGTCTTCCAGCCGTACGAGTCGAGCGCGAGCCGGTCGGTGAGGGCGCCGGCGGTGATGGAGTCGCCGACGAACTCGATGAGCTTGCCGGGCACGCGCGGGGTGGTGGTGCCCGCACCCGCGTCGAGTACCAGGCCCTGGAAGACGGTGTCACCGGAGCGGTAGGACACGCGGAGGGTGTGGGTGCCCTGGGGGAGTGGCTTCGGGGTGAGGTCGACGGTGCCCTTGACGCCCGCGTAGAAGACGTCGGCGCCGCCGTCGACGCTGGCGTAGAAGTTCACCGCGTTCCGGGCCTTGACCTTGACCGTGGTCCCGGTGAACGCGGTCTGGAGGTAGCCGCCGGTCCAGTTGGGGACGGCGGCGGTGGCGGAGCCGAGGTCCCAGCGGCCGGTGTAGACGATGTTCGGGTCGGTCACCGAGCCGTTCCCCAGGGCCTTCGCGGGGGTGGCCCGGGCCGCGTGGGCGGCGGTGGCGCTCAGGCTCAGCCCCAGGAAGAGTAGCGACGCGGTCATGACAACTGCTAAGAGTCTTCGCATCGGAGGGGGTCCTCTCGCGGCGGGCGTGGGGGGTGCCGCCTGGGAGCGCTCCCAGGCGCGGGGTGCGGTCACGATGGAAGCGTTGAATCGGTTCAACGTCAAGGTGAAGCGCACAACCCGGCCCGGACCGCCCTCTCGGCGGCCCGGCCCGGGCTGACGGCTTGACGTCCGGCCGGGCGGACTACCAGCGCGGAATGGCCGGGGTCGTCCACTCCGGGTCGGCGACGCGCATCGCGGCGGCGTCGTCGCGGTCCCGCATCGTGCCGTCGTCGTCCAGCCAGCGCTGGTGCAGTACGGCGAGCCGGTCACGGTCGAGGTCGACGCCGAGCCCGGGGGCGTCGGACACGTCGAGACGGCCGTCGCGGAAGGTGAGGCGCTGGGTGATCACGTCCTCGGTCTGCCACGGGTAGTGGCTGTCGCACGCGTAGTCCAGGTTGGGCACGGTGGCCGCGACATGCGTCATGGCCGCCAGGCTGATGCCCAGGTGGGTGTTGGAGTGCATGGACAGGCCGACGCCGAAGGTGCGGCAGATGGCGGCCAGCTCGCGGGTGTTGCGCAGCCCGCCCCAGTAGTGGTGGTCGGAGAGGACGACCTGCACCGCGCCCTTGGTGAACGCCTCCCGGATCTCCCCGAAGGTGGTCACGCACATGTTGGTGGCCAGCGGGACGCCGGCGGATTCGGCGACCTCGGCCATCCCGGGCGTACCGCTGGTCGGGTCCTCCAGGTACTCCAGGACGTCCCGCAGCTCCTCCGCCACGTGCAGCGACGTGGGCACGGACCAGGCGCCGTTCGGGTCCAGGCGCAACGGCTGACCGGGGAAGCGCTCGGCCAGGGCGCGGATCGCGGCGATCTCCTGGTCGGGTTCGAAGACGCCGCCCTTGAGCTTGAAGGAGGTGAAGCCGTAGTCGCGGGCGAAGCGCTCGGCCTGCGCCACGACCCCGGCCGGATCGACCGCCGCTTCCCAGTCGTCCGCCTCGGCGGCGACGCCGTCCGGGTGCTCGGCCCAGCGGTAGAAGAGGTACGCGCTGTACTCGACGCGGTCGCGGACCTTGCCGCCCAGCAGCGCGTGCACCGGCAGCCCGGCCGCCTTGCCCCAGGCGTCGAGGCACGCCACCTCGAAGCCGGAGAGGATCGACAGCCGCAGCTTGTCCGCCGTCTGGACGCCGCGCAAGCCACCGACGTCGACGGAGTTCTCGACCCGGGAGGAGTCCACCGCGACCTCGTTGGCCAGGGTGAAGAGCCCGTTCAGGTCGGTGACGCTGTGCCCGGGGAGCTTCTCGGCCAGCGGGCGGGCGAGGTCGAGGTACTTGGTGTCGCCGTACGTCTCGCCGATGCCGGTCGTCCCGCCCTCGGTGACCACCTCGATGATCAGCCGGGGGGTGTAGGGCTGGTGGACGCCCTGGGTGTTCAGCAGCGGCGGGTCGGCGACGAGGATGGGCGTCAGCCGCACCTCGGCGATGGCCAGATCCTGCGCTTGCGACGTCTGCGTCATCGTGCGGCTCCCACGAGGTCGAGTCCGGTGGTCAGAAGGGCTTCGAGGTCGGCCAGATCGTCCTGGCCGGGGTCGGTGAGCGGTGCGCGCACCGGGCCGACCGGCCGCCCGCGCAGCCGCGCCGCGGCCTTGACCAGCGAAACGGCGTAGCCGGGGACGCGGTCGCGCAGCTCGACCAGGGGTACGTAGAAGTCACGCAACAGCCGCTCCACCGTAGCGTCGTCGCCGTCGCGCTGGGCGGTGAAGAAGGCGTTCGCGATCTCGGGGGCGAAGGCGTGCACGGCCGAGGAGTACGCGGTGATGCCGATGCTGGCGTACGGGCGGGCCTGGACCTCGGCGGTCGCGGCGCCGTTGAAGAACAGGAAGTCGTCCGGCGCGGCCAGCTTCAGGCGCTGCAGCCGGTCCAGGTCGCTGTGCCCGTCCTTGAGTCCGATGACGCCCGGGATCCGGACCAGCTCGCGCAGACTGTCCATGGTGAAGGCGACCTGGTCGCGCTGGTACGCGATCAGCGGGAGCCGGGTGCGGGCGGCGATCTGCCGGATCTGCTCGACCAGCCCCGACTGCGGGCCCTTCACCAGGTAGTGCGGCAGGACGAGCGCGGCGTCCGCGCCCGCCTCCTCCGCGATCCGGGCGAACCGGGCCGCCTGCGCCCAGCCGTAGCCGATCCCCGCCACGACCGGCAGCCGGCCGCCGGCCTCGCGGACGGCCGCGGTGATGACCTCGCGGTACTCGTCCTCGTCCAGGGAGAAGAACTCCCCCGTACCGCACGCCGGGAAGATCGCGCCCGGGCCGGTCTCGATCTGCGCCGCGAGGTAGTCGCGGAACGCGGGCAGGTCGAGCGCGGTCGCGCCGTCGCCCTGGCCCCCCTTGGTGTCGGTGAAGCTGGTCAGCGGGAACGAGAGCACGCCGCTCGCCATCCCGTCGCGCAGCCGGGCCGCCGTCGTCGCCGCATCGGCCGTGAGGGCCGTCATCACTCGTCTCCCTATGTAGATGACGTCTACGTATGAAGATAGAGATTAGGAATGTGCACGCGGGGGCGTCAATAGGTGGGACTTCGCTGCCGTGGTCCGGATTACGATGCGGCCCATGGCGGAAACCGGTGGCGTACGCGAAGTGAAGTCGGCGGGCCGCACCGTGCAGCTCCTCGAACTGCTCGCGGCCCGCGGCGACCAGCCCGCCCGGCTGCGGGAGCTGGCCGAGGAGCTGCACGTGCCGCGCAGCAGCATGTACGCGCTGCTGCAGACCTTGATCGACCGCGGGTGGGTGCGCACCGACGTCACCGGCTCGCTGTACGGCATCGGCATCCGGGCCCTGCTGACGGGCACCAGCTACCTCGACAGCGACCCGCGGGTGCGGGCCGCGCGGCCCTACCTGGACGAGGCGTCCGACGCGCTCGGCGAGACCATCCACTTCGCCCGGCTGGACGACGGCGATGTCGTCTACCTCGCCACCCGCGAGTCGCACGAATACCTGCGGCCCTTCAGCCGGGTGGGCCGCCGCCTCCCCGCGTACGTCGGCGCCCTCGGCAAGGCGCTGCTCGCGGAGCGCCCCGACGACGGACTCCCGCTGCCGGAAGGGCCCTTGGAGCCGCTGACCCCCCGTACCCACCGGGACCGGGCCTCCCTGGTCGCCGACCTGGCCCGCACCCGCGAACGCGGCTACGCGGTGGACCGCGAGGAGGGTGTCACCGGCATCGTGGGCTTCGGCTTCGCCCTGCGGTACGACGCGCCCGCGGTGGACGCCATCAGCTGCTCGGTGCCGACGGCGCGGCTGACGGAGGGCCGGGAGGAGCGGATCGTGGCGGTGATGCGGGAGATCCGGGAGAAGATCGAAGCGGTGGTGCCTAGGGCGGGCGGGGCGGCGACGCAGTGGCGGTAGGGGGTGTGTTCCCCCACCCCGCCCCTTCCCGGAACCGGGGGCAGGCCCCCGGCCCCCCGTTCCGGAGCCGGGGCCCGGCTCCGGGTCCAGCCGGGTTCCCGGGCTCGGTCTGGGTCTCGGCTCGGGGCCCAGCCGGGCCCCGGCTTCGGCTCGGGCCTCGGGCTCCCGCCGCCCGGCCGTGCCCGGCCCGGCTCCGGGGTTCCCGGCAGCGCTCGCCATGGACCGAGGCGCCCGCCCTCGCACCCTGCCCGGGTCGTGGCGTTCGCCTGCGGCGTGGGCTCAGGGATGGCGGCGTTTCAGCATGTCGGCGGCCTTTTCGCCGATCATCATCGTGGTGATGCACGGGTTGACGGCCACCAGGTGCGGCATCGCCGAGCCGTCGGCGACGCGTAGGCCCGTCACGCCCTTGACCCGGAGCTGTGGGTCGAGCGGGGCGGCCGGGTCGTCGGGGGCGCCCATTCTCACCGTGCAGGACGGGTGGTAGACGGTGTTGTGGGTGTCGCGGACGTACGCGAACAGGTCGTCGTCGGTGTCCGTGTCGGGGCCCGGGGCGAGTTCGGCGCCCGCCCACAGGGCCAGCGCGGGGCGGGCGACGATGTCGCGGGCCAGGCGGAGGCCGTGGATCATCACGCGGATGTCGTGGTCGTGGGTGAAGTAGCGGGGGTCGACCCTCGGCTTGTCGCGGAAGTCGCGGGTGCGCAGCCGTACGGTGCCGGTGGAGCGGGCGCGGGTGACATTGGGCGTGAGGCAGAAGGCGTTCTCGGACGTCGGATAGCCGTGGCGGTAGGTGTTCATGTCGAACGGCACCGAGCCGTAGTGGAACATCAGGTCGGGCCGGTCGAGATCGGGTTCGGTGGCGGCGAAGATGCCGATCTCCCACCACTGGGTGGAGTCGCGGACCATGGGCTGTTCGGCGTTCCACATGATGACGCCCTCGGGGTGGTCCTGAAGGTTCTCGCCGACACCGGGGGAGTCCACGATCACCTCCACGCCCGTCTCGCGCAGATGGTCCGCGGGCCCGATACCGGACAGCATCAGCAGCTTCGGGGTGTCGATGGCGCCGCAGGAGACGACGACCTCGCGCCGCGCGTGCACGGTGTGGGTGTGAATCAGGTCGGGCGCGAGGTAGTCGACGCCGATGCAGCGCCGGTCCGCGTCCAGCAGCAGCCGCTTGGCCTGCAGCCCGGTGCGTACGGACAGATTGGGGCGGCCGGACATCACCGGGTGGAGGTAGGCGACGGAGGCGGAGCAGCGGGTGCCGTCCTCGCGCGCGTTGATCTGGAACCAGTGGGCGCCGCGTACGACCGTCCGGCCGGTGTTGAAGGGGGTGAGGGGGATGCCCGCCTCCTCGCAGGCCGCCAGCAGCGCCCGGCCGCACGGGTCGTGGGGCGGCACGGTGCGCAGGGTGACCGGGCCGCCGCGGCCGTGGTGGTCCCCGGGCGCGTCGTTGTTCTCCAGCCGCCGGAACAGCGGGTACGTCTCCTCGGCGCTCCACCCCGTACAGCCGCCCGCGGCCCACTCGTCCAGGTCCTCGGCCGGGGCCCAGAAGGCGATGCAGGAGTTGTGGGAGGAGCAGCCGCCCAGCACCCGGGCGCGGGCGTGGCGCAGGAAGCTGTTGCCCTTCTTCTGCGGCTCGACGGGATAGTCCCAGTCGTAGCCGGACTCCAGCAGCGCCATCCACCGGTCCAGCCGCAGGATGCTGTCGTCGCCGACGTCGGAGGGGCCCGCCTCCAGGAGGCACACGGACACCGACGGGTCCTCGCTCAGCCGGGCCGCGACGACCGACCCGGCCGTACCGCCGCCCACCACCACGTAGTCGAACTCGTCCACGGGCCTGTCCTCCCTCACGGAGTCACGGGGTCACGGGGTCACGGAGTCACGGGGTGGTCGGGGCGGCGGCGTGCTCGGCGAGTACGCCGGTGTGTCTGCGCTGCACGAACCAGTAGTAGGCGAAGCCGCCGAGCGCGACCACGCCGATGAACAGGACCGCACCCCAGCGCAGGTACCAGTGCTGCGGCCCGGTCGCGTTGTAGACCTCGGCGCGCGGCCAGGCGAGGTTGACGGACATCGCGAGGCCCCACAGCACGGCCAGCGCGTTGACCGGCGCGCCGAGGAGGCCCAGCGAGAAGCGGCCGGTGGCGGGGCGCCACTGTCCCCGCAGCCGCCGCACCAGCATGGGCAGGGTGACCAGCAGATAAGCCACGTAGATCATGATGATCGCGATGCTGGTGACCACCGAGAAGATCTGCGGCTGGTTGATGTTGATGACCAGGATCGCGACCGCCACCAGACCGATGAGGATGGCCGGGAGCACCGGGGTCCGGAAGCGCGGATGGACATGGGCGAGCCGGGAGCCGCCGGGCAGGTTGTTGTCCCGCGCCATGGCGAACATCAGCCGGATGCCGGCGGTGTGCACGGCCAGCGCGCACACCGTGATCGCGACGACCACGCACCACAGCATGATCTCGCCCATGGTGTGCCCGAGCGTGGACAGCACCACATACTGCAGGCCGTTCTGCGCCAGCTGTCTCGCGTGCAGGTTCTCCACCGCCATCAGGGCGAACAGCAGGATGAACCCGCCGATGAGGAACGACGCGACGAGCGCCCGCAGGATCGCGCGCGGTGCGTTGCGGCCCGGGTCCACGGACTCCTCGCCGAGCGACGACGCCGTGTCGAAGCCGTACATGACGTACGAGGAGGCCAGCGAGGCGGTCAGAAACGCGCCGAAGTAGCCCAGCGACTGCCCCTCGCCGCGGCCCAAGGTGTCCGTCACGACGGACGGGCCACGGGTGAGGTGCGCGGCCAGCAGCAGGATCAGCACGATGGCGGCGATCAGCTCGATGGCCACACCGGCCGAGTTGATACGGGCCATCAGCTTCACCCCGAAGCCGTTCACCAGGGTGGTGAACAGCACCAGGATCGAGCCGAGCACGACCGCGTTGGCCGCCCGTTCCGTGCCGCTGCCACCGTCGCCGATGAACTGGAACCACGAGGAGATCTGCGGCAGCGTGATCTGGTACGCGAGCGCCACCGCCGCCAGCGACACCATCGAGGCGGTCATCATCATCCAGCCGCCCAGCCAGCCGGCATGCGGGCCGCCCAGCAGCTTGGACCAGTTGTAGACCGACCCCGCCACCGGATAGCGCCCCGCCAGCTCGCAGAAACACAAAGCCACCATCAGCTGGCCGAGGAACACCATCGGCCACGACCACCAGTACGCCGGGCCGCCGTGGGTCACGCCGAAGTAGAACAGCTGGAAGGTGCCGGTGAGGATGGAGATGTAGCTGATCCCGGCCGCGAAGGTGTGGAAGTTGCCCAGCGTGCGCTTGAGTTCCGGCCGGTAGCCGAGTTCCGCGAGCGAATCGTCGTCGTGTGCCGCGGCCTTGCGGGGGCCGGGCCCGGGTGGCTCGGTGGGGTCGGCTGACGTCATCCGAACCACCGCTGCGGGCGGGGCGCGGTGTTGCGCCAGATGTGCTTGGTCTCCTGGTACTCGTGCAGCCCCGCCGGGCCCAGCTCACGGCCGATGCCCGACTGCTTCATCCCTCCCCACTCGGCCTGTGGGACGTACGGATGGAAATCGTTGATCCAGACCGTTCCGGCGCGCAGCCGCGACGCCACCCGGTGCGCCTTCTCCGCGTCCTGCGTCCACACCGCGCCCGCCAGGCCGTACACCGTGTCATTGGCGAGCGCCAGTGCCTCCTCCTCGTCCCGGAACCGCTCCACCGTGAGCACCGGGCCGAACGACTCCTCCTGCACCACCCTCATGTCCGGCGTGCAGTCGTCCAGCACCGTCGGCAGGTAGTAGTGGCCGCCCGCGAGGGACGGCTCGTCGGGCGGCGCCCCGCCGCAGCGCAGCACCGCGCCCTCGTCGATCCCCGCCGCCACGTACGAGGCCACCTTGTCGCGGTGCGCGGCCGAGATCAGCGGGCCGGTACGGGCGTCCTCGTCGAACGGGCCACCGAGCCGGATCGCCCGGGCGCGGGCCACCGCCTCGTCCACGAACGTGTCGTGCAACTGCTCCTGCACCAGCAGCCGGGCACCCGCCGAACACACCTGCCCCGAGTGCAGGAACGCCGCCGTCAGCGCGTAGTCCACTGCCGTGTCGAAATCGGAGTCGGTGAAGACGATGTTCGGGTTCTTGCCGCCCAGCTCCAGGGCGATCTTCTTGACCGTGGGCGCGGCCGCCGCCATGATCCACCGCCCGGTCACCACGCCGCCGGTGAAGGACACCATGTCCACCCGCTCGTCCGTGACCAGCGGCGCGCCCGCCGTCGACCCGGCCCCCAGGACGAGATTCGCCGCGCCCGGTGGCACCCCCGCCTCGGTGAGCAGCCGCAGCAGCCCGATCGCGGTGTGCGGGGTCAGCTCGCTGGGCTTGAGGACGAACGTGTTCCCGGCGGCCAGCGCGGGCGCCACCTTCCACGCCGTCTGCAGCAGCGGATAATTCCACGGCGTGATCAGGGCACACACCCCGACCGGTTCCCGCACCACCCGGCTGTCGATCTCCGGACTGCCCGTGTCCAGCACCCGGTCCGCGCCACCGGCGGCGGCCAGATGGCCGAAGTAGCGGAAGCACCCGGCGATGTCGTCCAGGTCGTACTCGCTCTCCGCCAGCCGTTTCCCGGTGTCCAGGGACTCGGCCCGGGCGAGGTCGCTCTTGTCGCGCTCCAGCAGATCCGCGACGCGCAGCAGCAGCCGCCCCCGCTCCGCGGCCGCGGTGCCCGGCCACGGCCCGCGGTCGAACGCGTCCCGGGCCGCCGCGACCGCCGCGGCCACGTCCTTCGGCCCGGCCTCGTCCACCGCCGCCACCAGGGACGCGTCCGCCGGGCAGCGGATCTCCCGCGTCTGTCCGTCGAGGGCGGCGGTCCACTGTCCGCCGATGAACAGCTCCGGCATGTTTCCCCCTATGTATTGGGGTTGCCATGTATTGGGGTTGCCCGACGGCCCACACACCGAGCGTAAGGGCCACCGGGCGGCCCCGCACGGCGTGCGGACACCGATTGACCTCCGGCGGGTGCTCTGTCCTGGTGCCAGGACCCTGGCTCAGCCGGGTGCTCCAGGGCGCGCCTGCCGATCGCCACCGCTGCGCGTGATGGCGAGTGGTCTTCCTGTTCTTGCTGGTGAGGGGCTTCTGCCCGGGGCCCGTCGCCGGCCTGGGACATCGCCCGCTACGGCCTCGCCGCCGGGTACATCGACGAGACGTCCGACTGCCGTGGTCGGGGGGGCCGGCTTGACCTTGACGCCGGGGCAACCCTCCATCCTTCTGGCAGGAGCTTCCCCGCAGCCGGCTGGAACAGCTCCACAGAGGAGGCAGACGACCATGAGTGCGCCGATGCGGAAGGCGGGAGACCCGCCCATGACGGCCCAGTCGATCGCCGGCCCGGCGATTCGCGTGCAGGGCCTGGAGAAGTCGTACGGGAAGCTGGAAGTGCTGCGCGGCGTGGACTTCGACGTGGCGCGGGGCAGCGTCTTCGCCCTGCTCGGCGCCAACGGGTCGGGCAAGACCACGACCGTGAGGATCCTCGCCACGCTCCTGAAGCCCGACGCGGGGACGGCCGGCGTCAACGGCTTCGACGTCGCCGCGCAACCGGCGAACGTGCGGGAGTCCATCAGCCTCACCGGACAGTTCGCCGCCGTCGACGACATCCTCAGCGGTCGGGAGAACCTCGTTCTGGTCGCAAAGCTGCGGCACCTCAAGGAACCGGGCGCGATCGCGGATGACCTGCTGAGGCGTTTCTCGCTGGCCGACGCGGGCGCACGCAGGGTGTCGACGTATTCGGGTGGCATGCGCCGCCGCCTGGACATCGCGATGAGCCTCATCGGGAATTCGCCGGTGATCTTCCTGGACGAGCCGACCGCCGGGCTCGACCCCGAGGCGCGCATCGAGGTGTGGCAGACGGTCAAAAGGCTCGCCGGGTACGGCACCACGGTGCTGCTCACCACGCAGTACCTGGACGAGGCCGAGCAGCTCGCCGACCGGATCGCGATCCTTCACCAGGGCCGGGTCACCGTGAACGGCACCCTCGCCGAGCTCAAGCAACTCCTCCCGCCCGCCACCGTCGAGTACGTCGAGAAGCAGCCGACCCTGGAGGAGATCTTCCTCGCGGTCATCGGCGCCGACGACGAGAGCGACGCCACGGCCCGAACACCTAGGGAACAAGGATGACCACCTACTTCTTCGGCGACACCGGCGTGCTCGCGGGACGGACCCTGCGCCATGTCACCCGCAGCATGGACACCATCATCACGACCGTCATCACGCCAATCGCCATGATGCTCATGTTCGTCTACGTATTCGGCGGCGCGATCGACACCGGGCCGGGTTCGTATGTGAACTACATGCTGCCCGGCATCCTGCTCATCACGATCGCGTCGGGCATCGCCTACACCGCGCTCCGGCTCTTCACGGACATGAAGAGCGGGATCTTCGAGCGATTCCAGTCCATGCCGATCGCACGGTCGGGCGTGCTGTGGGCGCACGTGCTGACCTCGCTGGTCGCCAACCTGATCTCGCTCGTGATCGTCGTGGGCGTCGCTCTGCTCATGGGATTCCGCTCGGGGGCGGGAGTGCCGGCCTGGCTCGCGGTCGCCGGCATCCTGCTCCTGTTCACCCTGGCGTTGACATGGATCGCTGTGATCGCCGGTCTCTCCGCGAAGTCGGCGGAAGGCGGGGGCGCGTTCTCCTACCCGCTCATCTTCCTGCCGTTCCTCAGCTCGGCGTTCGTGCCCACGGAGACCATGCCCGACCCGGTGCGATGGTTCGCCGAGAACCAGCCGGTGACGTCGATCGTCAACACGATCCGCGACCTGTTCGCCCAGCAGCCGGTCGGCGACGACATCTGGACCGCCCTCGCGTGGTGCGTCGGCATCCTCGTCGTGGCGTACGGCTTCGCGATGGTCGCCTATCGCCGGAAGATTGTCTGAGGCAGTCTGAAACCCATGCTCACCATCAGTCAGTTGGCGGCGTACGCCGGGGTGACGGTGCGGGCGGTACGCCACTACCACAACATCGGGCTGCTGCCGGAGCCCGAGCGCGACCGCTCCGGATACCGGACCTACAACGCCGCCGCGGTCGTGCGACTGATCCGGATCCACACCCTGACCGATGCCGGCGTGCCGCTGGCCCGGGTGCAGGAACTGCTCGACGCCGGCCCGGAGGAGTTCGCCGACGGCGTCCAGGAGATCGACAAGGAACTGCGCGCCGAGATCCGGCGGCTGCAGGGCACCCGCAAACGGCTCGCCAGGCTCGCCGCCGGAGAGCACCTGGCGCTCCCGCGGAGCGTCGTGGACTACCTCGACCGGGTGCGCGGTCTCGGCGTCGAGGAGCAGTACATCGAGATGGAGAGGGATGCCTGGATCATGGTCGCCGCCCAGGTGCCGCACCTGATCGACGCCGTGATCGCCCAAAAGCACGAGCAGCTGGACGACCCCGACATCGTGAAGCTCTACGGCCTTCTCCGCGGCGCGCTCATCCGGTCGGCCGACGATCCGCGGGTCGTCGAGATCGCCGACATCCTGGAACGCCTGATGATTCGCGCCGCGGAGGCCGGCGAATTGGGGGCCGAGGTCTTCGACGACCGGTTCGCCGACCTGCTGGACTCGACCATGGTCGAGTCCTCACCGGGCGCCGAGCGGGTCGTGGCGATCCTGGAGGAGCGGGGCTGGAGGGGCTGGACCCGCATCGAGCGAGTGCCTGCCGACAGGCTCAACGCTCGAACCGGATCCACCGAGAAGCACGCAGCAGCGGTGCCGCCGTCACCGAACTGCCCCTGTCGTCAAACGATCGAATGACGCCACCCACCGTGTTTATCCCAAGCGGGTCTCGACCGGTTCGGGGAGGGGCAGGGTGGGGAGACGACCCGGCGGCGGCGCGTGGCGGGGGGCGGGGAGAATCCTCGGCATGGTGTACGACCCCGACGCGCCCCGCGTCCTCGCCGACGAACTGATCGCCGCCCTCGACCCCTTGCCCTTTCCGCGGCGCATGCGGGAGCTGGCCGTGCGGGTGCGGGCGGCCAGTACGCGGGGGCAACTGGCCGGACTGGTCGAGGAGTTGGCCGCGCGTGGGGCGTACGAGCGGCGGCTGGCCGCCGCCGCGGCCGCGATCGGCGGGCGCACCGGCCATCTGGAGACGCTGCTCACCGACCCCGACCCCCTGGTGCGGTGCCACGCGCTGCGGGCCCGGGTCGGGGACGAGGCGCTGGAGGCGGCGTTCGAGGACGCGCCCGCCGCCGTACGGCGCCAGCTCATCCGGGCCGTCGTCGCCCAGCACCGCACCGCGCTCGCCGACCGGCTCGTCGAGCCGCTGCGGGAGCGCTGGGGCGATGCCGAGGCGGCGCGGCTGCTGCCCGGGTGCGGGGCGGACACCGTCGCAACGCTGCTGCCCGCGCTGTTCCACGCCGTCGGCAGCTGGCGGCCCCTCACCGCGCGCCACCCCGCCGCCGTCCTGGACGAGGCCGAGCGGCAGCTGACCGCGCTGCCCGCGGCGCTGCGCGCCGACTGGTGGCTGCGGTACGCGCCCGGCGTGGCGCTCGCCGCCCGCGCCGAACCGCACCGCGTGCTGGACCTGCTGGAGCGGCGGTGCCACAGCCCGCTGCCGCCACCGCTGCGGCACCGGCTGGGCACGCTGGTGGCCGCCGACCCCGGCCGTACGCTCGATCTGCTGCTCACCCCCGAGCACACGCACCTGCTGCGCGGCCGGGGACTGGAGCGGTCCGTGCTGCGCCGTCTCGTGACGGCCGACCCGCCCGAACTCGACGCGCTCGGCCGGGCCCTGGCGCACGACGCCGAGGCCCTGGCGCGGCTGCTGGCCGCACTGCCGCCCGCCCGCCGCGCCGCCTTCTTCGACGCCGCCACCGCCGAACGCGACCCCGCCCACGCCGTCCTGGCACCCGCCGTCCTCGACGCGCTGCCGCGCCCGCGCCGCCAGGCGGAGGCGCGCCGGATGGCCGGGCAGGCGCGCGAGCGCGGCGCGCACTGGACCACGGTCCTCGAAGCGGTCGCGTATCTGCCGGTCGAGGAGGCCCACGACGAGCTGCTGGCGGCCACCCGCCGCGCCGACGCGGACGACCGCGCCACCGCCTACCCGCTGCTGATCCGCAACGCCGCCCGGTCCGGTGACCCGGACGCCGTCACCGCGCTGCTGCGGCAGCTGGAACGGCTGCGCAACGAACAGGACCCGGTGCGCCACGCCGCCCTCGACGCGCTCGCCGCGACCCCGCCCGCCCTGTTCACCGACGACGCCGCCGAACCCCTGGACCGGGTCGCCACCGACGCCATCGAGGCCCGCGACTCCTCCACCGGCACCCGCCGGGCGCTGCGCCGCCTCGCCGTCGCCCTGCTGCGCGAACACGCCGTCACCGGGCGGCGCGAACTGCTCGGCTGGGGCTTGCGCACCATCACCCGGCTCGCGGGCAGCGTCGGCGCCGCCGACCTCGGCCGCCTCGACCACCAGCTGCGGCGCGGCCAGGAACACACCGTCTTCGAGGCGCTGCGCCCCTGGCTGGAGGCGGGCGCCGAACGCGTCGACCACGAGCTGACCTTCGCCCTCGCCCGCTCCCTCGGACGGCGCGCCCACACCCTGCCCGAGCTGCAGGAACTGCTGTGGCAGGCCATCGCGTTCGGCCGCGGCGCCACCGCCCGCACCGCGATCGCCCTGTGGCTGGAGCCGCCCCGCGAACGGGACGACCGAGTGGCCGATCTCCTCGCCCAGGAGCCCTCGGCCGCCGTCCTGCCGCCCGTCCTGGCCGTGCTGACCCGGCGCCGCACCGACCTGCTCGACCTCGCCCTCGGCGACACCCCGCCCTACGGCCGCTTCCTCACCCACGGCACCCGCTGGACGCCACCCACCGGCCGCGACACCGCCCGCTGGCTGCCCCGCCAGCAGGCAGCCGCCGCCCGCCTGCTGGCCAGCGCCGCCGCCGACACCACCCTCCCGGCGGCCGAGCGCGCCTCCGCGATCGCCCGCGCCGCGCCGCTCGACGAGGGCACGCCGCTGGTCAGGACGTGGGCCACCGCCGAGGACGTGGTGCTCGCCGAGGCCGCCCTCGCCGCCCTGCCCCGGACCCGCCTCCCCGGCGACGCCCTGCCCGTGCTGCTCGCCCACGCGGGCGGCGACCGCGCGCGGGTGGCGGTGTACGCGGCGGCCAGGGCCGCCCGGTATGTCGCGCCGTCCCGGCTGGACGCGCTCATACGCGGCGTCCTCGCACCCGACGGCGTCGCCACCGCCGTACCGACCGTCCCGGCCAAGGTCACCAGCCGCAAGGAGGCCGCCCGGCTCGCCGCCACCCACCTCCCCGCCTCCGACGCGGCCACCCTCCTCGCCGACGCCCAGGGGCTCCCCGGCCAGCACCCCGACGTCCAGGCCGTCTGCGTCCGCTTCGCCGCCCGGCTGCTCGGCACCAAACGCGCCTGGGAACTGCTGACGGCCGCCGCCGGCGGGCGCCGCGAACTGCGCCACGCCGTCCTGCGCACCCGGCCGCTCGACCTCCCCGAACTCCACCGCGAGCGCTACGCCCAGCTCATCCGCGTCGTCTGCGACACCGAGGACCCCGAGGTGGCCGCCTCCGGCCACGCGGCGCTCGCCCGCTGGTCGCCCTGGGCACCGGACGCGGCCGCGCTGCTGGTCGTGGCCGTCACCGACCTCGGCAACCGGGCGAGCTGGCGGTCCGCCGCCGACGCCCTGCTCGCCCTCATGGCCGCCGCGCCCGACGGCACCTCCGAGGACAACCCCCTCGCCTGGGCGCTGGCCGCCCTCGTCACCGCCGACGCCCGCACCGGCATGCCCGACGCCGAAGCGGACCGCGACCGGCCCGCCCGCCAGCGCATCCGGCACCTGTCGACCCAACTCGCCCGCCGCGCACGGGTCCGGCCCCGGGAGACGCGGCGCCACGCGCTCGGCGCCGCCGAACTCCTCGCCGGATACGAGACGTTCGTCCCCGAGGCCGCCCAAGTGCTCGTCCAGGCCCTCGACCTGGACGCCCGCCCCTCGGCGCTGACCGCCGCGCTCGCCCGCCTCGCCCGGCTGCACACCTCCCGCCCCGCGCTCGCCGCCCGCACCGCCGACATCCTGCGGGACCGGCTCGGCGCCGCCTCGCGGCCGGGCGGCGGCGAAGCGCTGCTGCGCGCCGCGTGGCAGCTGGAGGAGGACGGCGGCCACGCCGCCGGGCTCTTCGCCGCGGTCCTCACGGGCGTCGGCGGCCCCCGTACGGAATGGGCGGAGCCCTGGCGGGAGCGGGTGCGCGAGCTGCGGCGGCATCCGCACCCGGATGTGCGGGACGCGGCGCTGCGGCTGACGACGGCGGGAGAGTAGGTCTGGTCAGGTGCGCCGGCGCCAGGCCCCCTCGCCGTAGTCGTAGACGTACGCGGGGCGGCCCTTGACGCCGCTCGTGCGGAACGGCGCACCGTGGTCGTCGATCCGCGCCGTCCCGGAGCGGTCCCCGCTCGTCCACTCCAGCTCCAGGTACCAGCTGCAGTCGCAGCCCGCCGTACGGGCGTTGACCAGCAGCACCTCCGGGTCCGAGGCCGAGACGCGGTACGGGAAGCGGACGGCGGGGACCGGCTCGCCCGCGTCATTGCCGTCGGTGGGGCGGGCCCGGGGGCGCGCGGCGTCCAGGTCGACGGAGAAGGCGCGCGGGGTGAGGGAGCCGCCGCAGCCGTTCTCCATGGCGAACGACGACCAGGCGAGCGGCGTACGGCGCCCCACGACCCGTACGTGCAAGGCCCGCAGCACGACCGCGGACCCCGCCGCCCGCCCCTGGACCGTCGCCTCGACGTTGGTGGTCCCGCCGTGCACCGCGCCATGCGCGGCGGCCCAGGCCGGGGCGTCCTGCTCGGTGGGCGGCGGGGCGACGTCGGCGGGCGGCCGGTCGATGAGGTAGCGGTGGTCGCAGCCGTTCTCCCAGACGTGGGAGCGGGTGCTGAGGGTGAGGGGCAGGCGCGCGGTGCCGTTCCCGGGCGGACGGGACGCGCCGGGCGCGGCGGCCGTTCCGCCGTCGCGCCGCCCCGGCTCTTCGCCGTGCGCCGCGCCCGGCTTCGGCCCGTCGCCGGACTCCTTGCGGTCCAGATGGCCGCGGGCGGTGGGCCCGGCGGTGGGCGGGCGCGTCGCGGGCGCCTTCGGCGTCGCGGTCGCCGCCGGGGGCGAGGCGGCGGTGTGGTGCCGCGGTTCATCGCCGCCGGACGACGAGCGCACCTCGACGGCCGTGACGGCGAGGACGACGACGGCGGCCGCGCCCGCCACCAGCGCCCCCGGCCGGGCCCGCCAGGGGGCGCGGACCGCCGCGGCGTCGCCCGGGACGGCCCGTAACCGCCCCCGCGCCGAGCCGCCCCTCGCCTCAGCCCGCCCGCCTGCCCGCGCCGCCCCGGCCACCCGCCGTGCCCGAGCCGCCGCCCCGGCCCGCCCGGCCGTCGCGTGCCTGGCTCCGGTCGGCCCGGGGCCGTTGCCTCCCTCGGCGTCCGGCGCCGCGTCGCCGGGCGTGCGGCGCGCCGCGCCGCCGAACTGCCCAGGCCCGGCGGTCGCCTTGACGTCTTGCGCTCGGTTCTCGTCCGGCCGTCCGCCGGCTGTACGGCGTGCCGCGCCACCGGGGCGGGCCCGGCTCGCGCTGTCGCCGCTGAACCGGCCGGCCCCGGCGGCTCCCTCGGCGCCCGGCGCCCGGCCCTCGTCCGGCCGATCCTCGGCCGTACGGTGAGCCCCCGGCCGCTCTGCTCCTTCCCCACCGGCGGCGGGTGCGGCCTCGGCCGGGCCGTTGGGCGTACCGAGCGCCGTGTCCGACGGGCCGGGCTCGTCCGCCGTCGCACCCGGCGCGGAGCCGCGGCCGCTCGCCCGCGTCGTCGCGCGGCTCGCGTCGGCGAGGAGCCAGCGGCGGTGGAGGGCTGTCCGTTCGTCCGGGGCCGCACCGCAGAGGCGGGCGAGGCGCTCCACCGGGGCGTAGTCCGCGGGGACCGCGTCGCCGTGGCAGTAGCGGTGCAGCGTGGACGTGCTGACGTGCAGATGTGTGGCCAAGGCCGCATAGCTGCGGCCCGAGCGCTCCTTCAGCGCGCGCAGGCTCTCCGCGAACTCCTCGACCGCATCGGCTCTGCCCACCGGCCCATCCCCCTCCTCGGCCCGCCGGAACATTCCGCGGGCGCGTCCCAGGCTGCCGTCGTACCCCCAAGTCAGCGTACGTGCAGGCATTCCGGCGTCCCGGATGCCACGCCTGCCGTAGCGGCCGTGGCGCGGCGCGGCGCACGCTCGTCACATCGATGCACATCCCTCAACGAAGCGAGGAACCCTTCCATGCCCATGTCTCCGCACACCCTCCGCACCGCCGCCCTCGGCGCGCTCACCGCGGCCGCCCTCATCGCCGGGTCCACGGCCGCGACAGCGGCCCCGGCGGCCTCCGGCACGCCCGGCCACCTCGTACCGAAGGAGCTGCCGCCGCACCCGTCGTCCGACTGGTACGCGAGCGACGTCACCCCGGGGCTGCCCGAGGACGCCCCGTTCTGCGTCGAGAACACGCTCCCCTCGGCCGGGGCCACCCATCGGACCTTCTGGACCGAGTACGACACGACCGCGAGCCAGATCGTGGTCAAGGCCGCCACCGTGGACGCCGCGCGCAAGCTCGCCGCGGCGGCCGGGAAGAAGGTGCGGAACTGTGCCGCCGACTGGCGGCGCGACCACCCCGAGGCCTCGGCGTCCTGGCGGGACTACGGCACGCTCCCCGCCGAGGACGGCGCCCACGTGTACGGCGTCCACACCTCGTACCCGGACTCGGAGCCGGGGATCCACCTCTACGGGGTCGGGCGCGACGGGCGGACCGTCACCGTCGTCGCGTGGGGCGAGATGGGGGGCTACGAACAGGCCCCGGTCGACGCGTTCCGGCGGACGACCACCACGGCGGTGGTGAAGCTGTATCACCCGTAACCACCCGTAATGACCCGTAGACCGGAAGGGTGCGCGTCGGCGTCGCCGGGGGAGGGCACACGCCCTAGGTGTGCTGTCCGGAGAGGTTGGTGCACCCGCCCGACCGGATCACGCCCGGAGGATCCCGTGCCGAACGGTTCGCTCTCTCTCGCCGCCACGCTCTACCTGCTCGCCTTCGATCCGGGCACCGGCAAGCCCGTCACGCACGTGGGCTATCTCGTCCAGGCCGGGGCGCTCACCGAACTCGCGCAGCGCGAGCTGCTCGTCGACGCGAAGGGGCGGCCCAAGCCGCTGCCGGACGCGCGGACCGGGGACCCGGCGCTGGACGGGCTGCTGGAGCTGATCGAGGAGTCACGGCCGCGCGCCTGGGGGACCTGGGTGGGGCATCAGCCGCAGCTGACCGAGCGGGCCGTACGGGACCAGCTGCGGGCGGCCGGGTATCTGCGCACGACCACGCGGCGGGTGCTCGGCCTGTTCCCGGTCAGGGAGTACGCGCTGGAACGGCCGGAGCTGGTCGCGGGGATGCGGGACGAGGCGGTGCGCGTCCTGTACGGGGGACAGCCCGCGGCCGAGGTGTCCGAGCGGGACGCGGCGCTGATCGCGCTCGCCGCGGCGGGCGGGCTGACGACCGTCGTCACGCACAAGGACCTCGAGGCGCACCGGCAGCGGATCGCGGAGCTGGAGGTGCGCGGCGGCGCGCCGGGGGCCGCGCTGGAGGGCGTGGTCGACCATGTGCGGGCGGGGCTCGCCGCCGCGGTCGCCACGGCGCTGTCGGCGGCGACCACCGCCGCGACCACGACCACCAACTGACCCGGTTACCGGCAAAAGGGAGTTTTCTCTCAGGCTTTCTCTCGGGTTCTCGCTCAGGCGGCGTCTCTGAGCAGCGACGCCAGCCCGTCGTCCAGGTCCAGCTCACCGCCCTCGGCGCCCTCGGGCACCACCGCGTACGAGCGGCCCAGGAACCGCCGCAGGTCGTCGGTGTCGAACTGCACCATGGCCATGCCCTCGGGCGCGTGGAACTCCAGCACGGTGCGCTGCGTTCCGCACGGCCACATCTGCACGTCCCCGCTGCCCGCGGGCCCGCGCAGCCCGGCCGCGAGCAGTTCCCGCCCGAATGTCCACTCCACGGCGGAACCGTCGAGGGACGCGGTCGGCGGGAAGGAGACGCGGACGGCGAACGGGTCGTCGCGTTCGTAGCGCAGGCATGCCGGGATGGCGCGTGCTTCCGGGGTCGACGCGATGAGGTGAGCCTGGACTGCTTGGTCGATGACAGTGGTCACAACGCCTGCTCCCTTGCGATTGCGATCGGTGCGAGTCCTCGCCGTCTCTACGTCCATAAGACGTACGGGCCGACGGGCCAGTGCACCCGCGTGGGGCGTGACGTGCGTCACGACCGGTTTTTCGGGGGGACATACGGCATTTAGGCTTGCGAAATCCATGCACGGTCTCGGGTGCCGTGCGGAGCTGTTACAAAACTTCCGCCGCACTCCGCTCTCCCGAGGCACCCACCCCAGGGGTTGTTCCACCATGACGATGCGTCCCGCGGCGCTGGATGCGGCCGCGTACACCCGGCTTTACGAATCCGAATATCCACGACTTGTCGGGTACGCCCGCACCCTCACCGGCAACCCCTGGACGGCGGGAGACCTCGTCGCCGAGGCGCACTTCCGCGTCTGGCGGCGGCTGCGCACCGGGGAGTCCATCGACGCCGACGCCGTACCGGGCGAACTGACGAGCGCCGTCCGCGGGCTCGCCGTGGCCTCGGTGAACTGGGGCCCGCCGCAGCAGGCCTCGCTCCTCGAACCGCTGATACGTGTCCTCGGCGAGCTGCCGCAGCGCTGGGTCACGGCGCTCTGGCTCGCCGAGGCGGAGGACCTGCCGCCGGAGGAGGCGGCCCGTCGTACGCGGACGACCGCCGAGGCCGCGGCCACGCTTGTGGAGCGGGCCCGGGAGAGCCTGCGCCACGAGTTCCTGCGCGCGCAGCCCGGTACCCCGGCGAGCGCTGCCTGCGGTGGCCACTGGGACGGTATGCCCGGCCATGTGCTGGGCACGGACGACCCCCACCAGGCCGAGCGGATCGCGGTGCACATCGACGGCTGCCCGGACTGCCGGTCCCGGATGGAGCGGCTGGTGGCGGCCGATGGCCGACTGGCCGCGCTGACCGGCCCGGCGCTGCTGGCGCTGTACGACCGGGGCACCGCGCCGTACCTGCGGCCGCTGGCCGCCGCGGGCGGCTGGGCCACGACGGGCGCCGCCGCGGCGGGCGCCGGGACCGCTGGGGTGGGCGGTCCGGCGACCGTGCCGATCGGCGGTGCGCACGCGGCTCCGGCGAACGGCCCGCTCGTCTCCGGCCGCCGCTCGATGCGCCACCTGATGCATGGGCAGGTGCGCGAGGCGGGGCCGGTCGCCGTCGCGGTGGCCGGGGCCGGGGTGCTGTTCGTCGCGGGCGCGGCGGTCATGACGGGCCTGGCCCTCACCAACGGCGGCGCGGCGGAGGCCGGGCAGCCGGCGGCGGCGTCGGCGCCGAGCCATAAATCAGCCGACTCCTCACCTTCGTCGGGTTCGTCCGGTACCGACGCCACCGACGCCGCGTCGCGGACGCCGGACGCGCCGCGCGCGAACGGCAAGGGTGAGGCGTCCCGGAGCAGGCCGTCCACGAAGGCGCCGGGGCCGTCGGACGTGCCGTCGAGCGCGGTGTCCCCGTCGCGGTCCACGGCCCCGTCGTCCGCGCCCTCGGACCCCGCGTCCTCGCCCTCGGGGAGGCCGACGACACCGTCGAAGCCGACCAAGTCGCCCAACTCGTCCGAATCCGGGTCGACTCCGACATCCAAGCCCACCTCCGAGCCCACTTCCAAGCCCTCGTCGCCGACGCAGGACCCGACGAGCGGCGGTGGCGGCAACGGTGGCGGCACGGCGGACCCGCAGGGGACGCCGGGCCAGCCCGACACGCCGACCTCGGCGGCCACCGACGACTCGCAGAACTGCGTATCGCTGCTGGTCCGGCTCTGCGTGAACAACTGACCCGGCACGGCTGACGGCCGATCGGCGGCGCCCCCGGAATTCCCGGGGGCGCCGCCGCGTGTTCGGGCGCCGTACGGGCTCCCTGCCGCCCCGGGCGATATGGACGGCGTACCGCCCATGGGCTAGCTTCCACCCCCATGACGCGCATGGGGATCATGGGCATGATGAGACGCCTGGCCGCCGCCGGGCTCTGCGGGGCGGCGTTCGCCGCCGCCCTCGCCGCGCCCGCGCAGGGCCAACCGGCGGGTGCCGACGTACGCGCCGGATGGCGCCTGAAGGACAGCGGCACCGACGCCCGCTTCCGGGGACTCGCCGCCATGAGCCGCCGGACCGCCTGGGTCGCGGGCACGAAGGGCACGGTGCTGCGGACCCGCGACGGCGGGCGCACCTGGCGGAACGTGTCCCCGCCCGGTGCGGAGGGGCTGGAGTTCCGCGACATCGAGGCGTTCGGGGCGCGGCGCGCGGTGGTGCTGGCCATCGGCGAGGGCGAGGCGTCGCGCGTTTTCCGTACGGACGACGGCGGCGCCACCTGGAGCGAGACCTTCCGTAACCCCGATCCGCGCGCCTTCTACGACTGCCTGACCTTCTTCGACGCCCGCCACGGCCTCGCGCTCAGCGACCCGGTCGACGGCAAGTACCGCATCCTCGCCACCGGTGACGGCGGCCGCACCTGGCGCGTCCTGCCCTCCGGCGGGATGCCCGCGGCCCAACCGGGCGAGGCCGCGTTCGCCGCGAGCGGGCAGTGCCTGGTGAGCGCCGGGCGCCGGGACGCGTGGTTCGCCACCGGCGGCGCCGCCACCGCCCGGGTCTTCCACACCGCCGACCGCGGCCGCACCTGGACGGTCGCCGACGCGCCGCTCCCCGCCGGTGACCCGGCCCGCGGCGTCTTCGCCCTCGCCTTCCACGACGTACGCCACGGCCTCGCCGTCGGCGGCGACTACCGCCCCGGCCAGCCGTCCCCGCGCGCGGCCGCGGTCACCGCGGACGGCGGCGCGGCCTGGGCCCCGGCCACCGAGCCCCCGCCCGCCTACCGCTCGGGCGCCGCCTGGCTCCCGTACGCCCACCGCGCCGCCCTCGCGGTCGGCCCCACGGGCACCGACGTGACGGCGGACGGCGGCCGCACCTGGCGCGCCCTCGACTCCGGCTCGTACGACACGGTGGACTGCGCCCCGGACGGCGGCTGCTGGGCGTCGGGAGAACAGGGCCGCATCGCCCGCCTGGAGCCGGCCCGGTAGCGGCGACCGGTAGCGTGACCGGTCATGACGAGCGCCATCGATCCCCGCTATGAACTCCCGCGCGACTGGCCCGCGACCGAGGCCGAGGCGACCGCCGTGCAGGAGCGGCTGCGGGGATCCGTCCGCGCGGAGGGCGGGGCCGTGCCCGCCCCGGGCGGCGGGGCCGGGGCGGTCGTCGGGGTGGACGTGGCGTACGACGACGAGCGGGGCGTCGTCGCGGCGGCCGCCGTCGCGCTGGACGCCCGTACCCTCGCCGTCGTCGGGGAGACGACGGCGGTCGGCCGGGTCACCTTCCCGTATGTGCCCGGGCTGCTGGCGTTCCGCGAGATCCCGGCCGTGCTGGACGCGCTCGGCGCCCTCGACCGGCTCGGCCACCGCCCCGATGTCGTGGTCTGCGACGGCTACGGCATCGCCCATCCCCGCCGCTTCGGGCTGGCCAGCCATCTGGGGGTGCTCACCGGTCTGCCGACGATCGGCGTCGCCAAGAACCCCTTCGCCTTCCGCCACGACCCGCCCGGCCCGCGCCGTGGCGACTGGACGCCGCTGCTCGACGGGGACGAGGAGGTCGGCCGGGCGCTGCGCACCCGGGGCGGAGTGAAGCCGGTGTTCGTGTCCGTCGGCCACCGGGTGACCATCGAGGACGCCTGCGCGTACACCCTCCATCTGGCCCGCGACTACCGGCAGCCCGAGACCACCCGCCGCGCCGACGCCCTGTGCCGCCGCGCCCTGGCGGACACCCCCTAGCCCACCCGCCGCGTCTCGGCCACGAAGCAGCCGAACTCGACGCAGCGCACGTGCACCACGGCCACCTCGGGGTCCGCGTACAGCTCGGAGAGGGTCTCCTCGCACGCCCGCTGCCCGACGCCGGTCAGCAGCCGGCCGCCGAGGATGCTGCCCTGGGCGGAGTAGGCGCGCAGCACCCGGTGGTCGCCCCATATGCCGGACGGGAAGCCGGGGCCGGTCCAGCCGTCGCACTCCTCGGCGTGGATGAAGACCGGCCCCTGCTCGTCGTACGGGCCGGGCTCGGCGCCCGTCTCCCCGGCCCAGCGGCGCAGCGGGGCGTAGGAGACGAGGGCGATGGTCTCGCCCGGTCGGCTGCGGCCCAGGCAGCAGCGCAGCGGGCTGTTGCCCTCCTCGTCGTCCACCACCATGCGCGGCGGGTTGCCCGCGTCGTCCCGGATCCGCAGCTGCTTGGCCACCTCGGGCGCGATGGCCCGGATCTCATACCCGTTGTCGTCGCTCATGCCTTTCATGGTGGTCCGCGGACACGGCGCCGGCTGGCGCTATTCGGACGGGGCGCTCGGAGCGGGCGTACTTGACAGGGGGCTGGTGCTCCGTCACATTCGCCCCAAAACATGGGACGTCCGACGTCCAGATTGCCCCATAAGGAAGGCAGGTCCTGATGAGTCTTCCGGCTCCGCTCACCGGTGTCGTCCCGCCCCTGTGCACTCCCCTCACCCCCGCCGGTGAGGTCGACACGGTCTCCCTCACCGCCCTCGCCGAGCGGCTGGTCGACGCGGGCGTGAGCGGCCTGTTCGCGCTCGGGTCGAGCGGCGAGGCCGCGTATCTGGGCGACGGCAGGCGCCGTACCGTCCTGGAGACGGTGGTCGGGGCGGCGGCCGGGCGGGTGCCGGTGCTCGCGGGGGCGATCGACATGGCGACCGAGCGGGTCGTGGACCATGCCCGTACCGCCGCCGCGCTGGGCGCGGACGCCATCGTGGCCACCGCCCCCTTCTACACCCGCACCCACCCGGTGGAGATCGCCGACCACTTCCGGCGGGTGCGCGAGGGCGCGGGGCTGCCGTTGTTCGCGTACGACATCCCGGCCTCCGTCCACTCCAAGCTGACGCCCGGGATCGTGCTGCCGCTGGCCGCCGACGGCACACTCGCCGGGCTCAAGGACAGCAGCGGCGACGACGGCGCGCTGCGTCGGCTGCTGGTGGAGGCTCGCCGCCGTGGCCTCCTGGAGACCTTCTCCGTGCTCACCGGCTCCGAACTCGCCGTGGACGGCGCCCTGCTGGCCGGTGCCCACGGTGTCGTTCCCGGGCTGGGCAACGTCGACCCGGCGGGTTTCGTACGGCTCTACCGGCACGCCCGCGCGGGCCGCTGGGACCGGGCCGCGGCCGAACAGGACCGACTGGCGGCGCTGTTCGCCCTCACCGACGCCGGTGACCCGGCGGCGATGGGCGGCAGTTCCTCGGCGCTCGGCGCGTTCAAGGCGGCGCTGCATCTGCTGGGCGTCATCGCCTGCCCGGCGACGGCCGTGCCGCAGGTGCCGCTCGGAGGCGATGCGGTGAAGACGGTGCGCCAACTGCTGGAAGAGGGAGGGCTGTTGCCGTGACGGCCGAGGCATCGCACACGCCCTGGTATCGCGAGGTCTCCCGGCGGCAGTGGAAGTCGCTGTTCGCCGCCTGGATCGGCTATCTGCTCGACGGTTTCGACTTCGTGCTCATCACGCTCGTACTCACCGAGATAGCCGATGAGTTCGACTTGAGCGCGGCGTCGGCGGCGAGCCTGGTCTCGGGGGCGTTCATCACCCGCTGGCTCGGCGGGGGCTTGCTCGGGGCGATGGGGGACCGGTACGGGCGCAAGCCCGCGATGATCGCCAGCATTCTGCTCTACTCCCTGGGCACCTTCGCGTGCGGCTTCGCCTGGAACTACTTCAGCCTGTTCTCCGCCCGGCTACTGATTGGCATGGGCATGGCTGGCGAGTACAGCGCGAGCGCGACGTACGCCCTGGAGAGCTGGCCCGCCCAGCTGCGCAACCGCGCCTCCGGCTTTCTGATCTCCGGTTACGCGGGCGGCACGATCATCGCCTCCGAGCTGTACAAGTGGGTCGTACCGCACTGGGGCTGGCGCTGGATGTTCTACATCGGCGTCCTGCCGGTGTTCGTCGCGCTGTGGGTGCGGCGCGCGCTCCCGGAGGCGGGGGACTGGCGCGCGGAGGTGGCCGCGTCCGGCGCCGCCCGGCCCAACCCCTTCCGTCCTCTGTTCACCGGCCGCCGCGGGTATCCCAACGCGGCCCTGGCGGTGGCCGCGAGCACCGCGCTGTTCTGCGTCTTCACCCCGCTGGGGGAGGGCTGGCGGTGGCCGCTGTCGCTGCTGGCGGCGGGCGCTCTGCTCGCCTTCGCCGCCCAGCTCGGCGGGCGCCGGGGCTGGCTGCTGTATGTGGCGCTGATGTGCACGGTCTTCTGCGCCTTCCTCTACAGCTGGCCCATCCAGGCGCTGCTGCCCACCTATCTGAAGACCGAGCTGGGGTACGCGCCCTCCGAGGTCACCGACGCGATGTTCTACGCGGGCTTCGGCACGATGGCCGGATGCTGGCTGGCCGGGTTCGCCGGTGACTGGTTCGGCACCCGGCGGGCCTACGCGTACACCCTGCTCGCCTCACTGTGCTTCGTCTTCCCGGTGTTCGCCGTGCGGGACACGCTGGTGGGGCTGGGGGTGCTGCTGTTCTGTCTGCTCGCCCTGAGCCAGGGGATCTCCGGCATCCTGCCGAAGTACATCGCGGGCCACTTCCCCACGGAGAACCGCGCCGCGTCGCTCGGCTTCGTCTACAACACCGGAGCGCTGGGCGGCGCGGTGGCGCCGGTGCTGGGCGCGCGCCTGGCGGAGGGCATGCCGCTCGGGCAGGCCCTGGCGGTGCTGACGTCCGGTCTGACGCTGGTGGTGATCGTGCTGGTGGGAGCCGATGTGCCGCGCCGGCTGGGCCGTCTGGTGGACCCGGGGCTCACGGGCGACCAGCTGCTGCGGGAGCGCCCGCTTGCCGCGGACACGCCGGGCTGAACCCCCCGCCCCGGGTGGGGGCTTGTGGAATGAGGGGCGCGTTCTTAGCATCGGCGGTGTTACAGCGGTGGTGTCACAGAGGCTGAGGACGGACCCGGATGGCGGCGGCAGCAGACGTGGGCGGAGCGACGGGGCACGGGCCACTGGCCGGGGTGCGGGTGGTGGAGCTGGCCGGGATCGGCCCGGGGCCGTTCGCGGCCATGCTGCTCGGCGACCTGGGCGCCGATGTCGTACGGGTCGACCGGCCCGGCCGCCCCGGGGGCCTGAAGATCGACCCGGCGTACGACCTCGCCAACCGCAACAAGCGCTCCGTCCTGCTCGACCTGAAGTCCGAGCGCGGCCGGGACGCCGCGCTCGGCCTCGTGGAGCGGGCCGACATCCTCATCGAGGGCTACCGCCCCGGCGTCGCCGAGCGGCTGGGCCTCGGCCCGGACACCTGCCTCGACCGCAACCCCCGGCTCGTCTACGGCCGGATGACCGGCTGGGGACAGGACGGCCCGCTCGCCGGAACGGCCGGGCACGACATCGGCTACATCGCCATCACCGGCGCGCTCGGCATGACCGGGGAGGCCGACGGCCCGCCGGTGGCGCCCGCGAACCTGCTCGGCGACTACGCGGGCGGCTCGCTCTACCTCGTCATCGGCGTCCTCGCCGCCCTCCAGCACGCCCGCTCCGGCGGCACCGGGCAGGTGGTGGACGCGGCGATCGTGGACGGCACCGCGCATCTGACCGCCGTCCTGCACGGCATGATGGCGGCCGGCGGCTGGCGGGACCGGCGCGGCAGCAACCTCCTCGACGGCGGCAGCCCCTTCTACGGCACGTACGAGACCGCCGACGGCGGCTACATGGCGGTCGGCGCGCTGGAACCCGCCTTCTACGCCGAGTTCACCGACCTGCTGGGCATCGCCGACCAGGCGCCCGCCCGCGGCGACATCGACAGCTGGGACCAGTTGCGCACCGTCATCGCCGACCGCTTCAAGGAGCGCACCCGCGAGGAGTGGACGGAGGTCTTCGCCGGGTCGGACGCCTGTGTCTCGCCCGTCCTGTCCCTGCGCGAGGCCCCCCGCCATCCGCAGCTCGCCGCCCGCGACACCTTCGTCGAGGAGGCGGGCATCACCCAGCCCGCGCCCGCCCCGCGCTTCTCCGTGACCCCCGGCAGGGTGAGCGGCGGCCCCGCCCGGCCCGGCGCGCACGCCGCCGAGGTGGCCCGCGACTGGGGCGTACCCGATGTGCTGCCGACGACGCCCACCGACCCGGCCTCCTGATCCGCCCACCCCCGAAAGGCAGCAGACGTGAGCACCGAAGCGTACGTGTACGACGCCATCCGCACTCCGCGCGGACGCGGCAAGGCCGACGGCGCCCTGCACGGCACCAAGCCCGTCGACCTCGTCGTGGGCCTCATCCACGAGATCCGGCGGCGTTTCCCCGAGCTGGACCCGGCCGCGATCGACGACGTGGTGCTCGGCGTCGTCAGCCCGCTCGGCGACCAGGGTTCCGACATCGCCAAGGTCGCGGCCATCGCGGCGGGGCTCCCGGTCACCGTGGCGGGCGTCCAGGAGAACCGCTTCTGCGCCTCGGGCCTGGAGGCGGTCAACATGGCGGCGGCCAAAGTCCGTTCGGGGTGGGAGGACCTGGTGCTGGCGGGCGGCGTCGAGTCGATGTCGCGCGTGAAGATGGGCTCCGACGGCGGCGCGTGGTTCGCCGACCCGATGACCAACTACGAGACCGGCTTCGTCCCCCAGGGCATCGGCGCCGACCTCATCGCCACCCTCGGCGGCTTCACCCGCCACGACGTGGACACCTTCGCCGCGCTGTCGCAGGAGCGGGCGGCCCTGGCCTGGAAGGAGGGGCGCTTCGACCGCTCCGTGGTCCCGGTCCGCGACCGCGCCGGGCTGACCGTCCTCGACCGCGACGAGCACATCCGCCCCGGCACCACCGCCGAGACCCTGGCCGGGCTCAAGCCGTCGTTCGCCGCGATCGGCGAGGCGGGCGGCTTCGACGCGGTGGCCCTGCAGAAGTACCACTGGGTGGAGGCCATCGACCACGTCCACCACGCGGGCAACTCCTCCGGCATCGTGGACGGCGCGGCCCTCGTCGCCATCGGCAACCGCGAGACCGGCGAGCGCTACGGGCTCACGCCCCGCGCCCGCATCGTCTCCGCCGCCGTCTCCGGCGCCGACCCGACCATCATGCTCACCGGCCCGGCCCCCGCCTCCCGCAAGGCCCTGGCCAAGGCCGGGCTGACCATCGACGACATCGACCTGGTCGAGATCAACGAGGCGTTCGCGGCGGTCGTGCTGCGCTTCGCCGACGACATGGGGCTCGGCCTGGACAAGATCAACGTCAACGGCGGCGCGATCGCCATGGGCCACCCGCTGGGAGCCACCGGGGCGATGATCCTCGGCACGCTGGTGGACGAGCTGGAGCGGCGCGGCGAGCGGTACGGGCTGGCGACCCTGTGCGTGGGGGGCGGCATGGGCATCGCGACGGTGGTCGAGCGGCTGTAGGCCCGGCCCGCCGTCACGCCACCCCTTCCCGCCACACCCCTGGAGACCGTGAGATGAGCAATTCCGCCACCGCCTCGACCATCCGCTGGGAGCAGGGCGACGACGGCGTCGTCACCCTCGTCCTCGACGACCCCGGTCAGTCCGCCAACACCATGAACGCCGCCTTCATCGCCTCCCTCGACGCGATCGCCGACCGGCTGGAGGCGGAGCACGAGTCGATCCGCGGCGTCATCGTCACCTCCGCCAAGAAGACGTTCTTCGCGGGCGGCGACCTCAAGGACATGATCACGCTGGGGCCCGACCAGGCCCAGCAGGCGTTCGAGACGAACCTGCGCATCAAGCGCGGGCTGCGCCGTATCGAAACCCTCGGCAAGCCCGTCGTCGCCGCCATCAACGGCGCGGCGCTCGGCGGTGGTTTCGAGATCGCGCTCGCCTGCCACCACCGGGTCGCGCTCGACACCCCCGCCTCCCGGATCGGCTTTCCCGAGGTCACGCTCGGCCTGCTGCCGGGCAGCGGCGGCGTCGTCCGCTCGGTGCGGCTGCTCGGCGTCGCCGACGCGCTGCTCAAGGTGCTGCTCCAGGGCACCCGGTACGCCCCGCGCCGGGCGCTGGAGGCGGGGCTGGTGCACGAGGTCGTGGACACGCCGGACGAGCTGCTGGCCCGGGCACGCGCCTTCATCGACGCCCACCCCGAGTCGCGGCAGCCCTGGGACGAGAAGGGGTACCGCATCCCCGGCGGGACCCCGGCGGACCCGAAGTTCGCCGTCAACCTCCCCGCCTTCCCGGCCAATCTCCGCAAGCAGCTGAACGGCGCCCCCTACCCGGCGCCGCGCAACATCCTCGCCGCCGCCGTCGAGGGCGCGCAGGTCGACTTCGAGACGGCGCAGACCATCGAGGCCCGGTACTTCACCGAACTGGTCGTGGGCCAGACCGCCAAGAACATGATCCAGGCGTTCTTCTTCGACCTCCAGGCGGTCAACTCCGGTGCCAACCGGCCGCAGGGGATCGAGCCGCGCAAGGTCCGCAAGGTCGCGGTGCTGGGCGCCGGGATGATGGGCGCGGGCATCGCGTACACGTGCGCCAAGGCGGGCATCGAGGTCGTGCTGAAGGACGTCTCCGAGGAGGCGGCGGCCAAGGGCAAGGCGTACGCGGAGGGGCTGCTGGCCAAGGCCGTCGCCAAGGGCCGTACGACCGAGGCCCGGCGCGACGCGCTGCTGGCGCTCATCACCCCGACCGCCGACCCGCGCGACCTCGCCGGCTGTGACGCCGTCATCGAGGCGGTCTTCGAGGACCCGGCGCTCAAGCACAAGGTGTTCCAGGAGATCGAGCCCGTCGTCGCGCTGGACGCCCTGCTGTGCTCCAACACCTCCACCCTGCCGATCACGTTGCTGGCGGAGGGGGTGGAGCGCGCCGATGACTTCATCGGGCTGCACTTCTTCTCGCCCGTCGACAAGATGCCGCTGGTCGAGATCATCAAGGGCGAGCGCACCGGGGAAGAGGCGCTGGCCCGCGCCTTCGACCTGGTGCGGCAGATCAGCAAGACGCCGATCGTCGTCAGCGACTCCCGCGGCTTCTTCACCTCCCGCGTCATCGGCCACTTCATGAACGAGGGCGTGGCGATGGTCGGCGAGGGCATCGACCCGGCGTCGGTCGAACAGGCCGCCGCTCAGGCGGGCTACCCCGCCAAGGTGCTCTCCCTGATGGACGAACTCACCCTGACTCTCCCGCGCAAGATCCGCGAGGAGACGCGGCGCGCGACGCTGGAGGCGGGCGGCGAGTGGCAGCCGCACCCGGCGGACGCGGTCATCGACCGCATGGTGGAGGAGTTCGGGCGCCCGGGGCGCAGCGGGGGAGCGGGCTTCTACGAGTACGACGCGGCCACCGGCAAGCGCCTGGGGCTGTGGCCGGGGCTGCGCGAGCACTTCGGTGACACTGGCACCCAGATCCCCTTCGAGGACATGAAGGAGCGCATGCTCTTCAGCGAGGCCCTCGATACGGTGCGGCTGCTGGAGGAGGGCGTGCTGACGTCCGTCGCCGACGCCAACATCGGCTCGATCCTGGGCATCGGCTTCCCCGGCTGGACGGGCGGGGTGCTCCAGTACATCAACGGCTACGAGGGCGGCGTGGCGGGCTTCGTGGCCCGCGCCCGGGAACTCCAGGCGGCGTACGGGGAGCGGTTCGCGCCGTCGCCGCTGCTGCTGGAGAAGGCCGAACGCGGCGAACGCTTCACGGACTAGCTGCTCGGCCCGCCATCGTTGCGCCGATATCTGGCGGATATCGACGCAACAATGGCGAGATATGACGGTGGATGACACCGCGCCGAGCGGGTGGACTGGCCCCATGAACAATGATCAACCCGGAACCCTCTACGTCCTGGTCCACGGCGCCTGGCACTCCTCCTGGCAGTGGGCGGCCACCCAGCGCGCCCTGGCCGGGCTCGGCGCGGCGAGCCTCGCCGTCGATCTGCCGGGGCACGGCTTCGACGCGCCGCTGCCCTCGGGCTATCACGACCCCGGCCAGCCGGACTTCGCGACCGAGAAGTCGGCGCTGGCCGGGCTGACCCTGGAGGAGTGCGCCGGGGCCGTCGTCTCGGCGCTGCGCGCGGTGCGCGGGCACCGCAGAGTGGTCCTCGTCTCGCACAGCGCCGGTGGTGTCTCCGCCTCCCTGGCCGCGGAGCGGGCTCCCGAACTCGTCGACGAGCTGGTCTATCTGTCGTCCGTGGTGCCCGCCGGGCGCCCGCGCTTCAGCGACTACATGGCCTCCCCGGAGCAGGCCGCGACCACCCGCGGCCAAGGGCTGATGGTGGGCGACCCGGAGGCCATCGGCGCGTTCCGGATCAATCCGTTGTCCGCCGATCCGGAGTACGCGGAGGAGCTGCGGCTGGCGTACTACCAGGACGTGCCTGCCGGGTCTTTCGCCCGCTGGCGTCACGCCCTGAGCCCCGATATGCCGTTCGCGATTCCGACCACGCCGGTCACCCTCACCCGGGAGCGGTGGGGCAGTATCCCCCGCACCTTCGTCCGGTGCGCCGAGGACCGGGCCCTCACACCCGCGGTGCAGGACCTGATGATCGCGGAGGCCGACGAGGCGATGCCGGACCACCCCTTCGCCGTGCGGACGCTCCCGGGCAGCCATTCGCCGTTCGCCGCCCGCCCCGCCGAGCTGGCCGCCGCCCTCGTGGGGGCCTGAGAGCGCCACGGGACGGGCGCGCTCAGCCGGCGTCGTCCGTCCCGTACCAGGCCCGCAGCTCCTGCTTCATCGACCGCTGAAACGCGATCACCAGCGCCTGCACCACCAGCGGCTGCATGTCCGCCGACAGCGACTTCTTCGCCGCCACCCGCTCCGCCCCGCCGCCGGACTCCGGCTCCCGCTCCGGGCCCCACACCTCGTCGCGGAAGAGCCGTCCCAGCTCGCGGGCCACGGAGCGGCTGTGCTCCAGGACGACCGTATGGGCCGCCAATATCGTCTCCAGGTCGATCGGAACGTCCAGCAGCCGCAGCCCCAGGTGCAGCACTCCGGGGTCGACGCGGAACACGTCCGGCCGGTCCGTGCGCTCCAGCGCGTGGAGCGCGGCCAGCCGGTCGACGTCCTCGTCCGACAGCTCGCGCCCGGCCCGCCGGGCCAGTTGCTCGCGGGTCGCCTCCTCGGGCGCCTCGGGGGCCCACGAGGCGACGAGGGCGCGGTGGATGGCGAGGTCGTCCGCGCTCAGGTCCGCCGGGAGCTGCCGCAGATAGCGCTCGATGGCGGACAGGGTCATGCCGTGGTGCTGCAACTCCTCGATGAGGGCGAGCCGCGACAGGTGCCCGGGCCCGTAGTGGCCGACCCGGCGCGGGCCGATGGCGGGCGGCGGAAGCAGGCCGCGGGTGCCGTAGAAGCGGACCGTGCGGACGGTCACCCCGGCCCGGGCCGCCAGCTCGTCGACGGTGAGGGTCGGTGCCTCGCTGGTCGGCCCCTCGCTGGTCGGCCCCTCGTTGTCAGGGGTGGTCATCGGCGCGCCTCGCTCTCCCGTGTGCTGCCCGATCGGGTTCATCAGTATTGCTGTCTCATCATCACTGTGAAACCTTCCGGCCTTATCTGATCGCACAGAGATCCGTCCGCACCGTTGACGCTCTCTTTACCCGGCCAATAGCGTGCATCGCTGTTCAGCTGTGTTCGTTTTCTTGCGAATATGTGAGGTGAGGTCGGATTGGGCACGGTACGCGGCAGGTACGGCACACGACTGATCGCGGTGGCGGCGGCCATGGCCACCGCCCTCGGAGCCGCCCTCACCACGGCGGACAGCGCCGCCGGAAGAGCGCCGGACGCGGGCAAGTTCCCCGCCGACGTGCACAGTTACCTCGAGGATCCGGAGCGGACGGGCGAGGGCCAGGAGCCCCCGCACACCCGGCTCGAGCCCACCGGCCCGGACGCGGAGAAGTGGCAGCGCAGCCTCGACGGCAGCTGGCGGTTCGCCCTCGCCGACAAGCCCGAGGACGCGCCGAAGGGCTTCTGGAAGGAGGACTACGATGCCTCCGCCTTCCAGCGCGTGAAGGTCCCGCACACCTGGCAGACCGACGACCTCGACCACCCCATCTTCCGCAACATCGACGGCGAGATGGTGCCCGAGAACCCCCCGAAGGTCCCCCACGACGTCAACCCCACCGGGGCGTACCTCAAGGACGTCCAGGTGCCCAGGAGCTGGGACGGGCGGCGCCAAGTGCTCCGCTTCGACGGCATGACCTCCGGCGCGTTCGTCTGGGTCAACGGCGCCTACGTCGGCTACGACCAGGGCGGCTACGTCCCCGCCGAGTTCGACGTGACCGACTATCTGCGGCCCGGCCACAACCGCGTCGCCGTCCAGCTGCACCGCTGGAGCGCCGGCTCGTACCTGGAGGACTACGACCAGTGGCGCTTCGCGGGCATCTTCCGCTCCGTGTCGCTGTACTCCACCCCCAAGACCCGGATGGAGGACGCGTACGTCACCACCGACCTCGACGCCGACTACCGGGACGCCACCCTGCGCGCCGAGGTCGACATCGCGCGCGCCGAGGGCGGTGAGAAGGGCCAACAGCGGGTCACTGGCGTGCTGTACGACCCGCGCGGCCGCGAGGTGCGGCGGCTGTCCGCCGAGGAGACGGACGGCAAGGCCGAGCTGACGGCGCAGGTGAAGAACCCCGCCAAGTGGTCGGACGAGACGCCGAACCTGTACCAGCTCGAGCTCACGCTGCGCGACGCCGACGGCAAGGTGACCCAGACCGTCCGGCAGCGCGTCGGCTTCCGCGAGGTCGAGGTCAAGGACCAGCAGCTCAAGCTCAACGGCAAGCGCGTCCTCATACGCGGCGTCAACCGCGCCGAGACCGACCCCACCACCGGCCGGCACGCCACCCGGGAGCGCATGGAGCAGGACGTGCGGCTGATGAAGCGGCTGAACGTCAACGCGATCCGCACCTCCCACTACCCCTCGGACCCCTACCTCTACGAACTCGCCGACCGTGAGGGCATCCTCATCGACGACGAGATGGAGGTCGAGACCCACAGCTTCGAGGACTGCCCGGACCAGTGCCTCGCCGAGAAGCCCGAGTGGCAGAAGGCCTTCCTGGAGCGGCACCAGGGCATGGTCGAGCGGGACAAGAACCACCCCAGCGTCATCATGTGGGACACCGGCAACGAGGCCGGGCTGGGCAAGGCGCACTACGCCATGGCCGAGTGGACGAAGAAGAACGAGCCGACCCGGCCGCTGTACCACCAGCCCAACCGGCCCGACGGCGACGCCCCCTTCGCCGACATCGCGGGTCCCCGCTACGCCACGCCCGCCAAGCTGGAGGAGAAGGCCAAGACCTTCACCAAGCCGATCGTGATGGGCGAATACGCGCACGCGATGGGCAACAGCCTCGGCAACTTCCGGGAGTTCTGGGAGGTCATGCGGAAATACCCCAGGGCCCAGGGCGGCTTCATCTGGGACTGGGCGGAGCAGAACATCAAGCGCCCCCTGATCACCACCCCCGACTCCTCCGGCAACCGCATCGCCGCGAGCCTCTCCGGCAAGCCGAAGGCCGTGGACGGCCACAGCGGCAAGGCGCTGTACCTGTCCGGTCTGGACGACTTCGTGGAGACCTACCGCGATCCGAAGCTGGACCTGACCGGCAAGGCGGTCACCCTCGACGCCCAGGTCAAGCCCGCCGAGCCGTTCACCGGCGACTTCACCATGGTCAGCAAGGGCGACCAGTACGTGCTGCGGATGAAGGACGCCGACACCCTGGAGTTCACGATCACCAGCGAGGGCAAGCCCCGCACGGTGACCGCGGACGTACCGGAGGGCTGGACCGGCGCCTGGCACCGCGTCACCGGCGCCTACGACGGCAGGCACTTGCGCCTGTACGTCGACGGCAAGCAGCTCGCCGAGACCGCCTGGAGTGGCCGTATCGACTACACCGGCTACGACCTCGGCGTCGGCCGCAACGCCGACACCATGGAGGACGGCTACCCCGGACGCACCGCCAAGGGCACCATCGACGAGGTCCGCGTCTACGACACGGCGCTCGGCGCGGCCCGGCTCGCCGCCGGTGACGACCCGAAGCGGGACGCCCTGATCGCCCTGGACTTCGACACCTTCCAGCGCAAGGGCGACTACCTCTCCTACGGCCTCTACGAATCCGGGGTCGACGGCCTGGTCACCGCCGACCGCACGCCGGAGCCGGAGACCGCCCAGCTCGCCTGGGTGCAGGCGCCCGTCCGGATCACCGACGCCGACGCCCGCACCGGCAAGGTCGAGGTCACCAACGAGCGCGTCTTCACCGGCACCTCCGACCTGCGCTTGCGCTGGAAGGTGACCGAGGGCGCGAAGACCGTCGCGAGCGGCACCCGGGCCCTGGACGTCGGACCGGACGCGAGGGAAGAGGTCCAACTGCCCGCCCCGCCCGCGAACCCCGGCGGCTACGAGCGCTACCTCACCGTCCAGGCGGTCACCGCCCACGACACCGACTGGGCGAAGGCCGGACACGTGGTCTCCTTCGGGCAGTTCGCGGTCGGCGGCGACAAGGTCCCCGAGCCGGAGCCGACCCGTGCGAGCGAGGCCAAGGCCCCGGTCAGGAGCACCACCAAGGGCGACAGCGTCGAGGTCACCGGCCCCGGCTTCCGCTACACCTTCGACAAGAAGAAGGGCACGCTCACCTCGATGCGCGCGGGCGGCCGCGAACTCCTCACCTCCGGCCCCGAACTCGACGTCTGGCGCGCCCCGATCAGCAACGAGCGCTCCGAATGGGGCACTGCCGAGGGCAAGCAGTGGCGTTCCCTCGGCCTCGACCGGCTGCGCGCCACCGTCAAGGGCACGGAGGTGACCCCGGGCGACGACGGCACGGTCTCCGTCGCCTTCACCACCAGCGTCACCCCGCCCGAGGCGACCAACGCGTCCTTCGACCAGACCATGACGTACCGCGTCGACGGCTCCGGTGAGATCGGCATCCGCCACCAGGTCCAGGCGCGCGACGAGGCGAGCAAGCTGTCGTATCTGCCGCGGGTGGGCATGAAGCTCAAGGTGCCCGAGCGGTACGGCACGTTCCGGTGGTACGGCCGCGGTCCGGTCGAGAACTTCAACGACCGCAAGGACGGCACGCCCATGGGCGTCTGGTCCTCCTCCGTCGAGGACCAGTACGTCGAGTACCTGAAGCCGCAGGACCACGGCAACCACGACGATGTGCGCTGGGCCTCGCTCACCGACGGCAGCGGCGGCGGCCTGCTGGTGTCGGGCGACCTGGAGGTGGGCGCGAGCGCGTACGACGACCTCGACCGCGCCTCCTACCCCCACTTCCTCAAGCGCAACGACGGCTGGAACACCCTGCACGCCGACCACGCCGTCACCGGTGTCGGCGACACCCCCAACCCGGTGCGCGACCAGTACCGGGTCAAGGCAGACAAGGCGTACGACTACACCCTCACGCTCCGCCCGCTCACGGCGGACTGACCGCGAACGCCCCCGTCCGGTGCGCGGGCACCGGACGGGGGTGTCATCTCACTTCTCGGAGTGCGCCGCCTGGATCTTCTGCCAGGACTTCGGCCGCACCGGCGCCCCCGCCGGGCTCAGCCGCGCCGCCTTCGCCCGCGTCGCCGCCGGCTTGGACGGGGTGAACAGCCAGGTGTCGAAGAACGCGGCCAGCGGCTCACCGGACACCTTCTCGGCGTAGGCCACGAAGTCCTTCACCGAGGCGTTGCCGTACCGGTGCTCCGTCGTCCACCCCTTCAGGATCGCGAAGAAGGCCTTGTCGCCGACGCGGTTGCGCAGCGCCTGCAGCGTCAGCGCGCCCCGGTCGTACACCGCCTCGTGGAACTGGTTCGCCGCCCCCGGGTCGCCCGGCTCGACCTTCCAGAACGGGTCGTCGGCCGGGTAGGAGGCGTACGTGTAGTCCGCCAGCTCCTGCGCCGTGCCCTCGCCCTCCTTCTCCGACCACAGCCACTGCGCGTAGCTCGCGAAGCCCTCGTTGATCCAGATGTCGCGCCAGTCCTTCAGCGAGACGCTGTCGCCGAACCACTGGTGCGCCAGCTCGTGCACGACGACGGACACGTTCGAGCCCTTGGCGAACTTCTTCGGGCCGTAGAACGGCCGGGTCTGGGTCTCCAGGGCGAACCCGGCGGACACGTTCGGCACATAGCCGCCCAGCGCATCGAAGGGATACGGGCCGAAGACCGTGGACTCCCAGTCGGCGACCTCGGCCGTCCGCTCGACGCTGGCCCGCGCCGCGCCCGCGTTGTCGCCGAGGTCCTTGCTGTAGGCGTTGACGACGGGCAGCCCGTTCGCGGTGGTGTCCGTCGTGATGTCGAACGTGCCGACCGCGAGCGTGGCCAGATAGGTGGCCTGGGGCTTGCTGGAGCGCCAGTTGTAGCGGGTCCAGCCCAGCTGCGACGTGCTCGACGTCAGGACGCCGTTGCTGATGGCCTGCGTACCGTCCGGCACCGCGACCGAGACGTCGTACGTGGCCTTGTCCAGCGGGTGGTCGTTGCTCGGGAACCACCACCACGCCGACTCCGGCTCATTGGCCGCGACCCCGCCGTCCGGCGTCCGCTGCCAGCTGGTGAACCCGCCCGCCTCCACCTTCGACGGCGTACCGCTGTAGCGCACCACGACGGTGAAGGGACGGCCGGAGCCCAGCGCCGCGGCCGGGGTGACCTCCAGCTCATGGTCGCCGGTCTTGGTGAACGCCGCCTTCTTCCCGCCCACCAGCACCTCGCGCACATCGAGCGCGAAGTCGAGGTTGAAGCGGGACAGATCCTGCTTCGCGGTGGCGACGATCGTCGCCGTGCCCTCCAGGCCGTCCGTCTTCGGCTGGTACTTCAGCCGCAGGTCGTAGTGGGAGACGTCGTAGCCGCCGTTGCCGTACGAGGGGTAGTAGGAGTCCCCGATGCCGGGCGCGCCGGGCGCCGGTTCGGCCGCCGAAGCCGGGATCGCCAGCAGCAGGCAGGCCGCGGCCGCGCTCGGGACGATGAGTCTGTGGTGACGCACGAGTCCTCCAACTCGTAGGGGAGAACGTTTCGTAAGGGAGAACGATCACTCGCGACCCTATGTACTCCGCGTGCGCACTTCACGCCCATCCGTTATCTGACATGTAATCGACATCCAGCCGCCACACGGGCCCCGGGTGACCGTCCGCCCTCTTCTGCCCGGGAGTTCACTCGCGCTACGGTCCGGCCGTGCTGCTACGTAGGCGGAAACCCCGCATCCACCGGGTCAGGCACCTCGTCCCGGCGGTCACCGCACTGGTGGCCGCCACCCTCTTACCGCTGTCTCCCCTCGGCACCTCACCGGCCCACGCGGCCCCGGTGCGGGAGAGCAGACCCGTCTATTCGTACGACAACGCCATCCGCGAATCCGTCTGGGTGGACACGAAGCTCGACGGCGACGCCGACGGCAGGACCGACCGGGTCGCCGTCGACATCGTCCGGCCCCGCGAACCCGCGCGGCAGGGCCGCAAGATCCCCGTGATCATGGACGCCAGTCCGTACTACTCCTGCTGCGGACGCGGCAACGAGAGCCAGACCAAGACCTATGACGCGGACGGCAAACCGGTCCTGTTCCCGCTCTTCTACGACAACTACTTCGTCCCGCGCGGCTATGCCACCGTCCTCGTCGACCTCGCCGGAACCAACCGGTCCGACGGCTGCGTCGACATCGGCGGCCGCTCCGACATCCAGTCCGCCAAGGCCGTCGTCGACTGGCTGAACGGCCGCGCCACCGGATACAGCGCCGCGACCGGCGGCACGCCCGTCACGGCGTCCTGGAGCAACGGCCGCACCGGCATGATCGGCAAGAGTTACGACGGCACCATCGCCAACGGCGTCGCCGCCACCGGCGTCAAGGGCCTGAAGACCATCGTGCCCATCGGCGCCATCTCCTCCTGGTACGACTACTACTTCGCCAAGGGCGCCGCCCTCTTCGGCTCGGGCCCCGACGGGCTGGCCGACGCCGTCGAGAGCGACGCCGCCCACGGGCGCTGCGCCGCCGTACAGAAACGTCTCGTCGACGGCGCCCCGCGCAACGGCGACCGGACCGGCCTGTGGAGCGCGCGCGACTACGTGCCCGACGCCCGCAAGGTGCGCGCCAGCGTCTTCGCCGTCCACGGGATGCAGGACCTCAACGTCCGCACCAAGCACCTCGGACAGTGGTGGAACGCGCTCGCCGACGCGGGCGTGGAGCGCAAGATCTGGCTGTCGCAGACCGGGCACGTCGACCCGTTCGACTTCCGGCGCGGGCCCTGGGTCAGTACCCTGCACCGCTGGTTCGACCACCAGCTCCTCGGCATCGACAACGGCATCGAGCGCGAGCCCATGGCCGACGTCGAACGCGCCCCCGACCAGTGGTCCACCGACCGCGTCTGGCCCCCGTCCGGCACCCGGCGGACCACCCTGCGCCCGGCCGCGGGGGAGACCGCCGGGGTGGGCGTCCTCGGCACCGAACGGGCCGGGCCCGGCACCACCGCGGCCTTCACCGACGACCCCCGGCTGAGCGAGACCGACTGGGCCGCCGACATCGACCGGCCGACCCCCGCCAAGGCGGGCTTCACCACGCCGCCGCTCACCCGGGACCTGCGGCTGTCCGGCTCCGGCACCGTGACGGTCACCGCCACCCCCTCCACCACCAGCGCCCACCTCTCCGCCGTCCTGGTCGACCTCGGACCCGACACCATCCGCGACTACGGCGCGGCGGGCGAGGGCATCGTCACCCTCGACGACCGCACCTGCTGGGGCAGCAGCACGGCGGGCGACAGCGCCTGCTTCAAGGTGACCGCGGCCGACACCGAGACGGTCGACTCCACCGTCTTCAGCCGCGGCTGGGCCGACCTCGGCCACTGGGCCGACGCCCGCAAGGGCCGCCCGCTGACCCCCGGCAAGCCGTACACCCTCACACTCGACCTGGCCGCCACCGACCATGTGATCCCGGCGGGCCACCGGCTGGGCCTGATCATCGCCGGTACGGACGCCGGGCTCCTCGAACCGCCCACCACCACACCCCGGTTGACCCTCGACCTCAGCCGCACCTCGGCCCGCCTCCCGCTCGTCGGCGCCTTGCGGGCCGACGGCGCCGCGCCCGAGCCCGCCCGCGAACCCCTGCGCCGCGGCATCCGCACCCCGCACCTCGACGCCCCTCTGCCGCTCCGCTGACCTGCCACGTACGTCCCCGGTGAGGCGCCCGCGCCCGGGCGCCTCACCCGTCCCCTCACCACAGGAGGCCCGCACCGTGTTCTCACCCGCACCCCTCATCCGCACCGCCGCCACCTGCGGCGCGCTCGGCGCGCTGCTCACCGGATCGCTCCTGGCCGCCCCCGCGCGGGCCGAACCGGGAGCGCCGCCGCGCACCGGATTCGAGACCGGCCAGGGCGCCCGCTGGACGACCCAGGACGAGGAGGCGGACTTCCTCGCGGCCGTCGACCGGGCCAGCGGGCGCGTCGCCGTCGACACCATCGGCAGCACCGCGCAGGGCCGCCCCCTCAACCTGGTGCGGATCGGCGCCCCCGCGGCGCCCGCCGACGCCGCCCGGGCCGCCCGCGGCAACTCCCTGCTGCTCATCTGCTCCCAGCACGGCGACGAGCCGTCGGGCCGCGAGGCCTGCCTGACCACCATCCGCGACCTCGCCTACGCCAAGGACCCGGGAACCCGCCGCTTCCTGTCGCGCACGAACGTCCTCGTCGTGCCCACCGCCAACCCCGACGGCCGGGCCGCCGACACCCGCGGCAACTCCCAGGGCACGGACATCAACCGCGACCACATCGCGCTCACCACCGCCGAGTCCCGCGCCATGGCGCGCGTCATCCGCGACTGGCGGCCGGACACCGTCTACGACCTGCACGAGTACGGGGCCACCGTCCCGTACTACATGAAGGACCTGCTGGCCCTGTGGCCGCGCAACCTCAACACCGCCGCCCCCGTACACCGCGAGGCGCGCACCCTCTCGGACACCTACGTGCGCCCGCACGCCGAGGCCGCGGGCTTCTCCACCGGCGTCTACGGCATCTGGACCGACCCGGAAACGGGCGAGCCGGTCAAACAGGTCGCGGGCGACGGCCAGGAGCGCATTCTGCGCAACACCGCCGGGGTCAAGAACAGCGTCGGGCTGCTCGTCGAGACCCGTGTCGACCCGCTCACCGACGCCGAGAAGGCCGACCCCGCCGTCAACAACAAGCGCCGGGTGGGCTCCCAACTCGCCGCGTTGAAGGGCGCGTTCGGCTTCGTGAAGGAGCGGCGCCCGCGGATCGAGGCCGCCACGACCGCAGCCCGGCTCTCTGCTTACGCGGACCGGGGCCCGGTGTACCTCGGCGGCGCCGACAACGACCCGGCCGAGAAGGGCGACATCCTCCAGGACCCGCCGTGCGGCTACCGGCTGGACGCCGAGCAGTACGCCGGCGTACGGGACGAACTGGCCCTGCACGGCATACGGACGCGGGCCCTCCCGGGCGCCGGACACGACGTCCTCGTGCCGCTGCGGCAGCCGCTGCGGGCCCTCGTCCCGCTGCTGCTCGACGGCCGCGCGGACTACCACCTCACCGCAGGTCAGCCCGTGAACACGTGCTGAAACAACGGGAGTCGTCCTGACATACGTATCCGACTACTGGGTAGCCGCATCGTCGACCCATTAAACCCAGTGAAAGGTTCATGCGTGACGGAGACACAGAAGGACACGGGGGACGTAAGAAGCGACCCTCCGGTCACGGCAGACCTTCCCGGCAGTCCCGACCCGACTCCGGCTCCCCAGACCGACCGCGTGGTGTTCGGGGTGTCCGCCGGACTCACCCTCGCGTTCGTGATCTGGGGAGCGCTGTTCACCGACACTCTCGAGAGCGTCTCGGACAGCATGCTGTCCGGACTGATCCACAACGGTGGCTGGGCGTTCATCCTCGCCGCCACCGGCTTTGTGATCTTCGCGCTGTGGCTGGCGATGAGCCGCTACGGCAAGATCACGCTCGGGAAGGAAGGCGAGGACCCCGAGTTCAAGACCGTCTCATGGGTCGCGATGATGTTCAGCGCGGGCATGGGCATCGGCCTGATGTTCTACGGGGTGAGTGAGCCGCTGGCGCACTTCGTCACCCCGCCGCCCGGGACCGACCCGGGCACCGCGGCCGAGAAGATGCAGGTCGCCATGTCGACGACGCTGTTCCACTGGACGCTCCACCCGTGGGCGATCTACGCGGTCGTGGGCCTCGCCATCGCGTACAGCACCTTCCGCCGCGGCCGCCGCCAGACCATCAGCGCCGTCTTCACCCCGCTGATCGGCAGCAGGCACGCCAACGGCGCGGGCGGCCGCGTCATCGACATCCTCGCGATCTTCGCCACCCTCTTCGGCTCCGCCGCGTCCCTCGGGCTCGGCGCGCTGCAGATCGGCAGCGGTGTCGAGGTGCTCGGCTGGAAGAGCAACGTCGGGACCGGGCTGCTGGTCGCCGTAATCGCGGTCCTCACGGTCGCGTTCATCGCCTCCGCCGTCTCGGGCGTCGCCAAGGGCATCCAGTGGCTGTCCAACATCAACATGGTGCTGGCGCTGTTCCTGGCCGTGTTCGTCTTCGTGGCCGGCCCCACGATCATCATCCTCGACCTGCTGCCCACCTCCATCGGCAGCTACATCGGTGATCTGCCGCAGCTGGTGGGCCGCACCGAGGCGACCGGCGGACAGACGGTCGCGAGCTGGCTGAGCGACTGGACGGTCTTCTACTGGGCCTGGTGGATCTCCTGGACGCCGTTCGTCGGCATGTTCATCGCGCGGATCAGCCGCGGCCGCACCATCCGGCAGTTCGTCGGCGGCGTCATCCTGGTGCCGAGCACCGTCAGCCTGATCTGGTTCGCGATCTTCGGCGGTTCGTCGATGAAGCTCCAGGCCGCGGGCAAGCTGGGCAAGGAGACCACTCCGGAGGGCCAGCTGTTCGGCGTGCTCGAGCAGTACCCGGTGGCGAGCATCATGAGCGTCATCGTGATGATCCTCGTCGGCATCTTCTTCGTCTCCGGCGCGGACGCCGCCTCGATCGTCATGGGCACCCTCTCGCAGAAGGGCTCCTTCGAGCCGAGCCGCTTCGTCGTCATCTTCTGGGGCGTGGTCACGGGCGCCGTCGCGGCCGTGATGCTGCTCGTCGGCGGCGGCGGTGACGACGCGCTCACCGGCCTGCAGAACCTGACGATCCTGGTGGCCGCACCGTTCACCCTGGTGATGGTCGGGCTGTGCTGGGCCCTGCTGAAGGACCTGCGCCGCGACCCGCTGATCGTGCGCGGCGAGAAGGGCGAGGAAGCGGTCGAGATGGCCGTCATCGCCGGACACGAGAAGTACGACGGCGACTTCGAGATCCGGATCGGCCCGGCCGCCCCCGCCGAGAACATCGACGGAGCCGCCGGAACGGGCGAGGCCGAGGCCGCCTCGACCGCCGACGGCCGGGTCGGCGCGAGCGACACCCGCTAGCCCGGCCCGCTCCGGCACCGCCACCCGGGGCCCGTCGACACCGCACCCGGTGCGACGACGCCTTCTCGCCGGACCCCCGCCGACGCCCCGCGCGTCCCGGCCCGGGGCTCCGGCGAGAGGCGGTACCTGCCGCGCCTCGCCGGCCTCGACGCCGTCTCCCCGCTCGCCTCCGCCCTCGGCCCCACCGTCTTCGCCGAACAGGTCCGCAGGCTCCTGCTGGAGACCGGGCCGCCGCTCGACGGCGGACGGTACGTCCTCTACGGCTGCCCCGAATGCGAAGGGCTCGCCTGCGGCGCGGTCACCGCCGCCATCGAACGGGACGGGCCCGACATCGTCTGGCGCGACTTCCGCCGGCAGACCGACCAGACCCCCGCCCCCGCACTCGACGGCTACCACGGCATCGGCCCCTACCGCTTCCACGGCAACCGATACCGCGCCGAACTGGGCCGCCTGCTGCGTGACCCCGACGCCCACGACCGCCGCCGACCGCCGCGTCCTCCTCGTCGGCCGCCGCGCCGCGCTCCTCGCCAGGCTCGCCGCCGCACTGCGGCGCACCGGCATCGGCGCCGAGATCACCCTCGACGCGGTGGGCGCCCACGCGGCCGAACTCCGCCGCTACGGTGTGGTGTTCTTCGGCCGGACGACCCCTCAGGACGAGCGCGACGCCGTACGGGACGCCTCCACGAAGGCCCGCTCCGACGCCGTCTTCCTCACCGGCCTCGCCCCCATCGTCCCCCTGCCCGTTGCCCCGGTCGAACAGGCCCTGGACCGCGCCCCGCTGGACCACCGCCGCCTCGTCCGCCTCGCCGCACGGAGCGGGGAAGCACTCGTCGAGGTCACGACCGAGTGCCGCGTCCGCCTCGCCGCCGACCGCCTGGACCGCCTCTCCCGCCCCCACACCCACGACCTCTTCGACGCCCGCCTGCCCCGGGCCTCCACCGCCTGGCCCTGCCCCCCCAAGGCGCTCCGAGGCGCATCCCTTCTCGTGGCCCGCACGACGGACACGATCCTGACGACGCCGGTGGTCCCGTAGGGGCGGGGGCGGTCTCCGGGCCGTCGCCGACCACGACCGGTTCGGCCCACCGCCCCTGCGGGCAGCCACTCGCGTGCCCGCCGGGCCGGGGCGGGGAAATCGCCGAGCCCGCGAGAACCGGCGGCGGTTAGGATCGGGCGCCTGATGACTGCCACTCTCGTCGCCAAGGACCTGGCCGCCGGACACGGTGACCGCACCCTTTTCTCCGGGCTCGATCTCGTCGTCGCCCCGGGCGAGGTCATCGGCCTCGTCGGGGTCAACGGGGCCGGGAAGTCGACCCTGCTCCGGCTGCTCGCCGGGCTCACCGACCCCGAGCAGGGCGCCATCCGGATCAGCCCGCCGCACGCCACGGTGGGCCACCTCCCGCAGGAGCCGGAGCGGCGGGCGGGGGAGACCGTACGGGGGTTTCTGGCCCGCCGCACCGGCGTGGCCGCCGCCCAGGCCGACCTCGACGCCACCACCCAGGCGCTCGCGGACGGCGCGCCGGGCGCGGACGACGCGTACGCCGTCGCCCTGGAGCGCTGGCTCTCGCTCGGCGCCGCCGACCTCGACGAACGCGCCGACGAGGTCGCCGCCTCCCTCGGGCTCGACATCTCGCTCGACCGCCCCATGACCGCCCTCTCCGGCGGCCAGGCGGCCCGCGCCGGTCTCGCCTCGCTGCTGCTCAGCCGGTACGACGTCTTCCTGCTCGACGAGCCGACGAACGACCTCGACCTCGACGGGCTCCAGCGCCTCGAGACGTTCGTCGGCGGCTTGCGCGCCGGTACGGTGCTCGTCAGCCACGACCGCGAATTCCTGGCCCGTACCGTCGACAAGGTCCTCGAACTCGACCTGGCCCAGCAGCAGGTGACCCTCTACGGCGGCGGCTACACCGCCTACCTGGAGGAGCGGGAGACCGCCCGCCGGCACGCCCGCGAACGCTACGAGGAGTACGCGGACACCCGCGCCGGCCTGGAGGCCCGGGCCCGCACCCAGCGCGCCTGGATGGACAAGGGCGTCAAGAACGCCCGCCGCAAGGCCACCGACGGCGACAAGATCGCCCGCAACGCCCGTGTCGAGTCCACCGAGAAGCAGGCCGCCAAGGCCCGCCAGACCGACCGGCTGATCGAGCGGCTGGAGACGGTCGAGGAGCCGCGCAAGGAGTGGGAACTGCGGATGGAGATCGCCGCGGCACCGCGCTCGGGCGCGGTCGTGGCGACCCTGCGCGGGGCCGAGGTGCGGCGCGGCGAGTTCCACTTCGGCCCGGTCGACCTGCAGATCGACTGGGCCGACCGGATCGCCGTGACCGGCGCGAACGGCTCCGGCAAGTCCACCCTGCTGGCCGCCCTCCTGGGCCGCCTCCCCCTGGACGAGGGCCAGGCGTCACTCGGACCGGGGGTGGTGGTGGGCGAGGTCGACCAGGCCCGCGCGCTGTTCTTCGGCAGCGAGGCCCTGCTGGACGCCTTCGGCGCGGCGGTGCCGGACCTGGCGCCGGCGGACGTACGGACGCTGCTGGCCAAGTTCGGCCTCAAGGCCGCCCACGTGCTGCGCCCCGCGTCCACGCTGTCCCCGGGCGAACGCACCCGCGCGGCCCTGGCCCTGCTCCAGGCCCGAGGCGTCAACCTGCTGGTCCTGGACGAGCCCACCAACCACCTGGACCTGCCCGCGATCGAGCAACTGGAGTCGGCCCTGGCCTCCTACCAGGGCACGCTGCTCCTGGTCACCCACGACCGCCGCATGCTGGAAGCGGTCCACACCACCCGCCGCCTCCACGTAACCGAGGGCCGAGTCACCGAGCCCTGACCCCGCCGAGAAGGGCCCCGGTCCGGTGCCCTCCACCCAGCGACAGCCCTGCCCACTCGCTCGACGTCCGGGGCTCGCCGCCCTTACCGCTCGGCCTGCCCCCGCGTCCGGGGACGGCCCCAGTTGGTTCGGCTTGCGGGGCCTCGGTCCCGGGTCCGGGGCGGGCACCGCTGCTCGGGCCGTCCGGCGGTTCCTCAGCTGCCAGCCGCTCCGGCGTGGAGACCGGCCGTCCCACCGCTCGCCCCGTCCAGGGTCTGGGCCGGGCGGCAGTGCAGCCCGGCCCGCGCTCGGTGGGCGCGGCCAGCCGCAGGTCCCGTCCCGCGACCGGTCCTACGGTCTGGCGTCACCGACCCGCTCTGCCGTGGGCGGGGCGAAGCCACCCGGGCCGGGGCCATTGCCCAGCCCGTCCAGGGGCACCTCCCAGCGGTAGCTGGGGGAGTCCGAGGCCCGCAGCCCGGGCCGCCGCTCGACTGCTCGACCCGCCCTGTTCGTGGGCGAGGTCCGCCGCAGCCGGGCCGGGCGGGCCGTGGAGCCCCTCCCCGCCCCGGGGGCTTGCCCCCGGGGCGGGGAGGGGCGGGGTGGGAAGAACCACCCCGCCCGGAAGCTACCGCTTCTTGGGGTCCAGCAGCCCCGCCCGCCGCAGCGCGTCCGCCATCGCCCCGTTGGCGGGAGCCGCGTCGCGCCCGCCTCCGCCGCCGCGCTGGCCGCCGCGCGCCCCGCGGCCGCCGCCCTGGCGCTGCTTGGGGGCGGAGCGGCGGGGTCCGCCGCCCTGCTCGGAGCGATCGGAGCGATCGGAGCGGTCGGAGCGACCGCCCCCACCGGAAGCCGCGGCCTCGTCGTCCAGCCGCAGCGTCAGCGAGATCCGCTTGCGCGGGATGTCCACGTCGAGGACCTTCACCCGCACGATGTCACCCGGCTTCACCACATCCCGCGGATCCTTGACGAACGTCTTGGACATCGCGGAGACGTGCACCAGCCCATCCTGGTGCACCCCGATGTCCACGAACGCCCCGAACGCGGCCACGTTCGTGACGACGCCCTCCAGGATCATCCCGGACGCCAGGTCGCCGATCTTCTCGACGCCTTCCTTGAAGGTCGCCGTCTTGAAGGCGGGGCGCGGGTCGCGGCCCGGCTTCTCCAGCTCCTTCAGGATGTCGGTGACGGTCGGCAGACCGAAGGCGTCGTCCACGAAGTCGTCCGGCCGCAGCGACCGCAGCGTGGCCGTGTTGCCGATGAGCGAGGTGACCTCGCCGCCGGTGGAGGTGACCATGCGGCGCACCACCGGGTAGGCCTCGGGGTGCACGCTGGAGGCGTCCAGCGGGTCGTCGCCGCCGCGGATGCGGAGGAAGCCCGCGCACTGCTCGTACGCCTTGGGGCCGAGCCGGGCCACGTCCTTGAGGGCCTTGCGGCTGCGGAAGGGCCCGTTGCTGTCGCGGTGGGCGACGATGTTCTCCGCGAGCCCGGCGCCGATGCCGGAGACCCGGCTGAGGAGCGGGGCGGAGGCGGTGTTGACGTCCACCCCGACACCGTTCACGCAGTCCTCGACCACCGCGTCGAGCGAGCGCGACAGCTTCACCTCGGACAGATCGTGCTGGTACTGACCGACCCCGATCGACTTCGGGTCGATCTTGACCAGCTCGGCCAGCGGGTCCTGGAGCCGGCGCGCGATCGACACCGCACCGCGCAGCGAGACGTCGAGGTCCGGCAGTTCCTGGGAGGCGAAGGCGGAGGCGGAGTACACGGAGGCGCCCGCCTCGGAGACCATCACCTTGGTCAGCTTCAGCTCCGGGTGCTTGCCGCACAGCTCACCGGCGAGCTTGTCGGTCTCCCGGGACGCCGTGCCGTTGCCGATGGCGATCAGCTCGACGTCGTGCTCACGGGCCAGCTTGGCGAGCCGGTCCAGCGACTCGTCCCACTTGTTGCGCGGGACGTGCGGGTAGATCGTGTCGGTCGCGGCCACCTTGCCGGTCGCGTCGACGACGGCCACCTTCACGCCGGTACGGAAGCCGGGGTCGAGGCCCATCGTGGCGCGGGTGCCGGCCGGGGCGGCGAGCAGCAGATCGCGGAGGTTGGCGGCGAAGACGCGCACCGCCTCGTCCTCGGCGGCCTGCCGCAGCCGCAGCCGCAGGTCGATGCCGAGGTGGACCAGGACACGGGTGCGCCAGGCCCAGCGCACGGTGTCGGCCAGCCACTTGTCGGCCGGGCGGCCGCGGTCGGCGATGCCGAAGCGCTGCGCGATGGACCGCTCGTACGAGGTGGGGCCGGGGTCCTCGGAGGGCTCCTCCGGCTCCAGGGTGAGGTCCAGGACCTCTTCCTTCTCACCGCGGAACATCGCCAGCACCCGGTGCGAGGGCAGCTCGGTGAAGGGCTCGGCGAAGTCGAAGTAGTCGGCGAACTTGGCGCCGGCCTCCTCCTTGCCCTCCCGCACCTTGGTGGCGACCCGGCCGCGCGACCACATGCGCTCGCGCAGCTCACCGATGAGGTCGGCGTCCTCCCCGAACCGCTCGGTGAGGATCGCCCGCGCGCCCTCCAGCGCGGCGGCGGCGTCCGCGACGCCCTTCTCGGCGTCCACGAACGCGGCGGCCGCCGCCGTGGGCTCCACGGTCGGGTCGCCGAGCAGCCCGTCGGCGAGCGGTTCGAGACCGGCCTCGCGGGCGATCTGCGCCTTCGTGCGGCGCTTCGGCTTGAAGGGGAGGTAGATGTCCTCCAGCCGGGCCTTGGAGTCGGCGGCGAGGATCTGCGCCTCCAGCGCCTCGTCCAGCTTTCCCTGCGACCGGACCGATTCGAGGATCGCGGCGCGCCGCTCCTCCAGCTCGCGCAGATAGCGCAGCCGCTCCTCCAGGGAGCGCAGCTGCGCGTCGTCGAGCATTTCCGTCGCTTCCTTGCGGTAGCGCGCGATGAACGGCACGGTAGAGCCGCCGTCGAGCAGCTCGACGGCGGCCTTGACCTGCCGTTCCCGTACGCCGAGTTCCTCGGCGATCCTGCCTTCGATGGACGTCGTCACGATCACGCTCCGCTTTCGGTCTGCACTGCATCTGCATTGTGGCAGGTGGCAGTGACGAAGCGGTCACGGACGACATGTTCGGCGGGCCTCGGAGGGGGCCGAGGGGCCGTACGGGCCTTAAGTGTGCCTGCGGCGGCCCGCGCCGCTCGCCGTGTCGGCGGCCCCGCCGAACAGCCGGGCAATGGCACGGAACGGCAGCGTCACCACCGTGGCGATCGTGGATCCGATGGCGCGGAGCACATCGGCGACAGCACGCAACACTTCAGGCCTCCCATCGGTCGAGAACGGTTCGGCAGCCGCCTCCGGGCGCCGCACGTACGCGGAGCACGGGCACTCGCCGGCGTGCGCGGCGCGCGGTTGGGCGCCCGGTGAAAGGGCGGCCGATCACTCATCCACCGGGTATCCCCCCTCACCCCGCGCAAACCCGCGTCCCAGGCGCCGTCAGCGCTTGCCGAGGAGGTCCGCCGGGAAGGCGCCCGCCTCCAGGGCCCGCGTGGTGAACGCCCCGGCCAGCTCCGTCAGCCGGGCCACCCCCGCCGCGCCCAGGTGCTCGTACGGGGCGGCGTCGAGGCGGTCCGTGTCGTCCTCCAGGGACTCGCGCAGCTCGGCACCGGCCGGGGTCAGCTCGCCCGCCTCGTCCAGTAGCCCGCGCTCGCGCAGCCGGTCCTGTCCGGCGGCCAGTTCCTCGGCCGTCCAGCCACGGGTCGCCAGAAGCCACTTCGGGGACATGCCCTTGCCGGTCGCCGCATGGCTGACCATGGCCTCCACTCCGTCCAGCCCGGCGGCGACGAGGGTCAGCAGATGGGTGTCGCCGCGGTGCTCGCGCAGCAGGGTGGCGGCGTGCCACAGGGCCAGGTGCGGGGCCTCGGGCACGGGGAGGTCGGCGTGGGCGGCGTACAGGGGGCGGGCGGAGCGGGAACACGCCTCGGTGGCGCGCAGCGCCAGCTCGGCCGCCTCGGCCATCTCCTTCGACGCCACCGCGTCGTCCCCCAGCAGCCGCCGCAGCACGGAGTCGGCCGCCCGCAGCCGGGCCTCCAGCGCGGCCTCGGGGGAGACCACGTCCCAGGCCCGCGGTATGTGGCGGGCGACCAGTTCGTGCTTGAAGTTGTAGAAGGTCGCGGTGACGGTCCCCGCGCCCACCCGGCCGAACGCCGCCGCACGGCCCACGAAGTAGACGGCGCCGCGCTCCTCCAAGCCCAGTTCGGCCAGCTCGTTGGCGTAGTCCGGGGCGAAGTAGACGCAGGAGTGCAGCGGATTGACGACGGAGTGGCAGCGCCGTACGGCGTGCTGGGGAAGTGTGGTCATGGGCCGCACGCTACCGGCTGGTAAGGCAGGCCGGCAGCCGGGGTTGGAAGCCGGGGCCGGGCGGCCGGTTCCGGTGCGGTCAGGGGACCGGCGGGGACCAGCCGAAGCGGGGCGCCCGGCGCTCCAGGAAGGCGGCGATGCCCTCCCCGGCCTCCCCGCTGACCCGCGCCTGCTCCTGCCAGTACGCGACCCGCTCCGCGTCGGCGGGCCCGGCCGCGAACTCCTTGGCCGCCGCCTGGGTGAGCCGCGACCGGGACACCAGCACCCGGGTGAACTCCTCGACCCGCTTGTCGAGCCCGCCGGCCGGCAGCACCTCGTCGACCAGCCCGGTGCGCAGCGCCCGCGCGGTGTCGATCAGTTCGCCCGAGAACAGCAGGTACTTGGCGCCGGCCGGTCCGATCAGCTCCACCAGCCGCCGGGTGGAGCCGGGGAAGTAGACGATCCCGAGCTTGGCCGGGGTGATCCCGAAGAGCGCGCCCTCCTCGGCGAACCGCAGGTCGCAGGCGGCCGCCAGCTGGCAGCCGCCGCCCACGCAGTAGCCGCGCACGGCGGCCAGCGTCGGTTTGGGGAAGGCCGCGAGGGCCTCCTCGGCGGGCAGCGCGAGGCCGGTCGTCTCCTCGTACGTCGCGCTCAGCGAGCCGATGTCGGCGCCCGCGCAGAAGGTGTCCCCGTGGCCGGTGAGCACGAGCGCCCGTACGGCGGGGTCGGCCGCGAGCCCGTCGAGCAGCGGGGGCAGCGCCCGCCACATGGCGGGGGTGAGCGCGTTGCGCTTGGCGGGATTGCGGATGACGACGGTCGCTATGCCGTCCGTGACCTCGTGCCGCAGACAGGGCTCCATGCGGCGGATCGTATCCGGGCGCTACGAACCCTCCACGCCGGGGCACGAGGCCGGGGTCAAGCCATAGGCGCCAGGGGGCGTCATCCAGACGGGCAGGAACAGTCGAGCGAGTGACCCTGGCATACGCCAACGAACAAAAGCGGTCGATAGGTGCACAGTTGTGGTCACTCCATCGGTCCGTACCAGACCATTCCCAACACTCGACCCGAGAGGTCGAGCCGTGGCGATGGGTGGGTGTCGGGCATGGAGATCGTCGGGAGAGTCCCCTCCGAACCGGGGCACGCCCCGCCGCGCGGACCGGCGGTCGGCGAGGGGGCGTGGCGGTTCACCGCTCCGGCCCTGGAATCCTCCGTACCGCAGGCGCGGCACGCGGTGCGTGATCTGCTGGCCCATCAGGGGGTGTCCGGGCACGGCGATCTGGTGCCGAATCTGCTGCTGATCGTCTCCGAGCTGGTCACCAACGCCGTGCGGCACGCGGCGCTGCTCTCCCCGCAGATCGCCGTCGAGGTGTCGATCGGCCGGGGCTGGGTGCGGGTCGCCGTCGAGGACAACCATCCGTACCGGCCCAGGCCCCTGGAGCTGGAGGCGGACCAGGGGCGGACCGGCGGCCGCGGGCTGCTGCTGGTGCAGGCGATCGCGGAGGAGTCCGGCGGAAGATACGACGTGGATCACACGGCGAGCGGCGGCAAGGCGGTCTGGGCCGCCCTGCCGCTGACCCCCGCCGTCCCCGGCCCGGTGCCCGGCCCCGTATCCGGCGGGCCGCTCACCAGCCTGCGGCCGCCCCGGTCAGCTCCCGGATCGCCGGCCGGGCCGCGTCCAGCACGGTCATGAACCACGCGGAGAACGGGCCCTCCGCGTGCAGCTTCGTCAGCTCGTCCGGTGTGACGAAGGCGGTCTCGCCGATCTCCTGCGGATCAGGCCGCGGCGTCTCCTTGAGCAGCCCGACGAACAGGTGGTTGTACTCCTGCTCGACCAGACCCGAGGCCGGGTCCGGGTGGTTGTAGCGGACCGTGCCCGCCTCGCCGAGCAGCGCGGGCGCGATGCCCAGCTCCTCGCCGGTGCGGCGGGCCGCGGCCACGAACGGCGGCTCACCGGGGTACGGATGGCCGCAGCAGGTGTTCGACCAGACGCCGGGGGAGTGGTACTTGCCCAGGGCGCGCCGCTGGAGCAGCAGCCGCCCCTGCTCGTCGAAGAGGAAGACGGAGAACGCCCGGTGCAGCTGCCCGGGCGCCTGATGTGCCGTGAGCTTCTCCTCGGTGCCGATCGTGGTGCCGTCCTCATCGACCAGTTCGAGCATGATCGATTCCGTCGAGCCGTTCGGCGCGGAGGGCGCTGCGGTCTCGGCGGAAGGGCCGTTGGCGGGTGTGATCGGCATGACCGTCCTCATAGTTACGACGTTGGCCCCCAAGTCTGCCGCACGCATGCACGTGTCACTGGCACAGCCGGGCTTCGTGATCAGCATGTCCACCCGGTTCCAGCTGAAACGTGCAGTGTGCGACGTCGAAATGCGTCCCCAGACACCCCTGGAGATCGTGCAACAGCCGCTCATGGCCCACCGCGTCGAGCACCGGCCGGCCGACCACCACATGCGCGGAGAGCACCGGCATCCCCGAGGTGATCGTCCACACATGGAGATCGTGCAGCCCCTCCACACCGGGCAGGGCGAGGATGTGGGCGCGCACCGCGGCCATGTCGACATCCCGTGGCGCCGCCTCCAGGAGGACGTTCAGCGTCTCCCGGAGCAGGGTGTACGTACGCGGCACGATCATGAGCGCGATCCCGAGCGAGGCGATCGGGTCGGCCGCCTGCCACCCCGTGGCCAGGATGATCCCCGCCGACACCAGCACCGCGACCGACCCCAGGGCGTCCGCCAGCACCTCCAGGAACGCGCCCCGCACGTTCAGGCTCTCCCGCTGCCCGCCGCGCAGCAGGGCCAGTGACACCAGGTTCGCGGCCAGCCCGACTGCCCCGAAGACGATCACCAGGCGGCCCTGGGTGGCGGCGGGGTGGAGGAAGCGCAGCACCGCCTCGCAGAGGATGTAGCCGCCGACCCCGAACAGCAGCAGACCGTTCCCCAGCGCCGCCAGGATCTCGGCGCGCGCGTATCCGTACGTACGCCGCGGGCTGGGCGGGCGCCCCGCGAAGTGGATCGCCAGCAGCGACATGGCGAGACCGAGCGCGTCGGTGGCCATGTGCCCGGCGTCCGCCAGCAGCGCGAGGGAATCGGCGAGCAGCCCGCCGACGATCTCCACGACCATCACGGTGACGGTGACGACGAGCGCGATCCACAGCCGCCACTGATGCCCGGCGCCCGCGGTGCGGTGGTCATGACCTGCGCCCATGTCGATACGGCCCTCCTGCCCGGGGCGGCCCCTGTCCCCAGTGAACTACGCCGGGGCCACGGCCCGGGCGGGCCGTACCGCCGTCCGGGCCGGCCGTGGCGGGGGCCCGGGGTCAGCCCCGGCGGGCCCAGGGGGTGCCTTCCGGGTCATGCCGGGCTCGCGGGGCCTGGCACGCACGCTCGCCGCGTTGTCGTCGTCGCGCGCAGCGCCGCTGCGCTCTCCTCCTCCGCCTTGCGATCGCACGCTCCCCCAGCTACCGCTGGGAGGTGCCCCCTGACCCCGCTCCCTGATCCGGCCTGATCCGAAAGGCACCCCCTACGGGTGGTGGAGGCACCAGCCCTCCCAGGCGGACTCCACCATCGCGCGCACGTCGTGCCGGGCGGTCCAGCCCAGTTCCTTGGTGATCAGTTCGGTCGATCCGACGACCCGGGCCGGGTCGCCCGGGCGGCGGGGCCCGACCACGGGCGTGAGCTCGGGTCGGCCGGTGACCTCGGCGATCAGGTCGGCCATCTCGCGCACCGAGACGCCCTGACCGGTGCCGATGTTCACCGTCAGATCGCCCGCGCCCGGCCGCGCGGCCAGGCGGCGGGCCACGGCGAGATGGGCGGAGGCCAGGTCCTCGACATGGATGTAGTCGCGGATGCAGGTGCCGTCCGGGGTCGCGTAGTCGTCACCGAAGATCCTCGGGGCCTCCCCGTGGGTGATCCGCTCGAACATCATCGGGATGATGTTGAACACTCCGGTGTCGGCCAGCTCAGGCCGCGTGGCACCCGCCACATTGAAGTAGCGCAGACAGGCCGTCGACACGGAATGCGCCGCTCCCACGGCCCTGACCAGCCATTCTCCGGCGAGCTTGGTCTCCCCGTACGGGTTCATCGGCACACACGGGGTGTCCTCGGTGACCAGTTCCACATCCGGCATGCCGTAGACGGCGGCGGAGGAGGAGAAGAGGAAGCTCTCGATCCCGGCGGCGGCCACGGCCTCCAGCAGCACCGTGAGACCGTGCACATTCTCCCGGTAGTACCGCAGCGGCTGCTCGACGGACTCCCCGACCTGCTTCTTCGCCGCGAGATGCACCACACCGGTGATGTTCAGCTCGGCGAACGTACGGTCCAGCAGCTCACGGTCCAGGGTGGAGCCGCGCACGAGCGGAACGTCCTCGGGCAGCCGCCCGGGGATTCCGCTGGAGATGTCGTCGAGCACGGCCACCGGCTCGCCCGCCCGGGCCATGGCCCGTACGACATGCGACCCGATATATCCGGCACCACCTGTGATCAGCCACGTCATGACGGCACCCTATCCACAGGTCAGGGCGGCGCCCGTTTGTCGAGGGGACACGCCATCCACCATGATGATCGACGGCGCGCGGAAGCGGTCGTTCCCCCGATCGTGTGGTGAATGCGCGGTGAACGGTCGCTTCCATCGATCCGATAGCCTCTGCCGACACGCCGCCCGCCCCACCCGGGACCGGGATGCGCGATGCCCGCTGTCCCCTCAGGGCTCCAGGGTTCCAGGCCTGTGCCAGAGCGGCGCGGTCACCATGTCAGCTGCCAAGGAGTGAGTTCGTCTGTCGACCGCGATTCTCACCGGTGCCCCGGTCGCCGGCTCGTCTCTCCAGGACGACCTGCGGTCGCTGGGTTTCGACGTGCGCACGGCGATCGACGCGGCCGGGGTGGCGACGGAGCTGGCCGCCGTCCCGCCGCGTGAGCGGGTGGCCCTCGTCGATCCCCGTTTCGTCGGCCACGGCCACGCCCTCCGCCTGGCGCTGACCGACCCCCGCTTCCCCGCGGCCGCCGTGCCCGGCGCGCTGACGGCGCAGCCGGAAGCCCGGGCCGCGCTGGCCCGCGCGCTGACGGCCGCCGCGGCCGCCCCCGGCGCCGCCGGGCAGGCCGAGCGCACGCCGGCGCCCGCGGCCGCCGCTGCCGCCGGGCAGGTGGCCACGGTCGGCAGCGCCGAGGAAACCGACACCGAGGGGACGGGAGAGGCCCGTACGCCTTCCCTCGTGGACGACATCGCCGCCGCCCTCGACGCCGACGGCGTCCCCCCGCACCGGCCCGAGCTGGGCGTGCTCGTCGCCGCCGTGCCCGCGGACGAGGAGCGGCGGGCGGCGGCGCTGGCGCGGACCGCCGCCGTGGACGAGGAGCAGGTGCGGCTGCGCAGCGCCGTGAAGGCGCGGGACGGCTTCTTCACGACCTTCTGCATCAGCCCCTACTCCCGCTACATCGCCCGCTGGTGCGCCCGCCGCGGACTGACGCCCAACCAGGTCACCACCGCCTCCCTCCTCACCGCCCTCATCGCGGCGGGCTGCGCCGCCACCGGCACCCGGCCCGGGTTCGTCGCGGCCGGGGTGCTGCTGATCGCCTCGTTCGTCCTCGACTGCACCGACGGCCAGCTGGCCCGTTACTCGCTGCAGTACTCCACCCTCGGCGCCTGGCTGGACGCCACGTTCGACCGGGCCAAGGAGTACGCGTACTACGCGGGCCTCGCCCTCGGCGCCGCCAACGCCGGCGGCGGTCACGGCGGCGACGACGTATGGGCGCTGGCGCTGGGCGCGATGGTGCTGCAGACCTGCCGCCATGTCGTGGACTTCTCGTTCAACGAGGCCAACCACGACGCCACCGGCAACTCCAGCCCCACCGCCGCCCTCTCCGACCGTCTCAACAGCGTCGGCTGGACGGTCTGGGTGCGGCGCATGATCGTGCTGCCGATCGGCGAGCGCTGGGCGATGATCGCCGTGCTGACCGCGCTCACCACGCCCCGCATCACCTTCTACGTCCTGCTCATCGGCTGCGCGCTGGCCGCCTGCTACACCACCGCCGGGCGGGTGCTGCGCTCGCTCACCCGCAAGGCGCGGCGCACCGACCGGGCCGCGCAGGCCCTCGCCGACCTCGCGGACTCGGGCCCGCTCGCCGAGCTGGGTGCCAAGGCGACCGCCCGCACGCCGCGCGGCTATCTGGCCCCGGTCGCGGCCGCCCTCGGCGCCGCGCTGCTTGTCGCCGGTGCCGCCGCGTTGCCGTACGGCTCCTGGCTCGCCGTCGCGGGCGCCGCGCTCTACGCCGTCCTCGCGGGCTGCGCCGTCGCCGCACCGCTGAAGGGCTCCCTCGACTGGCTGGTGCCGCCGCTGTTCCGGGCCGCCGAGTACGGGACCGTCCTCATCCTCGCCGCCCGCTCGCAGGTGAACGGAGCATTGCCCGCTGCTTTCGGGCTGGTGTCGGCCGTCGCCTACCATCACTACGACACGGTGTACCGCATCCGCGGTGGCACCGGGGCGCCCCCGCACGGGCTGGTGCGGGCGATCGGCGGGCACGAGGGGCGGATCCTGGTGGTCACGGCCATCGCCGCGCTGCTGCACGGCCGGAGCCAGGGCGGCCCGAACCAAGGTTTCACCATCGCGCTGACCGCGCTCGCCGTGGTCATCGCGCTGACGGTGCTCATCGAGAGCATCCGCTTCTGGGTGTCCTCCGGAGCACCCGCTGTCCACGACGAAACAGGAGAACCCGCATGATCGGCCTCGTGCTGGCGGCCGGCGCCGGACGGCGTCTGCGCCCCTACACCGACACCCTCCCCAAGGCCCTGGTGCCGGTCGACGGTGAGACCACCGTCCTCGACCTGACCCTCGGCAACTTCGCGGAGGTCGGCCTGACCGAGGTCGCGATCGTGGTCGGCTACCGCAAGGAGGCGGTGTACGAGCGCAAGGAGGCCCTGGAGCAGAAGTACGGCCTCAAGCTCACCCTGATCGACAACGACAAGGCCGAGGAGTGGAACAACGCCTACTCCCTGTGGTGCGCGCGTGACGCGATCAAGCACAGCGTGATCCTCGCCAACGGCGACACCGTGCACCCGGTCTCCGTCGAGAAGACCCTGCTCGCCGCGCGCGGCGACGGCCAGAAGATCATCCTCGCCCTCGACACGGTGAAGCAGCTCGCCGACGAGGAGATGAAGGTCGTCACGGACCCGGCCAAGGGCGTCCAGAAGATCACCAAGCTGATGGACCCGGCCGAGGCGACCGGCGAGTACATCGGCGTCACCCTCATCGAGGGCGAGGCCGCGGCCGACCTCGCCGACGCGCTGAAGACCACCTTCGAGCGCGACCCCGACCTCTACTACGAGGACGGCTACCAGGAGCTGGTCAACCGCGGCTTCAAGGTCGACGTCGCGCCCATCGGCGACATCAAGTGGGTCGAGATCGACAACCACGACGATCTGGCGAAGGGCCGTGAGATCGCGTGCCAGTACTGACGAGGCTCATCCCCTCGCCGCTCGTCGTCGACATCCGCGCGGGCGCCCTGGACGACCTGGCGGACGTCCTGGCCGACCAGCGGATCTCGTCCTCCGGCAAGCTCGCCGTCGCGATCAGCGGCGGCTCCGGGGCCCTGCTGCGCGAGCGGCTGGCCCCGGCGCTGCCGGGCGCGAGCTGGTACGAGGTGGGCGGCGGCACCCTCGATGACGCGATCAAGCTCGCCGACCGGATGAAGTCCGGGCACTACGACGCGGTCGTGGGGCTCGGCGGTGGCAAGATCATCGACTGTGCGAAGTTCGCCGCGGCGCGCATCGGCCTTCCGCTGGTGGCCGTCGCCACGAACCTCTCGCACGACGGTCTGTGCTCACCGGTCGCGACCCTCGACAACGACGCGGGCCGCGGCTCGTACGGCGTGCCGAACCCGATCGCCGTGGTCATCGACCTCGATGTGATCCGCGAGGCCCCGGTCCGCTTCGTCCGCTCCGGCATCGGCGACGCGCTCTCCAACATCTCGGCGGTCCGGGACTGGGAGCTGTCCAACCGCGAGACGGGCGAGCAGATCGACGGACTCGCCGCCGCCATGGCACGCCAGGCGGGCGAGGCGGTGCTGCGCCACCCCGGCGGTGTCGGTGACGACAGCTTCCTGCAGGTGCTGGCCGAGGGCCTGGTCCTCACCGGCATCTCGATGTCGGTCGCGGGCGACTCCCGTCCGGCGTCCGGCGCCTGCCACGAGATCAACCACGCCTTCGACCTCATGTTCCCCAAGCGCGCGGCGAGCCACGGCGAGCAGTGCGGTCTTGGCGGGGCGTTCGCGATGTACCTGCGCGGGGAGCACGAGCAGTCGGCGTTCATGGCCGAAGTGCTGCACCGGCACGGTCTTCCGGTGCTGCCCGAGGAGATCGGCTTCACCGTGGACGAGTTCGTCCAGGTCGTGGAGTACGCGCCGAAGACCCGCCCCGGGCGCTACACGATCCTCGAGCACCTCGACCTCTCATCCGACGCGATCAGGGACGCATACGCCGACTATGCCAAAGCAGTCAGTCAAGCCATCAGTGGCTGAACTCCGCCCGGTCGTTCACCCCGCGGGGGTGAAGGACCGGCGGAGCGGTGAGCACTGGGCCGGGCGCCTGTACATGCGGGAGATCTCGCTGCGCTGCGACCGGTACCTGGTGAACACGCGGGTCACGCCCAACCAGCTGACGTATCTGATGACCGTCTTCGGCGTCCTCGCCGCCCCGGCCCTGCTGGTGCCGGGGATCGCGGGCGCCGTGCTCGGGGTGCTGATGGTCCAGCTCTACCTGCTGCTGGACTGCGTCGACGGTGAGATAGCCCGCTGGAAGAAGCAGTTCTCGCTGGGCGGTGTGTATCTGGACCGGGTCGGCGCCTACCTGTGCGACGCCGCGGTGCTCGTCGGCTTCGGTCTGCGCGCCGCCGACCTGTGGGGCTCGGGGCGGATCGACTGGCTGTGGGCGTTCCTCGGCACCCTCGCCGCGCTCGGCGCCATCCTGATCAAGGCCGAGACCGACCTCGTCGGGGTCGCCCGGCACCAGGGCGGCCTGCCGCCGGTCAAGGAGGCGGCCTCCGAGCCGCGCTCGTCCGGTATGGCGCTGGCCCGCAAGGCGGCCGGGGCGCTGAAGTTCCACCGGCTGATCCTCGGCATCGAGGCGTCGCTGCTCATCCTCGTGCTGGCGGTCGTGGACCAGGTGCGCGGCGACCTGTTCTTCACCCGCCTGGGCGTAGCCGTACTGGCCGGTATCGCCGTGCTGCAAACCCTGCTTCACCTCGTGTCCATCCTCGCGTCGAGCAGGCTCAAGTGACGGGCGGCACGATGAGGGTCGGAGCGGTTGTCCTGACCATGGGCAACCGCCCCGAAGAGCTGCGCGCGCTGCTCGACTCGGTCGCCAAACAGGACGGCGATCCGATCGAGGTGGTCGTCGTGGGCAACGGCTCGCCCCTTCCGGCGCTCCCCGAGGGCGTACGGACCATCGAGCTGCCCGAGAACGTGGGCATCCCGGCGGGGCGCAACGTCGGCATCGAGGCGTTCGGACCGGGCGGCCGCGACGTCGACGTCCTGCTGTTCCTGGACGACGACGGGCTGCTGCCGGGCACCGACACGGCCGAGCTGTGCCGTGCGGCGTTCGCCGCCGACCCGGAGCTGGGCATCATCTCCTTCCGTATCGCCGACCCCGATACGGGCGTCACCCAGCGCCGCCATGTGCCCCGGCTGCGCGCCGCCGACCCCATGCGGTCCTCGCGGGTCACCACCTTCCTCGGTGGTGCCAACGCGGTCCGCACCGTGGTGTTCCAGCAGGTCGGCGGGTTGCCGGACGACTTCTTCTACGCCCATGAGGAGACCGATCTGGCCTGGCGGGCGCTGGATGCCGGATGGATGATCGACTACCGGTCGGACATGGTGCTGTACCACCCGACCACCGCGCCCAGCAGGCACGCGGTCTACCACCGCATGGTCGCGCGCAACCGGGTCTGGCTGGCCCGGCGTAACCTTCCGGCCCTGCTCGTACCCGTGTACCTGGGCGTCTGGCTGCTGCTCACACTGGCCAGGCGTCCCTCCAAAACCGCGCTTCGTGCCTGGTTGGGAGGGTTCCGGGAAGGCTGGAAGACCCCTTGTGGTCCACGGCGGCCCATGAAGTGGCGTACGGTATGGCGCCTGACCCGACTGGGCCGACCTCCTGTCATCTGACAAGCTCGTATCAGATACGCATCGAGCGCGACCCGGGGCGCGGCCCCGCTCAGCGCACCCTGAAGACGAAAGTGTCAACTGTGAGCGAGACTACGCACGACAGTGCGGTCGCCGTGAGTGCCCCGCCATCACCCGACGACGGCTTGTCCCCCGCCGAGCTGGCGAAGAAGTACGGCCTGTCGGTCAGCGGTGCCCGGGTGGGCCTCGGCGAGTACATCCGCCAGATGTGGGGCCGGCGTCACTTCATCCTGGCCTTTTCGCAGGCCAAGCTCACTGCCCAGTACAGCCAGGCGAAGCTGGGTCAGCTGTGGCAGGTGGCGACGCCGCTGCTGAACGCGGCGGTGTACTTCTTCATCTTCGGCCTGCTGCTGGGCGGCAGGGGCGGCATGGGGAACGAGCAGTACATCCCGTTCCTGGTGACGGGGGTGTTCGTCTTCACCTTCTCGCAGAACTCCGCCATGGCCGGAGTGCGGGCGATCTCCGGGAACCTGGGTCTGGTGCGGGCCCTGCACTTCCCGCGCGCCTCGCTCCCGATCTCCTTCTCGCTCCAGCAGCTCCAGCAGCTGCTGTTCTCGATGATCGTGCTGGTCGTCGTCCTGCTGGGCTTCGGACACTTCCCGGACTTCTCGTGGCTCCTGGTCATCCCGGCCTTGGCACTCCAGTTCGTCTTCAACACCGGTCTCGCCCTGATCATGGCCCGGATGGGCGCCAAGACTCCGGACCTGGCACAGTTGCTGCCGTTCATCCTGCGCACGTGGATGTACGCCTCCGGCGTGATGTACCCGTTGGAGCACATGCTCCAGAAGGCGGGAGCGCACTCCTGGGTCTCCGACGTTCTGCTGGCGAACCCGGCGGCGGTCTACATGGATCTGATGCGGTACGCGCTGATCGACGGCATGCCCGAGGCCCTGCCGCCGCACGTCTGGTCGTTCGCTCTGGGCTGGGCGGTGCTCTTCGGCGTCGGGGGTTTCGTGTACTTCTGGAAGGCAGAGGAGCAGTACGGCCGTGGCTGAGCAGACACTCGAAACCGTCGAGCGGGCCGCGCCCGCCGAGGCACGCGTGCCCACCGTCATCGCCGACGACGTGCACATCGTCTACCGCGTCAACGGCGGCCCCAAGGGCCGTGGCAGCGCGACCGCCGCGCTGAGCCGCATCCTGCGCCGCAAGGGCTCGCCCGGTATGCGCGAGGTGCACGCCGTGCGCGGCGTCACCTTCGTGGCGTACAAGGGTGAGTCGATCGGCCTCATCGGCTCCAACGGATCCGGCAAGTCGACCCTCCTCAAGGCCGTGGCGGGCCTCCTGCCCACCGAGCGCGGCAGCGTCTACACCGACGGCCAGCCGTCGCTGCTCGGCGTCAACGCGGCCCTGATGAACGACCTCACCGGTGAGCGGAACGTCATTCTGGGCGGTCTGGCCATGGGGATGTCGCGCGAGCAGGTCCGCGAGCGGTATGCGGACATCGTGGACTTCTCGGGCATCAACGAGAAGGGTGACTTCATCACCCTCCCGATGCGCACCTACTCCTCCGGCATGGCGGCCCGCCTCCGCTTCTCCATCGCGGCGGCCAAGGACCACGACGTCCTGATGATCGACGAGGCCCTGGCCACCGGTGACCGGAAGTTCCAGAAGCGCTCCGAGGCCCGCATCCGGGAGCTGCGCAAGGACGCCGGAACGGTCTTCCTCGTCAGCCACAACAACAAGTCCATCCGGGACACCTGCGACCGGGTGCTGTGGCTGGAGAAGGGCGAGCTGCTGATGGACGGGCCGACGGACGAGGTCATCAAGGCCTACGAGAAGGAAACCGGCAAGTAGCCGAAAACCGGGAGGGGCCGGGGCCGCGAGGCGGTTCCGGCCCTTCTGTGTGCACCCGTCCTGTGGAAAAGCTCACGCACTGTCACCCCGCCCGACTAAGGTGGTGGTCAGAATGGTTCATCGGGCTTACGGGGGGTGACGCGTGCGACTGCTGCCGGGAATTGAGCACCATGGCGATCCGGTCGATCGGCGCGGGGAAAGCGGAAGCTGTGTTCCGTATCGGGGGAGGGACCTGGTGAACACACGTCCGCCAGGTGGAATTTCGCCCTGTCGCCAGGGCGCGGACGGGCCGTCCGGGGCGCCCCGGGGCGCGGCGGCAGGCCGCCGACCGGCCGTCCCTCGGTTCCGGCCGCGGCGGCGCGGTCTCCCGGTGGGCCGCGCGCGAGCCGAAGGTGACGCAGAGGTACCGCCGCTGCCGCTGTTCACTAAACGGAGGCGCTGTATCGTGTGCGTGTACGCCGGGTTGCCGAGCGGCGGGGTATGAGGGAGGGGGACGCGTGTCGCCAGGGGAAGCGCACGTCGCACCGTACTCACGGCGTGAGCGGTTGCGCATCGCGACCATCCGCGAAATCAAGGACGTCGCCCGGACGCTCCTGGTTCAGGAGGGCCCGGAAAATGTGACCATCCGGGCCATCGCGCGGGAGATGGGCATGACCGCGCCGGCCGTCTATCGCTACTTCAGCAGCCGGGACGCGCTGATCCTGCAGCTGCGGGTGGACATCTTCGCGGAAATGGCCCGCTATATGCGCGGGGTCATCGGGCAGCTCCCCGAGGGCGAGCCCGGTCGCAGACTGATCGGCGGCGCCCGGGCGCTGCGCGTCTGGGCCATCAAGCATCCGCATGAGTTCGGGCTCATCCTCGGACCCTGGGCCCCGGGCCTCGGGCGCGAGGAGACCAAGCCGGAGCGCACCATGGGCTGGGTCTTCGGGTCCGTCTTCTCCGACTTGGTCTCCGACCTGTGGCGGGTGCGGGGCTTCCCGGCTCCCGAGGAGGAGGAGCTGGATCCGGCGCTGGCCCGTCAGCTCGGGGCGCTCAGCGAGGACCAGGGTGTGGACATGCCGCCGGGCGCCATCGCCGTCATGCTGCGCTGCTGGGCGCGGCTGTACGGGGTGATCTCCATGGAGGCGCTGGGACACATGTCGTTCGGGCTCTCGGAGGGGCAGTCGTTCTTCGAGTTCGAGCTGCGCGACCTGTGCACCATGCTGGACATCACCGAGTTCTACGACGAGGCCGCCTGACCCGGTCGGCGGGCGGGCCTCGGGGGCGTTGCCAAAGTGTGGCCCCCGTACGCGTGTGCGTCGAGAGGCGTAAGCTGTGGCAATGCCCAACCGGATCACGTCGGACGTGTGCGGCTGTCACCTGTTCGAGGGTGTCCGGCCGGACACCCTTGACATGTCGGCGCGGCGTGTCCGGATCGTGCCGACCCTGGCAACCGGTGTAGAACGGGGGATGTGACGGCATTGGCTCCACGGCCCATCTCCAGTACGCCCACGGGCCCCGGTCACCGGGATCCGCGCGGCGTCCTGGCCCTCGCCCGTACGCCTGGCTGTCCACGGTGACCGCGGAGGACGAGCGCAGCGGGTCCTCCACCACGTCGGGCAGCCTGAGCGGCGGGCAGGAAGCCGCGCGTGCCGTGCTCGACAAGGCCGCGCACGAGAACTTCCCCGTGGCCCCCTTCTTCGTCCCCCGCGCCTGGCGCGCCGATCTCATGGCCGTCTACGGCTACGCCCGGCTGGTCGACGACATCGGCGACGGCGATCTGCCCCCCGGTGGCGCCGACGCCGAGCTGCTGGGCCTCGACCGGTCCCTCGCCGACGATCCCGTGGCGATGCTCGACGCCTTCGAGGCCGATCTCGACCGCGTCTTCGCCGACACCCCCGCCACGCCGCCCCGCCATCCGCTGCTGCGCGCGCTGCGCCCCACCGTCCGCCGCCACGGTCTCACCCCGGCCCCCTTCCGCGGCCTGATCGAGGCCAACCGGCAGGACCAGCGGGTCCGGCGGTATGCCACCTTCCAGGAGCTGCTGGACTACTGCGAGCTGTCCGCCAATCCGGTGGGCCGGCTCGTCCTCGGCATCACCGGCACCACCACCCCCGAGCGGGTCCGCCGCTCCGACGCGATCTGCACCGCCCTGCAGATCATCGAGCACGTGCAGGACGTCTCCGAGGACCTTCGCAGGGACCGCGTCTACCTCCCGGCGGAGGACATGAAACGCTTCGGGGTGACCGAGGCCGACCTCGCCGCCCCGAAGGGCGGTGCATCGGTGTGTGCCCTGGTCGCGTACGAGGCGGAACGCGCCCGAGACCTGCTGAATGAAGGCACCCCACTGGTGGGTAGCGTCCACGGCAGGCTGAAGGTGCTGCTCGCCGGATTCGTGGCCGGGGGGCGGGCCGCCTTGCGGGCGGTCGCGGCCGCGGGACATGACGTACTCCCTGGACCGCCCAGGCCCACCAAGCTCAGCCTGCTGCGCGAGGTGGGGGCGACACTGCGAAGAGAGGGGTGAGCCGGACCGTGGACGGATCTCCGCACGCGTCCGCGCCAGTGCTCGCGGCGTACCGCTACTGCGAGGCCGTGACCGGGCACCAGGCCCGCAACTTCGCCTACGGCATCAGGCTGCTGCCCACCGAGAAGCGCCACGCGATGTCGGCGCTCTACGCCTTCTCGCGCCGCATCGACGACATCGGCGACGGCGCGCTGGCCGCCGACGCCAAGCGCACCCGGCTCGCCGAGACCCGCGGGCTGCTCGACCGGATCCGGGCCGGTGCGATCGAGGAGGACGACACCGACCCGGTGGCCGTCGCGCTCAGCCACGCCGCCCGGCGCTTCCCGATCCCGCTCGGCGGGCTCGACGAGCTGATCGACGGCGTGCTGAAGGACGTGGCCGGGCAGTCGTACGAAACCTGGGACGACCTCAAGGGCTACTGCCGCTGTGTGGCGGGCGCCATCGGGCGGCTCTCCCTCGGCGTGTTCGGCACCGTACCCGGCGCGCGCGACGCCGACCGCGCCCCCGAGTACGCCGATACGCTCGGTCTCGCGCTGCAATTGACCAACATCCTGCGCGACGTCCGCGAGGACGCCACGACCGGACGCACCTATCTGCCCGCCGAGGACCTCGCCAAGTTCGGCTGCGCCGACGCCTTCCACACCTCGGCCGCCCCGCCCGAAGCCGACTTCACCGGTCTGGTGCAGTTCGAGGTCCGGCGGGCCAGGGCGCTCTTCGCCGAGGGCTACCGGCTGCTGCCCATGCTGGACCGGCGCAGCGGGGCGTGCGTGGCCGCCATGGCGGGCATCTACCGCAGACTCCTGGAGCGGATCGCCCAGGACCCCGCGGCCGTCCTGCGCGGCCGCGTTTCGCTGCCGGGCCATGAGAAGGCGTACGTCGCGGTGCGCGGCCTCGCCGGGCTCGACGCCCGCGCCGCCGTCCGCCGCGGGGCCGGGGGGATTCGGTGACCCAGGCAACCTCGCAGGCCCGCGCCGCGTCGTGTTCACCCGAGGGGGTGAACACATGACAGCCCGCACCGCACACTCCGCCGACCGCCCGGAACCGGACCCGGCAGGCCGCCCCGAGGGGGCGGCCGCGCTCGTCCGTGACCCGCACGCACAGGTGAGCGAGCACACCGGAGGGGCCCGGACGGCGGTGGTGATCGGCGGCGGGATCGCCGGGACCACCGCGGCGCTCGCCCTCGCCGACGCCGGTGTGCGCGTCACGCTGCTCGAAGGGCGCCCCCGGCTCGGCGGGCTCGCCTTCTCCTTCCGCCGCCCCTCACCGGCCGGTGAGCTGACCGTCGACAACGGGCAGCACGTCTACCTGCGCTGCTGCACCGCCTACCAGTGGTTCCTGGACCGGGTCGGCGCCACCCGGCTCGCCCCGCTGCAGGGCCGGCTGGACGTACCCGTCGTGGACGCCGCCGCGCGGCCCGGGCGGCGGCTCGGCCGGCTGCGCCGCACCGCCCTGCCGGTGCCGCTGCACCTGGCCGCGAGCCTCGCCACCTACCCCCACCTCTCGCTCGCCGAGCGCGCCCGGGTGGGCCGCGCCGCGCTCGCCCTGGGGCGGCTGGACCCGCTGGACCCGGCGCTGGACGCGGAGGACTTCGCGGGCTGGCTGCGCCGCCACGGCCAGTCGCCGCGCGCCGTCGAGGCCCTGTGGGACCTGGTGGGCGTGGCCACGCTCAACGCCACCGCCGGGGACGCCTCGCTGGGCCTGGCCGCGATGGTCTTCAAGACCGGGCTGCTCTCCGAGGCCGGTGCCGCCGACATCGGCTGGGCCCGCGCCCCGCTCGGCGAGCTGCACGACACCCTCGCCCGCGCCGCCCTGGACGCGGCGGGCGTGACGACCGAGCTGCGCACCCGGGTCACCGCCGTCACCGCCGCCGAGGGACGCTGGACCGCGCACACCGACCGCGGCCCGCTCCACGAGCCGGTGGACACGGTCGTCCTCGCCGTACCGCAGCGGGACGCGCACGCCCTGCTGCCCGACGGCGCCCTCGACGACCCGGACCGGCTGCTGCGGATCGGCACCGCGCCCATCCTCAACCTGCATGTCGTCTACGACCGCACCGTGCTGCGCCGCCCGTTCTTCGCCGCGCTCGGCAGCCCCGTCCAGTGGGTCTTCGACCGCACGGACGCCTCGGGGCTGCGGGACGCGCCGGGGGCCGGGGAGAGCCAGTACCTGGCGGTGTCCCAGTCCGCCGCCCAGGACGACATCGACCGCCCGGTCGCCGAGCTGCGCGCCCGCTACCTGCCGGAGCTGGAGCGGCTGCTGCCGGGCGCCCGCGGCGCGCGGGTACGGGACTTCTTCGTCACCCGGGAGCGCACCGCGACGTTCGCCCCGGTCCCCGGCGTCGGGCGGCTGCGGCCCGGCGCCCCCACCGACGCGCCCGGCCTGTACCTGGCCGGTGCGTGGACCGCCACCGGCTGGCCCGCGACCATGGAGGGCGCCGTGCGCAGCGGGCTCACCGCGGCCCGCGCGGCGCTCTCAGAAACCGGCCGCCCGCATGTGATTCCGCTTCCCGCCGTCGGCGGGGGGACGCCCAAGGAGGCGGCATGAGCACCACCACAGAAACCAGAGGAGAGACCGTGACCCCGGCGACCCCAGCTGTCGACTCCGCAGGCGTCATCGCGCTGCTGGAGCGCGGCCGTACGCTTGCCACGCCGGTGCTGCGCTCGGCGGTGGACCGGCTGGCCCCGCCCATGGACACCGTCGCCGCCTACCACTTCGGCTGGATCGACGCCGACGGCCACCCCGCCGCGGGTGACGGCGGCAAGGCGGTGCGCCCGGCGCTCGCGCTGCTGTCCGCGCAGGCTGCCGGAGCGGACCCGGAGGTCGGGGTGCCCGGCGCGGTCGCGGTCGAGCTGGTGCACAACTTCTCGCTGCTGCACGACGACCTGATGGACGGTGACGAGCAGCGCCGCCACCGCGACACCGTGTGGAAGGTCCACGGACCGGCCCAGGCGATCCTGGTCGGGGACGCGCTCTTCGCCCTCGCCGGGGAAATACTGCTGGAGCTGGGCACCGTGGAGGCGGGGCGGGCCACCCGCCGGCTCACCTCCGCGACCCGCAAGCTGATCGACGGCCAGGCGCAGGACATCTCCTACGAGCACCGGGAGCGGGTCACCGTCGAGGAGTGCCTGGAGATGGAGGGCAACAAGACCGGCGCCCTGCTCGCCTGCGCCGCCTCCATCGGCGCCGTCCTCGGCGGCGCCGACGACCGCGCCGCCGACACCCTGGAGCGCTACGGCTACCACCTGGGCCTCGCCTTCCAGGCCGTGGACGACGTGCTCGGCATCTGGGGCGATCCGGTCGCGACCGGCAAGCAGACCTGGAGCGACCTGCGGCAGCGCAAGAAGTCGCTCCCGGTGGTCGCGGCCCTCGCCGCCGGGGGCCGGGCCTCCGAGGACCTGGCCCAGATCCTCGCGGCCGACGCGCACAAGCCGGAGGACGAGTTCGCCGACTTCAGCGAGGAGGAGTTCGCGACCCGCGCCGCGCTGATCGAGGAGGCGGGCGGCCGGGACTGGACCTCGCAGGAGGCCCGCCGGCAGTACGCGAAGGCCATCGAGGCCCTCGACGAGGTGGACATGCCCGGCGAGGTACGAGATCAGTTCGTGGCGCTCGCGGACTTCGTCGTCGTCCGGGAGAGATGATCACAACCGACCGCGCCAGGCCCTAGGCCCGTAGGACCAGGCTCGCAGTCGCCGGCCGGCACCAGCCCGGTGCCGGTCGACGGAAGCCCCAACGACGGCAGATCACACTGCAGAGGGGAAGCCATGACAGCGACAACCGTCCAACCGTCCGAGTCATCCGAATCCGAGACATTAACTCTCGCCCGTGAGGCGACGGCCCGCGCGGTCCGGCACCTGCTCTCCCGCCAGGACGAGCAGGGCTGGTGGAAGGGCGACCTGGAGACCAACGTCACCATGGACGCCGAGGACCTGATGCTCCGGCAGTTCCTCGGCATCCAGAAGCCCGACGTGCTCGCCGCCGCCGCCCGCCACATCCGCTCCCAGCAGGGCGCGGACGGCACCTGGGCCACCTTCCACGGCGGCCCGCCGGAGCTGTCCGCCACCATCGAGGCGTACGTCGCCCTCCGGCTGGCCGGTGACGCCCCCGACGCGCCCCATATGGCGGCCGCCTCGGCGTGGGTGCGCGACCAGGGCGGGGTGGCCTGCAGCCGCGTCTTCACCCGCATCTGGCTGGCGCTCTTCGGCTGGTGGCGGTGGGAGGACCTGCCCGAGCTGCCACCGGAGATCATCTACTTCCCGGCGTGGCTGCCGCTCAACCTGTACGACTTCGGCTGCTGGGCGCGGCAGACCATCGTGCCGCTCACCATCGTCTCCGCGAAGCGCCCGGTGCGCCCCGCCCCGTTCTCCCTCGACGAACTCCACGCCGACCCGCGCAGGCCGAACCCGCCGCGCCCCGCCGCCCCCCTCGCCTCCTGGGACGGCGCCTTCCAGCGGCTGGACCGGGCCCTGCACCTGTACCGCAAGGTGGCCCTGCGGCCGCTGCGCCGGGCAGCGCTGCGCTCCTGCGCCCGCTGGATCGTGGAGCGGCAGGAGAACGACGGCTGCTGGGGCGGCATCCAGCCGCCCGCCGTCTACTCCGTGATCGCGCTCCACCTCCTCGGCTACGACCTCGACCACCCGGTGATGCGCGCCGGGCTCGACTCGCTGGACCGCTTCGCCGTCTGGCGGGACGACGGCAGCCGCATGATCGAGGCCTGTCAGTCCCCGGTCTGGGACACCTGTCTGGCCGTCATCGCGCTCGCCGACGCCGGACTCGCCCCCGACCACCCCGCCCTGGTCAAGAGCGCCGACTGGATGCTCGCCGAGCAGATCGACCGGCCCGGCGACTGGTCGGTCAAGCGGCCCCGGCTCGCCTCCGGCGGCTGGGCGTTCGAGTTCCACAACGACAACTACCCCGACATCGACGACACCGCCGAGGTCATCCTCGCGCTGCGCCGCGTCGACCACCCCCAGCCCGACCGGGTCGCGTCGGCCGTGCGGCGCGGGGTGCGTTGGACGCTGGGCATGCAGTCCCGTAACGGGGCGTGGGGCGCGTTCGACGTCGACAACACCAGCCCGCTGCCCAACCGGCTGCCGTTCTGCGACTTCGGCGAGGTCATCGATCCGCCGTCGGCCGATGTCACCGCCCATGTCGTGGAGATGCTGGCCCACGAGGGCGGCGCCCGCGATCCGCGCACCCGGCGCGCCATCAGCTGGCTGCTGGCCGAGCAGGAGCCGAGCGGCGCCTGGTTCGGCCGCTGGGGCACCAACTATGTGTACGGGACCGGCTCCGTCGTCCCCGCCCTGGTCGCCGCCGGAATCCCGGCCTCCCACCCGGCCGTCCGGCGGGCCGTGCGCTGGCTGGAGAGCGTGCAGAACGAGGACGGCGGCTGGGGCGAGGACCAGCGCTCGTATCCCGACCCCGAGTGGATGGGGCGCGGCGCCTCCACCGCCTCGCAGACCGCGTGGGCGCTGCTGGCGCTGCTGGCGGCGGGGGAGCGGGAGAGCAAGGCGGTCGAGCGCGCGGTCGGCTGGCTCGCGGCCACCCAGGAGCAGGACGGCTCCTGGGACGAGCCGTACTTCACCGGCACCGGCTTCCCCTGGGACTTCTCCATCAACTACCACCTGTACCGGCTGGTCTTCCCGCTCACCGCGCTCGGGCGCTATGTGAGCGGCGAGGCCACCGGCGCGCGGCCGCGGAGGACGTGATGGCCTCCGGACCGGCCCCCGACACCGGCGGCGCCCCGCTGCTGATCGCCTGCGCGCTCGGCATCGAGCGGTTCGCGCTGCGAGGGGCCGGTCTCGGCGCCGCCGCCGGGCCGGTGACGGTGCTGCGCACCGGCATGGGACCGCAGGCGGCCGAGCGGGCCGTGCGCCGCGCGCTGGCCGAGGCGCCGGGCCGGGCGGTCCGTACCGCCGTCGTCGCCACCGGCTTCTGCGCCGGTCTGGCGCCGGGGATGCACCCGGGGGACCTGGTGGTGGCCGACGAGACCCGCGACCCGGCCGGTCGCACCCCGTGCCACGGCAGCCGCCTCCTCGCCGAGGCGCTGGCCCGCCATGCCCGGCGGGCCGGCGGGGGCGCCGGGCGCACCGTTCACATCGGGCCCGTCGTCGGCTCCAACCATGTGGTGCGGGGCGCGGAGCGGGCCGGTCTGCACGCCGCCGGCGCCATCGCGGTGGACATGGAGTCCGCCGCCACCCTGCGCAGCGCGGTGCGCGGTGGCGCACGCCCGGTTGCGGCCGTCCGGGTGATCGTGGACGCTCCTGAACATGAGCTGGTCCGCATCGGGACGCTGCGCGGTGGAATATCGGCTTTCCGGGTACTACGAACTGTTCTTCCCGCTTTTTTCGATTGGCACCGTTCCTCTTTGCTCCCAGGAGGTGAGCTAGATGGCCATGCCGCTCCGCCAGACCATCCGGGTCGCGACGTATCTCTTTGACCAGAAGGTGCTCAAGCGCCGGGACAAGTTCCCGCTGATCGTGGAATTGGAGCCGCTGTTCGCCTGCAATCTCAAGTGCGAGGGCTGCGGCAAGATCCAGCATCCGGCGGGGGTGCTCAAGCAGCGCATGCCGGTGGCGCAGGCGGTCGGCGCGGTGCTGGAGTCGGGCGCTCCGATGGTCTCCATCGCCGGCGGTGAGCCCCTGATGCATCCGCAGATCGACGAGATCGTCCGGCAGCTGGTGCAACGGAAGAAGTACGTCTTCCTGTGCACCAACGCGATGCTGCTGCGCAAGAAGATGGACAACTTCACCCCCTCCCCGTACTTCGCGTTCGCCGTGCACATCGACGGGCTGCGCGAGCGGCATGACGCGTCGGTGGCGAAGGAGGGGGTGTTCGACGAGGCGGTGGCGGCGATCAGAGAGGCCAAGCGGCGCGGCTTCCGGGTCACCACCAATTCCACCTTCTTCAATACCGACACCCCGCAGACCATCGTCGAGGTACTCGACTTCCTCAATGACGACCTCAAGGTGGACGAGATGATGATCTCGCCCGCCTACGCGTATGAGAAGGCGCCCGACCAGGAGCACTTCCTGGGGGTCGAGCAGACCCGCGAGCTGTTCCGGAAGGCGTTCGCGGGCGGCAACCGCAGGCGCTGGCGGCTCAACCACAGCCCGCTCTTCCTGGACTTCCTGGAGGGCAGGACCGACTTCCCGTGCACCGCCTGGGGCATCCCCAACTACTCGCTCTTCGGCTGGCAGCGGCCCTGCTACCTGATGAGCGACGGGTACGTGCCCACCTACCGCCAGCTGATCGAGGAGACCGACTGGGACAAGTACGGCCGGGGCAAGGACCCGCGCTGCGACAACTGCATGGCCCACTGCGGCTACGAGCCCACCGCCGTCCTGGCCACCATGGGCTCGCTCAAGGAGTCGCTGCGCGCGGCCCGCGAGAGCGCCGTGGGCTGACACCCGAGGAGGGGAACCGAGCATGCCGCTGCTGGAGAACATCCGGGGCCCGCACGACCTCAAAGCACTGACCACGGAGGAGCTTGCCGCACTCGCCCAGGAGATCAGGGAGTTCCTGATCGAAGCCGTCGCCAGGACCGGTGGGCATCTCGGCCCCAACCTGGGCGTCGTCGAGCTGTCCATAGCCCTGCACCGCGTCTTCGACTCGCCGGTGGACCGCATCCTGTGGGACACCGGCCACCAGTCCTACGTCCACAAACTGCTCACCGGCCGCCAGGACTTCTCCAAGCTCCGCGGCAAGGGCGGGCTCTCCGGGTATCCGTCGCGCGCCGAGTCCGAGCACGACGTCATCGAGAACAGCCACGCCTCCACCGTGCTGGGTTGGGCCGATGGCCTCGCCAAGGCCAACGAGATCCGCGGCCGCACCGACCATGTCGTCGCGGTCATCGGCGACGGCGCGCTCACCGGCGGCATGGCCTGGGAGGCGCTCAACAACATCGCCGCCGCCCGCGACCGCCCGCTGATCATCGTCGTCAACGACAACGAACGCTCCTACGCCCCCACCATCGGCGGCCTCGCCGGTCATCTCGCCACCCTCCGCACCACCGACGGCTACGAACGCTTCCTCGCCTGGGGCAAGGACGTCCTCCAGCGCACCCCCGTCGTCGGACAGCCGCTGTACGGATCGCTGCACGGCGCGAAGAAGGGGTTCAAGGACGCCTTCGCGCCGCAGGGCATGTTCGAGGACCTGGGGCTGAAGTACGTGGGGCCGATCGACGGGCACGACACGGAGGCCGTCGAGGCGGCGCTGCGCCGCGCCAAGCGGTTCCACGGCCCCGTCCTGGTCCACTGCATCACCGAGAAGGGCCACGGCTACCGGCCCGCCCTGGAGGACGAGGCCGACCGGTTCCACACCGTCGCCGCGATGGACCCGCTCACCTGCGCCCCCCTCATCCCCTCCCGCGGCCGGTCGTGGACGTCGGTGTTCGGCGAGGAGATGGTGCGGATCGGGGCCGAGCGGCCCGACGTGGTGGCCCTCACCGCCGCGATGCTCGACCCGGTCGGCCTCGCGGACTTCGCCGAGGCGTACCCGGACCGGGTGTGGGACGTCGGCATCGCCGAGCAGCACGCGGCGGTCTCCGCGGCCGGGCTCGCCACCGGCGGGCTGCATCCGGTCCTCGCCGTCTACGCGACCTTCCTGGGCCGCGCCTTCGACCAGCTGCTGATGGACGTCGCCCTGCACAAGTGCGGGGTGACGTTCGTCCTCGACCGGGCCGGTGTCACCGGCACCGACGGGCCCAGTCACAACGGCATGTGGGACATGTCCGTCCTCCAGGTGGTACCGGGCCTGCGGATCGCCGCCCCGCGCGACGCGGACCAGCTGCGCGCCCAGCTGAGGGAGGCGATCGACGTGGACGACGCGCCGACCGTCGTCCGCTTCCCCAAGGAGTCGGTGGGACCGCCCATTGCGGCCCTGGAGCGGATCGGCGGGATGGACGTGCTGCGCCGCGGCGACGACGTGCTGCTCGTGGTGGCCGGGGTCATGGCACCGGTGGGCTTGCGCGCCGCCGAGCTGCTGGCCGAGCGCGGCATCGGCTGCACCGTGGTCGATCCGCGCTGGGTCAAGCCCGTCGACCCCGCGCTGCCCGCGCTCGCGGCCCGCCACCGCGCGGTGGCCGTCGTCGAGGACAACGTGCGCAGCGCCGGGGTGGGCGCGGCCATCGGCCAGGCGCTGCGGGACGCCGACGTCGACCTGCCGCTGCGGACCTTCGGCATCCCCGAGGCGTTCCTGCCGCACGCCAAGCGCGGCGAAGTGCTCGCCGACATCGGACTCACCCCCGCCGAGATCGCGGGCCGGATCGGCGCGGCCCTGGCCCGTATCGATGTGCGCGCCGCCGCCGGGGAGGCCGACGCCAAGGAGAGGGACGCATGACAGCAGCCGAGCAGCGCTCGGGTTTCGACCTGGGCAAGCTCCTGGCCGGGCGCGGGTCCGAGCGCTATGACCTGCACACCCGGTACCTCAACCACCAACTGCCGCGGATGCTGCACACCATCGGCTTCGACAAGGTCTACGAGCGGGCCGAGGGCGCGTACTTCTGGGACGACGAGGGCCAGGACTACCTGGACATGCTCGCCGGTTTCGGGGTGATGGGCCTGGGCCGCCACCATCCCGTCGTCCGCAAGGCGCTGCACGACGTCCTGGACGCCTCGCTGGCCGATCTGACCCGCTTCGACTGCCAGCCGCTGCCCGGGCTGCTCGCCGAGCGGCTGCTCGGCCACGCCCCGCACCTGGACCGGGTGTTCTTCGGCAACAGCGGTACGGAGGCCGTCGAGACGGCGCTCAAGTTCGCCCGCTACGCGACCCGCAAGCCGCGCGTCCTCTACTGCGCGCACGCCTTCCACGGGCTCACCACCGGTTCGCTGTCGGTCAACGGCGAGACGGGCTTCCGCGACGGCTTCGCACCGCTGCTGCCCGACACCGCGATCCCGATGGGCGACCTGGGCGCGCTGGAGCGGGAGCTGAAGCGCGGGGACGTCGCGGGGTTCGTCGTCGAACCGATCCAGGGCAAGGGGGTGCACGAGGCGCCGCCGGGCTTCCTGCGCGCCGCGCAGGAGCTGCTGCACCGCCACAAGGCGCTGCTCATCGCCGACGAGGTGCAGACGGGGCTCGGCCGCACCGGGGACTTCTTCGCCTACAGCCACGAGGACGGCGTCGAACCGGACCTGGTGTGCGTGGCCAAGGCGCTGTCCGGTGGCTACGTCCCGGTCGGCGCGACCCTCGGCAAGGACTGGATCTTCAAACGGGTCTACTCCTCCATGGACCGGGTGCTGGTGCACTCGGCCAGCTTCGGCGCCAACGCCCAGGCCATGGCGGCGGGGCTCGCCGTCCTCGCCGTCATGGAGGACGAGCAGATCGTCGCCAACGCCCGCCGCACCGGCGAGGTGCTGCGCGACCGGCTCACCGCGCTCATCGACCGCTATGAGCTGCTGCACGACGTCCGCGGCCGCGGGCTGATGATCGGCATCGAGTTCGGCAAGCCGGTCTCGCTGGGGCTGCGCAGCCGCTGGTCGATGCTGCAGGCCGCGCGCAAGGGCCTGTTCGCGCAGATGGTCGTGGCGCCGCTGCTCCAGCGGCATCGCATCCTCACCCAGGTCTCCGGCGATCATCTGGAGGTGATTAAGCTGATCCCGCCGTTGATCATCGGCGAGCGGGAAGTGGACCGCTTCGTCGAGGCGTTCACAGCGGTCATGGATGACGCACACGGGGGCGGCGGCCTGATGTGGGAGTTCGGCCGGACCCTCGTCAAGCAGGCGGTGGCCAACCGCTGACCAGCTGATCAGATGGGGGACCGGCGATGACCGACGCGACCGCCGTGGGGGCCGTCAACGCGCTGACCGGACGATGGGCGCGGGCCGCCGTGAGCGGCGCGGAGTCCACCGTCCTCACCGGCGCCGGGGCCTGGCCGCTGCTCGCCCTGCTCGCGGGCGCGGCCGGCGGCCCGGCGCGCGGCGAGCTGGAGGACGCGCTCGGCGTCGGCGCGGGCGGCGCGGACGGCGCCACGGCGCTCGGCCGCGAGGTCGTCGAGACGATGGCCGCGATGGACGGCGTCGCGGCGGCCACCGGACTGTGGACCCGCCACGACCTGCCGGTGCGGCCCGAGTGGGAGGCGGAGCTGCCGCGGGGCGTACGGGGTGTGCTGAGCGGCGACACCGAGCGCGACGGCAAGGAGCTGGACGCCTGGGCCTTCCGGTGCACCGATGGCGCGATCGACCGGATGCCGGTGCCGCTGACGCCCGTCACCCAGCTGGTGCTGGCCGGGGCGCTCACGGTGAGGACGGCCTGGCAGCAGCCGTTCCAGCCGGGGTTCCTGCGGCCGCAGGACGGCCCGTGGCGGGACCGGTCGCTGGCCGGGCTCACCCGGAAGACCGGCGACCTCGACGGGGTGCTGCGGGTCGTGCCCGACACCCCGGCCGGGCCGCTCACCCTGTCGGGGGTCGCGGGCGGCAACGGGATCGACGTCCACCTGGTCCTGGGCGCCGAGGACGTACCGGGCGGCCGGGTCCTGGAGGCCGGGATCGGCGCGGTGGCCGGGGAGTACCCGGGGTGGGGAGGCTCGGCGCTGGCGTGGGGCGAGGCGGGGCCCGGCGTCACGGTCATGGAGGCCGTCAGCTGGGACGCCACCCCCTCGCTCGTCCTCACCACCCCGCAGTTCACCGTGACCGCACGGCACGATCTGCTGCGGCACGCGGAGCTGTTCGGGCTGCGCACCGCGCAGGACACCTCCCGCGGCCACTTCCCGGGGATCAGCCCGAGCCCGCTGGCGCTGTCCTCCGGTCAGCAGTCCATGACCGCGTCGTTCAGCGCCGAGGGCTTCTGGGCGGCGGCCGTGACCGCGTTCTCCATGGCTCCGGGGTCGGCCCCGCCGCAGCGGAAGGCCAGGCTGGTCAAGGTCGTTTACGACCGCCCGTTCGGCTTCCTGGCCGTGCACCGGGCCACCGGTCTGGTACTGACGGCGGGCTGGGTCACCGAGCCCGAGGCCGGGGCCGACAGCCCCTGGGGCGTCAGCCGGTGAGCAGCCGGTCCCGCAGCCGCATCCGCTGCGGGGCGGTCAGCCCCAGCCCCTCGGTGAGATAGCGCTCGGTGCCGCCCCAGGTGTCCTCTATCGTCTCGAACGCCGCCGCCAGATAGGCGGGGCGCGCGTCGAAGAGCGGACTCAGCAGCGACAGCACCTCCGGGGACATGGGGTCGGACCCGTCCGACGGATTGCCCTTGCGCCAGATCTTGTAGCGCCGGTGGGCGGCGGCCGACTCCAGATAGTCGGCCTCGATCGCGTCCCGCTCGACCCCGAGCGCGAGCAGCGTCACCGCGATCGAAAGCCCGGCCCGGTCCTTGCCCGCGGAACAGTGCATCAGTACGGGGGAGCTGTCCTCCGCCATGGCACCCAGCACCCGGCCGTGTTCGACGATGCGGCTGGTGATGATGGCCCGGTACGCGTTGATCATCCGCCGCTCGGCGCGCCCGTCGTCCAGCAGCTCGCGCAGGGTGTTGAGGTCGCCCTCGCGCACCATGGTCCAGAACCCGGCGCCGTCGGCCGGATCGGACAGCGGAAGGTTCACGTTCCGTACGCCGGTCAGCGAGACGTCCGGGCCCTCCAGCTTGATGTCGGCCGCGTTGCGGAAGTCGAAGACCGTGTGCAGGCCGAGCGAGTCGAGGAAGGCCGCGTCGCTGTCGGTGGCATGGGCGAGGTGGCCGCTGCGGAACAGCACGCCGGGCCGTACGCGCCGGCCGTCGACGGTCGGCAGACCGCCGACGTCGCGGAAGTTGCGTACCCCCACCAGCTCGGGTTCGGCCTGCGGGACCTGCGGCGACGGCTGCGTCACGGGCGCTCCTCACGATCGGCCGCCGCGCCGCTCGTCGACGAGGCGGGCTCTGCTGACCATACGACATTGCGTTCCTGCTGCAATCAGTTCTGCCGACCGTGAGCGGAGCCATTGCCGTGCGCGGAACGCTGCCCGATGATGTTGGCACCTGTGGGGAATTGGGGATGTGTGATGATTGAAATCGGCGGAAACGGTCGGCTCTGGCTGCTTTCGGGGCGATACAGCAGCTACGCCCTGCACCTCACCGACGAGGACACCCTGCTCCACCTCCACTGGGGCCCGCGCCTCACGGTCCCGGACGCCGAGGCCCTCGCCGCCGAACCCCTGCCCGCTGAGCGAGGGTTCGAATCACCGCTGGACGGGCGCGAGGAGTACCCGGTGGAGGGCGGCCCGCGCTTCGTACGCCCCGCCCTGTCCGTCCGCGCGGCGGGCGTACGGGGCACGGAGTGGCGCTTCGAGGACGCAAGCGTCGACAGTACGAGCGGCGACGAGCTGCGGCTGCGCTTCCACGACCCGCTCCACCACCTCGACATCACCCTCCACTACCGGATGCGGGACGACGGCGACGTCATCGAGCGCTGGACCACTCTCACTCACACCGGCACCCCGGACGACGCCCCGCTGGAACTGCTGCGCGCCGACTCCGCCGCCTGGTCGCTGCCGGTCGGCGACCGCCGGCGGCTGAGCCATCTGTACGGGCGGTGGGCCGCCGAGAGCCGGCTCGCCCGCACCGACCTCACCCCCGGCGAGAAGGTCATCGGCAGCCGCCGCGGCCACACCAGCCATCAGCATCTGCCGTGGATCGCGATCGACGACGGCACGGCCACCGAGGAGAGCGGCGAGGTGCACAGCTGCGCGCTCGCCTGGTCCGGGTCCTGGCGGATCGCCGTCCAGTGGCTCGCCGACGGCACCGTACAGACCGTCGGCGGCGCCGGGTACGACGACTCTGGGCTGCTGCTCCTCGCCCCCGGCGAGTCGTTCACCACCCCCGTCTTCGCGGGTCTGTGGACTCAACGCGGCTTCGGGGCCGCGAGCCGCGGCTGGCACGCCTGGCAGCTCGCCCACGTCATCCCCGGCGCGGACCGGGAGCGGCCCGTCCTCTACAACTCCTGGGAGGCCACCGAGTTCGAGGTGAGCGAGGAGCAGCAGCGCTCGCTCGCCCGGCTCGCCGCCGGTCTCGGGGTCGAGCTGTTCGTCGTGGACGACGGCTGGTTCGGGGCCCGTACCAGCGACCGGGCCGGGCTCGGCGACTGGACCCCCAACCCGGACCGCTTCCCGCACGGGCTGAAGCCCCTCGCGGACGAGGTGCACGCGCTGGGCATGCGGTTCGGCATCTGGGTCGAGCCGGAGATGGTCAACGCCGACAGCGACCTGTACCGCGCGCACCCCGACTGGGTGCAGCACCACCCCGGCCGCACCCGCACCGAGTTCCGCAACCAGCTGGTGTTGAACCTCGCCCGGCCCGACGTCCGCGCGTATCTGTGGGAACGGCTGGACACCCTGCTGAGCAGCGCCCCCATCGACTATGTGAAGTGGGACTTCAACCGCTCCTTCACCGACCCCGGCTGGCCCGGCGACCCGTATCCGCAGCGGCTGGGCATCGAGCACGTCCGCGGGCTGTACGAACTGCTGGGGCGGCTGCGCGCCGCCCACCCCGGAGTCGCCTTCGAGTCCTGCTCGGGCGGCGGCGGCCGGATCGACCTGGGCATCCTCGGCCTCACCGACCAGGTGTGGACCTCGGACAACACCGACCCGCTGGACCGCCTCGCCATCCAGCACGGCTTCAGCCAGCTGCACCCGGCCCGGGTGATGGCCGCCTGGGTCACCGACAGCCCCAACGTGATGGGCAACCAGCGCCGCAGCGGGCTCGGCTTCCGCTTCGTCAGCGCCATGGCCGGGGTGCTGGGCGTCGGCGGCGACCTGACGAAGTGGAGCGAGGCCGAACTCACCGAGGCCCGCGACTGGGTGGCGCTCTACAAGCGGATCCGGCCCGTCGTCCAGCACGGTGAGCAGTACCGGCTGCGGCCACCGGGCGGCGGCGGGCTCGGCGCGGTGCAGTACGTACGCGGCGGGGAGACCGTGGTGCTGGCGTGGCTGCACGCGCAGGGCTACGGCGAACCCCAGCCCCCGCTGCGGCTGCGCGGCCTGGACCCGGCCGCGGCGTACGAGGACCTGGCCACCGGAACCGTCCACCGCGGCGCGGTGCTGGGCCATCGGGGGTTGCGCACCGGGCTGCGCGGCGACCTGGACGCCGCCGTATTCCACCTCCGCCGAACTGACCAGGTGGGATAACTCACCCCTGGTCAAGGGCTGGTTACGGTGGCGTAGGTCACGTGTCGGGGTGAATGATGTCCGGATGTGGCAGACGATTCGCAAAGACTCAGCAGTGGCGTGATCGGGTCGTACGCAGCCATCGGGGACAGTTTCACCGAGGGCGTCGGCGACCCGGGCCCGGACGGTGTCTACATCGGATGGGCCGACCGGCTCGCCGTCCTTCTCTCCGACCAGCGGCCCGAACACGACTTCCGCTACGCCAACCTCGCCGTGCGCGGCCGGCTCCTGGACCAGATCGTCGAGGAGCAGGTGCCGCGCGCGATCGACCTCGGTCCCGACCTGGTCACCTTCTGCGCGGGCGGCAACGACATCCTGCGGCCCGGCAGCGACCCCGACGATGTCGCCCGGCGCTACGAGGCCGCCGTCGCCGACCTCACCTCCCGGGTGCCCGCCGTGCTGTTGTGCACCGGCTTCGACACCCGCGGGATCCCGGTGCTCCGCCATCTGCGGGGCAAGATCGCCACGTACACGGCGCATGTGCGGGCGATCGCCGACCGCTACGACTGCCCGGTGCTCGACCTGTGGTCGCTGCGCTCGGTGCAGGACCGGCGGGCCTGGGACGACGACCGGCTCCATCTGTCGGCCGACGGACACACCCGGGTCGCGCTGCGGGCCGGTCAGGTGCTCGGTCTCGAGGTGCCCGCCGACCCCGACCAGCCGTGGCCGGACGAGGGGCAGCGCACTCCCGCCGAGGTGCGCCGGGACAACGTCCACTGGGCGCGGGAGTATCTGGTGCCCTGGATCGGGCGGCGGCTGCGCGGGGTGTCCTCGGGCGACCACGTCGAGCCCAAGCGCCCGGACCTGCTGCCGCTGCGCTGATGGGCTTTGGTCTTTCGGCGTTTTGGCCCGTCAGGCCAGGTAGGCCCATACGGCGCGGCCGGTGCCGCCCGTGTGGGGCCGTACGCCCCACGCCTGGGACAGGGCCTCCACCAGCATCAGCCCGCGTCCGCCCTCCTGATCCACGCTCACCGACGACCGCGCCTGCGGCACCGTACGGGCACAGCCCTGGTCGGCCACTTCGAGGCGCAGCCGGGTCCCCATCAGCTGCAACGAGCAGCGCACCTCATCGCTGGAGGTGTGGCGGACCGCGTTGGTGAACAGCTCGGAGACCACGAGTTCGGCGCTGTCGCGGGTGTCCTGGTCGACACCCCACGAGCGCAGCCGCAGGACGACATGCCTTCTCGCCTCCGCGACGGACGTGCTCAGCGCCGGGAGACGAAACGCGTCCTGAAGGCACGCAGCGACCGTCGAGCCGCTGTGCCCTAACCGGAGAGCCTCGTAGGAAGGAGCCACGGTCACACTATGCTCTGTCACGATCGCTTGTGACAAGGTTCAGTCTGTAAATTACAGAATCGCAAGGACAGACTGTTCCGAAAGCTGAGCCCGTGCCAGACTGCTGTGCTGTGACAGTAAGTGGAGGGGGACGATAGTGGCGGATGCGCGGTCGGGTGGTGCCCCGACCGTCCTGCGGGTCGTGCTCGGCAAGCGACTCCAGGACCTTCGCGAGAAATCCGGGCTGTCCTTCGAACAGGCCGGGCGGGCCCTCGACGTCACCCATGCCACGATCCGGCGCATGGAGAAGGCCGAGGTCGGCCTGAAGCTCCCGTACGTCGAGAAGCTGCTGCGCACGTACGGCGTCACCGACCCCGAAGAAGTCGAGGCCTTCCTCTCCCTTGCCAAGGAGGCCAACAAGAACGGCTGGTGGCACCGGTTCCGGGACGTCCTGCCCGACTGGTTCAACACGTTCGTGAGCCTTGAGGTGGAAGCCAACCTCATCCGCGCCTACGAGCCGCACTACATCCCCGGGCTGCTGCAGACCGAGGACTACGCCCGCGCGGTGCTCCGCGCGGGCATGGCGCACGCCCCCGAGACCGAGATCGAGCGCAACGTCGCGCTGCGGATGGAGCGGCAGGCCCTGCTGCGCCGCCCCGATCCGCCGATGCTGTGGGTCGTGATGGACGAGACGGTGCTGCGCCGTCCCATCGGCGGGCCCGAGACCATGCGGGCCCAGATCGGCCGGCTGCTCGAGGTCGCCGACTCACCCCAGGTCAGACTGCAGGTCATGCCGTTCGACGCCGGCCCGCACCCGGCGATGTACGGCCCCTTCCATATCTTCCGGTTCCCGATCCCGGAACTGCCCGATATCGCGTATACGGAGACGCTCGTGAGCGGCTCCTACTTCGACCAGCGCGATGATGTCTCGGCGTTCCTGGAGGCCCTGGACCGGATGTGCGCGCAGGCCGCGCCTGCACAGACCACTCAGGCCATTCTGAGTGGCATTCGCAAGGAGATCTGAACGATGGATCGCATATGCGGGAGCCGCGTCTACAGCGGCATGCCGGCCAGGGACCTCGGTTCCGAGGGCTGGTACAAGCCGTGGAGCGGTGGCAATGGGGGAAGCTGCGTCGAGGCGATGAGGCTGAAGGACGGCCGGGTGGCGCTGCGCCAGTCGACCGACCCGGACGGACCGGCCCTGATCTACACGCACCTGGAGATGAAGCGCTTCATCCAGGGGGCGAAGGCGGGCGAGGCCGACTTCCTGCTCCTGTGACGCCCGCGCGACCGAAGGGCAACGAGGGGGATCGACAAGGGGAAATGGTGTGACCGACCAGAGATCAGCCGACCAGAGGCCAGCGGATCAGCGATTAGCCGGCCGGCGATTATCCGCCTCGCGCATACCCGGCGCCCGGATATCCGGCCAGGACATCGACACCAGCAAACCGCATCCGGCCCGGATGTACGACTACTACCTGGGAGGAAAGGACAACTACGAGATCGACCGCGAGGCCGCCGAGCACATCATCGGGCAGTCCCCGAACATCGTCGACAGCGCCCGCGCCAACCGCGAGTTCCTGCTGCGCGCCGTCCGCACGGTGGTGGCAAGCGGCGTACGCCAGATCATCGACCTCGGTACGGGCATCCCGACCTCGCCCAACACCCATGAGGTGGCCCGGGAGATCGCCCCGGAGACGCGGGTGGTGTACATCGACAACGACCCGATCGTCGCCGCGCACGCCGACGCCAAACTGACCAGCACCCCCGGCACCCACTTCGCGCTGGCCGACGCGCGCAGACCCGCCGACATCCTGGCGCATCCGGCGGTGCGCGACCACATCGACTTCGCCGAACCCGTGGCGCTGCTGCTGGTCGCGGTCCTCCACTTCGTCTCGGACGCGGAGGACCCGGCGGGAATCATCGCCACCCTGACCGAACCGATGGTCCCCGGAAGCCATCTGGTCATCAGCCACGGAACCCTGGACTTCCACGGCCCCGACCAGGTGGCCGACGAGGTGTACCGGAAGTCCACCGCCGCGCTGAGACTGCGCGGCCACGCCGAGATCGTCCCGTTCTTCGACGGGTTCACGATGCTCGAACCGGGGCTGGTGCGGGCGCCGCTGTGGCGGCCGGACGGACCGCCGCCCGACGCCGGGGCGCTCGCGCCCATCGGCATCTACGGCGGGGTGGGCCGCAAGACCTCCTGAACGCGCGTGGCGGGGATCCGCTCCAGGACCCCGCCCGCGAACACGTCGTACAGCGGCAGCGACTCCAGATGGACGTAGCCGATGTGGCAGTCGCACACCGCGAGCGGACAGGCCCGGGGCCGCAGCGCCGCGCGGTACGAGCCGTCGTACAGATTGCCCAGCTCCGTAGCGACGAAGTGGCAGCGGCGCACCGTGCCGTCACCGTCCACCGAGATCACCGAGGCGCCGGTCCGGCACGGCAGACCGGCGCTCCGGTGCGGATGGCGGCTGTAGCCGAAGAGCGGATCGAGCGCCGTCCAGTCGGCGGCCTCGGCGTCCGTGTAGGTGTGGCCCTCCGCCGCGTTCACCCACAGATAGACCTGCTCGGGCAGCTCGGCCCGCAGCCTGCGGGCCTGGTCGAGATGGCCGGGCAGACCGACGATGCCCACGCTGTGGCGCACCCCGCGCGCGGCCAGCTCCCCGCACTTGGCCAGGAACCGGTCGTACGGCGTCTGGCCCGGGTGGTACGTGCACCACAGCGCGAGCGTGTCGCGGTCGGCCTCGGCCGTCCAGTCGGTGCGACAGCTCAGATTGGTCTGGATCGCCACCCGCTCGACGTGCGGAAGACGGCTCAGCTCGGTGAGCGCGCGGCGGTACCAGGAGCGCGTCAGCCCCTCGCCCCACGGCGTGAACAGCACCGACAGCCGGTCGCCCGACTGCTCCCGGGCCCATGCCGTGAAGCGCTCCAGCGCGGCCCGGTCGGCGCGCAGCGCCTCCCGGCTGTCGCGCCGCTTGGCGAACGGGCAGTACGGACAGTCGTAGTCGCACGAGGCCAGCGGGCCCCGGTACAGGATCGTCAGGTCCACGGCGCCGCCCCCCGCGATCACTTCGCCTCGTACGCGGCCATCGCGGCGCGCACGGCGGGGGAGAACAGCTCGGGGCCGAGCGCGTCGGAGTGCGCCAGGCCCTCCGCCGACAGCCTCAGCCGCCCGGGGCCCGCGGCCGGATCCAGCCAGCCGCGCGCGGCGAACCGGGCCAGCTCCTCGGGGAAGTCCCCGGCCGGATCGGCGCCGAACCGCGCCCGGTACGCGGCCACGTCCAGGCCCTCGGCCTGCAGCACGGACTGCAGCAGATGGCGGCGGCGGGCCTCGTCGCCGGTGATCGCCCGGCCGTGCTCGGCGCGGGCGAAGTCGGCCGCGGGGCGGGACACGTAGTCGTCGATGATGCCGCGTATCTCCCGCATGTCGACCGCGTAGTCGAAGGAGTAGTGCAGCCCGGAGGTGTAGGAGCGGGCGCCGCAGCCCAGGCCGATCATGCCGTCCGTCTGGCAGGCGTGGTCCTCGCCGCCGGTCGCGGGCGCGTCCGCGCGGCGGAACATGCGCATCGAGACCTGCTCATAGCCGCGTCCGAGCAGATGGTCCCGGCCCAGCCGGTACAGCCGCAGCCGCCGCGCGTCCCACTCCGCCTCGCTCTCCGTCGCTCCCTTGCGGCCGAGGCCGGTCAGCGGGCGGACGTAGAGGGGGTAGAGATACAGCTCCTCGGGGCGCCAGGCGAGGGCCGCGTCCAGGGAGCGCAGCCAACTGTGCCCGGTCTGGCCGTCGATGCCGTAGATCAGATCGATGTTGAGGACGGGAATGCCCGCTTCCCGGATCCGGGCCAGCGCGGCCTCGACATCGGCCCGGCGCTGCGGCCGGACCGCCGAACGTGCCTCCGTGTCCACGAAGCTCTGCACGCCCAGGCTCAGCCGGGTCGTACCGCGCGCGGCGAGCACGGCGAGCCGGTCGGCGGTGGCGGTGGCCGGGGACGCCTCGACGGAGAGCGGCACGGCGGCCAGGTCCGTGCCCATCCGCTTCTCGGCGATGTCGCACAGCCGCTCCAGCTCGGCCGCCTCCAGGAACGTCGGGGTGCCGCCGCCGAAGGCCGCGGCGGCGAACCGGGCACCGTCCCCGAGGGCATCGGACACCGCGTCCGCCTGCCGCTCGAGCGCGTCCAGATAGGCCGTGGTGAGGCCGTCCGGGGCGCCGATCCGGGTGAAGAGATTGCAGAAGCCGCAGCGCACCTCGCAGAACGGGATGTGCAGATACAGCGACAGCGCGTCCTTCGGCTCGTCCGCCCACAGCGCGCGCAGCGCGGGGCGGTCCGTCAGCGCGTGGTACGCGGTCTTGTGCGGATAGGCGTAGACGTACGACTGGTACGGGCGGACGGCCGGGGCACTGGTGGCAGGGTTGATCGCGGTGTTCATCGGGTCCCAAGGAAGAAGTGGGTGTACGGCACGGTCCAGACGGATTCATGGCCGAGCCGGTGGCCCGTGTAGCCGTCGTCGCCGTACGCCGTGCCGTGGTCGGAGCAGACGATCGCGAAGCCGGGGCCGCGGCCGCCCATCGCGGTGAAGAGGCGGCCGATGTGGCGGTCGACGTACTCCAGCGCGGCGGCGTGGGAGGCGCGCGAGTCACCGCTGTCGCGGGTCGCGCCCGGCAGGTGGAACCAGTTGGGCTGGTGCAGCGCGGACACGTTCACGAAGAGGAACAGCCTCCGGTCCGGGGCGAGGCCTCCGATCACCTGCTCGGCGCGCGCCATCTGCGCCTCGAAGGAGGTGGGGGAGGGGACGCCGAACTCCGGCTCCCAGTGGCTCTCCTGGAAGTAACCGGGCAGCACCGAGCCCATCGGGCTCCGCTTGGTGAAGAACCCGACGCCGCCGATGCACACCGTGTGGTACCCGGCTGCCGCGAGCCCGGTCACCAGGTCCGGGGTGTCGTAGACGTAGGTGCCCTCGGCCGTGGTCTCGCTGCCCGCGAAGCGCGCCGCGAACAGCCGCCGGTGCGGGCCCGGCCGGGCCGGGGTGGGCAGAAAACCGGCGAACATGGCCTGGTGGGAGGCGTAGGTGAAGCTGCCGGGCGCGTGCCGCTCCTCCCAGGCCCCGCCCGGCATCCGGGCGGTCAGGTTCGGGATGCGGCCGGCGGCGGCGAGTTCGGCGGCGACGTCGTAGCGCAGGGTGTCGAGGGTGACCAGCAGCAGATCATGGCTGCCCACGACCGCGTTCATGTCCGGTTCGGCCAGGGCCTGTTCGGGCAGAGCCTGTTCGGGCAGCGCCGGTTCGGCCGGCGCTTGTTCGGGCAGTGCCGGCTCAGACAGCGGCATCGTGGCGGGCCTCCTCGTGCGCGCGGACCACGGCGGCGATCTGCGCCGCGTAGGTGTCCTGGCCCTCGGCGCCGCTGCCGGGCAGCCCGGTCAGCCGGGGCAGCAGATCGCCGAACGCGTTGACCTCGCCGACCACGAACCGCCGCCACCCGGTGCCGGGCAGCAGATCCACCCCGACGCACAGGGTGCCCGGGAAGCGGGCCGCCGCCCGCTCCGCCGTGCCCAGCACCGTGCTCCACGCCACCCCGGCCGCCTCCGCGGCGGCGCGGGCGGCGGCCAGATCGCCGCGCACGCCCCCGAGGTGGAGATTGGTCATGGGGGAGCGGCTGGTCCGTACGACCGCGTGGGTCGCCCGGCCGCCGATCACCACCACCCGCAGATCGGCGGCGCGCTTGGCTTGCGACGCCTTGGGCACCCAGCGCTCGATGTGCAGCCCGTCCGGGGCCAGGGTGTCCAGGATCGAGGCGATCTCCCGCTCCGTGTCATAACGCCGCACCCGCAGCGAGTTGAAGAGCGAGCCGTCGTCCGCGCGCTCCACCGAGGTGGTGGCGCGGACGCGGCCGGGGCCCGCGTACTCGACGGCGAGCACTCCGGAGGCGGACGAGCCGTGCGCGAGCTTGACGAACGCACGGTGCATCCCGCCCTCGCCGAGCGCCGCCCGCACATCGTCCCAGCCGCGCACCTCCGGCGCCTGCGGGCCGGAGGTCGGCGAATACGGCACGGGGACACCGGCCGCGTCCAGCACCCCGTGGCACAGCCGCTTGTCGAACTGGACGGCCAGCTCGCCGGGGTCGTCCAGCAGGGTCGCGCCCGCCGTGCGCGCGGCCTTCGCGACGCCCCGTACGGCCTCGGTGAACCGCGCGTACCAGCGGGCGGTGCCCTCGACCCGGGTGGGGTCCCCGGCGCCCCGAAGCAGCTCGTCCACCTCGTGGTCCTCGCCGGGCGACTCGATCCGCACGGTCTCGCCCGGCTCGAACTCCGCGCCGCCGCACAGCACATCGCGCCAGGCCAGCAGCCGGGGCGCGGCCAGCCCGGCGGCCAGGGCGGCGTCGGCGAACAGCTCCACCCGGCGGTGGCCGGGGTTGCCGACTACCGCGAGCCGCGGGCCGTCCGGGCCGTGTGGACTACTCGGAGACGGCGACATAGCGGTATTCCTCCTCACCGTCGACGCCGTCGTCCCAGTCCGGCTCCTCCTGCTCCGAGACGTCCACCTCGACCCCGGACGGCTCCAGCGCGTCGCACACCCGCCGCATCATCACGTCGGACAGATAGTGGTGATGCAGGTCCAGCGCCCGCAGATGGGTCAGCGGCTGGCCGGTGAGCAGGGCCTCGGCGCCCGCGTCGCCGAGCGTGCCCAAGGACAGGGCGAGCGAGGCGAGCTGGGCCACGACCGGCGCGGAGGCGACGGCGGTGGCGATCTCGTCCTGGATCTCGCTGTCCTGCAGCCCGAGATGGGTCAGCTCGGGGAAGCGTGCGCCGGAGAGGACCGGCGCGAGATCGGCGACCGTGGCATCGCCGCCGTACTCCTCCACCCCCAGCCACAGCGCGAGGTGCTCCAGCCGGGGCAGCTCGCTCGCGCCCACCGCGCGGACGATCTCGCCCGGCAGCCCGCCGGACTCGAACCGCAGCACCCGCAGCCGCTCATGGCGCACCGGCCGGAAGGCGAGACCTCCCGAGCCGCAGCCGCGCACCACGAACTCCTCCAGCCGCGGGTACGCCTCCAGAACGGGCGTGACGTCGTCCATCCGCAGCCACGACAGCTCGCACTCCTCGGGCGTCACATCGGCGAGGAACAGCCCGCGCAGCGCGGGCAGCCGGTCCGCGGACGCGATCAGGGCGTCGAGCACCGGACGTACATCGGAGTAGTCGCCGTTGCCCCACCAGCTGCCGATGACCACCGCGCGGACGCGGTCGGCCGCCACGGTGTCCAGGAATGCCGCCCACAGCTCGGCGAACGGGCGGTCGTCCCAGGCGCCGATCCGCCAGGCGACGGCATCGGCGGGCGGCAGATCGGCGGCGTCGGTTCCGGTGTCCCCGCCGGTGTAGTCGGCGACGGGCAGACCGGCGAAGGACTCCAGATAGTCGTCGACCACGGCCGGGCACTCCTCACATAGGTCCTGATGTCCGGTGTCTTCGGATGCGCGGAGGTCATCACTCGGCGACGGCCGTGTAGCGCTGTACGTCGCCGTCGGCGTGCGTGTACTCGTGGCCCTTCTCGGACATCGTGAGCTCCACCCCGGACGGCTCCAGGGCGTCGCGCAGCCGCTGCTCCATCGCCGGGGAGAAGTAGTTGTGGTCCAGGTTGAGCCGCTTCAGGTGGGTGAGCGGCTGGCCGTCGAGCAGCGCCGACGCCCCCTCGTCGGTGAGCACGCCCATGGACAGATCGAGGGAGGTGAGCTGGGCGAGGAGCGGGGCCGAGGCGACCGCGGCGGCGATCTCGTCCTGGATCTCGCTGTTCTGGAGGCCGAGATGGCGCAGCGCGGGGAAGCGGCCACCGGACAGCAGCGGGGCGAGGTCGCCGACGGAGGCATTGCCTCCGTACTCCTCGACGCCGAACCACATCTCCAGGTGTTCCAGGGCGGGCAGGTCGCTTTCGGCGACCCCGCGCACCACCTCGCCGGGCAGCCCGCCGGTCTCGAAGCGGAGCCTGCGCAGGTTCTGGTGCTTGACGGCGGGGAACCCCAGGCTGGCGTTGCCGCGGGCGCTCAGCTCCCGCAGGCCGGGGTAGGCGTCCAGAACGGGTGTCAGGTCGGCCTGCTCGATCCAGGAGATCTCGGCCTCCTCCGTCTCCAGGTCGCCGATGAAGACCGCTTCGAGGGAGGTCAGCCGGTCCTTGGCGGCCACCAGCAGATCGACGACCATCCCGGCGGCATCGTCGTACGTCTCGCCCCACTGACCGATGATCAGTGCCCGCACCCGGGAGGCGTCGACCGTGGTCAGAAAGCGCTCGAAGCGGCCTTCGAACATCTCGCCCGACTCCTCGGAGTAGGGGTCGTAGGAGATGCGCCAGGCCACCATCTCCGGCTCGGGCGGCTGCGGGTCCTCCTCGTCGGGCAGCGGGAAGTCGTACACCGGAAGTCCGTGCAGTTCCGTCAGGTGTTCGGGGTAGCTCATGGCGCGGGTTCTCCCAGTGGGCTCGAGCGGACGTGCCTGTCTTCGAAAGGCGTGCGAAGAGTTGTACCAAGTCCCACCGACAGTCGCTCCAGGGGCCGTTGTCGGACCCCCTGCGTAACGTCAGGACCATCGACGGCCGCCGGGTGACCGGTGGGCCGATGACGGCTATGGCCGCGTTGAGGGCGGCGGGGAAGGGGAGCGCATGTACCGACAGGGGGACGTCCTGATCGTGCCGGTGGCACGGGAGTCGCTGCCGCCGGGCACCGAGGCGCTGCCGCGGCAGCCCCGGGACGGGCGGGGGCGGCTGGTGCTGGCCCTCGGCGAGGTGACCGGGCACGCGCACGCGGTGGTCGGACCGGGCACGCTGGTGCGCGAGTCGGGGCCGTTCGGCGCCTCGTACCTCCATCTCCCCGACGGCGGACGGGTGGTGCACGAGGAGCACGCGGCGATACCGCTGCCCAAGGGGTGGTATCGGGTGGTGCGCCAGCGGGAGTACGTGCCGGGCGCCGTGCGCGTCGTGGCGGACTGAGAGCGGGGGACGAGGACGAATGACGACGACAGCGGCGGAGACCATGAACCTGACGGAGACCGCGGAGCACCCCGCGCACCAGGACCAGGACCAGGACCAGGACCAGGACCAGGACCGGGACCGCACCGCGCACTGGCGCGCGGTGGCCGCGGCGACCGGTCCCGCGGACCGCGAGGCGGCCGAGTCGGGCATCCGGCTGGCGTACGAGGCGGCAGGGCTGGAGCCGCCGGAGCGGATCGTGTGGACCGGCTCGCCGCTCGCGGGCACGGCGGCCGCGCTGCTGCTCGCCGGGCAGGCGGAGGGGCTGCCGGGCGAGGTCGCCGAGCGGGCCGCCGACGCGCTGGCGGCCGCAGGGGTGGAGCCGGTGGCGGGCGCCGCGGGCTCCTCGGTGCGGGAAGCGGTGCGCACCCGTCCCTGGGCGCGCGCCCGGCAGCGGGCGCACACCGCGCTGGGCCCGGCCGGGTGGGCCGAGCGCTGGGCGCTGACGGGGGCGCCGCTGTGGGACGTCACCCGGGCGCTGACCGAGCGCATCCGCACCGGTGTCATCGAGACCCTGACGGAAGGGGCGGGCACGGTCAGGGCGGACCAGGAGACGGCCGTCCGGCTCGCCCTGCTGGACGCGGTGCTGGGACAGCACGACGCGCCCTGGCTGGCCTCCGTCACCGACGGCGGTCGTCCCGACGATCTCGGCAACGGGCTCGCCGGACCGGCCGCGGTAGCCCGCGCCGCGGGCTGGTGGTGGCCGTACGAGAAGGCCGTGGTGGTCGCGGAGCGCCCGGTCGAGCTGCACCGCGACGAGGCGGGCCGCCTCGACCGCGGCGACGGTCCCGCGCTCGCCTTCCCTGACGGCTTCGCGCTGTACGCCTGGCGCGGCATGCCGGTGCCCGCGGACTTCCTCGACCAGCTGGGCGAGCTGACCCCGGACCGGATCCGCGCCGAGGAGAACGCGGAGCTGCGCCGGGTGATGCTGGAGCATTACGGCTACGACCGCTATCTCGACGAGTCCGGGGCGCAGCCCGTGCACCGGGACGAGACGGGTGTGCTGTGGCGCATCGACCTCGCCGCCGACGAGCCGGTGGTGATGGTCGAGGTGGTCAACTCCACGCCGGAGCCGGACGGTACGCACCGCACGTACTGGCTGCGCGTACCGCCCCGTACCCGGACCGCTCGTGAGGGCGTGGCCTGGACCTTCGGCCTGGACGCCGAGACCTATGTGCCGGAGCGCGAGACCTGAGGCAGGTGCACACACCCCACATCGGCTTGGTCTGGACCTTGACTGGTATAGACCAAGCCGATTGAGTGTCCTCCGACAACACGAGGATTGGGGTGGTCCCATGTGGAGAAGACGCGCCATGGCCTGGTTCGCCGCGCTGACGGCGGCGTGCGCCCTACTGTTTGGCATGCCCATGGCTTCCGCATCGGCCGATGCGGCGGGCTCGGCGGGCACGGCCCCGCGCGCGGCCTGCAGCTACCCGGACTGGGTCGCGGGCAAGTGGTACGCGACCGGTGACATCGTCCGGTACACCGACGGCAGGTACTACCGGGCCGAGCACGACAACCCGGGCTACGACCCGGTGATCAGCACCTGGTACTGGGAGCCGTTCGACTGCGGCGGGGGCGGGACCTCCGGCTTCGTCGTCAGCGAGGCGCAGTTCAACCAGATGTTCCCGAACCGGAACGGCTTCTACAGCTACCAGGGCCTGACCGCCGCCCTCAGCGCCTACCCCGGCTTCGCGAACACCGGCAGCGACACCGTGAAGAGGCAGGAGGCCGCAGCCTTCCTCGCCAACGTCAGCCATGAGACCGGCGGTCTCGTCCACATCGTCGAGCAGAACACGGCGAACTACCCGCACTACTGCGACTGGAACCGGCCCTACGGCTGCCCCGCGGGCCAGGCGGCGTACTACGGCCGCGGACCGATCCAGCTCAGCTGGAACTTCAACTACAAGGCCGCGGGCGACGCGCTCGGCATCGACCTGCTGGGCAACCCCTGGCTGGTGCAGAACGACTCCGCGGTGTCCTGGAAGACCGCCCTGTGGTACTGGAACACCCAGACCGGCCCGGGCACCATGACCCCGCACAACGCCATGGTCAACCAGCGCGGCTTCGGCGAGACCATCCGCAGCATCAACGGCAGCCTGGAGTGCAACGGCGGCAACCCGGGCCAGGTGCAGAGCAGGATCGACGCGTACCAGAGGTTCGTCCAGATACTCGGCACCACTCCCGGCTCGAACCTGGGCTGCTGACCGCCTTAAGGGTGGAGTCCGGAGATAAATGAGATGCGCCGGGCGGGCCGCGCGCGCCAGCCTGGAGCGCATGGCGTGGACGACGACGTACGACCTCGATGCGTTCCAGGCCGCCGCGGGCGCGTTCCTGCGCGCCCGCCCGGTCCGGCACACCGTGCTCCTGACCGTCGTCTCCTCGCTGGCGGCGGCGGGCAGCGGCCGCTACGGCGACCAGCCGCCGCTCTACGGCTGGTGGCGGGCGCCCTCGGGCGCGGTCGAGGGCGCGTACATCCGCACCCCGCCCCATCCGCCGCTGCTCTCCGCCATGCCGGCAAAGGCGGCGGACGCGCTGGCCCGCACCCTCGCCGACGCGGACCGGCTCGCCGGGGCGGACCGGCCTCGGGTCACCGGGGTGAACGGCGCGCGCCCGGTCGCCGAGGCCTTCGCCGACGCCTGGGAGCGGCGCACCGGGGAGACCCGCGGGGTGGATCACGTCCAGCGGCTGTACCGGCTGGGCACCCTGACCCCGTCCGGGCCCGCACCACGGGGGCGGGCCCGGACGGCCACCACCGCCGACCGCGATCTGCTGCTGAGCTGGTACGAGGCGTTCGGCCGCGACACCGGGGCGCTGCCCGGGGACGAGGTCGCCCGCGCGGTGGACGACCGGCTCAGCCACCACGGCGCCACGCTGTGGGAGGTGGACGGCGAGCCGGTGGCCACCGCCGCGGTGAGCCGCACGGTCGCGGCCACCGTCCGCGTCTCGCTCGTCTACACCCCGCCCGAGCTGCGCGGACACGGTTACGCGGGCGCGGTCACGGCCGCCGTGAGCCGGGCGGCGCGTACCGCCGGAGCCGAGCGGGTGCTGCTCTTCGCCGACCTCGCCAACCCCACCAGCAACGCCCTCTACCAGCGGATCGGCTACCGCCCGGTCGAGGACCACCTGAGGCTGTCGTTCACCCCCTGAGAACGGCCTGAGCAGATCCGGAGCCCCCTTCCGGAACAAGGTCGCCGGTCGCGAGAGTTGTCACAGTGCAGCAGCACAACTGCACAGGCCATGGGGTGCCCCGTCGCTCCCCTTCACCCAGGAGGTGCCGTGACCGGTTCCAGCCCTCAGCGTGCCCGGCTCGCCACAGCCCTGCGCCCCGCCGCCTTCGGCGCGGACCCGGCCGGGGAGCGGATGGAGCGCATCCGGCGGTCCCCGAACTTCGCGAACGGTGTGTTCACCAACCCCGGCGGCGGCAGCACCGCCCCCTCCGGGTCCATGCTGAAGTTCCTGCCCACGTACTTCCGCAAGGAGAACCGGATACGCCGGGCCCCGGCCGGGACCGTGCCGGTGTACCCCACCACCCTCGCCGACCTGGCCACCCCGCCCGCCTCCGGGCTGCGGCTGACGTGGATGGGCCACTCCAGCGTGCTCGCCGAGATCGACGGGCGGCGGGTGCTGTTCGACCCGGTGTGGGGCCGGCGCTGTTCCCCCTTCGCGTCCGTCGGGCCCAAGCGGCTGCACCCGGTCCCGGTGCCGCTGCGGGAGCTGGGGCCGGTGGACGCGGTGGTCATCTCCCATGACCACTACGACCACCTGGACATGCCCACGATCCGCGCGCTGGTGCGCACCGGCACCCAGTTCGTCGTACCGCTCGGGGTCGGCGCGCATCTGGAGCACTGGGGCGTACCGGAGGACCGGGTGACGGAGCTGGACTGGCACGAGTCCACCGAGGTGGCCGGGCTGCTGCTCACCGCCACCCCCGCCCGCCATTTCTGCGGCCGCGCGCTGCGCAACACCCAGCACACCCTGTGGGCCTCCTGGGTGGTGGCAGGGCCCGAGCACCGGGTCTACCACAGCGGGGACACCGGGTACTTCTCCGGCTTCGCGGAGATCGGGAAGTCGTACGGGCCGTTCGACGCGACCATGATCCAGATCGGCGCGTACAGCGAGTTCTGGCGGGACATCCACATGACCCCCGAGGAGGGCATGCGCGCCCACCTCGACCTCCAGGGCGGCGAGCCCACCCAGGGGATCATGCTGCCGATCCACTGGGGCACCTTCAATCTGGCGCCGCACCCGTGGGAGGAGCCCGCCGAGGGCACCGTCACCGCGGCCCGCGCGGCGGGGGCGAGCGTGGCCGTGCCGCGCCCGGGGCAGCCCTTCGAGCCGGTTCGCGGGCTGCCGCTGGAGACGTGGTGGCGGGCGGTGGCGGCCCCCTCGTCGAGCGCGGCCCCGGGTACCGCCCCGCTCGTCGCCGAGGGCGCGACCGCGGGCGTCGCCAAGCCCGAGGGCCCGGTCGATACGGCCGACGGCGGCGACGCGGCGGTGCCCATTCCGCAGCCGTAGCACGCCAGTTGAGTCGAAAGCCTTGTGGGCGGTGTGGCGCGCTCGCTTGAATGGTTAGGAAAGCTTCCTAACGGACGGCTCAAGCGAATGGAGTCCCCCATGTCCAGAAGGATCGGTCTCACGGCGGCGGCCGTGGCGTTACCCGCCGCGCTCGTGTTCACCGGCGTCGGAGTCGGCGTGGGCCAGGCGGCCACGCCCCCGGCCGCCGCCCACCCGGCCGCCGCCCCCGTACAGTCCCCGGCTCACCGGGCGGGCGCGGCGGCCAACCTGGACGATCCGGCCAAGAAGGAGATCGCCATGAAGCTGGTCTCCAGCGCCGAGAACTCCTCCCTGGACTGGCGCGGCCAGTTCAAGTACATCGAGGACATCGGCGACGGCCGTGGCTACACCGCGGGCATCATCGGCTTCTGCTCCGGCACCGGCGACATGCTGGAACTCGTCGAGTACTACACGGACCAGAAGCCGGACAACGTCCTCGCCAAGTACCTCCCCGCACTGCGCAAGGTCAACGGCAGCGACTCCCACAGCGGCCTCGACCCCAACTTCACCAAGGACTGGAAGAAGGCCGCCGCCGACAAGGCGTTCCAGGACGCCCAGGAGCACGAGCGCGACCGCGTCTACTTCAACCCGTCCGTCAAGCAGGGCAAGGACGACGGCCTCGGCGCGCTCGGCCAGTTCATCTACTACGACGCGATCGTCATGCACGGCCCCGGCGACAGCAAGTACAGCTTCGGCGGCATTCGCAAGACGGCCATGTCCAAGGCCAAGACCCCGGCGCAGGGCGGCAACCAGACCACGTATCTGAACGCCTTCCTCGACGCCCGCAAGAAGGCCATGCAGAGCGAGGAGGCGCACAGCGACACCAGCCGGGTCGACACCGCGCAGCGCGTCTTCCTCAACGCGAAGAACTTCGACCTGAACCCGCCGCTGAAGTGGAAGGTCTACGGCGAGTCCTTCGAGATCAACTCCTGACCGCCGGTGTCGGTGCCCCCTTGTAGAGTTTTGTCTCGCGTGACGACGAGGGGGAAACATGGTGGAACTGTCCGAGATGATCCGCGAGTTGCGCGCGCAGCTCACCGCCGCGGCGGGCGAGGGCGCGGGGGAGGCGTTCCAGTTCGACGTCGGCCCGATCGAGATCGAGGCCACGGTCGCCGTCACCAAGGAGGCGGGCGGCAGCGGCAAGGTCCGGTTCTGGGTGGTCGAGGCCGGTGCCGACGGGAAGTTCGCCTCGTCCGAGACCCAGCGCATCACCCTCACCCTCCAGCCGACCACCCCCGGTCCGGACGGCACGCGTACGACGGCCAGGATCTCCGGGGCCGAGGTGACCGGGGAGCGCTGAGGCTGAGCGGTGGCGGGGCTGACGGCCGAGCGGGTGGCCGAGATCATCGTCGAGACGGCGGCGGGTGAGCGCCGTCGCGGCTCGGGCTATCTCGTCGCGCCCGGCAGGGTGTTGACGGCGGCCCATGTGGTGGCCTCGGCGGTGTCCGTGCGGGTGCGGTTCGAGGCGGACCGGCCGGGGGAGCGGGTGCTCGAAGCGGAGGTGAGCTTCGAGCACCCGCCCACCGATGTCGCCGTCCTGGCCGTTCCCGCTTCGCCGGATGACGTCCCGGTCGCCCGCTTCGGCCGGGTCGGCGAGCGGGACGCGGTGCTGCGGTGCAGCGCCATGGGCTTCCCGGCCTTCAAGATGCGTCGCGGTGAAGACGGGCGCCCGTACCGCGACTCGGAGCATGTGCACGGCACCTGCGCGGTCCTGTCCAACCGCCGCGAGGGCACGCTCGACCTGAGCGTGCCCCCGCCGGACGGCAGCTGGGACGGCATGTCCGGCGCGGCGGTCTTCAGCGGCGGCCGCATCGTCGGCATCGTGGCCGCGCACCACCTCGCCGACGGCGCCGGGCGGCTGGCGGTGAGCCGGGCGGACCGCTGGGCGGAGCGGCTGCCGGAACCGTCCGCCCTCGAACAGGAGCTGAGCGCAGCCCTCACCCCCACCCACCTCCCGGACGTCCTCCCTCCGTCCGGCCTCGGCCAGATCGAGGCGGGCTACCGGGCCCTGCTGCGGGACATCGCCCCGCCCGAGCTGATGGGGCGGGCCGAGGAGCTGCGGCAGCTGGTCGACTTCTGCGCGGGCCCCGAGACGTACCGCTGGATCCAGGGCCGACCCTGGACGGGTAAAACCGCGCTGGTGTCGTGGTTCGCGCTGCACCCGCCGCGCGGGGTGGTCCCGGTGTCGTTCTTCATCACCTCCCGGCTGGCGGGCCAGGCCGACAGCACGGCCTACACCGAGGCGGTGGTCCACCAGCTGGCCGCCATCGTCGGCCGCGAACCCTCCCCGCACGCCTCGCCCGGCGTCCGCGAGGCCGAGCGGCGCGCGCTGCTGACCGAGGCCGCCGAGCGGGTCGCCGAGGACGGCGGCACGCTGCTGCTCGTCGTGGACGGACTGGACGAGGACCAGTCCGCGCGCGACGGCGCCACCGGCCCCAGCATCGCCTCCCTCCTCCCGGACCGCCCGCCCCCAGGCGTCCGCGTCCTGGTCTCCAGCCGCCCCAACCCCGACCTCCCGCTGGACGTCAAGGCGCGCCATCCGCTGCGGGGCGATGTCGTACGGCGTCTGGGCGCAACGGACTTCGCCACGGACCTGGAGCACGACGCGCGGTTCGAACTGTCCCGGGCGCTGGCCGGGGACGACCTGGAGAAGGACATCGTCGGCCTGCTGGCAGCGGCGCGGGGCAGTCTGCGGTCGGAGGAGCTGCGCGAGCTGACGGGGCGGCAGCTGTACGCGGTGCGGCACCGGGTGGAGGGGGTGTTCGGGCGGATCCTGCGCCGCCGGGGACGCTCGGCGAGGCCGCATGAGAAGCGGGGGTATCTCTTCGCGCACGAGACGCTGTTCGTGGCGGCGACGGAGATGCTGGGCCCGGATCTGCTGCCGTATCTGGACCGGATCCACGCCTGGGCGGCGGAGTACGGCGAGCGAGGCTGGCCGCCGGAGACCCCGCCGTACGTCCTGCACGGCTACCCGCGCATGGTGGCCGCGCTCGGCGACCTCGGGCGGGCGACCCGCCTGGCGACCGACCCCCGCCGCCAGGACCGCGTCCGCGACGCGACCGGCAGCGACAGCGCCGCGCTGGCGGAGATCGACTCCGTGGCCGCGGCGGTCGAGCGCGCCGCGCCCGACGACCTCGGCTCGCTGGCGGCTCTCGCGGCGGCCCGCGCCCTGCTGGCCCGCCGCAACAGCGCCCTGCCGCCCAATCTGCCACCCGTCCTGGCCAGGCTCGGCCAGGCCCGGCGCGCGGAGGGGCTGGCCCGGAGTGTCTACGATCCGCTGGACCGGGCGCAGGCCCTGGCCGGGGTGGCTCAGGTGATGGTGGAGCACGAGGGCGAGCGGGCGGCCGGGCTCGCTAGGGAGGCGGACCGGCTCGCCCGCGCCCGCTCGGGCGGTTCGCCTGCCATGGCGGAAATCGAGAGGGCCCGCGAGATCACCAAGAGCGCGGCTGTCGTGCTGGCGAGGCTGGGACGGACGGCGGAGGCGTTCGATGTCGCCGAACAGTTCGGGTCCTGGAACTACCACGCCGCGGAGGGCCTGGGCAGGGTGTCCGTCGCCCTTCGCCCGCACGATCCGTCTCTCGCCGCCGAGCTCGCGGATCTGGCACGGTGGGCCCTGGCGGGGCTATGGGTGAACGACCAGCTCGGCGACGATACGGGGCGGATCCGCGCGTTCGGCGCGGTCGCGTCCGCCTTCGCACCACTGGACCCGGCCCAGGCCGACCGGTGCCTGGACCAGGTCGAGAGCATAGTCGACGACGAGACGGCCGCCCATCTGCCGGACAGCACCGCGCACGTGGCGGCCGAGCTGCGTGCGGCGCGTCCCGAATCGGCCCTCCGCGTGGGCCGGTTGGCCCACGCGCGGGCCGTGTCGCGCCTCGCCCGACTGGGCAACTTTCTGTCCCCCGAATTCGAGCTGACGAGCGGGATTGTGACGGCGCTGGCCGATCTGGGGCTGACGGCGGAGGCTGCGGAGCTGGCCGCCGCCTGGCAGCGCGTCGACGCCCACTCCTCGCGCTCCTTCACCTGCCGGGCGCGGGACCTCGCGGCCACGGGCGCCTGGGACGAGGCGGAACGTGTCGCCGCGCTGATCGACGAACCGAAGAAGGCCGCCGAGACCTGGGCGGCCCTGGCCGAGCGCGCACTGCTGGATCCCGACCCCGACCCCGACCGTGCCGGCCGCCTGGCGGAGTACGCGCTGCGCGCGGCCGTGCGCCCGATGCTCCAGGACCGGTGGATCTGCGGTCGGCTCGTCGTGCTCGTCGAGGCGCTCGCGGCATGCGGCGAACGCGGTGAGGCGGAGCGGCTGGCCCGGATGCTCGGCAGGCCCGAAGAGCGGGTCATGGCCCTGGCGAGGACGGCGTTGCGCGGTTACGAGACCGACCCGGAGGGCGCCCGGCGGACAGCCGAGGAAGCGGCTCGCGAGGTCGGGACCTGGGACACCGACTCGCCTCCCGACCCCCTTCATCTGCAAGCGGTCGCCATGACATCGCACGCGCTGGCCCGGGTGGGCCTCGACCCCTGGCGGCCGGTGGAGCGCCTGGGCAGGGTGATCAAAGAGCGCTTCCTCCTGGAGACCTTGGCGGCGCTGGGCGAGCACCAGCCGCGCGAGGCCGCCCGACTGGCCGTCATGGAGAAGCGGCGCCTGACCACGCCCGGGAACGAGTGGCCCGGCCCGTCGGCCGCCGAAGAGGAGGGTCGGCGGTTGACGCGCTGTGCGGAGGTCATCGCCGGGCTCGGATACGCCGACCTGGAGCGGGCCCGGCAAGCTCTCGAAGCAGTGACGCGCGAGACGGTCGGGGACCGGGCGGTCGCGGGGCCGGTGGCGAGTGTGACGGCCGGGCTGCTGGTCGCCGGGACGGATCCCGACTGGTCGCGGGAACTGCTGGCGCTGTCGGAAGGTCAGGAGGACGACGAGGGTTGGAGCCTGAGCAGCTGGAGGGCTCTGGGCCCTCGCGCCCTGGTCCACGCGGCCCGCGGCGAGTACCGGCGGGCCGATGAACTCCTTGTGGCGCTGGGGGAGCAGTGGGGCGCCTCGCAGTCGCAGCTCTTTCCGCCGGGCCCGCAGTACGAACTCCGCGAGGCGCTGGCCGCGACCCTCGCCGGTGTGCCGTGGTGGCCCTGGTCCACCCTCGCCGGCGCTTATGCGTTCCGTCCCTATTCCGTGGACCGGCTCTCGGGCATCCGCGGGCTGATCCAGATCACCATGCCGAGCCCCGCCCCGGACGCCGAACGGCTCGCGGAGGCCCGCCGTCATCTGCGGCAGCTGCTGACGGGACCGGGGTGGTACCTGGCCCTCCCCACCCTCGCCCACCTCGACCCGGACGCGGTGCGCCGCGTCCGGGACGTGGTGTTTGCACACCTCGGGGTGGAGGTCAGCGACCCGCCGCCGCAACCAGCGCCCGCATGACCCGCAGGTCGTCGCCCGCCTCCGGGTGCCACTGCACGCCCAGCACGAAACCCTCCGCGCCAGGCATCTCCACCGCCTCCACCGTCCCGTCGTCGGACGCGTACGCGCCGGGGACCAGGCCGTCGGCCAGGCGGTCCACCGCCTGGTGGTGGAAGGTCGGTACGGAGACGGGCTCCGGGAGCACCGTGCTCAGCAGGGTGCCCGGGGCCGGCTTGACCTCGTGCCAGTCGAAGACGCCGGGCGGGCCCGCGTGGCCGTCGAGGTGCTGGACGAGGGTGCCGCCGAGGGAGACGTTCAGCAGCTGCATGCCGCGGCAGATGCCCAGCAGGGGGACGCCTGACGACAACGCGGCCTCGATCAGGGCCAGTTCCCACGCGTCGCGCTCCCGGGCGGGCGGGCCGGTGCGGGGGTCGGGATCGGCTCCGTACCGTACGGGCTCCACATCGGGGCCGCCGGAGATCACCAGGCCGTCGAGGCGGGAGACGACGGCGGCCGCCGTCCCCGAGGCGGCGTCCGGGGGCAGCATCGCGGCCAGGCCCCCGGCGCGCTGGACGAGGCGGTGGTAGCCGGCCGGGAGCAGGGCGGCCGGGAGGTTCCAGACGCCCCAGTGCGCCGTGGCTTCGAGGTAGGTGCTGATGCCGATCAGGGGCAGAGGGGGCACGGACAGGTCCAATCTCTCAGTCGCGGGACAACTCCGCCTCGGCCTCCGCCAGCGCCGCGAACTCCTCCTCCGGCGCCGACGCGACCAGTCGGTGGCGGCTGTAGAAGGCGAAGTAGGCGAGCGCCACGGCGTAGACGCCGAGGGCGATGAAGGCGGCGTCCTTGTCCACCAGGAAGGTGGCAACCAGCGCCGAGCAGGCCAGGACGAAGGCGGTGGACGAGGTCACGATGCCGCCGGGGGTGCGGTAGGGGCGGTCGAGCCCCGGCTCTCGGCGGCGCAGGACGATGTGGGAGAGCGACATCAGGGCGTACGAGATGGTGGCGCCGAAGACCGCGACGTTCAGCATCCGGGCGCCGTCGCCCGACCAGGCGGCGAGGCCGAAGCCGATGGCGCCGGGGACGAGGAGGCCCAGGTAGGGGGCCTTGCGGCGGCTGGTCAGGGAGAGGAAGCGGGGCAGGTAACCGGCTCGGGAGAGGGCGAACAGCTGCCGCGAACCGGCGAAGATCAGGGAGAAGAAGGAGGCGACCAGACCGGCCAGACCCGCGTAGTTGACGACGCGGGACAGCGCGGTGGCCTTGCCGTCCGGCTGGAGCGCCTCGACCAGCGGGTTGCCCGCGTCCTGTACGGCGTCCGGGCCGCGGGCGCCGGTGGCGGCGAGGAAGGTGAGCAGGGCCAGGAGCAGCAGGATGCCCATCGAGCAGGCCATGGCCTTGGGCAGCGTACGGGCCGGCTCGCGGGTCTCCTCGGCCGCGAGCGGGACGCCCTCCACGCCCAGGAAGAACCACATGCCGAAGGGGAACGCCGCCCAGATGCCCAGCACGCCGAACGGCAGCCAGGAGTTGGCGCCGAAGGCCGAGTGGTCGACCGCGATGTCGTTCAGCGAGCCCGAGTCGAAGTCGGTGAAGGCGGCGGCCGCGAAGATCAGCAGCGCCGCGACGGCGATGGCGGTCACGATGAGGCTGAACCGCAGGGCCTCGCCCACGCCCCACAGATGGATTCCGATGAAGATCACGAAGCAGGCGAGATAGACCGGCCAGCCGGACTCCAGGCCGAAGAGGCCGAGCGATTCGACGTAGTCGCCGATGAAGATGGAGATGGCGGCGGGCGCGAGGACGTATTCGATGAGGATCGCGGTGCCGGTGAGGAACCCGCCCCAGGGGCCGAGGGCGCGCCGCGCGAAGCCGTAGCCGCCGCCCGCGGTGGGGAGGATCGCGGCCAGTTCGGCGAGGGCGAAGACCATGCAGGTGTACATCAGGCCCATGAGCACGGCGGCGATGGCCAGCCCGCCGAAGCCGCCCTCCGCGAGGCCGAAGTTCCAGCCGGAGAAGTCGCCGGAGACCACATAGGCGACGCCGAGGCCGGTCAGCAGCAGCGGACCCGCGCTGCCGCGGCGCAGGGTGCGCCGCTCCAGATAGCCGGGATCGCCGGGTTCGCCGGGATCGGGGGAGGTGCGGGCGGTCTCGGTTCCTTCGGCCATGTCAGCCATGGGCACTCCTGGCTTCGCGCGAGGGGACGGCAGAGGGCGGGGATGGGTGCGGCGGATTGGTGTGGGGGCATACCTTTGCCGTAGGGGGCGGCTCCGCGCAAGACCCTCTGCGGAAAAACACCTCCTACGGCAGGAACCCGCGCAGCAGCGCCGCCGTGCCCTCGCAGTGCTCCCGCATCACCTCGCGCGCCCCGTCCGCGTCCCCGTCGAGCACCGCCTCGACCAGCGCCGCGTGCTGCGCCTGGGAGTGCTCCAGGTTCCGTACCAGCAGCGGGATGCAGTCCAGCAGGTCGTTGACGGTGGCGCGGACGGCCGCGTACCGGGCGGCCAGCGAGGGGGAGCCCGCCAGCTCGGCCAGGGTCAGATGCAGCATCGTGTCCAGGCGCCGGTAGTCGGCCAGCGGCGCGTCCCGCGTCGCGTCGAGGGCGGCGCGCAGCCGCGCGGCCCGGCCGCCGTCCAGGCCGTGCGCCGCGCACAGCCCGGCCGCGCCGACCTCCAGGACCTCCCGGAAGCGCAGCGTGTCCTCGACGTCCACCGCCTCGATCCGCCGCCGCAGCTCGTCCTCGTCGCCCGCGGCGGGCTCCGGCCGGGCTCGTACGAAGGTGCCGCCGTACCGGCCGCGGCGGCTCTCCACGATCCCCTGGTCCTGAAGGACCTTCAGCACCTCGCGCAGGGTCACCCGGCTGATCCGCAGCCGCTCCGCCAGCTCGCGCTCGGCCGGGAGGCGGCCGCCGTCGGGGACCAGCCCCAGCCGTACGACCTGGAGTATCTGCTCCAGCGCCTCCTCGAAGCCGTTTCCGGCGCGCACCGGCCGCAGCACCGGCGCCAGCCGGTCACCGCTTTCACTGCCGCTCATGGAACCGTCCGCACCTCCTTCCCAATCAATGGTCTGCGGTATTACCTTAAGGCCACTCCGCGCCCCCACACCCGTCCGAAAGCCCGAAAGCCAGGAGGCACCACCGTGGCAGACCGCACGCCCCCGCTCTCGGTCGACGAGCTGACCAGGCTCGTCGCCGCCGGGGAGATCGACACCGTCGTCCTGGCCTTCACCGATATGCAGGGCAGACTGCAGGGCAAGCGCTTCGCCGCCCGCTTCTTCCTCGACGATGCCCTGGAACACGGCACCGAGGGCTGCAACTACCTCCTCGCCGTCGACGCCGACATGAACACCGTCGGCGGCTACGCCATGTCCTCCTGGGAGCGCGGCTACGGCGACTTCGCCCTCCACGGCGACACCCGCACCCTGCGCCGCACCCCCTGGAACCCCGGCACCGCGATGCTCACCGCGGACCTCTCGTGGCACGACGGCTCGCCCGTGGTCGCCTCCCCGCGGCAGATCCTGCGCCGCCAGCTCGACCGGCTCGCGGAGCGCGGCTGGACCGCGTACGCCGGGACCGAGCTGGAGTTCATGGTCTTCCGGAACACCTACGAGCAGGCGTGGGACAGCGGCTACCGCGGCCTGACCCCGGCCAACCAGTACAACGTCGACTACTCCATCCTCGGCACCGGCCGCGTCGAACCCCTGCTGCGCCGCATCCGCAACGAGATGGGCGCCGCCGGGATGACCGTGGAGTCGGCCAAGGGCGAGTGCAACCTCGGCCAGCACGAGATCGCCTTCCGCTACGACGACGCGCTGACCACCTGCGACCAGCACGTCATCTACAAGACCGGCGCCAAGGAGATCGCCGCCCAGGAGGGCACGGCGCTCACTTTCATGGCCAAGTACGACGAGCGCGAGGGCAACTCCTGCCACATCCACCTCTCGCTGCGCGACGAGGCCGGACAGCCCGTGCTCGCGGACGACGACGGCCCGTACGGCATGTCGAAGACCATGCGCCACTTCCTGGCCGGGCAGATCGCCGCGATGCGCGACTTCACCCTCCTCTACGCACCCAACATCAACTCCTACAAGCGTTTCCGGCCCGGTTCCTTCGCGCCCACCGCCGTCGCCTGGGGCCCGGACAACCGCACCTGTGCGCTGCGCGTCATCGGCCACGGCCAGGCGCACCGGCTGGAGAACCGGCTCCCCGGCGGCGACGTCAACCCGTATCTCGCCGTCGCCGGAATGGTGGCCGCCGGGCTGTACGGGATCGAGCGGGAGCTGGAGCTGCCCGAGGTCTGCACCGGCAACGCCTACACCGGCGACGCCGAACACGTGCCGACCTCGCTGCGCGACGCCGCCGAGCTGTGGCAGGCCAGCCCCATAGCGCGGGCCGCGTTCGGCGACGAGGTGGTCGAGCACTACCTCAACATGGCCCGCGTCGAGCAGGAGGCGTACGACACCGCCGTCACCGACTGGGAACGCTTCCGGTCCTTCGAGCGCATGTGAGGAACCACCGAGTGAGCACCGAACACCCCCACGAGCACCACATCCTCAACCCGGCGACCGAGGAGGTCATCGCCACCGTCCCGGCCGCTACGCCCGCCGACGTGGACGCCGCCGTCGCCCGCGCCACCGCCGCCCAGCGCGGCTGGGCCGCCCTCGCCCCCGCCGACCGGGCCCGGCTGCTGCGCCGCTTCGCCGCCACCGTGGACGACCACATCGAGGAACTGGCCGCGCTGGAGGTCCGCGAGGCGGGCCACCCCATCGGCAACGCCCGCTGGGAGGCGGGCAACGTCCGCGATCTGCTGGAGTACGCGGCCGGGGGAGTGGAGCGGCTGAGCGGCGCTCAGATCCCGGTGGCCGGGGGCCTGAACATCACCTTCCACGAACCGCTCGGCGTGGTCGCCGTCATCGCGCCGTGGAACTTCCCGATGCCGATCGCGGGCTGGGGCACCGCGCCCGCCCTCGCCGCGGGCAACGCCGTCCTCCTCAAGCCCGCCGAGACCACCCCGCTCACCGCACTCAGGCTCGCCGAACTCGCCCTCGCCGCCGGGCTGCCCGAGGGACTGTTCCAGGTGCTGCCCGGCGCCGGGCCGGTGGCCGGGGCCGCCCTGGTCGAGCACAGGGACGTGGCCAAGGTCGTCTTCACCGGGTCGACGGCCGTCGGCAAGGAGATCATGGCGAAGTGCGCGGCGGGCGTGAAGCGCGTGACGCTCGAACTCGGCGGCAAGAGCCCCAACATCGTCTTCGCCGACGCCGACCTCGAGGCGGCGGCGAGCGCCGCGCCCGGCTCGTTCCTGGACAACACCGGCCAGGACTGCTGCGCCCGCAGCCGGATCCTGGTCCAGCGCGGCGTCTACGACCGGTTCATGGAGCTGCTGGAGCCCGCCGTGAAGGGCTTCACGGCCGGCGACCCGGGCGACCCCGCCACCGCCATGGGCCCGCTGATCTCGGCCGCGCAGCGGGAGCGCGTACGGTCCTACGTACCCGAGGACGCGCCCGCCGCGATCCGCGGCGAGGCCCCCGGCGGCAAGGGCTTCTGGTACCCGGCGACCGTCCTGGAGGCCACCGCGCCCGGCGACCGCACCGCCGTGGAGGAGATCTTCGGACCCGTCGCCGTCGTCCTCCCCTTCGACGACGAGGCCGACGCCGTGACGCTGGCGAACGCGACCGACTACGGCCTCTCCGGCTCCATCTGGACCCGCGACGTGGGCCGCGCGGTGCGCGTCTCGCGCGCCGTCGCCGCCGGGAACCTGTCCGTCAACTCGCACAGCAGCGTGCGCTACGCGACCCCGTTCGGCGGCTACAAGCAGTCCGGTCTCGGCCGGGAGCTGGGTCCCGACGCCCTGACCGCCTTCACCGAGACCAAGAACGTGTTCATCAGCACCGAGGAGCAGTGACGTGAGCGAGACCGTGTCCCAGGCCGAGACCGTGACCGAGACCCCTGTGTGCCGCCGCCTGGTGGGCCGTACCGCCGTCATCACCGGAGCGGGCAGCGGCATCGGCCTGGCCACCGCGCGCCGCTTCGCCTCCGAGGGCGCGCGCGTCGTGTGCGCCGACATCGACGAGTCCGCGGGCAAGGCCGCCGCCGATGAGGTCGGCGGGCTCTACGTCCGGGTGGACGTCACCGACCCGGAGCAGGTCGAGGCGCTGTTCAAGACCGCGTACGACACCTACGGCTCGGTCGACGTGGCGTTCAACAACGCGGGCATCTCGCCGCCCGACGACGACTCGATCCTCACCACCGGACTGGACGCCTGGAAGCGGGTCCAGGAGGTCAACCTCACCTCCGTCTATCTGTGCTGCAAGGCCGCGCTGCCCTATATGCAGCGGCAGGGCAGGGGCTCCATCATCAACACGGCGTCCTTCGTGGCCGTCATGGGCGCCGCGACCTCGCAGATCAGCTACACCGCGTCCAAGGGCGGGGTGCTGGCGATGTCGCGCGAACTGGGCGTGCAGTTCGCGCGCGAGGGCATCCGCGTCAACGCGCTGTGCCCGGGCCCGGTCAACACCCCGCTGCTGAAGGAGCTGTTCGCCAAGGACCCGGAGCGGGCGGCGCGGCGTCTGGTGCACGTACCGGTGGGGCGGTTCGCCGAGCCGGAGGAGATCGCGTCCGCGGTCGCCTTCCTGGCCAGCGACGATTCGTCGTTCGTCAACGCGGCCGAGTTCCTGGTGGACGGCGGCATCGCGGGGGCGTACGTCACTCCTCTCTAGTCACGGGGGACGGCGGCCGACGGGCACCACGAGGTGGCCGCCGGCCCTCGTCCCGGACATATTTTATTAACCGGCGGGCCGGACAGCCTGGCCCGCCGGAGATTTTTTTATGCTCTGGAATATGCCTCCGGCAAGAAACGGAAATGCGGGATGTGATTTTGTCGCCGTTCGGACATGCAGTCCTCATTGCCGCTCGGGCCGGTGGGATCTGTCTCGAATGACCTTCCGCGATATGGAATACGGTGGCGGGTGTTCGGTGGCCGAGGCAAAGAGTTTCGGTCTCCGTATCGGTGCGTCCGGGGTCGTGCGCAGCAGTTGCGGTTGTGCATGCTGTGCATTGCGTGGCGCTGCCTGAACCATGGCGCGCCGTTTCCACGGGAGGGACGAAGCTTTGTCCATCACGTCAACCGGTGAGAACTCGCCAGAGCGATTTGAGTCATCAGATTCAGCAGCGCGGATCCGGGCCCGGGTCGAGGTCCCGGTACGTTTGGCCAACGGTGAATGGCACACTGCCGAAACGATCACATTCTCCGGACTCGGCGACGGGCAGGAACACATCGCGGTGTCCTTCGCCCCCCGGGCGGCCGTCCCGCTGGTGAGGCTCCATTCGGAGTGCCTGACGGGCGATGTCTTCGGCTCCGGCCGCTGCGACTGCGGACCACAGCTCGCCGAGTCGCTGCAACTGGCCGCCGAGTCGGGAGGCATCCTGCTCTATCTCCGTCAGGAGGGGCGCGGCATCGGTCTCTACAACAAGCTCGACGCCTACCGCATCCAGGACGAGCTGGGCCTCGACACCTTTGCCGCCAATCGTGAGCTGAACTTCTCGGACGACTCGCGCGATTACCGCGCGGCCGCTCAGATGCTCCACACTCTGGCCGCGACCAGGATCCGGCTGCGCACCAACAATCCGGACAAGGCGCGGCAATTGATCGCCCATGGGATCAAAATCGAGGAAGTCATCCCGACTGGCATCTTCAAGACCGAACGCAATCACGGCTATCTGCGCGCCAAAGTCGAGCAAAGCGGGCACACCATCGCCCTCGTAGGGGAGTCCATATGATCCAGCATCGAGGTCCGATCAGCGGCATCGCCGCATGGCAGGCCGAGTACGTGGCCACCGCCGGGTACGACAACCAGGTCATCTGCTGGGACCAGAGCACCGGCCGGGCCCTGGCCCGGGCGAGCCACGACCATCTGGCCAATCAGTGCGTGTTCTCGCCGGATGGCCGGCATCTGCTCACCTCGTCCAGTGACTACACGGCCCGGCTGTGGACCGTGCCGGACCTGCGCCTGGTGGCGGTCTTCGCCGAGCAGCAGGACGACGTCGAGATGTCGGTGTTCCACCCGTCGAAGGAGCTGATCGCCACCGCCTCCCGCGATCACCGGGTACGGGTGTACGACTTCACCGGTCGACTCGTCACCACCTTCACCGGTCACACCGCGGACGTCATATCCGTCGAGTGGGCGCGCGACGCCGATGAGCTGATCTCCTCCAGCGATGACGGCACCATCAAGCGCTGGTCGCTGGCGACCGGCGGGATGGCCGCCGACCTGGACATGGACGGGGTGGAGACCGACACCATCGCCATTTCCTCCGACGGGGTCATCTTCGCGGGCAACGACGACGGCCAGATCATCGTCGTGGGGCCGAAGGAGCGGACCGTGATGCCCGCCCACGAGGCCGGCATCAAGCGCCTGGTGCTCGACGACTCGCGCGGCCTGCTGGTGAGCCTCAGTTACGACCGCACCATGCGCCTGTGGAGCGTCTCCTCCGGTCTTCCCGAACTGCGTGACACCACGGAGCTGCCCGACGACGTATGGCCGCGCTCCTGCGCGTTCGCCGGCGGCTCGCGGCTGGTCTTCGCCACCTTCGGGGCACGGTACCGCGGGTACGACTACGAGGCGCGGTCCTGGGACACCGGCGTGGTCCCGCCCACCGGCGGGGTCAACGCCGTCCTGCCCACCAGCGGCGGCACGGCGCTCACGGTCGGCGACGCGGGGCTGGTGCGCGACGACGGAAGGGCGGTGGCCGAGACGGGCAGCCTCTGCAACTTCCTGACCCCGCTGGGCGGTCTGGTCCTCTGCGGGGGGCAGCTCGGCAAGGTGTTCGACGCCTTGACGGGGCGTGAGCTGTACCAGCACCGGTCCCCGCTGAACTGCGGAGTCGCGTTCGAGCGCCACGGTGAGCGGTACGCGGTCGTGGGGACGTACACGGGCGAGGGCCTGTTGCTGAAACTCGACGGCAACGGCGGCATCGAACATGTCATGGACCTGCCACTGCATAGCAATGCGGTCAAGGGAATCGCGGTGTCGGGGGACTACCTCTTCTCCGTCGCCGCCGATGCCTCCGCCACCTGGTACCAGATCTCCACTCTGGAGCGGGCCGCCACCGTCGGCGACGGGCACGAGAAGATCGCCAACGGCTGTGCGGGGCTGGGCGAGGGCTGGTTCGCCAGTGTCAGCCGCGACCTGAAGCTGCGCATCTGGGACCCGGAACAGCGCGCGGAGACTCTTTCGACGCCGCACACCCACTCCATCAAGTGCGTGGCCGCCTCCGACGACGGCCGGGTGGTGGCCACCGGCAGCTACAACGGTCTGGTCGCGCTGTACGACCGGACGGACCGCAGCTGGCGGGAGAACGCCAAGCCCACCACGGCGGGCATCTCCTCCCTCGCGTACGACGCGGTGAACAAGGCGTTCGCCGCCTCGTCCTACGACGGCCAGGTGTACACGATCGACGTCTGAACCGCGGACGTCCGAGGCGTGCCGGGGAAGAGCGGGCCCGTCCCGCCTTCCCCGGCCCCATGCCCGCGCATCGCCGCGGGATCTCCAGTCAGTGGCCGTATCCCCACAGGACAGGACTGCGCACCACCATGGACAGGTACGAGATAGCCGACCAGTACACGATCGCCCCCGCACAGGCGCCGCCGCCCGACCGGTCGGCCTACCACGCCGTGCTCCACTCCGACTTTCAGGGGCATTACGCCGATGGACGCGACGTGTGGACCGCCGAGCGGGCCATGCGGGAGACGCCGCTGCTGCTGATACGAGCGCTCGGCGATACCGGGCCCGGCCATGTCGCTCATGTTCTCGACGTCGGCACCGGACACGGCCGCGACGCCGCCATCCTGCTCGACCACGGGCACCGGGTCACCGGGATCGACATCGTCACCTCCTCGGAGTGGCCGGCCGTCACCGCCGACCGGTCCGACCGGGCACGTTTTCTCACCACCTCCGTGATGGAGCTGGCGGGCTCGGCGGAGTACGACGCCGTCCTGGACAACGGCTGTCTGCATCACCAGCACCCCGACGACTACCCCGCCTATCTGGGGCGGATCCGCGCCCTGTTGCGGCCGGGCGGCCTGTACACCGTTTCGGTGTTCCAGTCGGCGGACGAGCGGGGCCGGCTCTTCGTCAACGGTGCCAGCCGCCTCTACCAGGAGTTCACCACCGGTGAACTGACCGCCCTCGTCACCGGACACGGCTTCGCATTGGTCGCCACGCATCTGGTGCCGCGCACGACGCCCGGCCTCAACTACCTGGTGGGCACCTTCCGCAGCACGGAGCCAGGCCAGGCGCCGCTGCGACCGTAGGCCCTTCCCCATAACGGACCGGAGACTCTCGTGACCACCAGCCCGCCCTCCGCCGCCTCGACCGCGGTCATGGCCAACCCCAACACCCTGTCCGACCGGGCGGCCATGGGCCTTCCCGACACCTTCGCGGCCCGTCTCGGCCCCTGGCCGCTGAGCGACCACCGCGACCTGCTCGCCGCCCCCGCCGACCTGCTCGTCGCGGTCGCGGAGGACCCCGGCCAGTCCTTCCTCCGGCGGTACGCCGCCGGGACCGTCCTGGCGCTCATCGGCGACCCGCGCATACGTCCCGACGATCCGCCGATGGCCGACATCCCGGCGGCCCGCGCCCGGCTCGGCCTGGCACCGGAGCTGGTCGGGGACGTCACCGAACGCTGGCGCCACGCGGGTGTGCAGGAGGACTGGATCGCCAAGGAGTGCCCCGTCCACGAGACGGACCTGGCGGCCTTCCGCATCGCGCTCCATCCGGTCACCAACGCCGAGTACCGCCGGTTCCTCGAAGACACCGGAAGCACCCTGCTGCCCACGTCCTGGAGGTTCGGCTGTTACCCGGAAGCGCTCGGCAACCACCCGGTGTGGACCGTGCCGGCCGAGGCCGCCGACGCCTACGCGGCCTGGCTCGCGAACCGCACGGGCCGGGCGTTCCGGCTGCCGACGGAGGCGGAGTGGGAGTACGCGGCCGCCGGTCCCGCGGGAGCGGAGTTCCCGTGGGGCGACGAGTTCACCGCCGACCGGGCCAACACCGTCGAGCATGGCCCGCTGACCACCACCCCCATCGGGGTGCACCCGGCCGGCCGCTCGCCGTTCGGCGTGCACGACATGGCGGGCAACGTCGAGGAGTTCACCGCCGACGACTACCGTCCGTACCCGGGAGGGGCCGTCGTCGCCGACGACCTGGCGCTCACCCGCGGCACCTATCGCATCGCCCGCGGCGGCAGCTTCACCCGCTTCGGTGATCTCGCCCGCTGCCGCCGGCGGCACGGATGGTACGAGCGCGCCATCTACGCCATGGGCTTCCGGCTCGCGGAGACGCCATGACGGCCGGCGACATCATGGCGCGCGTATCGCCCACCGAGGAGACCGCCATGCGCCGGGCCGTCGAACTCGCCGCCCTCGCGCTGGGCCGCACCAGCCCCAATCCCGTCGTCGGCTGCGTCGTCCTCGACCCGGCCGGACGCACGGTCGCGGAGGGCTTCCACCGCGGCGCCGGACACCCGCACGCGGAGGTCGAGGCGCTCACCGTCGCGGGCCGACGGGCGCGGGGTGCCACCGCCGTCGTCACCCTCGAACCCTGCGCGCACCAGGGACGTACCGGACCGTGCGCCGAAGCCCTGCTCGGCGCGGGGGTCGCCCGGGTCCTGTACGCGGTGCCCGATCCGACCCCCGGGGCCGCAGGCGGCGCGCGCCGGCTGCGCGAGGCCGGGGTGGAGGTCCTTCCCGACGTGCTGCGCACGGACGCCGAGCGGGTCAATGAGCTGTGGCTCACCGCGGTCCGCCGCGCCCGGCCCTGTGTCACCTGGAAGTTCGGCGGCACGCTCGACGGCAGATCGGCGGCGCCGGACGGAACCTCCCGATGGATCACCGGGCAATCCGCGCGTGAGGACGTGCACGTCCTGCGCGCCGCGCACGACGCGGTCCTGGTGGGATCCGGGACGTTGCGCGCCGACGATCCCCATCTGGGGCTGCGCCACGCGGTGCGGGGCGACCCGCCACTGCGGGTGGTGCTGGACCGCACGGGCGCCATCCGCTCCGACGCGCGCGTGCTCGACGACGCGGCGCCCACCCTCGTGGTCATCGGCCACGGCACACCGCACCCGCGACTGCCGGGCCCCCACGAGGTGCTGGAGGTGCCCGTCACCGATGCCGGGCTCGACATCGCGGCGCTGGCCGACGAGTTGTACCGGCGTGGTCTGCGCTCGCTGCTCCTGGAGGGCGGTGCCGGGCTGGCGGCGGATTTCGCCGCGCGGGGCCTGCTCGACCGGGTGGTCGCCTACCTGGCACCCCTGCTGCTCGGCTCCGGCGGGCGCCCGGTGCTCGACGGCTTCGGCGCGGAGACGCTGGACGAGGGCGTGCGGCTGCACCTCGACGAGGCACGCCGGATGGGCGACGACGTACGGCTCGTGCTCCGCACCGAGCCACTGCCCGGGGAGGCGGGATGAGACCCCGGATCGCGGTCATCCACCACAGCCGGCGCGGCACCATGCGTACCCTGGCCGCACTGGCCGCCGAGGGCGCCCGGGCCGGCGGTGCGGCGGTGCGGCTGCTGCGGGTGGCAGAGGACGACCCGGCCGTCATGGCGTGGCCGGAGCGCGTCGCGGAACCGGAGGACGTGCTGTGGGCGGACGGCCTGGTGCTGGCGACCCCGACGTACTTCGGGAACGTGTCGGCCGATTTCAAACGGTTCCTGGAGACCACCAGCCCGCTGTGGCGCAAGGGGCTGCTGGCCGACCGCATCGTGACCGGCATGACCTCCTCCACCTGCACCCACGCGGGCCGTGAGGCGACGCTGCTGGCGCTCCACCAGACCGCCTTTCACTGGGGTTCCTGGGTGCTCGGCGCGGACCCGGCCGACCCGGTCTTCGGGCCCGCGGGCGGAAATCCGTACGGCGTGTCCGCGGACAGCCGCCCGGACGGGGCGGGCGCCGATGCGCGAAGCGCGGCCCGGAGCCTGGGCCACCGGCTGGCGGACCTCACCGCCCGGGTGTGCCCGTCCGCCGCGGGCCCGGCCGGCTCCGCCGTCTCCGGTCCCGTCAAGGTGACCGTGGTGCACGGTGCGGACGACGGTCGCGCGCGGCTGATGGCGCAGGAATGCGCGGCCGGTGCCCGCTCCGTGGGCGCGCGGGTGCGGCTGCGGCGGGTCGCGGGCGCGGGCCGGCGGCAGGGACCCATGGCCGCCACCGTCACGCGGGAGGACGTGGCCTGGGCGGACGCGGTGGTCTTCGGCGCCCAGGCCCGGCTGGGCTGCATGGCCGCGCCACTGCTGGACTTCGTCCAGTCGCTGGCGTCCGCCGACTGGCGGGGGCCGCTGTGGGGCAAGCCCGCGAGCGGGTTCGTCACGTCCGCACTGACGCACACGGGCAGCGAGTCGGCGCTGCTCTCCTTCCACCACCTGCTGTTGAACAGCGGTGCGGTGGTGGTCCCGCCGGGCTTCACCGACCAGGCCGTCTTCGAGGCGGGCGGAAACCCGTACGGCACCTGTGATGTGCGGAGCGCGAGCGCGGTACCGACCAGCGCGGCCCTGGCGGCCGTCGCGTACCAGGGGCGGCGCACGGCGATGGCGGGCGACCTGGTGCGCCGCCCGGCCGCTGCCCCTCCCCCCGGCCCGGGCGAGCGGGCCGCGGGTGACGAGAACACCGGAAGTCTGGGAGGACTGCGGGATGACCACGCTGCAATATGACGAGATCGGTGAGGAGTACGAGGGCGTCAAGTCGCTGCCGATGGCGCGGTTCCCGGAGCGGGCCGGCTTCCTCGGGATGCTCGGTGACATCCGGGGCAGGTCCGTGCTCGACCTGGCCTGCGGAACGGGCTTCTACACCCGGCAGCTCAAGCGGCTCGGCGCCGCGGAGGTGCTGGGGGCCGACATCTCGGGGGAGATGGTGGCCGCTGCCCGGAGCATCGAGGAGCGCGACCCTCTCGGGGTGCGCTACGAGGTGTGTGACGTCGCCGAACTGCCGCCCCCCGAGCGGCCCTTCGACGTGGTGACGGCCGTCTATCTGCTCAACTACGCCGAGGACGCGGCCGCGATGGAGCGGATGTGCCGCGGAGCGCACCGGAGCCTGGTGCCCGGAGGCCACTTCTACGCGCTCACCCAGGCCCCGGATTTCCGCTTCGACGGACCGTCCACGGACAAGTACGGCTTCCGGTACCAGGCGGAGGGAGAGAACGAGAACGGGCCGCTGATGCGCATCACGGCACTCCTCGACCCGCCCGTCGAGTTCGTCGCCGGCTGCCCGCGCCACGAGGTCTACGAGCGCGCCCTGCGGGCGGCCGGCTTCGGCCCGGTGGAGTGGGTGCCGCTGACGGTGCCCGAAGAGGGTGAGAGGGCCCTGGGAAAGGCGTTCTGGACGGACTTCCTGGCCAACCCGCCGCTGGCCATGCTGCGCTGCCGCGCCTGACGACGAGACCCGCCGGAAACGCCCGCGCCCCGCCGCTGTCGAGCGGCGGGGCGCGGGCCATGGGGGCGGCCGGTCACAGCCAGGGCATGAAGTCCTCCCCGGACCGCCGCGGGGACGAGGCGGCGCGGGCCGCCGTCTCGGTCTGCCGGATGTGGAGCAGCAGCCGCATGGCCACGGCGGGGTCGGCGATGAACACCCGGCCGCCGGGCTCCTCCCGCAGGAGCCGCCCGGCGTGCCGGACGATGGTGCGCGGCCCCACGCTCTGGCACGTCGAGCCGAGCAGCAACTGCTCGACCTCGGTGAACGCGGCCGGGCCGGGGGCGTCGTCCGCGGTCGTGGTCAGCACGGCCACCGGCTTGCCGGCCAGTGGGGATCCGGCCCTGGGCCATACGAGCCAGTTCAGGGCGTTGAGCAGGGCGGCGGGCGGCACGGCCGCCGGCTCCGGTACGGCGAGCACCAGCGCGTCCGCGGCGGCCGCCCGGGCGCGCAGGGCCCGGACCTCGGTGGGCAGCGCGTCCCTGGGGCGGTCGCCGTGCGGCGGCAGCCCGTCCCGGACCGGGCACACGTCCCACCGCAGGCCGTCGCAGTCGGGCCCCGCGAGCGCTCGCAGCAGCGGCTCGCCGAACGGGTCCGTCTCCGTTCCGCCGCAGAGCCCCAGCAGGTGAATGAGGTTCACGGTCGCCTCCAGGTCTTCCCCCGTTGTGCCGTTGTGTGAGGGTGGCCGGGAGTCCTTCAGGACACTCCGGACCCGGCCGGGGCGGGCGTTGCCCGGAGCCGTCGGGACAGGAGCAGGCCGAGCAGCGAGAGGGCCGCGGTGAGCCCGAAGAGGCCGAACAGCGCCGCACGGGTGCCGACGTCGTAGTGCTGTGCGATGGCGATGGCCGCCCCGCCGAGCCCCGCGATCACACCGGTGGCAAGGGTCTGGGCGAGTTGCAGCGCGCCACTGATCTCACCCTGCCGCTCCGCCGGTGCCTGCTCCATGGTTTCGGTGGTGGAGGCGTTGAACGCGATGCCCATGCCGATGCCGCCGATTCCCCATCCCACGATGGCGATCCAGCCCGGGATCGAGGGGGTGAGGATGACCAATGCGATGACCGCCACACCGGCCAGCAGGACGGCGAACCCGAGCGCGACGCCACCGGTGCGGCTTCCCTGCCCCTTGCCGTCCCGCTTCGCCTGCAGCGCGGAACCCAGCACCCAGGTGATCGCGCCCGCGGACAGTCCCAGGCCCGCCGTGGCGGAGCTCATCCCGTGCAACTCCTGGAGGCCGAGCGGCAGGTACGCCTCGCTGCCGAAGTACGCGCCGCACAGCAGGCCGCGGATGACGGTGCCGGCGCCGAGCCCGGCGCGCGCGGTCAGGGTGCCCTCCGGGGTCACCTGGCGCAGCGCGGGCAGCGCGACGGCCACGCCGACCAGGGAGAGCGGGATGAGCAGGGCGAGGTTCTCCAGCAGGAGCGCCTGGAGCAGCAGACCGGTGCCCGCGGTGAGCAGGACGGCGCCGGCCAGCGGCCCCTTCCACCATGGCAGGGCGGGGGCGGTGTCCGCGGCCGTCTCGCCGTCCCCGGTGCGGTTCAGGCGGCGCAGGCCAGGGAGGGTCAGCAGCGCGGCGGCGGCGATGATCGGCAGCATGAGCAGGAACACCGCGCGCCATGTGGTGTGGTCCGCGAGCGTGCCGGTGATGACCGGGCCGATGAGGGACGGGATGGTCCACGCGGAGGAGAGCAGCGCGAACATGCGGGCCCGCAGGTGCGCGGGATAGGCGAGTCCGATGACCGTGTACGCCATCGCCATGACGGCGCCGACACCGAGCCCCTGGGCGAACCGGCCGAGCAGGAACAGCGGCCAGGAGGTGGCCGATCCCGCCACCGCGCAGCCCGCGGCGAAGACGAGCATGCCGCTCGCCGCGGGCCGCCAGGGGCCTCGCCGGTCGGCGGAGCGGCCGGCGAGGACGGTGCCGATGATGTTGGCCAGCATCAGTGCGGACAGGCCCCAGCCGTAGGCCCCGAGGCCGTCCAGATTCCGCGCGATGCCCGGCAGCACGGTGGCCACGCCGAGCGATTCGAAGGCGACCATGCTGACCGAGAGGATCACGCCGAGCGTCAGGGCCCGGTACGGACCCGCGAAGACGCTCTCCGCGGGCTGGGATTCCGCCGTGCCCGGCGGTGCGAGGGGCTTTTCGGTGGCGTCCGTCGTCTTGCCGCCCTGCTGGGACATGTCCTCACTCCTCGTCGCGTATTTACATTCCGTTCCGGAACGGAAGTGAACCATATCTATACTGCTGCCATGGCGAAACCCCACGAAGCACCGGCCCCCGCCGAGGAATCGGCCAACAGCCAGCGCTCCGGCAGGCCGCGCGACGCCCGTATCGACACGGCCGTGCCCAGCGCGGTGATGGAGATCCTGGACGAGGTGGGCTACGGGAACCTGACCCTGGAAGCGGTCGCCGCCCGTGCCGGTACGAGCAAACCTGCCCTGCGCCGCCGCTGGCGGTCCCGCCAGCACCTCGTGGTGGACGCGCTCGCCGCGCACATCGGCACCGAGCCCACCCCCGACACCGGCTGTACGCACTGCGACCTCATCGCCGGGGTGAGCACCCTCGGGCACGCGGCCACCACCGCCGCGATGGGTCGGCGCGTACTCCCCGCCCTGGTGGCCGACCTGGCCGGGAACCCGGAGCTGGAGGTGGCCTTCCTGGAGAAGTTCTTCTCCCCCCGCCGCGCGTCGACGGCCGAGGCCCTGCGACGGGGCATCAGCCGCGGGGACATCCGGGCGGACGCCGATGTCGATTTGCTATTGGACATGCTGGCATCGACCACGTACTACCGGATGCTCTTCGGGCATCTGCCCGTCACCGCCACGCTTGCCGAGAATGTGGTCGAAGTCGTCCTCGCCGGGGTAGCGACTGATCAGTGGCACGTCCGGCATGGGCGCCACGGGAGCCTCCGCACATGACCGAGTGCCGGGGTGTACCGGGGCGTCCTGACCGCGAAGGATGAGGGATTGCTTTGCTGGGCCGAGAATGCGAAGTGTCAGCCCTGGAAGGTGCCCTGGCTTCGGCGGCTTCCGGGATGGGAGTCAGCCTTCTGCTGGAAGGAGACATCGGCACCGGCAAGTCACACATGCTGCGCACCGCTTTAAGACTCGCACGTGACAAAGACTTCGAGGTGATCTCCGCCCGCGCTCGGCAGCCCGAACGTGCGCTGCCGGGCGGCGTACTGCACCACGTGCGCGACCAGCTTCTCTCGCTCCTCGGCGGACCTGGCTCCGGCCTGCCCGATCCCGCCACCGCCGGGGCGGCCGTCGACACGCACCGGCTGATCGTGGCCCTCGCCGATCGGGCGCCGCTGCTGGTGTGCGTGGACGACCTGCAGTGGACCGACCCCGACTCGCTCCACTGGCTCGGCCACCTCATGGCACGGCTCGAAGGGCTTCCCATCGTGCTGCTCTGCGCTCTGGGGCGTGACTACGCGCACCTCAGGGACGCCGAGCAGCGGTCTTCGGGCGCGGCCACGCTGGCCGACGCCGTTTCCGGTTTCCATCAGCGCTTCCTGCTACAGGGGCTCAACGCCGACTGCATCGGCTATCTCCTCGCCCGTACCTTCCGCGAGCCGGTGAGCACGGACATCGCCCGGGCCTGTCACGAGGCCACCGGTGGGAATCCCCTGCTCGTGCAGTCGCTCCAGCGCGAGCTGCGGCGCAGCAACACCGGCCTGGCCGAGCTCTCCGCCGAGCGCGTCGCCGACATCGGTTCGGTGGAGGTGGCGGAGACGCTCGCCGCCCGTCTCGAGCCGTGGTTCCCCGGTGTCGGCCGGGTCCTCGAGGTCGTCGCCGTCATGAGTCCGGTCAGGCACTGCGTCGTCGTGGCCCCGCTCGTCGGCCTCACTGCCGAGGAGGTCGACGACATGCTGTACACGTTCCTCCGCCGCGGCATTCTGGTGAAGACCGCGGCGGGCGTCGGCTTCAGCCAGCCCATGATCCGGGCTTCTTTCCTGGTGGCCATGCCACCCAGTGAGCGGGCGCGGCTGCACGCGGAGACCGCCAAGGCGCTGCACGCGGAGGCCGCGCCCTGCGGCGAAGTCATCGCGCATCTGGTCGTCGCCGCGCCGATCGGCGAACCCTGGGCCTGTCAGCTCCTCATCGGTGCGGCCGACTCCGCCCTGGCCGACGGCGACCTGAAGACGGCCAGGACCTGCCTGGAACGTGCCCTGGACGAGTGCGGGCCGGCGGAGCAAGCCGTACTGCTGAGGCGGCTGGGCCACGTCGTCCTCATCGACGACCCTGCCGCGGCCATCGCCTCGCTCCGCAGCAGCCTGCGGCTCCTTGAGGGGACAGGCGAGGCACGCGTCCTGGTACTCCTCGATCTCCTCCAGGCCATCGTGCTGACCGGCGACATCGCCGAGGCATCGCGCGTCGCGGAGGGCGCCCTGACGGAGTTCGAGCACGGTGACGCCGACGTGGAGTCGCGCCGGGCCATCGGCGCCGTGTCCGGGGTCCTGGCCCTCATGCACGGCGGAGGAGGAGCGCAGCCGGTGTCCCCGGAGGTGAGCACCGATGCCACCATCCCCTGGGTGACACGCCTTGAGGCGGCCCGGTCGGCCCTGAGCGCTCAGTGGTGTGGCAGAGGGCGCACCGAGGCCGTGCGCTGGGCACGTCTGGGGCTCGGCCAGAGCGCCCAGGCTCACGTCCACGTTCTGCCGCGCCTGTGGCTCGTCCTCGCCCTCTTCTACGGGGGTGAACAGACGGAGGCGGTGGAGAAGTGCCGGGTGATCGTGGCCCAGGCGACCGCCGCGGGCTCCAAGGCCATGGCCGCGCTGGCACGGTCGGTGCTGGCCGAGTGCGCCTTCCGGGCGGGCCGCATCGAGGAGGCCGCGGCGGAGGCGCGCGATGCCCTGGCGTACGGCCGTGGCCGTGCGTGGCTGGGTTCCGCGCAGGCCCGCTGCTGGCTGGGAGGCATACTCCTCGAATCGGGTGATGTCGGCCAGGCCCAGGAGCTGCTCGTCGATGACCGGACCGTGAGCACCACCCCGGACGTGCTGATTCCCACGCTGCTGTTCCACCGGGGGAGACTGCAGATCGAAGTCGGGTGGACCGCCGCGGGGCTGGCCGACCTGGAGGAGTGCGGCCGGCAACTGTCCCAGCGGGGCTGCCTGAACCCCGCGGTGTTTCCCTGGCGCTCCGAGGCCGCCCTCGCCCACGCATGCCTCGGCGACCCCGCCGCCGCGAACCGGCTGGCGCGCGAGGAACTCGACCTCGCCCGCGAGTGGGGGGCGCCGACGTCCATCGGCGTCGCCCTGCGCGCACTCGGCCTGCTGGCCCGTGGCGACCAGCGGACCGCCCTCCTGGAAGAGGCGGTCGGAGTGCTCCGGGAGGCCGGCGCCCCGCTCGAAGAGGCGCGCGCTGTGCGTGACCTCGGTCGCGAACTCCTGCGGACCGGCAAGGCTCGGCAGGCCCGGGCCGAGCTGCGGGCGGCCCTGAGGCTTGCCCAGAAGTGCGGGGCGGGCGGGCTCGTGGGCAATTTGGGGCAGGACCTGGCGGAGGCCGGCGCGAAGCCGCGTCGCGGTACCGAGATCGGGCCGGCGTCCCTGACCCCGGCCGAACGCCGGACCGCGCTGCTCGCCGCCCAGGGGCTGACCAACAGGGAGATCGCGAAACGGCTGTACGTGACGCGCCGCACGGTGGAGATGCACCTGAGCAGGGTGTACCGGAAGCTCTCGATCTCGGATCGACGCGCTCTGTCCGTCGTGACCTCCGCGGAGACCTCCGCCGTGACCTCCGCGGAGACCTCCGCCGTGACCTCCGCGGAGACCTCCGCCGTGACCTCCGTACCGCCGTCACTCGCCTCCCTTCGCCGGTGCGGCCGACGGTCGTACGGCCCCTCTTCCCCGGGGTGAGGTGAGGACCTGTCGCGTCCGGCGGTATCCGGTGCACGGAGCCGACCCGTGGCCATAAGGTGACGGCGTGAGCATGAACACGCCCCCGGGCTGGTATCCCGATCCCGGTTACACAGGTCACGGCCCCGCCCTGCATCGGTGGTGGGACGGGTCCACCTGGACCGAGTACACGCGCGACGCCACCGCCCCGGCGGACTCGCCCTTCGGCCCGCCGCCCGCGCCCGGCTATCCGCCCGGCCCGGACGGCGGGCGGGGGCTCGGGCGCGGTCCCCGGGTCGCGGTGCTCGCGCTGTCGGTGGGGGCCGTGGTCGCCGCGATCATCGGCGGCATCGTGCTGCTGGGCGACAGCGGGGACAGCGGCGAGGGCGACCGGGCGAACCCGCTGCCCACCGCCCCCGCCCCGCCCGGAGGCGGCGGCGACGCCCCCTCGGACGCCCCGTCCGGCCCGCCCACCGACGGCCCCAGCGCGCCGCCCACCGACGATCCGAGCATCGCCCCGGACACCGCGAGCGGCATCAGCCTGCCCGTGCTGACGGGCTGGCAGGCGGGCCGCAGCAGCTCCGGCGGCGCGGGCGTGACCACCTCGCGCTACCCGTGCCCGGGCGACCCCTCCACCGACTGCGTGCGCGGCGGCGCCTTCTCCGGGACCGCCAGCGGCTTCAAGGCGGACACCGCCAAGGGCATCGCCGAGGAGGACATAGCCAAGAACGCCGAGGAGTCCTACGGCACGGACGAGGACACCGACCGCAAGGCGTACGGCGGGATCGACTCGCACAAGCGGATCAAGGAGGAGGCCGTCGACGTCGCGGGGGAGAAGGGCTATCTGGTGCGCTGGAAGGTGATGACGAAGAAGGGCGACGACGGATACGTCCAGTCCCTCGCCTTCCCGTCGCCCACCGTCCCCGACACCATGGTCCTGGTGCGCTTCGGCTTCGACGTGAGCGACAAGGCGCCGCCGCTCGGCGACATGGACAAGATCGTGGACGGCATCGAGGCCCTGGCGGGCGACGGCCGGTCCATATAGGACCGCCCGCACCATAGGACCGCCCCGCACCCCTACAGGAAGGTGTGGCCCTCGCCCCGGTACGTCGGCACGGAGTCCACCACCCGGTCGTCCTCGACCAGATGGAGCGTCGCGAACCGCTCGCACAGCTCACCGGCCTTGGCGTGCCGGAACCACACCTTGTCGCCGATCAGCAGATCGTCGGCGGCCGTGCCCAGCAGCGGGGTCTGCACCTCGCCCGGGCCCTCCTGCGGGTCGTAACGCAGCCCCTCCGGCAGATACGGCACCGGCAGCCGGTCCCGGCCCGCCGCCCCGGACGCCGGATACCCGCCGCCCAGCACGGTCACCACGCCCACGCCCGGCCGGCGCACCACCGGCTGGGCGAAGAGGGCGGCCGGGCGGCCGCGGAAGGACGTGTAGTTGTCGAACAGCCGCGGCTGGTAGAGCCCGGACCCGGCGGCGATCTCGGTCACCGCGTCCTCGGCGGCGGTGTGCTGCACGCTGCCCGTGCCGCCGCCGTTGACGAATTCGAGGTCCGCCACCGCCCGTACCGCCCGGACCGCCGCCGCCCGGCGGGCCGCCAGCTCCTGGCGCGCCGTGCTCTGCATCAACCGGATCGCGCGGGAGCGCAGCGGACGGCCGGTCACCGCGTCCCCCACCCCCGCGACATGGCCCTCGTAGCCCATCAGCCCGACCACCCGGAAGCCGGGGCGGCGCTCGATCGCCCGCGCCAGATCAGCCAGCTGCTCGGGGGTGCGCAGCGGGGAGCGCAGGGCGCCGACGCGGATCCGGCCGCCCAGCATCCGCAGCGAGGTGTCCAATTCCAGGCAGACCCGGACCTCTTCGGTCCCGGCGCGCACACTGTCGATCAGGTCGAGCTGGCCGATGTCGTCCACCATCACGGTCACGGCGGCGGCGAGCTTGGGGTCGCCGGTCAGGGTGGCGTAGCCGTTCCGGTCGGTGGACGGGTAGGCGAGCAGGACGTCGTCGAAGCCCTCGCGGGCCAGCCACAGGGACTCCGCGAGCGTGAAGCTCATGATGCCCGCGAAGCCGTCCCGCGCCAGGGCCCGTTCCAGCAGAGCCCGGCACCGCACCGACTTGCTGGCCACCCGGATCGGCTTGCCTCCCGCCCGGCGTACCAGATCGCGTGCGTTGTCGTCGAAGGCCCTCAGGTCGACAATCGCCATGGGTGCCTCGAGATGGGCGGTGGCCCGGTCGTAACGGGCCCGGTCAGCGGCGGAAGGGGACATGTCGTGAAGCTTGCCAGAACGCCATTACCGCTGGGTAGAGGGCAGCCGATGCGGAGGGTGCCCGGCGCCCCGTAGAGTGTCGCGCACGCCACGACCGGCAGGTCAGCGGCGTGATGTCCGTATTCGGGCCGCCTGCCCGAAAGGCGGTGGGGCGGCGCGGCGAACCGGACGGAGCGACGTGGACCAGGTCTCGATGGGCGCGAGGGGGTGCCGGTGAGCGCGGACGCGGAACAGGCGCACTCTTCTCGTCGTACGCCCCCACCTCGCCCTGCGCACCCCCCGCGCACCGCGCCCACGCCCCGGTCCGCGCCCCCACCGCGCACCGTCACCCCACCCAGCGCCCCGCCCGGTTTCGGCCCGCCGGGTTTCGGCCCGCCCGGCTTCGTCCCCGACCCGGACACCCCCGTGCTCGGCGTCCCGGCGAAGGTCCCCTTCCCCCGGGGCGCCGCCCGCGGCGTACGGCACACCGGCCGCAGCGCCTTCACCGCCGACAGCCCGCGCGTACCGCCGCCCCACCCCGGCGCCCCGCCGCGCCCGGCCGCCCCGCCGAGCGCCGGCACCGGCCACCACCGCGCGCGCAGCCGCACCGTGGCCGCCGCCGTCTCCCTCGTCCTCGGCCTCGGACTGCTCGGCGGCGCGGCGGCCGGCAGCTGGCTGGGCGACAGCCCCGGCGCGACGGCATCGGCCGCCGACAACTACGCCACGGCGCGCGCCGCCTGGCACAGCGTCCCGGCGGACGACCTCTTCCCCCGCACCCTGCGCGGCGAGGGCGACGGCCCCGGCGGCGCCGACCGGCTCTGGACCCGGATCGCGGTCGCCCCCGACAGCAGCTGCGGCGGCGGTTTCGATCCGCTGCTCACCAAGGCGCTCTCCCCGGTGGGCTGCGAACGGCTGCTGCGCGCCACCTACACCGACGCCACCAGCACCAGCGTGACCACCGTCGGCCTGCTGATCACCTCGGCCGACGCCGCCGGGATGAAGGCCCTGCGGCAGCGCTTCACCGAGGACAAGCTGGACGAACGCACCGATCTGATGCCCCGTCCGTACGCCGCGAAGGGCACCGCCGCGGCCCGCTTCGGCGACGACCAGCGCGCGAGCTGGCGCATCCGGATCCTGACCGACGCCCCCGCCGTCATCTACGCCGTCTCCGGCTTCGCCGACGGCCGCGAGGTCACCGACCCGCAGTCGGCGTACGAGGCCACCCGGCGCGGCGCGACCTCCGCCCCCGCCCAGTCCGGCCTCGGCAACGACGCCCGCGGCATCGCCGACGCGACCGAGGACGCCTTCCGCCGCGCCCTGTCCAAGGCCCCGGCGGCGCCGGACGAGCCGGAGAAGCGGGGAAGCGCCTCATGAAGACCGCGCGGCGCATCGCCGTGGGCCTCGCCGCCGCCGGACTGACCCTGGTGCCCGTCACCCCCGCACAGGCCGACGGCATCCAGGCCCAGGAGTGGGCGCTCGACGCCGTCCACACCCGCCAGGCGTGGCAGACCACCAAGGGCGCGGGGACGACCGTCGCCGTCCTGGACACCGGCGTCGACGACCAGCACCCCGACCTCGCGGGGCAGGTGCTGCCCGGCAAGGACCTCATCGGCTTCGGCGCCCGGCGCGGCGACCGCCCCTGGGCCCGGCACGGCACCGCGATGGCGGGCATCATCGCGGGCAGCGGACATGGCGCCGATGGCGGCGACGGCGTGCTGGGCGTCGCGCCCAAGGCCAAGATCCTGCCGGTGCGGGTGATCCTGGAGGACGGCGACCCGAAGCGCGCCAAGGCGCGCGGCTCCCGGGGCGGCGCGCTCGCCCAGGGCATCCGCTGGGCCGCCGACCACGGCGCCGACGTGATCAACCTGTCCCTGGGCGACGACAGCGCCTCCGCCCACCCCGAACCCGCCGAGGACGCCGCCGTGCAGTACGCGCTGGGCAAGGGCGCCGTCGTGGTCGCCTCCGCGGGCAACGGCGGCGACAAGGGCGACCGCGTCTCCTACCCGGCCGCCTACCCCGGCGTGATCGCGGTGACCGCCGTCGACCGCTACGGCAACCGCGCCGCCTTCTCCACCCGCCGCTGGTACGCCGGCATCTCCGCGCCCGGCGTCGACGTCGTCATAGCCGACCCCGACAAGCGCTACTACGAGGGCTGGGGCACCAGCGCGGCCGCCGCCTTCGTCTCCGGCGCCGCCGCCCTCGTCCGCTCCGCCCACCCCGACCTGAGCCCGCGCCAGGTCCGGCAGGCGCTGGAGCGGACCGCCCGGAACCGCCCGTCCGGCGGCCACAGCGACGAGCTGGGCGCGGGCGTGGTGGACGCGGCGGCCGCCCTCAAGGCGGCGGCGACCATGAAACCCGAGCCCCAGCAGCCCGCCGCCGCGTCGTCGTCGCGGCGCTACTTCGGCAGCGGCCCCGGCCGGACCCGGGCCTCCGGCGGCGAGGGCGGGGTCAACGAGACGGCGCTGATCGCCGCCGTCGCCGGGGCGGGCCTGGTGGCCGCCGCGATCGTCCTGTGGCGCGGCTCGGGACCGCTGCGCGCCCCGCGCGCCCTGCGGCGCCTGACCACGCCCCGTACGCCCCGCACGCCCCGTACGCCACCGCCGAACTGAACCCGCTCACGCCCGCAGCGCGGTGGCCGCCCCCACGGCCGCCCGCGCGGCCTGCTCGACCAGGGCCACGCCGGTGTTCATGTTCTTGCTGCCGTCGGACAGCACCGCCACCAGATAGGTCCGCCCGCTCGCGGTGACCTGGCCGATGCTGTTGACGTCCCACAGCCCGGTGGTGCTGCGCGGCAGCCAGCCGTTCTTCAGCCGCGTGCCCGCGCCCGCGTCGGCGGCGGCCGAGACACCCCAGTCCTGGCCGGAGGTGATCCGTCCCATCAGATTCCGGATGTACGCCCGGGAGTCCGCGCTCAGCGCCGAGCCGTCCCCGAACACCGCGCGCAGCAGCTTCAGCTGGTCGGCGGCGGTGGTCCGGGTCAGCCCCCACAGCCCGGCCCGGCCGCCCTGGGTATGGGTGAGCCCCAGCCGGTGCTGCGCCGCGTCGAACCCGTCCGCGCCGCCGACCGCCTTCCACAGCGCGGTCGCCGCGTCGTTGTCGCTGTGCTCGATCATCACGGTGGCGGCGTCGCGCTCCTTCGCGGTCAGCCCGCGCCGCTCGTCCTGCGCCTTGAGCAGCAGCGCCGCGAGGATGCCGACCTTGACGATGCTCGCCGTGTCGTACAGCCGGTTGCCGTACGTCGCGCTCGCCCCCGACCGGGTGTCCAGGAGCGCCACCGCGAACTCCCCGTCGCATGCGCGCGTCACCGGGGCCAGCGCGTTCGTCAGCGCCGTGCGCAGCGTACGGGCCGATGCGGCGGGCGGTGCCGCCGATGCCGTCGAGGACGCCCCGACCCCGGTCACACGTCCCACGCCGCCTCCCTGGATGTCGCCCACCGCGCACCGCGGGCCGGCGCTCGGCCGCAGCCGGGCGTTCGTCGGTGAACTGGTGGCACTGGTGGCCGCCCCGCACCCCAGCAGGGCCAGCGCGAGCGCCGCCACGGTCGCGATCACGGCCGGGCGGCGCGTTCTGTGACCGGGGCCGCGGCCCCGGTCCATCCCCCCTGACGTGTCGGTTCTCATGGAGGGGGAGGCTAGACGGCCCCGCCGCGCGACGGGGCACAAGGTGATGAACAACCCATGAGAGAGACCTCACGGCGGCCCCGATACCCTCATGGAGTGGCGCTCAAGAACATTCCCGACCCCGGCTTCTCCGACGACGACGGCACCGCCGACGCCCGCCTGACCGCGGCGCTCGCCGCCTGGGCCGACGACCGCACCGCCGAACCCGAGGTGCTGGCCGCGCTGACCGAGGCGCGCCTGCTCGTCCCGGTGGTGGCTCTGCTCGGCGAGGTGGAGGAAGGACCGCCCAATGGGCCGCGCGAAGCGTCCGCTGAGGGTGGTGGTGGGCGACGGGCGGGCGGGCTGCGCCGCGAGAAGACGAGCGACATGGCCGTGCCCACCCTGGATGCGCCCGGCGGCCGGCGCGCCCTGCCCGCGTTCACCTCCCTGGAGACCCTGGCCCGCTGGCGCCCGGACGCCCGGCCCGTCGCCGTACCGCTGCGGCAGGCGCTGGAGGCGGCCGCGCACGAGAAAGCGGACACCCTGGTGCTGGACCTCGCCGGGCCGGTGCCGTACCAGCTCACCGGGCCCGCCCTGCTCGCCCTCGCCGAGGGCCGGACCAGCGCCGATCCGCTGGCCGACCCCGCGGTCGCCGAGGCGGTGCGTACCGTGCTGGCCGCCGAACCGGAGGTGGTGCGCGCCCATCTGGCCCCGGCCGCGGACGCCGACGGCATGCTGGCCCTCGCCCTGGACCCGCACGCCCCGGCGCGTGAGACGGCGCAGCGGGTGGCGGGCGCGCTGGCGGCCGATGAGACCCTGCGGGCCAGGCTGGTGCGCGGGCTGACGCTGGCGCTGCTGCCGCCGGACGCGACCGTGCCCGGGGAGCCCCTCTTCAGCCGCTGACCCCGGCCCCCGCCGCTGATCCCGGCCCCCGCCGCTGATCCCGGCCCCCGCCGCTGACCCCGACCCCTGGAAACCGCCGCTGACCTGCGGCGGAACGGTCACCGGCAGGCGAAATCCACCGATACGTCCCACAATGCATAAGGACAACTGGCGGTCCGAGCTATGCGAGGAGAACGCCATGGAGACGAGAACGGTCGTATCGGAGTTCACCGGAACCGCGCTGCTGGTCCTCTTCGGAGTCGGTTCCCTGGTCCTGGCGGGCGACTACATCAACGCCGTCGGCATCTCGCTCGCCTTCGGCTTCCTCTTCATCGCGATCGCCTACGCGTTCGGCCGCATCTCGGGCTGCCACATCAACCCCGCGGTCACCCTGGGGACGCTGCTGGCCGGGCGGATCGACGTCCGCAGGGCCGTCGAGTACTGGATCGCGCAGCTGGTCGGCGGGATCGTCGGCGCCGCCGTGCTCTATCTGCTCGCCAAGCAGGTGCCGAGACTGCGCACGGACGACGCGTTCGGCAGCAACGGCTACGGCGGCCGGTCCCCGGTGGGCATCGGCGCGGGCGGGGCCTTCCTCGCCGAGGTCCTGCTGACGTTCCTGCTGGTCTTCGTCTTCCTCACGGTGACCCGGAAACGGGCGATGGTCGATGTCGAACCGGTGCCGGTGGGACTCGCGCTCGCCGCCGTCAACCTGGTCGGCATCCCGCTGACCTGGACCTCCGTGAACCCGGCGCGCAGCCTGGGCCCGGCGCTGTTCGCGGGCGGCGGCGCGCTCTCCCAGCTGTGGCTGTTCCTGGTCGCCCCCATGGTCGGCGGGGTGCTCGCGGCCGTCGCCCACCGGTTCACGCACCTCCACCCGGCGGGTCAGGCCGAGGAGGAGCAGGCCACGCAGCCGCGGCCCGGCCCGTGGGGGCGGATGCGCGGCGGGCACCGCCCCGAGACGGGCGGCCCCGAGACGAAGGGACCGGAGGCGGCGTGACACCCGGTCTTCCGATCGGATGCGCCGCCCCCGCCCCGGTCAGAAGACCGGGCCGGTGAACTTCTCGCCGGGCCCCTGGCCCGGCTCGTCCGGGACGGCCGACGCCTCACGGAAGGCGAGCTGCAGCGACTTGAGGCCGTCCCGCAGCGGGGCCGCGTGGAAGGAGCTGATCTCGGTGGCGCTCGCCGTGATGAGACCGGCGAGCGCGTTGATCAGCTTGCGCGCCTCGTCCAGGTCCTTGTGCTGCGGGCCCTCCTCGGCCAGCCCCAGGTTCACCGCCGCGGCGCTCATCAGGTGCACCGCGACCGTCGTGATCACCTCGACCGCGGGGACGTCCGCGATGTCACGGGTCATACGGTCGAAGTCGGGGGCCGGCTGCCCGCTGTTGGCGTCGCTCATGGTGGTCGAAGGCTCGCTTCCTGGTGGATGATGGGCTCCACCCTAGGACGCCGCCCAACGGCCGCTCGTACCGGTCGGGGGAACCGGCCGTGTGACATGGGCGACGGGCCCCGACGGCCATCGTCCGGCCCCCCGCGCGACCGCCCGGTGAGCATCCCGCGCGGGTCCTGGTATCGTAGGTAAACGACCGGCCGGTCACTCGCGTGTCCGGCCCACAAGTGGAGGCTCCGCACTCCCACCTCTCGGCTTACGGCTGACAGGTCATCGGTCAGGCTGCGCCCCGCGGTGACATCGCGGCGGTGCTCCCGGTCAGTGAGGAGCCCCGCCTGTGTACCGTCCCGGGGCGTTTTGTGCTTCTCGGCTCGGTGGTCTCAAAACAGACGTTACGCGGCAGTCCGCCAGACGGTCGCGTGGTGCAACCGAGGAGGATCCATCAGCGCCGAGCCCCGCATCAACGACCGGATTCGCGTCCCCGAGGTGCGACTCGTCGGTCCCAGTGGCGAGCAGGTCGGCATTGTGCCGCTTGCCAAGGCCCTGGAGCTTGCGCAGGAGTACGACCTCGACCTCGTCGAGGTGGCGGCGAACGCTCGCCCGCCGGTCTGCAAGCTCATGGACTACGGAAAGTTCAAATACGAGTCGGCCATGAAGGCCCGTGAAGCGCGCAAGAACCAGGCGCACACGGTCATCAAGGAGATGAAGCTCCGGCCGAAGATCGACCCGCACGACTATGACACCAAGAAGGGTCACGTCGTCCGGTTCCTCAAGCAGGGCGACAAGGTCAAGATCACGATCATGTTCCGTGGCCGTGAGCAGTCCCGGCCGGAGCTCGGCTTCCGGCTGTTGCAGCGGCTCGCCGAGGACGTCCAGGACCTGGGCTTCGTGGAGTCCAACCCCAAGCAGGACGGCCGAAACATGATCATGGTTCTCGGTCCGCACAAGAAGAAGACCGAGGCGATGGCCGAAGCCCGTGAGGCGCAGGCCGCCCGCAAGGCCGAGCGCCAGGGCGGCGGCCACGCGGAGGAGCCCGCCGAGGTGCCCACCGAGGAGCCCGCCGAGGCGTGACCGCGAGGCGCGAGCCTCGACCGCCCACCCCGCCCGGGACCCCCGCCGGTTCCGGACACCAACCGAAACACATGACGCTTCCGTACGCCGGATCGCGGTACCCGCCGCGCCCCGGCCGCCCGGACAGCGCCCCGACGAGGAGTGAACGGCGACATGCCGAAGAACAAGACGCACAGCGGTGCCAGCAAGCGTTTCAAGGTCACCGGCTCCGGCAAGGTCATGCGCCAGCGCGCCGGTCGCCGCCACCTTCTCGAGCACAAGCCGTCCACGCTGACGCGCCGCCTGGAGGGCAAGGTCGAGATGGCCCCGGCCGACGCCAAGAAGATCAAGAAGCTTCTCGGCAAGTGACGCACCCGCCCCGCCGAACCGGCGGGGCGCGCGTCAGGCCGACCGGGACCTATTCGTTTCCGGGCCGTGTGAGTCACCTGCGGCCCCGTACAAGGAGTTAAACAAGTGGCACGCGTCAAGCGGGCAGTCAACGCCCACAAGAAGCGCCGGGCGATCCTCGAGCAGGCCAGCGGCTACCGGGGCCAGCGCTCCCGCCTGTACCGCAAGGCCAAGGAGCAGGTCACCCACTCTCTGGTCTACAACTACAACGACCGCAAGAAGCGCAAGGGCGACTTCCGGCAGCTGTGGATCCAGCGCATCAACGCCGCTGCCCGCGCCAACGGCATGACGTACAACCGCTTCATCCAGGGTCTGAAGGCCGCCAACATCGAGGTGGACCGCAAGATCCTCGCCGACCTCGCGGTCAACGACGCCAACGCGTTCGCCGCGCTGGTCGAGGCGGCGCAGAAGGCGCTGCCGAGCGACGTCAACGCGCCGAAGGCCGCCTGACCCTCGCGCCACCGGGCCCGCAGGTGATTCCTCACCTGCGGGCCCGCCACGTCGGCACCCCGCCGCCGGTTCCGTTACCGGGCGCGGCCCGGTGGCCGGTTCGGCGTCCGCCGGTGCCCCCGGGGGTTTCGCTCCCGGGCGCGGCCCGGTGGCCGGGTTGTGCCCACCCGTTCCGCCCTGCGGAACGCCTGCCCACAACCGGGGCATCCCGGCGGCGGCCGGTTGACTGTTGTTCCCGGGGCCCGGGAGACCGGGGGTCCGGGGGCTTGCCCCCGGGTTCGGGAAGGGGCGGGGTGGGGGACGACCCACGCCGCGCCACCACCACACCGCACGAGAAAGCGCGCAGCCCATGGCGACCCCCGAGCTGACGTCCCTGCGATCGCCGCGCGTCACCGCGGCCAGACGGCTCGCCAAGCGCAGCTTCCGCGGCAAGGAGCGCCGGTTCATCGTGGAGGGCCCGCAGGCCGTCCGCGAGGCGATCGCGCACCTGGTCGAGGTGTACGCGACACCCGACGCCGCCGCCCGGCACACCGGCATCGTCGAGGCCGCCCGCGCCGCCCGCGTCCCGGTCCTCACCGCGTCCGACGACGTGATCGCGGAGATGTCCGACACGGTCACCCCGCAGGGCATCGTGGGTCTCTGCCGCTTCCTTGACTCGCCGTTCGAGGAGATCCTGCGGGCCCGCCCCCGGCTGGTCGCGGTCCTGGCGAACGTACGCGACCCCGGCAACGCCGGGACCGTGCTGCGGTGCGCGGACGCCGCCGGGGCGGACGCGGTCGTGTTCACGGACGCCTCCGTGGACCCGTACAACCCCAAGGCGGTGCGCGCCTCCGTGGGCTCGCTCTTCCACCTCCCGGTGGCCACCGGCGTACCCGTCGAGGAGGCCGTCGGCGGCCTGAAGGAGGCCGGGGCGCGGGTGCTGGCCGCGGACGGGGCGGGGGAGCGCGACCTGGACGCGGAGCTGGACGACGACAGCCTCGGCGCGCCCACCGCCTGGATCTTCGGCAACGAGGCCTGGGGCCTGCCGGAGGCTACCCGCGCACTCGCGGACGAGGTGGTGCGCGTTCCGATCCACGGCAGAGCCGAAAGCCTCAACCTCGCGACGGCCGCCGCCGTGTGCCTCTACGCCTCCGCTCGTGCGCAGCGCGCTCCCACAGGGTGCCGTTCCGTGACCGGGACCTAGTAGGGTTTGCCCCCACACGAGGCCCAGGAGGGGGTGTGGGGATGGACGTCAGGACCTCCGGCGCCAGGGCGGCTGCGGCCGATGCCCACGCGCCCGGACGGACACTGCCGGGCCCCGGCGGACACGACCGCCGGGAGCCCGGGACGGGGCACGGCGCGCACGACCCGTACGAGGCGCTGGCCGCGCTCGGCCTGCACCCGGACGATCTGCCCGACGGCCTGGTGGTGGCCGACGAGACGGGCCGGGTCACCTGCTTCAACGCGGCGGCGGGCCGCATCACCGCCATCCGCCCCGCGGACGCGATCGGCCAGCGGCTGGAGCGCGCGCTCCCGTTAGAAGACCTGGACGGCCGGCGCTGGTGGGCGCTGACCGATCCGTACGGAGGGCTGGCCACCCGCGTCGGCCAGCCCGAGCGCAATCTGCTGTTGCCCGGCGGCCACGAGGTGCTGGTCTCGGCCCGCTACGTACGCGAGCGGCCGACCGGACCCGTGCGCCGCCTCGTCGTTTCGCTGCGCGGCACCGAGGCCCGGCGGCGCACCGAGCGCAGCCATGCCGAGCTGATCGCGACCGTGGCGCACGAGCTGCGCTCCCCGCTGACCTCCGTGAAGGGTTTCACGGCCACCCTGCTGGCGAAGTGGGAGCGGTTCACCGACGACCAGAAGCGGCTGATGCTGGAGACGGTCGACTCCGACGCCAACCGCGTCACCCGCCTGATCGCCGAGCTGCTGGACATCTCCCGGATCGACTCCGGCCGGCTGGAGGTGCGCCGTCAGCCGGTGGACGTCGCGGCCGCCGTGCGCCGCCATGTGCAGGCGCTCACCACGGCCGGGCATACCGCCGAACGGTTCCTGATCAAGGTGCGGGGCCCGCTGCCCGGTCTGTGGGCCGACCCGGACAAGATCGACCAGGTGCTGGGCAACCTGTTGGAAAACGCGGTGCGGCACGGCGAGGGAACCGTCACCATCGAGGTGGCCCCCGCACCGCACCGGCCCGCGGCGGACGGCCCCGTCGTCGAAAGGACCGCCATCACCGTGAGCGACGAAGGCTCGGGTATCCCGGAGGAGTCGATGAGCCGCGTCTTCACCCGCTTCTGGCGGGGCAGCAAGCGCGGCGGCACCGGCCTCGGGCTGTACATCGTCAAGGGCATCGTCGAGGCGCACGGCGGGACGATCACCGTCGGACGGGCCGCCGGGGGCGGCGCCGAGTTCCGATTTACGTTGCCCGTGGGCACCCCGGCCTACCTGGCCTGAGCGTCCCCACGGGCTTCCCGGGGAACAGCGGACCGTCCGCGCCCCTTAGACTCGGGCCCTGGCACCTTTGGCGTCCCTCTGTGGGCGCACATGTGGTCGCAAGCGTCGCAGCCGTCGAGCGGGGCCGCGCAGCCGGGGGCCCCTCCCAGCGGTAGCTGGGGGACAATCGGAAGCACAGGAAGAGATGTCGGCACCGAATAAGTCGTACGACCCTGTCGAGGTCGAGGCACTGAAACCGGAAGAGATCGCCCGGATGCGGGACGAGGCGCTGGACGCCATCGCCGCCGCGGGGGACCTCGAAGCGCTGCGCGAGGTGAAGGTCGCCCACACCGGCGACCGCTCGCCGCTCGCCCTCGCCAACCGCGAGATCGGCGCCCTGCCGCCGCACGCCAAGGCGGACGCGGGCAAGCGCGTCGGCCAGGCCCGCGGCCAGGTCACCCAGGCCCTGAAGGCCCGGCAGGCGGAGCTGGAGGCGGAGCGCGACGCCCGGGTGCTGGTCGAGGAGGCGGTGGACGTCACCCTGCCGTACGACCGCACCCCGGCCGGCGCCCGCCACCCCATCACCACGCTCTCCGAGCGCATCGAGGACGTCTTCGTGGCCATGGGCTACGAGGTGGCCGAGGGCCCGGAGGTCGAGGCCGAGTGGTTCAACTTCGACGCGCTCAACTTCCCGCCGGACCACCCCGCCCGCGAGATGCAGGACACCTTCTTCGTGCAGGGCGCCAAGGAGGGGGAGCCCTCCGGGGTGGTGCTGCGCACGCACACCTCGCCGGTGCAGATCCGGTCGATGATCGAGCGCACGCCGCCGATCTACGTGATCTGCCCGGGGCGTACCTTCCGCACCGACGAGCTGGACGCCACCCACACCCCCGTCTTCAGCCAGGTCGAGCTGCTGGCCATCGACGAGGGCCTGACCATGGCCGACCTCAAGGGCACCCTCGACCACATGGTGCGGGCGCTGTTCGGCGAGGGCATGACCACGCGGCTGCGGCCGAACTTCTTCCCGTTCACCGAGCCGTCCGCCGAGATGGACATGCGGTGCTACGTGTGCCGCGGCGAGTCCGTCGGCAACCCGGACCGCCCGTGCCGCACCTGCTCCAGCGAGGGCTGGATCGAGCTGGGCGGCTGCGGCATGGTCAACCCGCGGGTGCTCGTCGCCTGCGGCGTCGACCCGGAGAAGTACAGCGGGTTCGCCTTCGGCTTCGGCATCGAGCGGATGCTGATGTTCCGGCACAACGTGGAAGACATGCGAGACATGGTCGAGGGTGATGTGCGCTTCACCCGGCCCTTCGGGATGGAGATCTGATGCGGGTCCCGCTTTCGTGGCTGCGGGAATACGTCGACCTGCCGGCCGGTGAGACCGGCCGCGACGTGCAGGCCAAACTCGTCGCCGCCGGGCTGGAGGTCGAGACGGTCGAGCAGCTCGGCGCCGGTCTCAAGGGCCCCCTGGTGGTCGGCCAGGTGCTGGCCATCGAGGAGCTGGAGGGCTTCAAGAAGCCCATCCGCTACTGCCAGGTCGACGTCGGCCAGGCCAACGGCACCGGCGAGCCGCAGAACATCGTCTGCGGCGCCCGGAACTTCGCGGTCGGCGACAAGGTCGTCGTCGTGCTGCCCGGCGCGGAACTGCCCGGCGGCTTCGCGATCTCCGCGCGCAAGACCTACGGCAAGACCTCCGAGGGCATGATCTGCTCCGCCGCCGAGCTGGGCATGTCCGACGACCACGACGGCATCATCGTGCTGCCGCCGGAGCACGAGGTCGGCACCGACGCGATCGAGCTGCTGCAGCTCGTCGACGAGGTCCTGGACATCGCGGTCACCCCCGACCGCAGCTACTGCCTGTCGATGCGCGGCATCGCCCGGGAGACCGGCATCGCCTACGAGCTGCCGCTGCGCGACCCGGCCCTGCTGGACGTGCCCGCGCCCAACAGCCACGGCTACCCGGTCAAGGTCGCCGACCCGGTCGGCTGCGACCGCTTCACCGCCCGTACGGTCACCGGGCTCGACCCCGAGGCGCACTCCCCGATCTGGCTGCGGCGCCGGCTCCAGAAGGCGGGCCTGCGGCCCGTCTCGCTCGCCGTCGACGTCACCAACTACGTGATGCTGGAGATCGGCCAGCCGCTGCACGCCTATGACCGCTCCCGGGTCACGGGCGCGATCGGGGTACGCCGCGCCGAGCCGGGCGAGAAGCTCACCACCCTCGACGGCACCCAGCGCGTCCTGGACGCCGAGGACCTGGTCATCACCGACGACAGCGGGCCGATCGGCCTCGCCGGAGTCATGGGCGGCGCCAACACCGAGATCGCCGACGCCGTCGCCGATCCCGAGACCGGCCGGGTCCAGGGCACCACCGAGGTCGTCATCGAGGCCGCGCACTTCGCCCCGGTCTCGATCGCCCGCACCGCCCGCCGCCACAAGCTGTCCTCCGAGGCGTCCCGGCGGTTCGAGCGCGGCGTCGACCCCGAGGCCGCCTCCGCGGCCGCGCAGCGCACCGTCGACCTGCTGGTGCTGCTCGCGGGCGGCACCGCCGAGGCGGGCGTCACCGAGATCATCTCGCCCGGCGCCCCGCACACCATCACGCTGCGCGCCGACCACCCGGACCGGGTCGCGGGCGTGGCGTACGGCCGCGAGACCGTGGTGCGGCGCCTCCAGCAGATCGGCTGCGACGTCTACGGCGCGGACGACCTCACCGTCACCGTGCCCAGCTGGCGGCCCGACCTGCGCGACCCGAACGACCTCGCCGAGGAGGTCATCCGGCTGGAGGGCTACGAGAACCTGCCCTCCACCCTGCCGCGGCCGCCCGCCGGCCGCGGGCTGACCGAGCGTCAGCGGCTGCACCGCCGGGTCGGCCGGGCGCTGGCCGGGGCCGGTTATGTCGAGGCGCTGAACTACCCGTTCATCGGCGAGGAGGTGCTGAACCAGCTCGGCCTCGCCGCCGACGACCCGCGGCGCGACCTGGTCCGCCTGGTCAACCCGCTCTCCGACGCCGAGCCCGCGCTGCGCACCACCCTGCTGCCCGGGCTGCTCGCCGCGCTGCGCCGCAACACCGGACGTGGTGAGCACGACCTCGCGCTCTTTGAGACCGGCCTGGTCTTCCGCGCCACCGGCGACGAGCCCCCGGCCGTCCGCCTCCCCGTCGACCACCGGCCGACGGACGAGGAGATCGCCCAGCTCGACGCCGCCCTCCCGAGCCAGCCGCGGCGCGCCGCCATCGTCCTCGCGGGCGACCGGCAGCAGGCCGGCTGGTGGGGCAAGGGCACCCCGGTCAGCTGGGCCGACGCCGTCGAGGCGGGCCGTACCGTGGCGCGCGAGGCGGGCGTCGAGCTGATCGTCCGCCAGGACCAGCAGGACCCCTGGCACCCGGGCCGCTGCGCCGCGCTGCTCGCGGTCGTCGACGGTGAGGAGATCCTCGTCGGCAACGCCGGTGAGCTGCACCCGCGCGTCACCAAGGCGCTCGGCCTCCCGGAGCGCACCTGCGCGATGGAGATCGAGCTGGACCGCCTGCAGCGGGCGGGCACCGGCCCGGTGACGTCCCCGCATGTGTCCGCCTTCCCGGTGGCCACCCAGGACGTCGCCCTCGTGGTCGACGACTCGGCCGCCGCGGCCGACGTCGAGAAGGCGCTGCGCGAGGGCGCGGGCGAACTGCTCGAATCGCTGCGGCTGTTCGACGTCTTCACCGGCGAGCAGCTGGGCGAGGGCAAGAAGTCCCTGGCGTACGCGCTTCGCTTCCGCGCCCCGGACCGCACCCTGACCGCCGACGAGGTCGCGGTGGCACGCGACGCCGCGGTGGCCGTGGCGGCCGAGCGCACCGGCGCCACCCTGCGCGGCGCCTGACGGCTCCGCCGTCACCCTGTCAAAGGGGCGCATCCCGCTACGGGGTGCGCCCCTTTGGCGTTTCGTTGGCGGGCGCGGGCCGGTGGGTGGACACAACCGGTGTGTTTCACACGATCGGGTGGGAATCGGAGGGGGGTAGTCCTTTTGGCAGTCGCTGTCGCGAGAATCGTTCCGGTGGCTGCGAGTGGGGGCGACGCATGATCGGGACCAGGGCGGTGTGCGGCAGGAAGCTCGGACTCGTGATGGCGGGGGTGTGGCTGCTCTGCTGTGTGCTCGTGTGGCGGTGGCACGGGCTCTGCGGTCCGCTGCTGGCCGCCGTCCTCCCCCTCGCGTACGCGTTTCGAGGCCGCCGCTCCCGGCTGGTCCGCGAGCTGGAGCGGGCCCGCGAAGTGGCCGCCGCCGCACAGGAGGTGGTGCTGCGGCCGCTGCCGTCCCGGCTGGACGGGATCGAGATGGCGGGCGGCTGTCTGTCGGCCAGCCGCGGCGCCGCGCTCGGCGGCGATCTGTACGAGGTGCTGGCCACCGCGCACGGCGTCCGCGCCGTCATCGGGGACGTACGCGGCCACGGCCTCGCCGCCATCGGCACCGTCGCCGCCGTGCTCGGCAGCTTCCGCGAGGCGGCGCACGAGGAGCCCGAACTCGCCGGTGTCCTCAGGAGGCTGGACCGGGCGCTGCGGCGCCACCTCGGCGACGACCGCGGCGAGGAGTTCGTGACCGTCCTGCTGCTGGAGATCGGCCCCGGCGGCGAGGTGACCGCGCTCAACTGCGGCCACCCCTGGCCGTACCGGCTCCACGAGCAGCCCGTGGGACCGGCGTTGGCCCGGCAGATCACGCCCGGTGAGGTCCTGCCCCCGCTCGGCCTCTTCCCGCTGCCCGCCGAACTGCCCCTGGCCCGCTGCACCGCGCTGCGCCCCGGGGACGCGCTGGTCCTGCACACCGACGGGGCCGAGGACGCGCGCGACGCGCACGGCACGTTCTTCCCGCTGCGCCACGCCCTCGGCGAGGCCGCGGGCAGCGGCCCCATCATCCCCGCGGCCGTCGTGGCGGCGGTGCGGACGGCGGTGCTGCGCCACACCGGAGGGCGGCTCGCCGACGACATCGCCCTGGTGGCGCTGCGCAACGACCGCTGCCCGCTGCCCGCGAGCTTCACACCCCGTGTGAAACGGACTTCACTACGCTGAGAGGCGCGTAAGTCCACCGGGAGGGCGGCATGGAGCCCAACACACTGCTCGACTCCGTACTCGACGAGGCCGGAATCTCCCACGCCGGCCTGGCCGCGCACATCAACGAGGCGGGCCGGGCCCGCGGCATGCAGCTGCGGTACGAACACACCGCGGTCGCCCGCTGGCTGAAGGGGCAGCGGCCGCGCGGCCAAGTGCCGGACCTCATCTGCGAGGTGCTCGGCGAGCGGCTGCACCGCGCCCTCACCCTCGACGACATCGGACTCGGCACCCCCGGCACCCCGCGCGCCCCCGCCACCCCGCTGTCCGGCTTCGTCGAGCGCGCCACCGCGCTGTGGCGCTCCGACGAACAGCAGCGCCCGCACGTCATAGGAGCCCCCGCGGTCACCGGCACGCCCGCCGTGATCCCGGTGTGGGAGTGGGAGAACCCGCCCGAGGACTCCGACGTCTCCCGCCACGGCCTCACGCGCGTGTCCATGACCGACATCGACATGCTGCGCGCCGCCCGCGCCCACTACGAGCAGATGTACCGCAAGGCCGGCGGCGTCGCGACCAGAGCCCGCGTCGTCGGCTTCCTCAACTCCGAGACCGCGCCCCTGCTGCGCGGCGCCTACGCCGACGACATGGGCCGCCAGCTGCACCGGGCGACCGGCGGACTGGTCGCCATCGCCGGGATCTGCGCGTACGACTCCAACGCCCACGGCCTGGCCCAGCGCTACTTCCACCAGGCGCTGCGGCTCGCCAAGGCCAGCGGCGACCGGGGCCTGGGCGCGTATGTGATAGCGCTGCTCGTCACCCAGTCCCTGTTCATGAAGGAGTACCGGCAGGCCGTCGCCTTCGCCGAATCGGCGCTGCGCGCCGCGGGGGCCCAGATCACCCCGGCGCTCGCCGCCGACCTGTACGCGATGCAGGCCAAGTCCTACGCGCGGCTCGGCGACGGGCACAGCGCGCTGGCCTGCATCCGGCGTGCCGAGACGGCCGCCGACCGGATCAGACCCGGCCAGGAGCCCGAGGAGACCGGCTATGTGCAGCCGGGCCTGGTCAACATCCAGGTGGCGGAGGCGCTGCTCAGCCTCGGTGACCTCGGCGCCGCCCGGGAACACGCCACCGCCGCGGTCGGCACGCCCGCCCACGACCGGGGCCGGGTGCACCGGCTCGCCATGCTCACCCACATCGAACTGCGGCAAGGAGACGCGGACCGGGCGGGCGCCACCGCGGTCGAGATGACCGAAAGGGCCCGTGGCATGGAATCCCAGAGGTTACGCGACCGGCTCCGCGCGGTACGTGAACACCTGGCCGCCAGCGAGTGCGCCGCGACGCACGAGGCCGCCGAACTCATCGACGGGGCCCTGCGCGTTCCGCTCTGACCGTGGCCGCCGCCGCGGCCCCTTCCCGGGGCCGCGCCCTCGTCAGCGGTTGGCCGCGAGGATTGCCATCTCTCCGACGGAAGGTGGCCGACCAGTGCGATGGAAGAATCTCACGGAGCAGACCGTGTACGAGAACCGATGGTTCCGGGTCAACCTCGCCGACGTCAGACTCCCCGACGGCCGTCATCTGGATCACTATCTGATCCGGCTGCGGCCGGTGGCCGTGGCGACGGTCGTCAACGAGGCGAACGAAGTACTGCTGCTGTGGCGGCACCGTTTCATCACCGACAACTGGGGCTGGGAACTGGCCGCGGGTGTCGTCGAGGACGGTGAGGACATCGAGATCGCGGCGGCGCGCGAGATGGAGGAGGAGACCGGCTGGCGCCCCGGTCCGCTGCGCCATCTGCTGTCCGTGGAGCCGTCCAACGGGCTCACCGACGCCCGGCACCACATCTACTGGGCCGAGGAGGCCGAGTACGTCGGTCCCCCGGAGGACGACTTCGAGTCGGACCGCCGTGAATGGGTTCCGCTGAAGCTGGTGCCCGATCTGGTCGCGCGCGGTGAGGTGCCCGCGGCGAACATGGCGGCTGCCCTGCTGCTGCTCCACCACATCCGCCTGGGCTGAGCCCCACCGCGCGGACCACGGCAGGCCGCGGGGTACTGGCCGGGAACGGCTAGTGTCCCGCTGCCTGCCACACCGCCAGCGCCAGCGCGGATACCCCCGTCAGAGCGGCGATGGAGGGCAGCGGCCAGCGTCCGTGCTCCAGGACGCGCATGCGCCCGGCCAGTTGGTCCAGCTCCTCCTCCGCCTGCTCTCCGCGGTGGTCGTGCAGGATGAGCCGGCCGTCGACGCGGGCGAAGCCCACTTCGACGCTCCGGCGGAGTTCCGCGAGCTCCACGGCTAACGCGGTCTGCTCGGGCTCGGTGGTCACGGGTTTGCTCCCCTTCCGGATGTACGTCCGTGCTGCACTGTTCACGCTCCGAGTCAACCGCGTGACCGGGCGGCGCGGGAGAGTGTGTGGGGATTGTGTGTGAGTCACCGGCGCACACCCCGTGCGAACGGCGTCGCCACCGGAGTGCGTACGCGACGCGTACGCCTACGCGTACTCGTAGAAGCCCGAGCCGGTCTTGCGGCCCAGCCGGCCCGCGTCGACCATGCGCAGCAGCAGCGGGGGAGCGGCGTACAGCGGCTCCTTGTACTCGGAGTACATCGAGTCGGCGATGGCCGCGATGGTGTCCAGGCCGATCAGGTCGGACAGCTTGAGCGGGCCCATCGGATGGGCGCAGCCCATCTCCATGCCGTTGTCGATGTCCTCGCGGGTGGCGACACCCGAGGAGAACATCCGGATGGCGGACAGCAGATACGGGATCAGCAGCGCGTTGACGACGAAACCGGCCCGGTCCAGGGCGTGGATCGCGTGCTTGCCGAGCATGCCCTCGACCAGCGCCTCGGACCGCTTGATGGTCTCCTCACCGGTGGTGAGCGCCGGGATCAGCTCGACCAGCGACTGCACCGGGGCCGGGTTGAAGAAGTGGATGCCGATGACCTGGTCCGGGCGCGAGGTCGCCACGGCCAGCTTGACCAGCGGGATGGACGAGGTGTTCGAGGCGAGGATGGCGTCCGGGCGGGTCACCACCTGGTCCAGGACCTGGAAGATCTGCGTCTTGATCTGCTCGCTCTCGACGACGGCCTCGATGACCAGATCGCGGTCGGCGAACTCCCCGAGGTCCGTGGTGAAGCTCAGCCGCTCCAGCGTCGCGTCCCGCTCCTCCTCGGTGATCTTGCCGCGGGCGGCGGCCTTGTCGAGAGAGGTGGTCAGGCGGGTGCGGCCGATCTCCAGAGCCTCGCCGGTGGTCTCGGCGACCTTGACCTCCAGGCCGGATCGCGCACACACCTCCGCGATGCCCGCTCCCATCTGGCCGCAGCCCACTACTCCGACGCGTTCGATGTCGGTCACATCGTGCCTTTCGCTGAGCTAGCTGTCGTCTGTGATCCCCCTGCCGACCAGACGTTACCTCCCGGTTAGGCGCGGCGGACGGGCCGGGGCCGCATTGCGGCGCCCCGGCCCGCCCGTGTTCACGGTGTGCCGACGGGGCCGTTACGACGCGTCTCCGCGCAGGATCCCGCGGCCGTTCGTGCCGACGTAGACCCGGCCGTAGACCCGTGGGTCGCCGGTGATGGTGGCGCCGGTCCAGCCCCACTGACGCGTGTCGTCGTTGATCCGGGTCCAGCTCTTCCCGGCGTCGGTGGAGCGGAAGATGCCGCGCACCCCGCCGATCTTCGCACTGGTGTAGAGCGTCTGGTACGAGGCGCCGGGGGCGGCCTTGCCGAAGCCGATGGTGTCGGCCTGCTGGACGCCCGGCAGCTTGGTGAAGGTCGCGCCGGAGTCCGTGGAGTGCCACAGCCCGTACGCGCCGCTCGCGGTGCCGCCCGCGAGCCAGATGTCGCCCTCCGCGCCCGGTACCGCCTTGAAGCGCACGCTCTCGGCGGGCAGCCCGGACGATGCCTTGGCGGTGAAGGTGGCGCCGCCGTCGGTGCTCACGTAGAAGGTGCCGGACTTGTAGCCGTAGAACTTCTTCGGGTTCTTACGGTCGGACTCGACCACCGCCCCGGCCGGGATGCCGCTGGAGGCCGTCCAGGAGTTGCCGAAGCCGGCGGTGCGGTAGACGGCCGACGCGCCGTCGGGGCTCCAGACGAAGCCGCTGCCGTCCGCCGCCGCGGCCACCGTGCCGCCGCCGGTGACGCCGGGTGGCTCGGTGCCCTGGAACCAGTTGGCGCCGTTGTCGGTCGAGAAGGCGACGCGCGGGGCGGTGTCGTTGTTGCCGACCCGCACCACGGTGTTCGGGCTGCTCTCGGCGTAGTCCAGGCTGGTGGTCGTGGTGAACGACGGCGAGGCGTACATCTTCGCGGGCACCGCGTCGAGATCGGTGTGGCGGAAGCCGCCGATGTCGCCGAGCGCGCTCAGCAGCGGGGCGCCGGACGGCGGGCTGGCCAGGTCGTTGACCGCGGTCTCCTCCAGGCCCTTCACCATCGGCGTGATCTTCGCCTGGCCGCCGGAGTCCCACGCGGTCAGGTTCTCGGTGCCGTAGACCGTCGCGCCGGTGCCGTACATCATCCGGTTGGAGTCGAACGGGTCGATCTCCAGCGCCTCGGTCATCCAGCCCAGCTTCGGGGTGACCTCGGGCGGTGTCGGATTGGTGCCGAAGGACAGCCAGGGGACGGACGAGATGTCCTGGGTGTAGCGGAAGGACCGGTTCGGGTAGTTGGTGTAGTCCCAGGCGCGGGTCCAGGTGGCGCCGGAGTCGGTGGAGCGGAAGATCTGGGTGTCCGGCCACCAGGAGCTGTAGCCGGTCACCATGAGGGTGCCGGGCTTCTGGCGGTCCACTGTGAGTCCGCTGTAGCCGAAGGAGGTGTCGGCGTCCGCCATGGGGCTGATGTTCTTCCACTCGCCGGTCGCGGTCGCATAGCGCCACACCTGGCCCTTGTCGCCGTCGTACGGGCCGCCCTTGTCGCTCGTGGTGAGGTACAGGTAGCCGTTCTTCGCGTCCAGGACGCCCTTGTGGGAGAGGTAGCCGGTGGGCTGCCCGGCCAGCCGCGACCAGGTGGCGCCGGCGTCGGTCGAGCGGTAGACCGTGTTGTCCTTGTCGGCCACGCCCACGTAGATGGTCTTCGTGGCGCTGCCGGAGGAGCCGGTGCGCTCGTCGAACGTCACCCACACCACGCCCTGGTTGTCGCTCGCGTAGCCGCTGGTGTCGTTCGGGTCCTGGACATAAGTGCCGGGGTTCGGGAAGGCGGTCACCTTCGACCAGCTGACCCCGGAGTCGGTGGAGCGCCACAGGCCGTTGCCGCTGGGCGCGCCGAGGTACAGCACGCTGTTGCGGTTCGGGTCGACCGCCAGCCGTTCGCCCATGCCACGGCCCGGCATGTTGCCGCCGAGCTTGAAGGGCAGCGCGGTCGACTGCCACGTGGCGCCCCGGTCGGAGGAGCGCAGGACCGCGCCGTTGCCCGGGTCCCAGCTGTTGGTGTACGTACCGGCCGCCGCGTACACCTTGTTCGGCGCGACCGGGTCGCTGGCCAGGCTGACCACGCCGGTCCAGCCCCAGTGGTCCCAGCCCACCGAGTCCAGCAGTGGCACCCATCGCTTTCCGGACTGGTCCCAGCGGTACGCGCCGCCGATGTCGGTGCGGGCGTAGGCGAGGTTCTTCTCCTTGCGGTTGAAGACGATGCCGGGGACGAATCCGCCGCCGTCGATGCGGACGTTCTTCCAGCTGTAGCTGTCGGCCGCGCTTCCGGCCGGGGTGGTGGGGGAGTCGTCGGGGCGGGCCGCCGCGGGGGCGGCGGCCGCGGTGAGTAATCCGCCGACGAGTGCCAGCGCGGCCATGAGCGCGCCGAGCGGGGTTCTCCTGCCTCTGCTGCGCACGGGAACTTCCTCTCCGGGCGTGGGGGTGTGAGGTGTGATTTGGGAGCGCTCCCATGCGTGCGTGCTCTTGATGCTAACGGCCGGATGGCCGTGCGAGAAGAGTGAAGTCACGGGGTACCCATTGCCGCCCGCCCCCAAGGCGCCCATCATCGGCTGGAGTTGCGCCTCAGTGAGGAGTGGGCATGGGTCGGATCACGGGCATCACACGACGAAGCCTGACGGCCGCGGCCGCCGGGGCGCTGGCCACGGCCCTCACCGCGGGCGAGGCGGCGGCGGCGGACGGGCGGGCGCGCCCCGGACAGTTCCGGGGGATGTGGCTGGCCACGGTCGCGAACCGCGACTGGCCCGCCCGCCCCGGACTCCCCGCCGCCGAACAGCGGGCCTCGCTGCTGGCCTTCCTCGACACCGCCGTCGAGCGGCGGCTCAACGCGGTCGTCTTCCAGGTCCGGCCCACCGCCGACGCGCTGTGGCCGTCCCCGTACGAGCCCTGGTCGGAGTGGCTGACCGGGACGCAGGGCCAGAACCCGGGCTGGGACCCGCTGGGCACCGCGGTGCGCGAGGCGCATCGGCGCGGCCTTGAGCTGCACGCCTGGTTCAACCCGTACCGCGTCGCGAACCACGCCGACCCCGGCAGGCTGCTGCCGACCCATCCGGCCCGGGTGCACCCCGAGTGGGTCGTGCCGTACGGCGGCAAGCTCTACTACAACCCCGGGCTGCCCGAGGTCCGCCGCTTCGTCCAGGACGCGATGCTGCACGCGGTCGCGCGCTACGACATCGACGCCGTCCACTGGGACGACTACTTCTACCCCTATCCGGTGGCGGGCCAGGTCTTCGACGACGACGCGGCGTACGCGCGGTACGGCGCGGGCTTCCCCGACCGGGCCGCCTGGCGGCGGAACAACATCGACCTGCTGGTGCGGGAGACGGCCGTACGTATCAAGCGGCTGCGGCGGGGCGTGCGGTTCGGCATCAGCCCCTTCGGCGTGTGGCGCAACCGCGCCAACGATCCGCTCGGCTCCGACACCCGGGCCGGGGTGCAGACGTACGACGATCTGTACGCGGACACCCGGCGCTGGGTGCGGGAGGGCTGGATCGATTACGTCGTCCCGCAGGTGTACTGGAACATCGGCTTCGCCGCCGCCGACTACGCCACCCTCGTGCCCTGGTGGGCGGAGGTGGTGCGGGGCACCGGTGTCGGCCTCTTCATCGGTGAGGCGCTGTACAAGGCGGGCGATCCGGCGCAGCCCGCGCCCTGGCAGGACCCGGCGGAGCTGTCCCGCCACCTCACGCTCTGCGCGGGGTATCCGCAGGTGCGGGGGAACGTGTACTTCTCGGCGAAGGAAGTGGCCGCCGACCGCAACGGCGCCATGGCGCGCGTGGTCGCCGACCACTATCCGTGCCGGGTACGTCCGCCCCGCTGAGCCCGACTCGCGGCCGGGCCGCCCTTGCTACCGCTGTCCGGCGGGCAGGTGACGTACGACCGAGTCGGGTCCGGGGGAGAACAGGCATTCATGACCGTCGTCCTCGTAACGGACGCGGTACGGCGGTTCACCGTGGTCCCCGAGCACTTCGATGATCTCTGCGGTCCGGTCGTGAACTCCGACAACCCTGCCGTGCACCAGCAGCTTGTCGCCTACGGTCGCCTCCATCTGCGTGACCTCCTGTAGTACGGCTACCCGGAGGGCAATGCGATCCCTGTGGCCAGTCTATGGCCGGTCCACCCGGATCGCGCCCGCCGGGTTTCGCCGGGTCCACCCGGGTTCACCCCCGTTGCGTCACCCCGATGCACACCAGGACCGCGACGGCGGCGATCGGCGCGGCGGGGCCTATGTGTTCGCCGAGCAGCAGCACCGACCACACCAGGGTCAGCAGCGGCTGGGCCAGCTGCAGCTGGCTGGCCCGGGCCACGCCGATGGCGGCCATGCCGCGGTACCAGACCACCAGGCCCACGAACTGCGAGCCCACCGCCAGCCACAGCAGCCCGGCGACGGCGTGGCCGCCGAGCCGCACGTCCTCAGCGGACAGCGCGATCGCCGCGCCCGGGACCGCCACCGGAACGCAGGCCACCAGCGCCCAGCCGATCACCTGCCAGCCCGGCATGCCGCGGGCCAGCCGCCCGCCCTCCGCGTAGCCCGCGGCGCATACCAGCAGCGCGCCGAACAGATACAGATCGCCGATGGCCGGCGCGCCGCCGCTCTGCTGCACCGCGAATCCGATCACCACCGCGGCCCCGGTGAGCGCCGCCGCCCAGAACCGGCGCGAGGGCCGCGCCCCGGTGCGTACGGCGGACACGGTGGCCGTGGTCAGCGGCAGCAGCCCCACGACCACGGCGGCGTGCGAGGTGGTGGAGGTCTGCAGCGCGAGCGTGGTCAGCAGCGGGAACCCGACCACCACCCCGGCCGCGACCACCAGCAGCCCGGGCCAGTGGCGCCGCTGCGGCGGCGCGACCCGCCGCGCCGCGAGCGCGCCCCCGGCCACCAGCGCGGCGAGCACCACCCGGCAGGTGGTCACCGACCAGGGGCCGAGCCCTTCCAGGGCCCAGGCGGTGCCGGGGAAGGTGAGCGAGAAGGCGACCACTCCGAGGGCGGCCGGCAGCATGCCGCTCCGGGCGGGAGCGGTTGTTGCGATGGTGCCGGGACCACCGCTCACCGCTATCGTGTCGTCGGCAGTAGCGCTATCCTGTGTTCTCATGCACGAGCGTAGCAGTGTCGCTGAACTGGCAGAAGCTCTCCGGCGTGAGCTGAATCGCTACTCTCCCGGTGAGAAGCTGCCGTCCAGTCGTGCCCTGGTCGAACGCCACCGGGTGAGTCCCGTCACCGTCTCCCGCGCCCTGGCCGCGCTCGCCGCCGAGGGGCTGGTCGTCACCCGGCCCGGCGCCGGTGCCTTCCGTGCCGCGCCGCGGGTCGAGGCGCCGCGGGCCGGGGACACCTCCTGGCAGGAGGTCGCGCTGAGCGTCGAGACGCCCGGCGAATCGGTCCCGCGCTCGGTCGACGCCTCGGGCGTCCTGGCCACCCTCGCCGCCCCGCCGCCCGGAATCCTGGAGCTGAACAGCGGCTATCTGCACCCCTCGCTCCAGCCCGAGCGGGCCCTGGCCGCCGCCCTCGCCCGGGCCGGGCGCCGGCCCGGCGCCTGGGGCCGCCCGCCCATGGAGGGCCTGCCCGAGCTGCGCGCCTGGTTCGCCCACCAGATCGGCGGCCGCGGTGGTGCGGTCACCGCCGCCGACGTCCTGGTCACCGCGGGCGGCCAGTCCGCGCTGACCTGCGCGCTGCGCGCCCTCGCCCCGCCCGGCGCGCCCGTCGTGGTCGAGTCGCCCACCTACCCCGGCATGCTCGCCGCCGCCCGCGCCTCCGGGCTGCGCCCGGTCCCCGTACCGGCCGACGCCGACGGCATCCGTACCGATCTGCTCGCCGAGGCGCTGCGGGCGGGCGGCGCCCGCGTCGTCGTCTGCCAGCCGCTGTTCCAGAACCCGACCGGCGCGGTGCTCTCCACCGAACGGCGCCGCGAGGTGATCCGGATCGCGCGCGAGGCGGGCGCGTTCGTGATCGAGGACGACTTCGCGCGCTACCTCGTCCATGAGGACGCGCCCCCGCTGCCCGCGGCCCTCGCCGCGGACGACCCCGACGGGGTGGTGGTCCACGTCTGCTCCCTCACCAAGGCCACCTCGCCCAGCCTCCGGGTCGGCGCGCTCGCCGCCCGCGGCCCGGCGCTGGAGCGGCTGCGCGCGATCCAGGTCGTGGACAGCTTCTTCGTCCCGCGCCCGCTGCAGGAAGCCGCGCTGGAACTGGTCGGCGCGCCCTCCTGGACGCGCCATCTGCGGACCGTCGCCGCCGAACTGCGCACCCGCCGCGATGCGCTGGTCACCGCGGTACACCGCGAGCTTCCCGACCTGCCGTCCCCGCACGTCCCGCCCGGCGGCTACCACCTGTGGCTGCGCCTGCCGCATGGCACCGACGAAGGCGCGCTCGCCTCCGCCGCGCTGCGCGCCGGAGTCGCAGTGGCCTCCGGCCGCCCGTACTTCAGTGCCGAGCCGCCCGCGCCGCACGTCCGGCTGAGCTTCGCCTCGGTCGCGGGCACCGGCGAACTCGCCGAGGGCGTACGGCGGTTGCGCACCGCGTGCGACGAGGTGCTGGGGTAGGGGCGACGCGGCGGACCCGGACCTCTCACTTCTCGCACAGGACCCCTCCCGTGGCCCCGCCGAACCGTACGATGCGCGAATGACGTTTCGGCTGACGCTGGTCGCCGCCGCCTCGACCTCCTCGCGGCTCGGGGAACGCTTCGGCGACGACCGGCCGCTGGATCCGGAGGGCCGCCGCGCCGCCGAGCGCGCCGTGCCCGTCCTCCTGCCGCTGGCCGCGGCCGAGCTGCGCTACTGCTCGCCGTCGCCCCGCAGCCGGGAGACCGGCCTCGCGCTCGGGTTCACCCCGCTCGTCCAACTCGCCCTGCGCGACTGGGACATGGGCCGCTGGGGCGGCCGTACCTTCGCCGATGTGATGGCGCGCGAGCCGCGCGCGGTCGACGTGTGGCTCGCCGACCCCCGCTCGGCGCCGTACGGCGGCGAATCGCTGCTGGCGTTCATCACCCGGGTCGGCGGCTGGCTGGACACCCGGCCGGTCGAGGAGCACGTCAAGGTGCTCGCGGTGGCCGACCCCGGGGTGATACGCGCCGCCCTGACGTACGCCATCAAGGCGCCGCCGCACTGCTACTGGAACGTCGACGTGACCCCGCTGTCCACCGTCACCCTCACCGGCCGCGCCGGGCAGTGGCGGCTGCGGGTGGAGGGCGGCGCGCCGGGCTGAGCCGGCGGCGTTCACTCGGATGATCTTGTGGAGTCGCCGGGTCCCGGGCGACCCGCGACGCTGATGCCGGAGCCCCTACGACCCGATGGGAACTGTCATCATGCGCCACCTCCGGCACCCCCGGCACCTTCGTCACCTCGGCCTGAGCGCCGCCACCGCCCTGACCGCCGCTCTCCTGTGCGCCGCCCCCACCGCGGCCGCCGCCCCGGCGCCCGCCGGGGGCAGCGGCGATCCGCTGTTCCCGATCGGGCGCGAGCGGGTCTTCGACCTCGTCGTCCACCAGACGCAGAGCAGCGCCGTGGATGTGGGCACGTCCGGGCCCAGCCAGGGGGACGAGTTCGTCCTCAGCGGGGATCTTCTCCGGGGGAGCACCACGGTGGGGACGTTCGGCGAGGTGTGCACGCTGACCCGCGTCGGGCCCGCCGTCGACTCGTTCGACCAGCAGTGCGTTGCCACTTTCCGGCTTCCCGACGGGGACATCACCATCCACGGGCTGATCTCCGTCACCGCGGCCGGACCCGAGGCCGACATCAACCTCGCGATCACCGGCGGCACGGGCCGCTACCGCACCGCGCACGGCTTCGTCCACGCCGTCAACGTCACCGCGTTGGACACCAACGTCACCGTGCACCTCATCTTCTGACCTCCCGCGGACCCGCTCAGGCCGCGCCGTGGAAGCGGCGGTGCAGCGCACGGACCTCCTCGGCGAGCGCGGGATACGGGCCCGCCACCACCGCGCCGGGCACGACCTCCCGGATCGGCAGGGTCCGTACCGGCGGCGCCGGCACACCGAGTTCGGCGAGCCAGCCCGCCAGCTGCTGCGAGGAGCTGGCGTACACGATGCGGCCGAGCCCGACCCAGCCGTGCGCGGCGGCGCACATCGGGCAGTGCTCGCCCGAGGTGTAGACGGTGGCCTCGGCCCGCTCCGCGGGCGTCAGCCGCCCCGCCGCCCAGCGCGCCAGGGCGAACTCCGGGTGGCGGGTGTGATCACCGCCCGCCACCCGGTTGTGGTCCTCGGCCAGGACGGTCCCGTCGGCGGCGACGAGCACCGAGCCGAAGGGTTCGTCACCCGCCTCCAGGGCCTCGGTCGCCAGCTCCACACAGCGGCGCAGATGCCGCAGGTCGTCGTCGGTCGTGTTGTCGGCCACGATGCCTCCCCCATTGGTGATCAGGGACAGCATGTCAATCCGTCAGCTCTTCGGCCAGCAGATCCATCAGCAGACCGTCGTGCCAGGTGCCGTCGTGCCCGCGCTCGTAGCGGCGCATCACGCCGACCGGACGGAACCCGGCCTTGCCGTAGGCGCGGATGGCGGCGGCGTTGTCCGCGGCCGGATCGATCACGATGCGGTGGTGGCCGTGGTCGCGGACGAGGTGCCGGGCCAGGGTGCGCACGGCGTCGGTGCCCAGCCCACGGCCGTGTACCGCCGGGTCCAGGTAGATGTCGATGCTCGCGTGCCGGTAGTCGGGGTCCGTTTCGGCCGACCACTGGATCATGCCGACCACGGCCCCCTCGTGCACCACGGCCAGCGTCTCGGTGTCCGGCTCGGCCAGGTCCTCGGCCACCGCCGCCACCAGGTCCTCGCCGCCCCGCCAGCGCGCGTACACCTCGGGCTTCGCGCGGATGGCGGCGAGCGCGGGGATGTCGGCGGGGACGGTGGGCCGCAAGCCCACCCGCGCGCCGTGCAGAGTCGTCCGCATGGACGCCGACGATGTCAGGAAGCGGGGGTGAGCACCAGCGGGGCGGTGCGTTTCAGACCCGCCCGGCCCTCTCCCGCAGCAGTCGGCGCTCGGGGGCGTTGCGGGTGAGGGAGGCGGCGCGCTCGAACTCCGCGCGGGCCTCCGCCCGCCGCCCCAGGCGTTCCAGCAGATCGCCGCGGACGCTCGGCAGCAGGTGGTAGTCGCGCAGCGCGGGGTCCGCGACCAGGGCGTCGACCAATTCCAGCGCGGCCGCCGGGCCCTCCGCCATCGAGACGGCCACCGCCCGGTTCAGCTCCACCACCGGGGACGGGGTGAGCGCGGCCAGCCGGTCGTAGAGGGTGGCGATGGTTCTCCAGTCGGTGTCCTCGTAGCGGACCGCCCGCGCGTGGCACGCGGCGATCGCGGCCTGGAGGGCGTACGGGCCGTGGCCCGCCCGGTGCAGGGCCTCGACGCCACGGTGGATGAGCAACCGGTTCCACTTGGCCCGGTTCTGGTCGGCGAGCAGCACCGGCGCGCCGCCCGGGCCGGTGCGGGCCGGGATGCGGGAGGCCTGGAACTCCAGGAGCGCGGCCAGCCCGTGCACCTCGGGCTCCTTGGGCATGAGCCCCGCCAGCACCCGGGCCAGGCGCAGCGCGTCCTCGCACAGGGCGGGGCGCACCAGGTCGTCCCCGGCCGTCGCCGAGTAGCCCTCGTTGAAGATCAGGTAGATGACCTCCAGGACCGAGGAGAGCCGGGCGGTCCGGTCCTCGCCGTACGGCACCTCGAAGGGCACCCCGGCCTTGGCCAGCGACCGCTTCGCCCGGACGATCCGCTGGGCGACGGCCGCCTCCGAGGCCAGGAACGCGCGGGCGATCTCCTCCGTGGTCAGCCCGCCCAGCAGCCGCAGGGTCAGGGCGATGCGGGCCTCCGGCGACAGCACCGGATGGCAGGCCGTGAAGATCAGCCGCAGCAGATCGTCGTCGATGCCGTCGGGGTCGTCGAGGTCCCCCGGATCGGGTGGGGGCACGTCCTCCAGGGCCCGCCCGACCTCGGCCAGCTTCCGCGCGTACGTCTCCTTGCGGCGTACGAGGTCGATCGCGCGGTGCTTGGCGGTGGCCATGAGCCAGGCTCCCGGCTTGTCCGGGACGCCCGACTCCGGCCACTGTTCCAGCGCGGCGATCAGGGCATCCTGCGCGAGTTCCTCGGCGATGCCGACGTCCCGCACGATGCGGGCGACACCTGCGATGATGCGCGCGGATTCGATCCTGAAGACCGCTTCGACCGTTTCGGTCGCGTTTGCTGCCGTCACGGCCACCCATCAGAGCAGCCGCCCGGGGGCACGGCAAGCGGAAGCGGATCAGCCCGAGAGCCTGATCAGCCCTCGTCGATCTGGCGGACCTCGGCGGTGATGGTCCAGTAGTCCTCGTGGGTCTCCAGGAACCGCTTGGTCCACTCCAGCGCCTCGGCCTTGTCCTTGGCCTGGATGAGGGAGTAGCCGCCGATGACCTCCTTGCTCTCGGTGAACGGCCCGTCGGTGTAGCTGATCTTGCCGCCGGACCAGGTGACCCGGGTGCCCTCGGAGGTGGGCTTGAGCCCGGCCGTGTCGAGCATGACGCCCGCCTTGGTGATCTCCTCCAGCAGGGCGCCCATGCGCTCCATCAGCTCGGGGCTGGGGCCCTCGGCGGGGGCGTTCTTCTCGTCGATGCGGATCAGGGTCAGAAAGCGCGGCATGGTGACTCCTCGGTCGCCGGGCGGGGCCACTCCCCGCCTCTCACCCTTACGTCGAACGGGAGACACCCGGGTCGACAGCTCCCCGGAAAAACTTCCGGCGATTTTTCCGGGGGCGCCGTCAGCCCATGTGCGCGGCGCCCGGCGCCTCCCCCGCGTGCCGCTGCTTCCGGGCGCTGACGGCGAGCGCGGTGACCGTGAGCCCCGCCAGGAACATGACGGCCGCGGCGGCGAAGGCCCGGGTGTAGCCGTGGGTCAGCGCATCCCCGGCCCTCGCCACCAGGGCGGTGTCCTTCGTGGCCAGCCCCCGGTAGAGGGCGGCGGCCGCCCCGGGCAGCCGGTCGTCGGCCGCCGAGGTGGAGAGGGTCGACATGACCGCGAGGCCGAGGGCGCCGCCGATCTGCTGCGCGGTGTTCAGCAGCGCGGAGGCGATCCCGGTGTCCTCGGGCCGCACCCCGCTGACCGCGCCGAGCGTCATCGGGACGAAGCCCATGCCCAGGCCGAGCGCGGTGACGAACATCGCGGGCATCAGATGCCCGGTGTACGACGAGTCCGGCTCCAGGGTGGAGAACCAGACCATCCCCGCCGCCCCGACCGCCAGCCCCGGCCCGGCTATCAGCCGCGGGGCGAGGTGGGCGACCAGCTTGGAGCTGAGCCCTGCGGCCGTGGCCACGCCGATGCTGAAGGGCAGATACGCGAAGCCGGTCCGCACCGGGCTGTAGCCCAGGATCAGCTGCATGTAGAGCGTCAGGAAGTAGAAGGTGGCGAACATGCCCGCGCCGATGCACAGCATGGTGGCGTAGCTGCCGCACCGGCTGCGGTCCCGGAACAGTCGCAGCGGCATCATGGGATGCCCGGTCCGGGCCTGGACCAGCAGGAACGCGGCCAGCAGCCCGGCCGCCGCGGCGAACGAGGCGAGGGTGAGGCCGTCGGCCCAGCCGTGGTCGCCGCCGCGGGTGATGCCGTGGACCAGGGCGATCAGACCGCCCGTGCCGGTGATCGCGCCGGGGATGTCCAGCCTGCCGGGGGTGCGGCCGGCCTCGACCAGGGTCCGGGTTCCGGCGAGGACGGCCAGCCCGATCGGGATGTTCACGAAGAACACCCAGCGCCAGTCGAGGACATCGGTGAGCGTGCCGCCCAGCAGCAGGCCGACCGTGGCGCCGACCCCGCCCATGGCCGCGTACACGCCCATCGCCGTGTTGCGCGCCCTGCCCGCCGGGAACGTCGTGGCGATCAGGGCCAGCGCGCTGGGCGCGGCCATCGCGGCGCCCACGCCCTGCAGCACCCGGGCGCCGATCAGCAGCCCCTCGGCCGGGGCCAGCCCGCCCAGCACCGAGGCCAGCGTGAACACGGCGATCCCGGTACGGAACATCCGCCGCCGCCCGAACAGGTCCCCGGCCCGGCCACCGAGCAGCAGCAGCCCGCCGAAGGCCAGCGCGTACGCGGTGACGATCCACGCCAGGTCGCCGTCGGACACCTTCAGATCGGTCTGGATGCTGGGCAGGGCGATGTTGGTGATCGTGGCGTCGAGGACCACCATCAGCTGCGCCGCGGCGATCACGAACAGGGCCGGCGCCAGACGGCGGCCCCCCTCCGGTTTCCCGGCGGGCTCCGGCCGCACGGGGACGGCGGCGGTGGTGGTATCAGCGGACATCGAAAGTCTCCAAGGAATGAACCGAGTCGCGGCCGGCGTCGGCCGGCGGCGCCCACACTCCCCGCGATACATGACATCCACCGTCATGTTTTTCCGCGATCCTCGGACCCATGAAATCCGACCGGATGCTGTCGATCCTGCTGCTGTTGCAGACCCGCGGCCGGGTGCCCGCCACCGAGCTGGCCGAGCGCCTGGAGGTGTCCGTACGCACCATCTTCCGCGACGTCGACGCGCTCTCCACGTCCGGGGTGCCCGTCTACGCCGAGCGCGGGCGGCACGGCGGCATCGCCCTGCTGCCCGGCTACCGCACCGATGTCACCGGGCTGACCGCCGATGAGGCGCGGGCGCTGTTCGTGCTGGTCACCGGCCGGGCGCACGCCGACCTCGGGCTCGGCCCGGCCATCGGCTCGGCGCTGCGCAAGGTCATGGCCGCCCTCCCGCCACCACACCGCGACGCCGCCGCGCTGACCCGCCGGCGCATCCTGGTGGACCCGGTCCGCTGGCGCAGCGGCCCCCGGGCGGCGGCCGACCTGGGCGTGCTCCAGGACGCCGTCTTCACCGACCGGCGGCTACGGCTGCGCTACCGCCACGGCCGCGACGACCGCGAGGCGTCGTACACCCTCGACCCGTACGGCCTGGTCGAGAAGGCGGGCGTCTGGTACCTCGTCGCCGATCACCGCGCCCGGCCCCGGCTGTTCCGGGTGGACCGCATCCTGACGGCGTCGGTCGCCGACGAACCCGTACGGCGGCGGCAGGGCGCGGAACTGGCCGACGTATGGGACACCCTGCGCCGCCGCATCGACGACCTCCCCGCCGGGGTGGACGTGGTGGTGAAGGTCCGCCGGGCGTCCCTGCGCCGCTTCCTGAGCATCTACCACGCCGATCTGGCCGCACCCCCACCCGCCGAAGCCGACGGCGGCCCGGAGCGCGTCGAGCTCCGGCTGCGCTTCCACCCCCTGGCCGCGGCCCGCCCCCTCCTCGCCTTCGGCGCCGACGTCGAGGTGATCTCCCCGCAGGACCTCCGCGAGGAACTGGCCCGTGTCGCGGCCGAGGCGGTGGCCCTCTACTCCGGCGGACCACCCGGCTGAACCACTCCGGCCCCGCGATCAGGACGCTCGAAGGAACCAGCCTTGTCCGGGCGATGTCTGGGCGAGCATGGCGAGCTTTGTGATGGTGACCCTGGTCTTCGCGCCGCTCCTGATGCCGCTCGTGTTCGCGGGCGCCGCCCTGGGGCTCGCGCTGCGGGCCTACAGCCGGCTGCCGGGCTGCGGGTGGCATCTGCCGAGCGTCACGACGTGCGTGCTGGTGATGGTCATGGCGGGCGCGGCGGCATTCGGCGCGTACACGTGGGGGGTGATGTCGGGGTTCTACGTCCTGGATCCGGATCAGATGTGCGCGGTGCGGGGGCTGCCGGGAGATCACATCGTGACGCGCGCGACGCTGCCGATCAGCGCGCAGTGCGTCACGGAGGGCGGCTCGGCGGCCGAGCTGGTGCCCGGCTGGGTGAATCCGGTGATCATCGGCGGACTGGCGCTGTTCGCGCTCGCCCTCATGACGGGAATCCTCGCGGTGGCGCGTCGGCGAGCACGCGGTCACCACGGGGGCGTGACGGGGTAAGGCTGCCGCGTCCGGCCTCGCTGTCGGCGCTCTGTGTCATTATGCGGACGCGTCCCAGGGGAGTGGGCCGCGTTCTGCTGACTGCCAGGGGGCTGGGGATGGGTGCGGGTACGGAGCCGGACGGCTCGTCCAGATCTGACGAGGAGTGGGAGCGGTTTCTGCGTGAGTCGGTGGCGGGTGCCGCCGACGCGCCCAAGGAGCCGTCGGCGCGGGCCCGCGACGTGGCGAACCGGCTGCGCGCGGAGCCCGGCCGCGGCCCGGAGGTCTGGCGCGGCTACTCGCCCGCGCCGCCCAAGCGGCGCACGGGCTGGTACGTGGCCGGGCTGCTCGCCTCGCTGGTGCTGCTGGTGGTGGCGCTCGCGCCGGGGCGGATAGTGGACCTGTTCGCCGGCGGCGACTCCTCGCCGTCGGCGGCCGAGACCACCCGCCCGACCGGGGCACCCCCGGCGGAGGCGGCCCGACGCCCCACCACGGAGGAGCCGTTCCGCGGCTCGCCGGCGGCGAGCTGGGCGAGCGGAGCGGCGGGGATCACCGTGCCGAAGGCCGGGGCGGTCGGCTGGATGAGCGCGGCCGAGGTCGAGCGGGCCCTCGCCCGCAGCCGGGACTTCCTCGTCGCGTCCGCCCTGGACCGCGGGGTGCTGCGGGGCGAGCGCCCCGACCAGGCGATCGCACTGATCAACCCGCACCAGAAGGACGTCCAAGACCTTCTGCAAACCGCCTTCCGCACCCCGAGCGAGAAGAACGACCCGCTCCTCCTCTTCAGCCGCTTCCAGCCCTCCCGCACCCATCTGGTCGGCGACGTCGTGAAGACCCGGGGCCGGCTCACCTACCGGGAGGGCGAGCGCGGCGCGCTCCAGGTGACCGCCGACGTCACCTTCGTCTACCCGGTCACCCCCGCGGACGCGGGCGGCGGCGACGACGAGATCGTGCGCACGATCGTCCGGCGCGAGCTGATCCTGAGCTGGGACAACCCCGACAAGGTGATCACCGAGCCGGGCACGTTCTCGATCGTCTCGTACAAGTACGCCATGACCAACGGCGGCTGCGGCGCCCCCACCGGCTACTTCGTCCCGCCCTTCGGCACGGACCGCCGGGCGGACGAGGCCGGCGCGGAGGTCGATCCGTACGACCGCAGCACGCCGGTCGGGCGGGGCGAGTCCGCCGGTGACGAGTGCGGGAGGGCGACGCGGTCCTAGCGCGCACAGGGGTCCTGCCTGAATATTCTTTGCATAAAGCTGCCGTCAAACGTATAGTCATGCCATCCGTGAGGGAGGATGGCAATGGCGATACGCGCAGCGGTGGCGGGAGCGAGCGGATACGCGGGCGGTGAGGTGCTGCGGCTGCTGCTCGCGCACCCCGAGGTCGAGATCGGCGCGCTGACCGGCAACGCCAACGCCGGACAGCCGCTCGGCTCCCTCCAGCCGCACCTGGTCCCGCTGGCCGACCGGGTGCTGGCACCGACCGGGGCCGAGGCGCTGGCCGGGCACGACGTGGTGTTCCTCGCGCTGCCGCACGGGCAGTCCGCCGCCGTCGCCGAGCAGCTCGGCGACCAGGTGCTGGTGATCGACTGCGGTGCGGACTTCCGGCTGGAGGACGCGGCCGACTGGGAGAAGTTCTACGGTTCGCCGCACGCCGGCACCTGGCCGTACGGCCTCCCCGAGCTGCCGGGGGCCCGCGCCGCGCTGGAGGGGTCCAAGCGCGTCGCGGTTCCCGGCTGCTACCCCACCGCCGTCTCGCTCGCGCTGTTCCCGGCGTACGCGGCGGGGCTGGTCGGGCCCGAGGCCGTGATCGTCGCCGCCACCGGGACCTCGGGCGCGGGCAAGTCGCCCAAGCCGCACCTGCTGGGCAGCGAGGTCATGGGGTCCATGAGCCCGTACGGCGTGGGCGGCGGCCACCGGCACACCCCGGAGATGATCCAGAACCTGTCGGCCGCGGCGGGGGAGCGGGTCTCGGTCTCCTTCACCCCGACCCTCGCCCCCATGTCCCGCGGCATCCTGGCCACCTGCAGCGCCCCGGCGAAGCCCGGCGTGACGGCCGGGACGCTGCGCGCCACGTACGAGAAGGCGCTGGGCGACGAACCGTTCGTCCACCTCCTGCCGGAGGGACAGTGGCCCTCCACCGCCGCCGTGTACGGATCCAACACCGCCCTGCTCCAGGTCGCCCTCGACGAGGCGGCGGGCCGGGTCATCGTGATCAGCGCGATCGACAACCTCACCAAGGGCACCGCGGGCGGCGCGGTCCAGAGCATGAACATCGCCCTCGGCCTCCCCGAGGAGCTGGGACTTTCCACGATCGGAGTCGCTCCATGAGTGTGACGGCAGCCAAGGGCTTCACCGCCTCGGGCGTCGCGGCAGGGATCAAGGAGAACGGGAACCCCGATCTCGCTCTCGTCGTCAACAACGGACCACGGCTGGCCGCCGCGGGCGTCTTCACCTCCAACCGCGTCAAGGCCGCCCCGGTGCTCTGGTCCGAGCAGGTCCTGAAGGGCGGCCAGGTCTCCGCCGTCGTCCTCAACTCCGGCGGCGCCAACGCCTGCACCGGCCCGCTCGGCTTCCAGGACACCCACGCCACCGCCGAGAAGACCGCCGACGTCCTCGGGCACAGCGCGGGTGAGATCGCCATTGCCTCCACCGGGCTCATCGGCATCCGGCTGCCCATGGAACCCCTGCTGTCCGGCATCGAGACGGCCGCCGCGGCCCTCGGCGAGCACGGGGGCGAGAAGGCCGCCATCGCCATCAAGACCACCGACACCGTGCACAAGACGGCCGTCGCCACCGGCCCGGACGGGGCGTGGACCGTCGGCGGCATGGCCAAGGGCGCGGGCATGCTGGCCCCGGGCCTGGCCACCATGCTCGTCGTGCTCACCACCGACGCCGACGTGGAAGCCGCCGCGCTGGACACCGCGCTGCGCGACGCCACCCGCACCACCTTCGACCGGATCGACTCCGACGGCTGCATGTCGACCAACGACACCGTGCTGCTGCTGGCCTCCGGCGCCTCCGGGGTCGCCCCCGCCGCCGATGACTTCGCCGAGGCGGTCCGCACCGTCTGCGCCGACCTCGCGCGGCAGCTGATCGGGGACGCCGAGGGCGCCTCCAAGGACATCCGTATCGAGGTCGTCGGCGCGGCCACCGAGGACGACGCCGTGGAGGTGGGCCGCTCCATCGCCCGTAACAACCTCCTCAAGTGCGCCATCCACGGCGAGGACCCCAACTGGGGCCGGGTGCTGTCCGCGATCGGCACCACCTCCGCCGCCTTCGAGCCCGACCAGCTCAACGTCGCCATCAACGACGTATGGGTCTGCAAGGACGGTTCGGTCGGCGAGGACCGCGAGCTGGTCGACATGCGCTACCGGGAGGTACGGATCACCGCCGACCTGGCCGCGGGCAGCGCGTCCGCCGTCATCTGGGCCAACGACCTGACCGCCGACTACGTCCACGAGAACAGCGCGTACTCCTCATGAGCCAGCCGATCCCGTCGCAGAAGGCGGACCACCAGCCCAAGGCCGACCAGCCGACCGCCCGCAAGCACACCGCCCAGCCCAAGGCCCGCATCCTCATCGAGGCGCTGCCCTGGCTGACCCGCCACCACGGCAAGACCGTCGTCATCAAGTTCGGCGGCAACGCGATGGTGGACGAGGAGCTGAAGGCCGCGTTCGCGCAGGACGTCGTCTTCCTCCGGCACGCCGGGCTGCGCCCGGTCGTCGTCCACGGCGGCGGCCCGCAGATCAGCGCCCAGCTCGACCGGCACGGCCTGGTGAGCGAGTTCAAGGCGGGCCTGAGGGTCACCACCGACGACGCGATGGACGTCGTGCGGATGGTGCTGGCCGGGCAGGTGCAGCGCGAGCTGGTCGGGCTGCTCAACCAGCACGGCCCGCTCGCCGTCGGCATGACCGGCGAGGACGCCCATCTGATGTCCGCCACCAAGCACTTCGCCGAGATCGACGGCGAACAGGTGGACATCGGCCGGGTCGGCCAGATCACCGAGATCGACACCGGCGCCATCCAGGCGCTGCTGGACGACGGCCGCATCCCGGTCGTCTCCTCCATAGCGCGCAGCTCCGACGACGGCCACGTCTACAACGTCAACGCCGATACGGCGGCGGCCGCGCTCGCCGCCGCGCTGCGCGCCGAGACGCTGATGGTCCTCACCGACGTCGAGGGCCTGTACGCGGACTGGCCCGACAGCGACGAGGTGATCAGCCAGCTCGGCGCGAGCGAGCTGGAGAAGCTGCTGCCGGACCTGGCCAGCGGCATGGTGCCCAAGATGGAGGGCTGTCTGCACGCCGTACGCAACGGCGTCACCACCGCGCGCGTCATCGACGGGCGGGTGCAGCACTCGATCCTGCTGGAGATCTTCACGGACGAGGGCATCGGCACGATGGTCGTGCCGGACGCCGATGATGAGGGGGCGGACCAGTGAGCAACGCGGAGCTGACGCGGCGCTGGCAGGGCGCGATGATGGACAACTACGGGACGCCGCGCGTCCCGCTCACCCACGGCGAGGGCGCCACGGTGTGGGACGCGGACGGCAAGGAATACCTCGACTTCGTCAGCGGTATCGCCGTCAACTCCCTCGGCCATGCCCACCCCGCCGTCGTACGGGCCGTATCCGACCAGGTCGCCACGCTCGGCCACGTCTCGAACCTCTTCGTCGCCGAGTCCCCGGTGGCGCTCGCGGAGCGGCTGCTCCAGCTCTTCGGCCGGAGCGGGCGGGTCTACTTCTCCAACTCCGGCGCGGAGGCCGTCGAGGCCGCCTTCAAGATCGGACGGCGGACCGGCCGTACGCATATGGTCGCCACCGAGGGCGGCTTCCACGGCCGCACCGTGGGCGCGCTCGCCCTGACCGGCCAGCCCGCCAAGCAGGAACCGTTCCTTCCGCTGCCGGGCGACGTCACCCATGTGCCGTACGGCGACGCCGAGGCGCTGCGCGCGGCCGTCACCACCGACACCGCGCTGGTCATCGTCGAGCCCATCCAGGGCGAGAACGGCGTCATCGTCCCCCCGGCGGGCTACCTCGCCGCCGCCCGCGAGATCACCCGGGCCACCGGCACGCTGCTCGTGGTCGACGAGGTACAGACCGGAATCGGCCGTACCGGACACTGGTTCGAGCACCAGGCACAGGGCGTCGAACCCGATGTCGTCACCCTCGCCAAGGGCCTCGGCGGCGGCCTGCCCATCGGCGCCACCGTCGCCTTCGGCCCCGCCGCCGACCTGCTGACCCCAGGTCAGCACGGGTCCACCTTCGGCGGTAACCCCGTCAGCTGCGCCGCCGCCGTCGCCGTCCTCGACACGATCGCGGCCGACGGCATCCTCGATCGCGTCAAGCGGGCGGGGGAGCGGCTGCGTGACGGAATCGAATCGCTCGACCACGCGTTGATCGGCCAGGTCCGTGGCGCGGGGCTGCTGCTCGGTATCGTGCTCACAGAGTCCCTCGCGCCGCAGGTGCAGCAGGCGGCTCAGGACGCGGGACTCCTGGTGAACGCGACCGGGCCGGATGTGGTCCGGCTCGCGCCGCCGCTCGTCGTCGGCGACGACGCGGTGGACACCTTGCTCCGGGAGCTGCCCGCCGTTCTGGACGCCGCACACGAGGGCCAAGGGGAACGATGATCCGGAGACTGACGAGACGATGACCGAGGCCCAGCACACCGAGGCGGGGCACGACGCCGACGCGAACCACAACGGACCGTCCGTGCCGCAGACCCGCACCGCCCGCCACCGCCGGATCGTGGACATCCTGAACCGGCAGCCGGTCCGCTCCCAGAGCCAGCTCGCGAAGCTCCTCGCCGACGACGGACTCTCCGTCACCCAGGCGACGCTCTCCCGCGACCTGGACGAACTGGGCGCGGTGAAGATCCGCAACACCGGCGGCGAGCTGATCTACGCGGTGCCCAGCGAAGGCGGCGACCGCACCCCCCGCGCCCCGCTCGGCGAATCGGCGAGCGAGGCGCGGATGGCGCGGCTCGCGGGCGAACTCCTCATCTCGGCGGAGGCGTCCGCCAACCTCGTCGTCCTCCGCACCCCGCCCGGCGCGGCCCAGTTCCTGGCCTCGGCCATCGACTCGGCGGAGCTGCACGTCATCCTCGGCACGATCGCGGGCGACGATACGGTGCTCCTCATCAGCCGCGACCCCAGCGGCGGCCAGGCCCTGGCCGACCACCTCCTCCGCCTGGCCCAGAAGGCCCGCTAGATGCACAATCAGCGCCGCGGCGCGGCGGTGGACTCCCGCACCACCAGGCGGGTCGGGATGCGGACCCGCGGTGGCCGCCCCCCGGCCGGCGGTGCTTCCCGCACCAGCCGGAACGCCGCGCTGCCGGCTTCGTCGAGGGGGACGTGCAGGGCGGTGCTGCCCGGCTGGGTCATGCCGATGACGGTCAGATCGTCGGAGGCGGCGAGGCTGATGTCCTCGGGGACGCGCAGCCCGGCGTTGCCCAGCCCCATGAGGATTCCGAGCAGTACGTAGCTGCTGTAGACCATGACGGCGGTGACCCGCTCCTCTCGCCGTACGAGGTGTTCCGCGGCGGCGAGCCCGGCGTCGAACTGCGGGGGCGCCGGGTCCAGCACGATCAGCTCACCGCCGGCCTCCGCCACCGCCTCCCGCGCCGCCTTCCGGCGCTGCCGGTCCATCCAGGAGCCGGGTGGGCCGCCGAGGTAGGCGATGCGCCGGTGGCCGAGGCCGAGCAGATGTGCCATCAGCTTCCGCACGCCGCCAGGGGTGTCCACCACGACCCCCGGCAGCCCCGGGACGGTACGGTCCACCGTCACCACCGGCAGTCGCTCGGCGATCCCGCGCACCTCGGCGTCGGCGTTGACCGGCGCCACCAGGATGAGCCCGTCGACGCGTGACCCCAGTTGGGTCGCCAGTTCCCGCTCCCGTTCGGCCGACCGGTCGGAGACCCCGAGCAGCACGTTTCCGCCCGCCTCGGTGAGTGCCTGCTGAACGCCCGTGACGATGGGCGGGAAGAAGGGGTTGGCGAGGGTCGGGACGATGACCCCCACGAGTCCGGTGCGGCCGGTCGTCAGGGCCCGCGCGGTGGCGTTGAGCCGGAATCCCATTTCGCTGGCTGCGCGGGCGACTCGTTCCCGGGTCTCCGGCGCCACCATCGTGGGCCTGCTGAGCGCGCGTGACGCCGTGGACGTGGACACGCCCGCGGCCCGTGCGACATCTGTCAGCCGAACCATCCACCCCTGCCTTCGTTGCTGGTTACACGGTGTTTACCGGCCGCCGTTGACGACCTCCCCGGGCCTAGCGTAGCTTGCCTGCAACCGGTTGCGGCAACCGGTTGCGGGCATTCTTCCCAGGTCGCGGCGTCAGTCGCGTACCGGATTCCACGGACTTCAGAAGGGTGGGCTCGTGTCACGCAGAGCGGCATCCGGCCTCTTGCTCCTGCCGGGCGTGGCCCTTCTCGCCTTCGGCTTCCTCTATCCCTTCCTCAGCACCCTGTTCGCTCCGCCCGCCGCCGAGGACCCCGATGTCCTGGGCAAGCTCGGCGGCATGCTCGGCGACGGCTACGTGCTGGAGGTCGCGGCCCGTACCATCCGGGTTGCCGCCCTCACCACGGTGATCTGCCTGCTCCTCGGCTTCCCCGTGGCCTACCTCGTCTCCCGGGCGCCCAAGCGCCGTCAGGGCCTGCTCCTCGCCCTCGCCGTCTTCCCGCTGCTGCTCTCCACCGTCGTCCGCACCTTCTCCTGGCTGGTCATCCTCGGCCGCAACGGGCTGATCAGCACCCTGCTGGTCGACCTCAAAATCATGGACGGCGGCACCCAGTTGCTGTACACCGAATTCGCCCTGGTCGCCGGGCTCACCCAGCTCTTCACACCGATCATGATCCTGACCTCGTACAGCTCCCTGTCCCATGTCGACACCAAGCTGGAGGAGGCGGCCCGAGGGCTCGGGGCCACCTCGGGCCGGGCCTTCCGGCGCGTGGTGCTGCCGCTCGCCCTCCCCGGGGTGCTGGTCGGCACCACCCTGGTGTTCGCCGGCGCGGTCACCGCGTTCACCACCCCGCTGCTGCTCGGCGGCACCCGTAACCGCACCCTGGCCACGCTGCTGTACGACTACGCCAATGTGAAGCTCGACTGGAGCGCGGCCAGCGCGGTCGCCCTGATCATGACGGTCCTGGTGCTGGGCGCGAGCTGGATATCCGGCCGGCTGGCGAAGGTGGGGGCGGTGTGATGCGCGGCCGTCCGATGCTCACCGCGCTGTCCGCGCTGGCCATGCTGTTCCTGCTGGGGCCGATCCTGCTGGTGGTGGCGATCGCCTTCTCCTCCGGTGACACGGTGGAGTTCCCGCCGCCCGGCCTGTCGGGCAAGTGGTTCGGCAAGGCCTTCTCCTACCAGCCGTTCCACGCCGCGCTCGGCACCAGCCTGCTGGTGGCCGCGGGGGCGACCGTCCTGGCCCTGCTCGTCGGCGTGCCGGCCGCGCTCGCCATCCAGCGGCGGCGGTTCCGCGGGCACAAGGCGGTCGAGGCGCTGTTCCTCTCACCGGCGATCGTGCCGGAGCTGGTCCTGGGCTTCGCGCTGTTCCAGCAGTTGATGGTGACCTTGCGGATCACCGCGTTCGGGGCACTGCTGATCGGGCACACCGTGCTGCTGCTGCCCTACGCGGTACGGGTCACCGGGGCCTCGCTCGCCATGGCGGACCCCGCCCTGGAGGAGGCGGGGCGGGGGCTGGGGGCCGGGCCGCTCCGGACCTTCTTCCACATCACCCTGCCGGTGATGACGCCCGGCATCGTCTCCGCGGCGGTGCTGTCCTTCCTCACCTCCTTCAACAACGTGCCGCTGTCGCTGCTGCTCAACGGGCCCGGCACCACCAGCCTGCCGGTGGCGATGCTCCATTACGTCGAGTTCTCCTTCGACCCGGTCGTCGCGGCCGTGAGCACGCTGCTGCTGGCGGCGACCGTGCTGGTGGCCCTGGTCACCGAGCGGCTGGTCGGCTTCAACAAGGTCTTCAGCAAGTAGGGATGCCCAGATGATCCAGCAGAGCGCCCGGAAGACGATCCGGAAGACGACAGGGAACGCACGGAGCGCCGAACACACCGAGGAGACGACCCCGGTGGTCCAGCTCCGGGCCATCACCCGGGAGTTCTCCGGATCGGTGGCCGTGGACTCCATCGATCTCTCGGTGGAGCGCGGGAAGTTCACCGCCCTGCTGGGCCCCAGCGGCTGCGGCAAGACGACGACCCTGCGGATGATCGCGGGATTCCTGACGCCCAGCTCCGGCACGATCCTGCTCGACGGACAGGACGCCACCCACCTGCCGCCCGAGCGCCGCAACATCGGCATGGTGTTCCAGTCCTACGCGCTCTTCCCCCACCTGACCGTCGCGAAGAACGTCGCGTTCGGACTGAAGATGCGCGGGGTGCCCGCCGACGAGATCCGTACCCGGGTCGGCGAGGTGCTGGAGCTGGTCGGCCTCGCCCACCTCGCCGGGCGCAAGCCGGGGCAGCTCTCCGGCGGTCAGCAGCAGCGGGTGGCGCTGGCCCGCGCCGTGGCCATCCGCCCCTCCGTGCTGCTGCTCGACGAGCCGCTGTCCAATCTGGACGCGCGGCTGCGGGTCCAGATGCGCCAGGAGCTGCTGCGCGTCCAGCGGGAGACCGGGCTCACCGCCATCCTGGTCACTCATGACCAGGAAGAGGCGCTGGAACTGGCCGACTCCATGGTGATCCTCGACCGTGGCCGGATCGTCCAGCAGGGCCCTCCGCGCGAGGTGTTCCGGGCGCCCGCGACCCGCTTCGTCGCGGAGTTCCTGGGCTACGAGAACTTCCTCGAACTGCCCGGAAAGGGACAGGTCACCATCCGGCCCGAGCACATCGGCGTCCTCACTCCCGGCCAGCCGCCGCCCCCCGGCGGCGAGGTGGTCGACGCGACCGTCACCGCGGTCCGCTTCCGCGGCACCGACTTCGCGGTGACGACCACCGTCGGCGACCGCACCATCCAGGCCATCACCGCCGACGACAGCCTGCGCGCGGGGGAGTCGGTACGCCTCCACCTCCCCCCGGCGCTGGCCGTCGCACTGCCCGGCGACGACGCAGACGCCCGGCCGGCAAGCCCCGAACAGCAGGAGTGTCCCGCATGACCCGTACCCTTCGTCCCCTCCGTACCACCAGACTCCTCAGCGGTGCGGCGGCCGTCGCCCTGGTTTCCCTCTCCCTCGCCGGCTGCGCCGAGACCGGCGGATCCGACCCCAAGAAGCTCACCGTGAGCACCTTCGGTTTCGGCGCGGACCAATTCGAGAAGACGGTCGTCGAGCCGTTCGAGAAGAAGACCGGGATCAAGGTCACCGTGGAGACCGGCGCCAACGCCGACCGGCTGACGAAGCTGCGGGTCAACAAGGCGAACCCCACCACCGACGTCGTCATGATCACCGACCTCTTCGCCGCCATGGGCCAGAAACAGGGCCTCTTCGAGAAGATCGACCCGAAGAAGATCCCGAACCTGGCGAAGATCCACGACTTCGCCAGGAGCACCGACGGCTACGGTCCGGCCTACACCTACCAGCTCCTCGGAACGCTCTACCGCACCGACAGGTTCGCCGAGCCGCCCACGATGAAGGACCTGTGGGACGCCGAGCACAAGGGCAAGGTCGCCGTCCCCGACATGTCCACCAGCGCCGGCATGCCCTTCCTCGAGGCCGTCTCCGCGACCTACGGCACCGGCCCCAAGGACTCCGACGCCGGCTTCGAGAAGCTCTCCGACCTCAAGCCGAACGTGCTCAAGTACTTCAACCGCAGCACCGAGCTGGTCAGTCTCCTGGAGCGCGGCGAGGTCGACATGGCCCCCGGCCTCGACCTCTTCGCCGTCGACCCGGTCAAGTCCGGCAAGCCCCTCGCCTGGGCACCGTTCGACAAGGGCCGCTACGTCGCCGCCAACACCGCCCAGATCGTCAAGGGCAGCGGGAACAAGGCCGGCGCCGAGAAGTTCATCGACTACCTGCTCTCCGCCGACGTCCAGGAGAAGGCCGCCGCCACCTTCGACGACAAGCCCGTCAACAAGGACGCCGAACTGCCCGAGAGCATCGCCAAGGTGTCGGGCAAGGCCGCGAGCGACCCGGCCGCCGCCGGGTTCACCTCACTTGACCTGGACTACGCCGTCGCGCACAACGACGAGTGGGTGGACCGCTTCCAGCGCGAGGTCTCCGGATGAGCCGGGCCCCCTCACGGGTGGTCATCGACTGCGATCCGGGCATCGACGACGCCATCGCGCTGATGCTGGCGTACGCGTCGCCGGAGCTCGACGTCGCGGGCGTGACCACCGTGGCCGGCAACGTCGGCCTCGACCAAGTGGTCGACAACGCCCTGCGGGTGTGCGACCTGATCGGCCCGCCCGCCGCCGCCACGCCCGTGCTGCGCGGCTACGCGGGGCCGCTGGCCCGCGCGCTGCGTCAGCCCGATGAGCCGGTGCACGGCGCGTACGGCCTGGGAGGCGTGGAACTGCCCGCGCCCTCCCGGGCCGCCCACCCCGGACACGCCGTCGACTGGACGGCCGGGCAGATCCGCGCCGCCGCGCCCGGCGAGTTCACCCTGATCGCGACGGCGCCGCTCACGAACGTCGCCGCGCTGCTGCACGGCCACCCCGACACCCGGGAGCGCCTCAAGGAGATCGTCGTCATGGGCGGCGCGGCGTTCGCCCCCGGCAACACCACGCCCGCCGCCGAGTTCAACTTCCACGCCGATCCCGAGGCCGCCCGGTACGTCACCGAGTCCGGGGTGCCGCTGCGCATCGTCGGCCTCGACGTCACCCGCGAGGCGCTGACCCCGCTCGCCGACGCCGAGGCGCTCATCGCCGACGGCGCACCCGTCACCGCGGCGGCCGGACGGATGCTGAGCCACCTCATCGACCGGTACGCGCGACGCCACACGGTGCGCGCCTGCGCCGTCCACGACGCGCTGGCCGTCGCCGCCGCCGTCCGCCCCGACCTCCTGGAGTGGACGGACGCGTGGGTGACCGTGGAATGCGCGGGCGAGTTCACCCGTGGCGCCCTGGTCGCCGACGTCCACGGGCGCACCGGCCACGCGCCCAACGCGCGCGTGGCGTCCGGCGTCGACGCGGAGGCGTTCCGCGGGTTCCTGATGTCCCGTCTGCGCGACCGCTACGGCGCGGCCCGCCTCGCGGCGTAGCCCCCGAAGGCACCACACCCCCACCCGAGCAGGAAACGAGCAGGAGTCCCCATGCCGATGCCAAGCCGCTGCGACCTCCTCATCCGTGGTGCCGGTGTCGTCTCGGTGCACACCGGTGAGATCGTCCCGGCCGATGTCGTGGTGACCGGCGACCTCATCCGTGCCGTCACCGCGCCCGGCGTACGCATCGAAGCCGACCGCGTCCTGGACGCCGAGGGCCTGCTGCTGGCGCCCGGGTACATCGACGCCCACATGCACATCGAGAGCTCGCTGCTCACGCCCGCCGAGTTCGCCCGCATCACCGTGCGCCGCGGCACGACGACGGTCCTCGCGGACCCGCACGAGATCGTCAACGTCGCCGGGCGGGAGGCCATGGCGTGGATGATCGAGCAGGGCCGCACGACTGCTCAGACCATGCTGTGGGCCGTGCCGTCCTGTGTGCCCGCCCTTGAGGGTTTCGAGACCGCGGGGGCCCGGCTGACCGCCGACGACATCGCCGAGATGCTCGACTGGGACGGGGTGACCACCCTCGGTGAGGTGATGGACTACCGCGCCGTGGTGGCGGGCTCCCCACGGATGCGGTCGATCATCGACGCGGCCCGGCGCAAGGGCGTCCGCCTCGACGGCCACTGCCCGAACCTGACCGGGGACGACTTGGGCGAGTATCTGTGGGCCGGGATCGACTCCGACCACACCAAGAACACCCCCGACGTGGCGGTCGAGAAGGCCCGGCTCGGGATGCTGCTGATGCTCCAGGAGAAGTGCCTCACCCCCGAACTGGTCCGGCGCCTCCGGGAACTCCCCGTCCTGCCGGACTTCTGCCTGGTCACCGACGACCTGGCGGCCGACGCCATCCTCGAACGCGGACACCTGGACCACATCGCCAGGGTCGCCCTGGACGCCGGCCTCGACCCGTTGACCGTGCTGCGCGCGCTCACCCTGCACCCGGCCCGCCGCCTCGGCCTCGACGACCGCGGCGTGGTGGCCCCGGGGAAGCGGGCGGACCTCGTCCTGCTGCGTGCCCTGGAGGACCCGGCACCGGTGACCGTCGTGTGCGGTGGCCGGGTGGTCGAGGACGGTGCCGATGACGCCCCGCCGGCCCCCGCGGCCAACCCCTTCGCCGCCTCCGTCCGCCTCGCACCGCTCGACGAGGGCGACTGCCGGTGGCGGACCGACCTCCCCGACGGGGAGCACACCTTCCGGGCGCTGCGGGTGAATCCGGTGGACACCTACACCGAGCCCGCCGAGGTGGTCCTGCCGGTGAGGAACGGCATCGTGGACTGGGAGGGCAGAACGGCGCTGCTCGCGGTGTACGAGCGCCACCACCGCTCGGGCCGCCGGGCCATGGCGCCGGTGGTCGGCTTCGACCTCGCCCCGGGTGCCGTCGCGACCACGTACGCGCACGACAGCCACAACCTCACCGTCGTCGCCACTGGCGCGGCGGCGCTGCGCGCGGCGGCGAACCGGGTCATCGGATCGGGCGGCGGCATCTGCGTGGCCGTCACCGGGCAGGATCCCGTGCACCTCCCGCTGCCGGTGGGCGGCGTGCTGTCCCAGGCACCCGCGCCCCGGGTTGCCGAGGGTGCCGCCGCCGTACGGGAGGCGCTGCACGGGTGGGGCTGGCGGCACCGCAACGCCTTCATGAGCATCTCGACCATGACCCTGCCGGTGTCGCCACAGGTCAAGCTCACCGACCAGGGGCTGGTGCGGGTGGTCGACCGGGCGTGGGAACCGGCCGTCGTGTGACGGCCGTCAGCCGGCCGGCCTGCGGGCACGGTACGACATCCACGCCGCCACCACCGCCCCCGACACGTTGTGCCACACCGAGAACACGGCCGCAGGGAGCGCGGCAAGGGGGCTGAAGTGGGCGGCGGCCAGGGACGCCGCGAGCCCGGAGTTCTGCATGCCGACCTCGAAGGCCATCGCCCGGCTCGCGGGCGCGCCCAGCCGGGCGACCTTGCCCGCCGCGTACCCCAGCGCCAGCCCCAGCCCGTTGTGCAGAACGACGGCCAGCAGCACCAGCCCCGCCGCAGACCGGATCGCCTCCGCGCTGCCCGCGACGACCACCGCCACGATCACGCCGATCGTCACGGCGGACAACCACGGCAGCACCCCCAGCACCCGCGCGATGTAACGCCCGGCCACCAGCCGTACGACCAGGCCGCCCACCACCGGCAACAGCACCGTCTTCAAGATGTCGGTGACCATCGACTGCGCGTCCACCGGCAGGAATTCCCCGGCCAGCAGCAACGTCAGCGGCGGGGTGACGAGCGGAGCGAGCACCGTGGAGACGGTGGCGACCGAGACCGACAGCGCCACATCACCCCGCGCCAGATACGTCACCACATTGGACGCCGTACCGCTCGGCGCGCAGCCGACCAGGATGACCCCGGCCGCCAGCTGCGGCGACAGCCCCAGGCCGTTGGCGATGAGCCACCCCAGACCGGGCATGATCACGTAGTGGGCGACCAGCCCGAGCGCCACCGCCCAGGGCCGTTTCACCACACCCGTGAAGTCGGACGGGGTCATGGTCAGCCCCATGCAGAACATGATCACGCCGAGCAGATAGGGAACGCTCGGCGCCCAGCCGGTGAAGGTGCCGGGCGTGCTCAGGCCCGCCACTCCGGCGGCGAGGACGAGCAGGGGGAAGACGGTGACGGCCCGCCGGGCCGCCCGGTCGGCTGGCCCGGCGGCGGGCTCCGTCGACGGGGACGACGGGGAGTCCGTTGCGGGGCTCTTGGGTTCGGATCGCACCGCGTGATGGAACGCCGCCCGGCCCCCGTAACGCAAGACCGTCTCGATATCTGGTCGCTACAACGAAAGCCACTACAACCAAAGCGGCGGCAACGACAGCGGCTACAACGAAAGCGGTGGCAACGGAAGCGGCAACCCCGGCAGCCCGTCCAGACTGCTGGCGACATGGTCCTTCCGCTCGCAGTAAGCGGTCAGCTTCTCCTCGTCGTCCTCGCGCCGAAACCGCTGGGCGTGCAGCGTGCGGTCCTCGCGGTAGTCCATGAAGGGCACCGCGTACCCACACGTGTCCCGGATCAGCTCGGCCGTCACCACGATGACCGCCCGCAGCCCGTGCGAGCGCACATCGACCCCCGGAAAGTGCTTGACCAGCTCCGCGAAGCGCGGATCGTCGCGGAACACCGCCTCACCCCGCCCATGCACTCGCACGATGTTCGGCGGCCCGTCAAAGGCGCACCACATCAACGTGATGCGGCCGTTCTCCCGCAGATGGGCGATGGTCTCCGCGTTGCTCCCGGAGAAGTCCAGGTAGGCCACGGTCAGTTCGTCGAGTACGGCGAACGAACCGGACACCCCTTTGGGGGACAGGTTCACGGTGCCGTCCCCGGCCAGTGGCGCGGTGGCGGTGAAGAAAATCTTCTGCTGTTCGATAAATGTGCGAAGTCTGCCATCAATACGTTCGTACACTTTTCCCATGTGGCGCATTATCCGCCGAGGTCGACGCCACAGGGATGGTTCGATGGAGACATGGCAGACAAAAACGGTCGGCGGGCCCGCCCCGGGATCCGGGTCCGCCGCGTGTACGACACCCCGGAGCCGGACGACGGCACCCGCGTCCTGGTGGACCGGATCTGGCCGCGCGGCCTGGCGAAGGAAGACGCCCAGCTGGACGAATGGGCCAAGGCCGCCGCGCCCTCGACCGAGCTGCGCCGCTGGTACGGACACGAGCCGGAGCGGTTCGCGGAGTTCGCCCGGCGGTATCGCGCGGAGCTGGCCGAACCGGAGCGCCGCGAGGCCGTGGACCACCTCCGCGAGCTGGCCGGGCAGGGCACCCTCACGCTCCTCACGGCCGTGAAGGACCCGACCCACGGCCACGTGGGCCTCCTGGCCGACGCGGTACGCGGCCACCGCTGACCGCCGGCAGACGCACTCCGGTCACGAAACGCACAGCTCAGCCGAAAAACGCGCGAAACCGCTCGTCTGCCACGTCGCCCCCTCCGCCGTCACCGCGAACGCCTCCGCGCCCGGCTGCCGCTGCAGCCACGGGCGGGCGCGCTCGGCGCCCATCGCGCAGGCCGCCGTCGCCCAGGCATCGGCCTCCGTCAGGCTGGTGCCGACCACCGTCACGGAGGCGAGGCCGTCCGCCGGGGGGCGGCCGGTGTGGGGGTCCAGGATGTGGCAGCCCCGCTCGGCCGGGCCCGAGGTGGCCACGGCCAGCTCGCCGTGCGCCTCCACCACCGCCAGCAGCTCACCGCGCCGCATCGGGTCGGCGATGCCCACCCGCCACGGACCGCCGTGCACCTGCACGTCGCCGCCGCCGTTGACGCACACCGAACCGGCGCCCGCCGAGGCCAGCATCCGGGCGGCGCGCTCGACGGCCCACCCCTTGACCAGGCCGGTCGGATCGGCCCGCCGCCCGGCGTAGCGCGCGGTGAACCACCCGTCGCTGCGGTACGAGACCTCCTCGCACAGCTCCAGCACGTCCCGTACCTCCGGTTCGCACTGCGACAGCGTCAGCTCCCCGCGCCCCAGACGGCTGATCTGGCTGTCCTGGCGGTACGTGGAGAACAGCTCGTCCACCCGGTGCAGCCCCACCACGGCCCCGTCCAGCGCGGCCAGCACCCGGGGCCGGTCGGCGTCGTGTACCTCGCGCAGGTCGAAGGAGAAGACGGTGCCCATGACGTGTTCGACATGGCGCAGGGACTGGTCATCGCCGTACGTCATTTGGTACCCGCCTTGTCGAGAGCGCTCTGCAAGGACTTGGAGTAGCCCTCGCTGGTGTACGTCGCACCGGACACGGTGTCGACCTTCGCGGCGGACACCGCCTGCTGGTTGAGCTTGGGGATGGAGTCCTTGGCGATCTGGTCGCTGCGCGGTCCGGAGTTCGGCGTCTTGACGGCCTGCGCGGCGGTGATCTTCCCGCCGCTCATGGTCACGCTGACCTGTACCGGCCCGTACTGCGTGTCGACGACGTCACCGGTGACGGTCTGCCCGCCACCCGCGCCCCCGCCCGTCCCCGGCGCGGTGGCCGCGACGGGCGGCGGGGCCTGCCCGGCCGGGGGCCCGGCGACGTTCTGGCCGCCGGCGGGCTGCTTCAGCGCGAGCAGCGCCACGACACCGGCGACGGTGGCGGCCGTGCCCAGGACGATGCGGCGCAGCGGATGCTTCCTCTTCATGGCTCCACCTCAGGTCACAGCTCGAAGGATTCATGATGGATACGGCGGTCGGGGACCCCCGCGTCGTGCAGCGCCTCGTACGCGTGCTCGGTCAGGCCCGGGGGCCCGCACAGATAGACGTCGTGCTCGTCGATGTCGGGCAGCAGCGCCCGCAGCCGCTCCGCGCTGATCTCCGGCCGGGCCCCGTCCGGGCCGTTGACGGCGTACAGCAGCCGGGCGTCCCGCTCGGTCGCGATCTGCTTCAGCTCGCCCCACAGCGCCAGGTCCTCGACGGTCCGGGCGCGGTAGAGCAGGGTCAGGTCGCCGCCCTTGCCGGGCAGCGTCTCGAACAGGGCCCGGATCGGGGTGATGCCCGCCCCACCGGCGATCATCAGCACCTTGCCCTGGCTGCGGCGGGACGCGGTCATCGCCCCGTACGGCCCCTCGGCCCACACCCGGGTCCCCGGCTTCAGCCCGGCGAGCCCCGTGCTGTGCCCGCCCACCGCCTTCACCGTGATGCGCAGCAGATTGGGCCGGGGAGGGGCGGACAGCGAGTACGGATGGGAACCCCACCGCAGCCCCGGGGCCAGGAACCGCCACCGGAAGAACTGCCCGGCCTCCGCGCCGATCCGGTGCAGCTTGCGCCCCTTGATCAGCACCGAGACGATCCCGGGCGCCTCCTGGACGACCGCCTCCACCCGCATCCGGTGCCGCAGGTTCAGCCGCAGCGGCACCAGCAGCCGGTACCAGATCGCCAGCGCGCTGACCGCGCCGTACAGCACGTACCACGCGGTCTGCGCCGTCATGTCGCCCACGAACTCGGCGCCGTTGCTGAGCTGGTGCCAGAAGGTCAGGAAGACGGCCGCATAGGTGAGCAGATGCAGGTAGTACCAGACCTCGTACGGAAGCCTACGGCGCACCATCCCGGCCGAGACCAGCCCGATCACCACCAGGGTCACCGTGCCGACCGTCGCTTCGAGCATGTCGGGGAAGGTGAGCACCATCGTCTCGGTCTGCGCGACGAACGAGACGCCGCCCTGAGTCGCGTACCCCGCGATGATCAGGCCCACATGGGCGAGGATCAGGCACAGCGCGTACCGCCCGCTCATCGCGTGCCACCGCGCCACCCGGTCCGACCCCACCCGCCGCTCCAGCGCGGGCACCCGCGCCATCTGCAGCACCACCAGCGCCAGGACGTACCCGGCGAGCAGCCCGCTGAGCCGCCCGGCACCGTTCAGCCAGGCGGCGTTGCCGGTGACGTTCGGGGTGTTCATCCACCACAGCGACAGCACCGCGGCCGCTCCTGCCCAGCTCAGCAGCACCAGCGGCACGGCGGGGGAGCGCCGTGGCCGAATCTGGCGCAGGGCCAGCCGCCGACCGGCCCGGCTGTTCAATAGCGTCGTCACGGCCCGTCCCCTTCCTATGGCTCCGGTGCACAGGGGTACGGCTGGGAGCGGACGATGACTCAAAGGCCGACGGAATTCACAGGTTTGCGGTACTCGCCGTCGAGAGCGCCGCGCGCTGCGCCGGGCTGAGGCGGTCGGGTCTCGTGGTGAGGGAGTAGGTCTCGGGCCCGACGGTACGCAGGGCGAGGGGATCGGCGAGGGCCGGTTGACGCCGGACCGCCTCCAGGGCGGCGGTGGCGCGCTCCCGGGGCCAGCCGAGCGCGGTGGCCAGCGTGCCCAGGGTGAGCGGCCGGCCGGCGTGCACGAGGGCGGCGAGCACGGTCAGCCCGTCGTACGCGACGGCCTGGCCGAGGGTGCTGCCGCTCATCTGTTCGCTCAGCCGGGCGAAGAACCGGCCCATCGTGGCGAGCCGGGTGCCGACGGTCGTGTCGGCGCCGAAGATCTCGATGCCCCGCTGCGCGGCGGTCGCGATCTCGCCGTGTGCGCCGGTGTCGGCCCGCCACGCCCGCAGCCAGACGTCGTCGTCGATGAGGTACCGCTCGCGACGCCCACCGGTGTCCGGTCGGCGCACGACCAGCTCCATGGCTTCGAGGGAGCCGATGGACTTGGACACCGACGCCGGGCTGACCTGCAGCCGCCGCACCAGGTCGGCCGCCGTCAGGCCACCGCCGTCGGCGGTGAGCAGGCAGACGAACACCCGGGCGGTCATCCGGGGCAGCCCGGTCGCGGCCAGCAGGGTGGCGAAATCGTCCACGAAACCGCGGACCACCTCGGTCGGCTGCCCGTCGGCCACCGGCTCGGCCGTCCGCCCCGGCTTGCGCCGCCGGGCGCGGTGTCCGGCGGCCTGCTGCGCGGGGTCGGCCAGGTAGGCGCCGGTTGCGCCGTTGCGGGCCACCTCGCGGCTGATCGTGGACGTCGGCCGGCCGAGCCGTCGGCCTATCTCGGCGTAGCCGAGCCCGTCGGCGAGCCATGCCGCGATCTGCCGGCGGTCGTCGTGGGTCAGCCTGCCTCCTGGCACCGGCGCATCTCCTCGCTTTGCGTTCACCAACAGTACGTTGCAACGGGCCGGTTGACGGAATTGCGTTCATTCACAACTCTGTTGCAACGATAGGCGTTTGGGCTCCTGATTTGTGGTTGACCACGTTGACGCTATCTGAAACGCAACGTAGCTTTTCCCCATCTTGAAAGAGGGGGACACGATGATGCACGTGATGGCCGTCTCAACCGTCTCGGATGGCGGCAAGTTCTGGAGTGGCCTGAAGAAGGCATACGCCGCGCTCCCCAAGGGCGCCGCGTGGAAGGTGGCGGTCGCGAGCAAGGACGGGGCGAAGGCGGTGAACATCATCACCCACGACTCCATCGAGGGCGTTCGGGACTTCTTCGAGGCGTACGCCGGCGCCTACGCCACGACGGACTACTTCGAGGCGGACGCCGCGAACGCGGTCGGCCTCCCGCGATGAGGATCGAAGTGGCGGGGATCCGGGCCCGGGTCGCGGAACTCCTGGTGGAGTACGGCATTCCGAGCGCCGCGATCGGCGTGCTCCACGACGGGGAGATCACCGAGTTCGCGGTGGGCGTCAAGAACGTGGAAACGCGGGAACCCGCCACCACGGACACCGTTTACCAGTGCGGCTCGATGACCAAGACATGGACCGCCCTGGCCTTCATGCAACTCGTCGACGAGGGGAAAGCCGATCTGGACGAGCCGGTACGGACCTGTCTGCCCGGCTTCAGGGTGGCCGACCCCGAGGCAAGCGCCACGGTCACCCCTCGCCACCTGCTGTGCCACACCAGCGGTATCGAGGAGGCCTACGGCGATCCCGGCGAGGACGACGACGTCTACGAGCGCATGGTCGAGAACATCGCCGACGCGCCCCAGCTCTTCCCGCCGGGCCACACCCACGGTTACAGCCCGGCGCTGGGGTACGCCCTTCTCGCGCGGATCCTGGAGGTGTGCGACGGCAAGCGCTGGGACGACGTCATGCGGGATCGCCTCTTCGGCCCCATGGGGCTCGCCAGCACGAGCAGTTGGTACGAGCAAGTGGACGCCGCCCGGGCCGCGACCGGGCACCTGATCCGGTCCCCGGCGGAGGGCCCCACCGTCACACCGGTGGACCGCCTTCCGCGTGCCTTCGGCCCCGGCGGCAACATCACCTCGACGACCCGGGAGGTGCTCGCCATGGCGCACGTCCTGCTCGACGAGGGCGTGGCGCCGAACGGACAGCGCGTCGTCTCGGCCGAAGCCGTCCGGGAGATGACGCGATCGCGTGTGCCCGTACCGGATCCGTACATGTTCGGGCCCGCATGGGCGCTCGGTCTCGTCGTGTGCGACTGGCACGGCGAAACCGTCTACGCGACCGACGGCAGCACGATCGGCCACAACGCCCGGCTACGGCTCCTGCCGGACTCGCGCACCGCCATCGCGATGCTGACGAACGGCGGACCACGGGAGAGCTTCTACCGCCAGGTGTTCAACGAGATCCTGACCGGCCTCGGCACGGTCACCATCCCGGACCTGCCCGCACCGGACGCGACGCCGACCCTCGACCCGTCCAGGTACGAGGGCGTCTACGGGCGCCCCGGCGCACGGTACGAGGTGTCGGCCGAAGGCGGAAAGCTGTACCTGACCTTGGTCCTCGACCCGGTGCAGGCAGCGTTCCTCCAGAAGCCGGACCGCATCAGACATGAACTGCTCCCGGTGAGCGAGACGCACTTCCTGGTGCCTCCGGCGGACCCGTCGGAGGACACCCAGACCGTCGCGATCTACGACTTCACACACGGCGACGCCCGATACCTCCACACCAACTGCCGGGTGCACCCACGACTGGACGGCTGATCAGCCGAACTTCACATACCGGGTGACGTTGCCGGACATGTTCGGGGTCAGCGATCCCATGTAACCGGAGCAGTCGGCCGAAGCGTAGTAGTGCACGGTCGAGTCGGTGACGTTGATCGCGTAGAAGGGAGGCTGACTGCCTCGCAGGGTGTAGCAATGGCCGGACTGCGGGTTCGCCGGCGAGGCGGACAGGGGTCCGCTGCCGTCCGGGCTCCAGTAGAAGCCGCCGGTGGCCGCCAGGGCGGTGGTGGGCAGCAGGGCGACGGCGCCCATCACGGTTGCGGCGACTGAAGCACTGAGTTTCACGTCGGACACCGGCCGTTCGGGCTGCGAGTGCTCCTGGTCACACCTGTCTCCTGCTTCCGTAGCACTCCACAGAAGTGTACGTTCGTACATATACGTTTGTACATGTACTGCTTCGGGCGCGCGCCTTGTCCCTTCGTCTGAAAGATCGGTCACGATGATGGACCACGCGGTGCGACGCCGCTGAACGGCCCTCTTCACCCTCTTTCTCATACCGGGCCTGGCCCCTGTCCTCCTGGGTAACCCGCACCCCCGACGTCCGCGACGCGCTGCACGCCTCGACCAGCGAGATGGGCCTCGTCCTGTTCGGCCTCTCGGCGGGCGCCATGATCGGCGTGCTCGGCTCCGGACGGCTGGTGGCGCGCCTGGGGACCAGGCCGGTCATCGGCGCCGGAACCCTGCTCATGATCCTGAGTCTCGGGGTGATGGGATGCGGGGCGTTGGCCACCTCCGCACCGCTCGTCACCGCGGGGCTGTTTCTCTTCGGCGTCGGCGTGGGCGGCGGAGATGTCGCGGTCAACGTCGACGGCGCGGACATCGAGAAGATCAGCGGGCGCACGCTGCTGCCCACCATCCACGGCTTCTTCAGTCTCGGCACCGTCATCGGCGCGTGCCTGGGCATCCTGTGCACCGCCGTCCGATTCCCCGTGCACTGGCACCTGTTCGCCGTCGGCGTGGCCACGGCGGCGCTCGCCCTCTACGCCTGCCGCGCCATCCCCGCGGGAATCGGCAGGACCACCCCTGCCGCCGACCGCGACGCCGCATCCACGCGCCCGGTGTGGAAGGACCGGCGCCTGCTGCTGCTGATCGGCGGCGTCGTCCTGGCCCTGGCCCTGGCCGAGGGCACCGCCAACGACTGGCTCCCGCTCCTGATGGTCGATGACCACGGCCTCGACGCGTCCCTCGGATCGGCCGTCTTCGCCGGGTTCGCCGCCGCTATGACCGTGGGCCGGATGGGTGGCGGACTCGTCATCGACCGCATCGGACGCGCCCGCACCTTGCGCATCAGCGCGCTCAGCGCGGCCCTCGGACTGGCCGTGGTCATCTTCGTCGACTCTCCTGTCCTCGTTGCCCCTGCCGTGCTGCTGTGGGGTCTTGGCACCTCACTCGGCTTTCCCGTGGCCCTCTCCGCCGCGGGCGATTCCGGCCCCGACTCCGCCGCCCGCGTCGGCCTGGCGGCAACGATCGGCTACATCGCCTTCCTTGTCGGCCCACCCGGTCTGGGCTTCCTCGGCGACCACTACGGACTGAGCACCGCCATGATCGTCGTCCTCGGCTTCATCGTGAGCGCGGTTTTCCTCACCCCCGCGGCCGGAGCACAGCACACTCAACCCGTCCGGAACCCCCGCGAGACCGCGCCCCGGACACCGCCCCGGACACCGCACTGACTCAGCCGAACTGCAGGACGCGCGGGGCGAAGGTGCCCTCGGGGCCGTCGGCGCGGCCGACCGACCACACCGTCGCCGTGCCCGGCACCGGTGCCAGCCGCAGCAGCCGGGAGTGCCCCTCCCCGGACACCGCCGGTTCGCTGTGCTCGGTGAACGACTGCCCGTTCCGCTCAAGGAAATCCGGCCCGGGGACGAGCGGCGGAGAGCTGCCCGGCGGGCCCCACTTCTGCGAGCGGCCCACCGAGACCCAGGCCAGCTCGCCGGACGTGCCGGGCGCCAGTGAGTCGATGGAGCCGAAGTCGGTGGGCACCGTCACCCGGCTCCACGCCTGCCCGTCGAAGCGGACCAGCAGCGGCGGAATCGGGCGGCCCGGCGGGCCGCCGACGAATCCGGCCGTGCCGCCCGCCCACACCTCCGTCGGCGAGACCGCCAGCACACTGCCCACGGCCGACCGCGGAAACCCGTCCACGATCGTCTGCTGCCACGCCTGCCCGTCCCAGTGCGACACGGCCGCACCCGAGTCGGCGGCGCCCGCGGCCCAGACGTCGTCGGCCGCCAGGATATGCAGGCCGTACACGGATCCCGGCGGCGCCGGTACGTCCCGCCAGCCGTGCCCGTCCCAGCGCAGCAACGCCTGCGCGCCGTCCCGCGAACCGATCAGCCACGTCTCACCGCCACCGGCGACCACCTTGCTCAGCACGACACCGCCCGGCGGCCGACTCTCGGACCAGGTGGTGCCGTCGAAGCGGAGCAGGCGGGCGCCGCCCGCCGAGTCGCGGCCGACCGCCCAGACCGCGGTCGGCGAGGTCGCGGCGACGGACAGCAGCTCTCCCTGCCAGCCGATCCCGGGCAGAGGTTGGCGCTGCCACGCGGTTCCGTCCCAGCGCAGCACCAGCGGGAAGCCCGGCGCCACGCGACCGACGGCGTCGGCACCCACCGCCCACGCCCGGTCCGGTCCGAACGCCACGGCCTCGTTCAGCCCGGCCTGCGGGCGTACCTGCGCCGGGACCGGAACGTGTCGCCAGGACGGGGTTTCCGCCGAGGCCGAGCTGATGAGGTAAATGAGGGTCATGGCGGCAGCGAGCGCCGCGACGAGAAGTCGGCGTGCCATGGTCAGCCTCCCAGCCGCTCGCTCATCAGGTTCGGTTTCGATCCGTAGATCTCGACGGTCCCGAAGGACAGCAGTGAGGACCCGGCGGTCGCCAGCGCCCGCGGTTCGACGTCGATCGCGTCCGTGCGCTGCGGGCCGTAGGAGAAGGTGGTGCGGTGGCCGTCCACCCGCGCGTACTTCGACTGGAACGCGCGGTCGCTGCGCACCGGCAGCCACAGCGCGCCGTCCGGGCCGCGCACCATGGCCTCGGTGTAAGTGTCGCCCAACGGTGGGTAGATGGTGCGCCAGGCGTGCCCGGCGTGCCCGTTCCAGGCCATCAGGTAGGTGCGGGCCACGCCGTCGGTGTACTGGCTGCCGCCGATCGTGACCCGGCCGGAGGGTTCGGGCACGATCGTGTGCACGTTGCCGTTCGGCGGCAGCGGCACCTTCGCGTCCCGCCACTCCGTGCCGTCCCAGCGCAGGATGGAGGGCCCGGTGGCGGTGTCCGCCCAGGCCCAGGCGTCGGTGGCGGTACGCGCGGTGATCCCCATCAGGAACAGCACACCGTCCGGGGTGGACTGGGTGGTCCAGCCGGAACCGTCGTAGTGCAGCACCTTCAGCCCGGTGTCGTCCTCACCGACCACCCACGCGGCACCCGGTACCGCGGTGAAGTCCTGGTAGGTCCACAGGGTTTGCGGCAGCGGGACGGCGCTCCACCCTCCCGCCGACCGGCGCAGGATCTCTCCCGCCCCCGCCCGGTTGTGGAAGAGCCACACCTCGTCGCCGACGAACCGCACCTTTCCGAGCCAGCCCGGCTCATCGGCGCCGGGGAAGGTCGTGTCCCGGCTCCACGCCGTGCCGTCCCAGCGGTACAGCATCGGCCGCAGTCCATCGGCGGCCTGCTCGTACGCGGTCGCCCACGCCTCGCCCGGCCCGCGCGCGGCGAGATCGGACACGAACACCGGTGGGTCCGCCGCCGGCACCGGCAGCGCCGACCAGCCCGGCGTCACGGCCGCGGCCGGCGACACCACCGCGGCACACGCGAGCGCAAGGCAGATGATGAGCGTACGGAGACGGTTCACGAGAGCCCCCCAGAACGCGACGGCCGCTCATCTTATGGGCGTTGCCCACCGGTGAACAGACGCACACGGCCATCGGTGACCGGGCCCGGCCTGACCAGCCGCGCATCACTGCATGAAGAAGGGCGGCGGGCCGCAATCACCGTGGAGCAGCGCCGCTCCCAGAGCCGTGACCGTGTGGATCACGGTGTTGCGGTGACGTCGGCTGTGGATCAGATTCGCCTCGCGCAGCACCGTGGCCTGGTGGCTGGCGGTCTGAATGGGCACGCGCGCGCGTTCGGCGAGTTGCGTGGTGGTGCACGCCGCCGTCGCGACGACCTCCAGGACGCGCGCCCGCGTCTTCCCCAGCAGCGCCGCCACGGCCTGCCGAGGCGCGTGCGGTGGCGCCGACCAGTCGAGACTGCGCTCGATGGGATACACCAGGACGGGCGGCAGCTCCGTGTCCAGAAACGTCGTGGGCGCACCCCAGCAGAAGAACGACGGCTGCAGCGTCAGGCCCCGGCCGTCGAGGTGGATGTCGTGGTCGGCGGGAAAAGCGAGTTCGAGCACGGGGTAGTGCCAGGTCGCGGACGGATGCAGGGTGGCGAGCACCGCTTCCCACCCGGTCGCGTCGAGGGCGCGGGTCCGCCACTCCCGATCACGGTCCACCTGCCGCCGCACCTGCGACCAGAACGGCTCCAGTGCCGCCGCGAAATAGGCGGTGACGGCGTCGGCCACCGCTGTCACCGCCTCCGGATCGCCCTCCGCCAGACCGCGTGTCCAGGCGGGCAGCGGGCGGCCGGGGTGGCGGTCGCCCAGCTCCTCAAGGTCGTTGCGTAATCGCGTACGCGGCGTCCGCCGCAGGGCCTCCACGTGCACGGCCAGGGACGGATCGGCGCCCGGCGGGGTCAGGAAGTCGGCGGCGTAACCGGCCGGGGGAGCCAAGGCGGCCAGCAGATGCGCCGAAGGCGCCAGCCGCGGTGTGACTGTTCGCCGCCAGTCGCCGAAGTACGCCGCTCCGCCCGGATGGCGCAGCCGGTACGAGCTGAGCAGGACCTCCCACAGCGGGTCGGGCGCCGGAACCAGCCGGATGCGGGCCAGATCGTCGCTGGTGAAGTGGATCCGAAGCATGGCAGTGCCTTCCCGCCTCCGTCTTCCCACCTCTCTGGGAAGACGTTGCCGGGGTTTCCCGGCCCGGGACAGTCTTCTTTCGGCACTTGTCACGCCGCGTCCACAACGGACACGCAAGTGTCTCGAAGGGGGTAACAGCATGCGCATGAACAGGAAGGTCGCAGCCATCGCCGGTGGCATCGTGCTGACCGGTGGCCTGCTGGCCGGAAGCGCCGGCGCCGCCAGTGCGTCACAGAGCACTCCGCAGGCGGCGTCGGACTGTCCGTCGACGTACTTCTGCGTCTGGTCCGGGACGAACTACACCGGTCACCGGCAGCAGGTCGCGGGGACCAATGCGGACCTGACCCAGTACTCGGTCTTCCAGAACTTCAAGTCGTACTACAACCACGGCTCTTCCTGTGGCTTCGTGTGGTACTGGGGGAAGAACTACACCGGAACCAGTGGAACCATCCCGAAGGGGGAAAAGGATCCCGGCAACGGCAACTCCGGGTACATCAAGTCCAACAAGTGGGACTGCTGACCAGCACCAGAGGGCGGCGCCCCATCGAGGGCGTCGCCCGCGGAATACTGCCGAGCTCGGCCGCGGGACCCTGAAGTCACGGTCAGCCGAGGTTCGTCACCGCGGTTGCGGGCCCGGCGCCAGGCAGCGGCGGCCGCGGAGGCCTTCCAGGCGGCGGCCACCTGACGGGCACGCACCGCCTGCTCCCGCGCCGACTGATGGTGCGCAGGGCCGTCGCCGGCGCTGCGAAACCGGACAGCCGGTGTCTCAGACGGGCTCGTCCAAGCGGCAGGTGCGGCAGGCGTCCCCCCGAGCGGGGTCGTAGGGGGCGCCGCACGCGCAGCGGGGCCAGCCCAGACAGCTGGGGCACTGGGTGTAGGGGTCGGTGACGGGGCGGCCGCAGGTGCCGCCCCGGCCTTCACATTCGCGGTGCGGCGGGCGGTAGGCGACCGCTTGCGCCGGGGTGCGGTTGGTGGCGGTGGGCGCGGCCTGCGCCTGGTCGTCGGGCCGGGCATCATCCTCGTCGGGGTGGCGGTCGGGGCCGTGGCCGGGCAGGAGCCATCCGCCACGGCAGACGCCGCACGGCTGGTCGTCGTCGGTCGGCCGGTCGGCCGGGGCCGGGTGCCAGCCGTCTTCGCACCGCCCCGCACACGAGGTGGCCGCCAGCAGCCACACCGCGACATCGTCGGGCCGGTACCCGTCCTCTCCCGCGTCGGCTTCGCGTTCGAGGGGCCGGTTGGCCCAGGTGGTCCACCAGCGGCGCTCGATCCGCGCGATCAGCCGGGCGGCGGACTGGCGGAGCAGCTCGTCGCGCACGGTCTGCACAACGGCCGGGGGCACGCCGCCCCCGCAGGCGCGCAGCAGCTTGCCCGGCAGCGCGGAGAGAACGGCGCGGACGGGGTCGGTGGTGGTGGCCGTGCGCTGGCAGGCATCGCACTGGTCCCAGGCACGGGGGTAGTAGGTGCGCGTCCAGCGGCGGTGCTTGTCCTTGCGCTTGTCGGGCTCGACGCGGGTCGTGGCCTCGGCGGAGGCCGGGCGCTCGGACAGCGGCGCGGAGCAGGTGCGGCAGCGGCCCTGGCAGCCGCGGCAGGGCCTGCCCTCCTGGTCGGTGACCGCCTGGCACACCGGGCACTCCCGGCGGCAGACCGTGCACAGATGGTCCTCCGGATGCGGCTGCGGCAGCCAGCGGTGCTCACCCTGACACCGCACGCACCGTCGGGTGTCGATGTCCTCGAGGTGGGTGGGGAGGACCGGCCGGCCAGGGCACTGGTCGCACTGGACAATGGCGCGGTCGGTATTGCGGTGCAGGATCACGCGGCGCTCCCGGCGTGGGTGGACGGAGGCGAGTCGACCAGCCTAGCGGGTGGCGAGGGAGCACCCGGTCACGGTCGGACACGGCATCCGCAGCCCGCCCGTGCGGCCCGGCCCTTCAGGGCCGGGAAGTTGGCGGCTTTCGGGGTCGTATGATCGCTGACCACGTCGTTCGTTGTAAGGAATCCCATGTCCATGCCGCCCCCGCCGCAGGGGAACCCGTACGCTTCCGCGCCGCCGCAAGGGAACCCGTACGCCTCCGCCCCGCCCCAGGGGAACCCGTACGCCGCCGCGCCGCCCCAGGCCCCGTACGGGCACCCGCAACCGGCACCCGGCTACCACCAGCCACACCAGATGCCCGGTTACGGCCAGCCGATGGCCGGGGTTCCGCAGCCGCCCACCTGCCGGGTCTGCGCGGCGTATCCGGCGGCGGACGTCACCATCCGTAGCCACGTCGGCATGCTGCTGATGATGCGGTTCCAGAAGTGGCAGGGCCCGTTCTGCCGTACGTGCGGTACGGCGATGCGCCGGGAGGCGACGACCAACACGCTGTGGCAGGGCTGGTGGAGCCCGTTCTCGCTGTTCATCTTCAACCCGTACACGATCATCAACAACCTGGTGGTCCGGGGGAAGCTCAACAAGCTCCCGGAGCCGGGACCCGCCACGCATGTGGCGCGCCCCGACCCCGGAAAGTCCGTGCTTCAGCGCCCGGCGTCGTACGTCGCGCTGCTGCCCATCCTCTGGTTCCTGTTCCTCATCGTCCGAGGCGGCTGACCAACGCCGGCCGCGCCAGGCCCGCCACGGCGAAGGCCAGCGCCACCAGCAGCGCGCTCACCCAGACCGGCGAACGGTAGCCCAGCCCCGCGCCCAGCGTGAGCCCGCCGAGCGCCGGACCGACCGCCGCGCCCACATTGAGCGCGGCGGTCGCGAACGCCCCGCCCAGCGCGGGCGCTTCGGCCGCCGCGTACAGCGCCCGCGTGATCAGCGTGGACCCCACACCGAACGACAGCGCGCCTTGTACGAGGACCAGCACGATCGCCACCCCCGGCCGGTCCGCGCCCACCGACAGCAGCAGCCAGCCGCCGAGCAGGGCCGCTCCGCCCGGCACCAGCACCAGCATCGGCCGGGCGTCCGACCACCGCCCGGCGACCGTCACCCCGGCGAACGACCCCAGCCCGAACAGCGCCAGCACGACCGGCACCCAGGTCTCGTTCAGGTCGCTCACGTTCGTGATGAGCGGCGCCAGATAGGTGAACGTGCAGAACGTCGCCGCGTTCACCAGCATCCCCAGCCCCAGCGTCACCAGCAGCCGGGGGTCGCGCAGCGCCCGCAGCTCACCGCGTGCGCTCGGCGCCTCCACCGTTTCGGAACGCGGAACCGACCGCACGATGGCGAACAGGGCCGGTACGGAGACGAGCGCCACCGCCCAGAACGCCGAACGCCACCCCCAGACCTGCCCCAGCACGGCCCCGGCCGGAACCCCGGCCACACACGCGAGCGTCACCCCGCCCAGCAGCGCGGATGTGGCTCGCCCCTTGGCACTCGGCTCGACCATCCCGGTCGCCGTCGCGAGCCCCACGGCCAGGAACCCGGCATTGGCCAGCGCCCCCAGCACCCGGGTGGCCAGCAACACGGCAAAGCTGGAGGTGAGGGCACCGACGACATGGACAGCCATGAAGGCCGTCAGAAACATCAGCAGCGCGCGGCGCTGCGGCCACCGCATGCTGAGGAGCGCCATCAGGGGCGCCCCCACGATCATCCCCACAGCAAACCCTGACGTCAGCGCGCCCGCGGCGGGGATGGACACATTCAGATCGCTTGCGATGTCCGGCACCAGGCCGGACAGCATGAATTCGGATGTCCCTTGGGCGAAGACCGCCAGTCCGAGGACATAGATGGCATAAGGCATGAAGGCTCCACGCATCGGCTACCGCATGAAAAGGGAAGGACCGATGACCGGCAGCCCGGTGGTCGCGTTGAGGCATGCAACGCCTCAACGCGGTATGGGTGAAGACGCCACCGAACGACCGGTGGCTAGAGCCTGGATGCCTCGGGACTGGACATGCGGGTCACCTTAACAGCCAGGGCCATGCGCAGACCGTGCGTACAAGCTCAGATCCTGGCCATGTGCAGGCGTTGGCAGCCGCGAAGCCGGTGCTGTCGACCGGAGTCGCAGACTTCGAACCACACGTTCTTCATGCCGTAGTGGACGCTGTCCTTGCCTGCGTCGGGTTCGCCGTCGGGGTTGTCCGTGAGAACGGTGGTGTGGGTTCCCAGGCGGTCCTCGTAGTGCATGCGCAGGGTTCCGCCCCAGCCGTCCCGCTCGGTTTCGTGTTGGTCCCGGGAGTACGGCATGACGTACTCGATGCCGTACCAACCGTCCCGGGTCTCCCAGTTCCGGTAGCCGATGCTGGCTGCCGTCGAGCCGTTGGCGCTGCTCCCTTCGAAGAGGGTGAACCCGCCCTCGGCCTCTTGAGCCGTTCCGGTGGGCAAGGAAGTCGTCGCGGTGGTGGGGGGTTTGAGCGTGCCATGGCGATAGAGGATTGCCATCCCCCAGGCGCCCAGACCCAGCGCTGCCACCAGCGCCGCACCCAGCGTCAGAAGAGCCCTGCCCCGCGGAAATACCGAAGGGGCGCTGTGCTCGCGAACCGCCTCGATTTCATGAGAGCCGTCTGTTCGGCTTTCGCGGGAGACCGCGGGGGTGGCGTCGTCGCTTCCCGGCGGTGCCGATTGCTCCCGCACGGCGATTTTGTCCCGTGCCTCAAGCCACACCTCCATCAGCTCCCCGTCTCCGCAGGCCTTCACGAAGGCGGCCAGTTGGCCGCGGCTGGGGACGGCGTCCCGGCTCAGCAGCACGGAGGCGGTGCTGCGCGGCAGCACGTCCCCGGACGCTGCCGCGCGCTTTTCCAGCTGCCGGTAGGACATCCGGGAATCGCTCTTCAACTGGCGCAGTGCCTTCATGAAGGCGGACAGGTCGGCGATGTCTTCAAGAGCCTGCCGTCGAGAGGGACTCATGAAGCCGATGGTCACGTTCTCGTGTGCGAGAGAGCAACGCAGATATCCGCCAATCACGATACGAATAACAACAGCGCTTCGCCGGGAGGGGAAACAGGTGAATTCGATTCCTGTTCGCCGGTGCCGCGCCTGCCACCCCGGCCCCCGCGATCTCATCGCGAGGGCCGGGCTGCGGCTTTACGACATGCCCTGTATGAACGCCGTCCACGTGGTGGGGGAGAAGGCGAGCTGGGGCCCCTGCCGGTCCTTGGAGTCCCGTACGTGGATGGTGCCCGGGCAGGTGGCGACCTCGACGCAGCTGTCGCCGTCGCCTCCGCTGTGGGTGGACTTGTGCCAGGAGAGGGCGACCTCTACGCAGTCGTCGCCGTCGCTTCCGCTGTAGCTGCTCTTGAACCAGGCCAGTTCGCTGCTCATAGCGCTCCTCGGATCTGCTTCAGCAGGCTCACGGAGTCTTCAGGGGTGAGAGCCTGTGAACGCAGTTTCGCATACCGCATTTGGAGCACGCTGACGTCTTTACGGTCAGAGATCAGCAAACCGCCTCGCTGACCCTCGGAGTAACCGAGCCATTCGTTGTCCGGGGTCTCCAGCAGTCGGATGGGTCCGTTCAGCCCCGCGTGCTCCTCACGAACCAGCGGCATGATCTGGAGCTCGATATTCCGGAGCGCCGCGTGCTCCAGGAGGTGGTCAATGAGCTCTCGCGTGACGTCCGCACCCCCGGTGCGGCGCCGGATCAACGCCTCCTCGATGATGAAGCTGAAAGCGGTGTTCGGCCTGTCCCGAAGCAGACGTTGGCGATCCTGACGGGCACCGAGCTGGGCCTCGATCTGCCCGTCGGCGAGCGGCGGCACACCGCTGTCGAAGACCGCACGGGCATACGCCTCGGTCTGCAACAGCCCAGGGACCAGTCGGCACTCGTACGAGCACAGGCTGATCGCCAGCTCCTCCAGCGCCGCCCACTGGCGGAACCAGGCCGCCAAGCCCGGCTTTCGCACGAGACACTTCGCCGCCGCACGCAGGACCCCGAACGCGTCCAGAAGCTCTTCCGCCCGCTCCACGTACTCCCGTTGCGGAAACCGCCGACCCTGTTCGATCGAGGCCAGGGTCTGGACCGAGTACCGGAGCAACGGGGCCAGCTGCTCCTGCGTGTAGCCTGCTCGTTCTCGGAAGACCTTGACGACCGCCCCGAATGTCTTGAGGCTGTCCGTGGACTCCGGTTCGTTGTTGCTGCCCGCGTTGTCCGCCATCTGCGGCCACCTCCGGTAGTGCCATACGTACTGAACCTGACTATCGGCCCAACTCGGCCATGGTCACGGTCCGTTATCCGTACAGTCCACCACCGGTACTCGTACGCTGACTCAGAGTACGAGAAGCTGATCTGGTCCGGTCATTCGCCGAACCGCAACGGTGACGCCGTGTCAATCCCAGCGCACCCACGGACGACTTCCGACCAGTTCACGCATCGCTTCAGCTCCACCCGCCGTGGCGCCCGCCTCGCCCGGCTGCTCGTGCTCCAGCAACTCGACGCATGGGGGTTTCCCTACCGCGGCGGGCCCTCCGACCTCATCGCCGCGATCGTTGCCGAACTCGCCGCCAACGCCGTCACCCACGGCCGCGTCCCCGGCCGCGACTTCGAGGTCCGGCTGACGCGCACCGCCGCCACTCTCCGCGTCGAGGTCGCGGACACCCGCACCGAGGGACGGCCGCCCGTCGAGGACGCGCCCGCCGCACCCCCGCCGGACTCCGAGACCGGGCGCGGTCTGCTGCTGGTCGCGGGCCTCGCCGCGCGCTGGGGCGTGGCGGAGCGGCAGGGGCCGGGGAAAACGGTCTGGGCCGAGATCGACCTCACTTGCCGTGGTGGTCGAACTTGATCGGATAGGAGACGGTCGAGCGCGGCACCGGCTTCTTGGTGCCCTTCTTCTTGCCGTCCTTCTTCGCGTCGTCCTTCTGGAAGTGGACGGGATACCGCCCCGTCTGGTGCGGCTGGGGTGACTTGCCGCCGCCCTTGTCGTCGCCGCCGCCCTGGCCGTTGATCCACAGGACCCCCACCACGACCACGCCGAATATCAGCATCTGGTTCTTCTTGTCCGCCACCGACTCCCCCTCGGTCCGCAGATCGCCCGCCCCCGCACCGACCATGCTCCCACCGACATCACGTCTCCGAACAGATCAGCCGGGCGTCGGCCCAGTCGCCGTGGTCGTTGGCGTTGGTGTCGTCGCCGCCGCCGATGCGCAGATCGAGTCGGCTCACGCCGCTGACGTCCACGGACAGGGGGTACGGCTCGGCGTCGTTCCTCAGCAGCGGCGTCGTCGCCAGCTCCTTGCCGTCGCCGACGACGGTGAAGACGGCCGATCCGTTCGGCGCGACCTCGTCGTCGACGCCGACGACCGCCGTGAAGCGGGTGCAGTTGCCGCCCAGGTGGAGGCCGACTTCGCCGTTCGCGTGGACGCCGAGCCCCTTCGCGTGGACCGTGCCGCCGAGGGTGAGCGGATGGCCGTCCCCGGCCTGCCGTTCGCCGTTGGACAGGTCCCGCTCGACCGGTCCCCATCCGTTGGTCTGCGCGACGAAGGCCAGATCGCTGACGGCGACGGTGCCGGTCGGCGGCGGGATCGGGACGGTGACCGTGGCGCTGCCGTACGACCAGTGGGGTACCCCGGAGCGTTCGTAGGTCGCCGTCGCCGTCAGCACGTTGTCCACCGGAGTGTCCCGCGCGTCGGGGGCGGTCGCGCGCCACTCCGCGCTGACCGTCTGCCCGGGGCGTACGCGGGGGAAGTGCGCGGCGCCGGGCGCGAACGTCCAGCCGGGCGCGGCGGCGGTCGGGGTGAGCGTCACGTCCCGCGCGCCGGACCCGGCGGCGGCCGGGACCGTGAACGTCGCTCGTACCGTGCCCGTCTCGCCGCGTTCGATCCGGGGCGGCGCGGTGACGTCCACGGCGGCCGGGGCGGGCGCCTTCGCGGCGGGCGTGATGCGGAGGTTGTCGAACTGGTCCGTCTGATAGCCGACCACGCCGAGACCGGCGATCCCACGGGAGTACGCCGTGTCGTCGACGGCACCGAGCCGCTTGCCGTCCAGGGCGGCGGTCAGCGTCGTACCGGACATCGTCAGGGCGAGGTGGTGCCAGCGTCCGGTGCCGAGGGCCTTGGCCGTGCCCGAGGCGAGCGGGGTGAGCCGGGCCTCGGTGTCGGAGCGGGACAGGGACCAGGCGCCCTTGTCGTCGACGCGGAGGAAGTAGCCCTCCTGGCGGTTCTGCGGGCGGGCCTGGCGGCCCGCCCGGCCGATGAGTTCCACCGGCCCCGGCCGGTCCAGCAGCACATCGGCCGAGACGGTGTAGTCGGCCCACGAGCCGTCGCCGATGAGCGCGTACGCGTCGGAGTCGTCCTGCCACTCGATCGGCTTGACCGGCGCCATCTGGCGCAGGCAGGTGCCCCGGCGGCCCTGGCAGCGGACGGTCTCGTAGGAGCCCTGCATATCGGCGAGGTAGCGCGCCTCGCGGCCCACCGGATAGCGGTCGAAGTCGTCCGCGTACGGGAGGGTGAGCGCGCGGGCCGCCGGGCTGGTCGCGCGGCCCTTTCCGCCGGCGTCGAGGGTGGTGAGGGTGTAGACGCGGCCGGGCCGTACGCCGAGGGAGTACCGCCCGTCCCGGTCCGGCACCAGGGTCGTGGTGTGCACCAGATTCTCTTTCGCGTCCGGCGCCGAGACGTCCGTCTCCCACACCTGGACCGGCGTGCGCGGAAGCCCCTCGCCGACCGAGAGGTCGAGGCGCTGCGGGCGGGTGGCGGTCGTGGTCTCGACGATCGTGCTGTACGCCTTCCTGCCGGGGGAGCGCAGCGATACGTACGACCCGTTCGCGCGCTCCCCGCCCAGATAACCGGAGGCGTGGTCCATGAACGTCCAGCCGGGCCGGGTGAACTGGGTGACCTGCGCGGTCGTCCACAGGCTCTTGCCGAGCCGGTACGCCCCGGACCACGGCTGGGCGGCGACGGCCAGCCCGACCGTGTCGTAGGGCAGGCCGGGGTAGACCGACGCGATCAGCGGCCAGTTGAGATACGCGGTCATCTCGGCATCGAGGTAGCCGCGCGTGATCGAACGGATCAGCTCGGGCGCGCCCACGTCGGTGTCCAGCGAGCCGTTCTCGCTCGCCCACAGCGGCTTTCCGGTGTCGCGGGCGGCCTGGGTGGTGGAGCAGGACAGCGCCGTTCCGCCGTCGCCGCCCTCGCAGGGGTAGTGGGCGCCGATGATGTCGACGGAGTCGGCGAAGGCGTCGTCCTTCAGGATGTCGTCGGCGACCTCCCAACCGGAGTCGGCGCCGACCAGCCGGGTGGCGTAGCCGCGCTCACGGAGAGCGGTGTGTGTCCGCTCGTACCAGGTCTTGTCGTAACCGCGCTCGTTCCAGCCGCCGAGGTAGTCGATCGACAGGTGGTGGCGGGAGGCACAGCCGAGCCACTTCAGCAGGTAGTCCGTCATGTCCTCGGACCAGAACTCCCCGCCGCCGACCCACCCGGGGGCGCCCCAGGCGAGGCCGTACAGCTTGATGGCCGGGTTGCGCTTCTTGGCCTCGGCCATGAGCCACCATTCGTAGCCCCGGTCGCAGTTCAGGTCGTCCGCGGTGTGCATGTGACTCGGCTCGGCGCCGTCGGTGGAGTTGGTGTCGCCGCCGATCTCGGCCTTGAGGATCTGGAGATTCGCCCCGTAGCCGGGCTTGAAGAGATAGTCCAGGATCGCCGCGCGCTGCGGCTCGGGATAGTCGATCAGCAGCCGGCTGTTCCCGCCGCCCCCGCTGATGGCCCCTATGCCGTCGAAGGTCCGGCCGGTGTCCTCGCCGTCCAGGGTGATAGCGGTGGCCGACGGCGCCGGGTCGTCGTCGGCACTGGCCCCGGGGGAGGCGGCCATCGGCAGCAGGGCGCACAGCAGGCCGATGACGATGAACAGGCGGGTGAGGCCGCGCATGACCGGCTCCTCCGGACGGGACGGCTGATGCCTTCTGCGCGCCGTTCCTCGCCGAGCCGTGTGTGGATGCGGACGTGGAGGAGTCTGGAAGTCGGGCGTCCGATTGTCAAGACAGTCATCCGATGAATCACGGTCACCTGCTGCGATGAGCGGCGTCTGCTGCCGTCTACGCCAGCCAGGCATCCCATCTATCGGGCCGGAAATCGCCCATGAGCACCCTGGGTCACTCAGATCACTCTTGACGCTGTGTCTTTATGTTCGATTTATTCGCCGCATATTCGAAGATTCTGTGACTCCGTGGTGGGGACTGTGGAGTTGAGGTGGAGTCGCCGCATGCGCGGCGACGGGACACGTGCGTCGCGTCGCGCCATGGCGGGGACGTCGGTCGGGGCGATCATCGCCGCATCGCTGGTCCTGTTACCGGCCGCACGTGCGGACGCGTCGCCGGCACCGAAGGCGATGAGCGCATCGGAGCGGGCCGCCGCATCGGGTGAACCGGTGGAGGTGACTGACCAGCGGTCCGAGTACTCGCAGACGTTCGCGAACCCGGATGGGACGTTCACGCTGGAGCAGTCGTCGGTTCCGCAGCGGGCAAGGGCGGATGACGGGGCATGGCGCGCCGTGGACGCCACGTTGGAGCGCCGTCCCGATGGGAGCGTCGAGCCCAGGAGCGCGGTGGTCGATCTGGCGTTCTCCGGCGGCGGAGACGGCAAGGACCTGTTGCGTCTGGGGACAGCGGACAAGACGATTCGCCTTTCATGGCCCGGGCAGCTTCCCGTGCCCAGGCTGGACGGGCCCACCGCCACCTATCCGGATGTGCTGGACGGCACTCTCGATGGACAAACCGGAGACGGGGCTTACTACTACAAGTTCCCGAACCCGATTGGTCGGGACGGGGCTGGGAACGATCAGTACAATATTCGCGTAATAGTTCGCGATCGAAAATTGATCACAGCCTTCCCGTCTGAAGGGCCGGAGTGATGGGTGGGCGTGACGTCGGGTCCCTGCTCAAGGAGGCTCCATGGGTGTAGATGTTGCTCTCGTGTGCGTAGAGCAGAACGGGAGCAGTCCGAGGCGGCGCCGGGTGAGGCAGGTGGAGGTTGTTCTCGACCTTCGTGATAAATTCGCCCGCCTTTGTGGATCGAGTGAGCTACCCATGCTCAGGCGTGTGGATCCCTATGGAACCCTGACCCTTGGTTCGCGCGAGATGAGTCAATTCATTTCAGAAATCAGTACCGAATTGTCGCGGACGGAAGAGCATGGAGTGCAGGAGATTTTGCAAGGGGTGCTCAGGCTGGCTGGAGAATGTCAGAATCGAGATGGGATGGAATTGCGTCTTGATGGAGATTGAAAATCTGGCATGAAGTCGCTGCCGATGAAATACGCCGATGGCCTCCACGAGCCACTCGTGGGGGCCATCGGCGTCCGCGGAGCCGGCCTGGCTGATGGGGGGGGGAGCGGTGGGTGAGGTTGCGCGGCGAGGGAGTGCCTCCATGGCCTTCGTCCGGCCCGCGCGGTGGCGGGCGAGGCGAACAGGCCATCTCCGCGGAGACGATCTCGACGGCGGCCAGGATGTCCTCGTACGAGTAGGGCTCGGCCGCGCCCTCTTCCAGGATCGTCACATCAGGTACTCGCGGGGGTTCCCCGGGGAACCGGATCAGTACGTCGGACAGTAGGCGGGACTTGTCGATCCCGGCCGTCATTGCGGCCATTTGGACGTCGAGGCTGGTCCAGCTCTGGACGTCGCTCCGTGGCGTCATGACGACGCGGCCTCCCAGCACCTCGACCTTGAAGCCTTCGAAGAGCGTCGCGGCGCGTCGGCCGCCTGGGAGAGGATGTCGTTCTGGAAGCCACGGCCACGTACCGTAGCGCCGCCCACCCCGCTGAGCAGCCGCGTTGACGAAACATACGGGCCAGTGCATACTTATGCCAGTCAGTGCATGAACCGTAAGGAGAAACCCGTGACCGAGCGCGTCGTACTCGCCTATTCGGGCGGCCTGGACACCTCCGTCGCCATCGGCTGGATCGCCGAGGAGACGGGCGCCGAGGTCATCGCCGTTGCCGTGGACGTCGGCCAGGGCGGCGAGGACCTGGACGTCATCCGCAAGCGCGCGCTCGCCTGTGGGGCGGTCGAGGCGGAGGTCGCGGACGCCAAGGACGAATTCGCCGATGAGTACTGCCTCCCGGCGATCAAGGCGAACGCGCTGTACATGGACCGCTACCCGCTGGTCTCGGCGCTCTCCCGGCCCACCATCGTCAAGCACCTCGTGGCCGCCGCCCGGAAGCACGGCGCCACCACCGTCGCCCACGGCTGCACCGGCAAGGGCAACGACCAGGTGCGGTTCGAGGCGGGTATCTCCTCCCTCGCGCCCGACCTCAAGTGCATCGCCCCGGTCCGGGACTACGCGATGACGCGGGACAAGGCCATCGCCTTCTGCGAGGCGAAGAGCCTGCCGATCGCGACCACCAAGAAGTCCCCGTACTCGATCGACCAGAACGTCTTCGGGCGGGCCGTCGAGACCGGCTTCCTGGAGGACATCTGGAACGCGCCGATCGAGGACGTGTACGAGTACACCTCGAACCCGGCCACCCAGCGGGACGCCGACGAGGTCATCATCACCTTCAAGGACGGCGTCCCGGTGGCCATCGACGGCCAGCCCGTGACCGTCCTCCAGGCCATCCAGCAGCTCAACGAGCGGGCCGGGGCGCAGGGCATCGGGCGGATCGACATGGTCGAGGACCGGCTCGTCGGCATCAAGTCCCGGGAGATCTACGAGGCCCCCGGCGCCATCGCACTGATCACCGCCCACCAGGAGCTGGAGAACGTCACCGTCGAGCGCGAGCTGGCCCGCTACAAGCGGCAGGTCGAGCAGCGGTGGAGCGAGCTGGTCTACGACGGTCTGTGGTTCTCGCCGCTCAAGCGGGCCCTGGACGGCTTCATCACCGAGGCGAACCAGCACGTCACCGGCGAGATCCGGATGACCCTGCACGGCGGCCGGGCCGTCGTCACCGGCCGGAAGTCGGAGCAGTCGCTGTACGACTTCAACCTGGCGACCTACGACACGGGCGACACCTTCGACCAGTCGCTGTCCAAGGGCTTCATCGAGCTGTTCGGGATGTCCAGCAAGATCGCCGCGAAGCGCGACCTGGAGCAGTAGGCCGCAGTAGCCTGCGTACCAGACGTAACGACACCGCCTTCCCGCCCGCGCGGCGGGAAGGCGGTGTCACACCACCCACCACCACAGCCTTGAGGAGCAACAGCGTGAGCAACGGCAACAGCGGCGACGTCCGGCTCTGGGGCGGCCGCTTCGCCGACGGGCCGGCCGAGGCACTGGAGAAGCTCAGCGCGTCGGTGCACTTCGACTGGCGCCTGGCGCCGTACGACATCGCCGGCTCCCGTGCCCACGCCCGGGTGCTCCACGCGGCCGATCTGCTGACCGCCGACGAGCTGGAGCGGATGCTGGCCGGGCTCGACCGGCTCGAGGCCGACGTCGCCGCCGGCGACTTCACCGGCACCATCGCCGACGAGGACGTGCACTCCGCGCTGGAGCGCGGGCTGCTGGAGCGGATCGGCCCCGACCTCGGCGGCAAGCTGCGCGCCGGGCGGTCCCGGAACGACCAGATCGCCACCCTCTTCCGGATGTACCTGCGCGACCACGCCCGGATCATCGGCGGGCTGATCGCCGACCTCCAGGAGGCCCTGGTCGGGCTCGCCGAGGAGCACCCGGACGTCGCGATGCCCGGCCGCACCCACCTCCAGCACGCCCAGCCGGTGCTCTTCGCCCACCACGTCCTCGCCCACGTCCAGGCGCTGTCGCGGAACGCGGAGCGGCTGCGGCAGTGGGACGAGCGGACGGCCGTCTCGCCGTACGGATCGGGCGCGCTGGCCGGGTCCTCGCTCGGCCTCGACCCGCAGGCCGTCGCCGCCGACCTGGGCTTCGAGCACGGCTCGGTCGCCAACTCGCTCGACGGCACGGCGTCCCGCGACTTCGTCGCCGAGTTCGCCTTCATCACCGCGATGATCGGCGTCGACCTGTCGCGGATCGCGGAGGAGATCATCATCTGGAACACGAAGGAGTTCTCCTTCGTGACCCTCCACGACGCCTTCTCCACCGGCTCGTCGATCATGCCGCAGAAGAAGAACCCGGACATCGCCGAGCTGGCCCGCGGCAAGTCCGGACGGCTCATCGGCAACCTCACCGGGCTGATGGCCACGCTGAAGGCCCTGCCGCTCGCGTACAACCGCGACCTGCAGGAGGACAAGGAGCCGGTCTTCGACTCCTGCGACCAGCTGGAGGTCCTGCTCCCCGCCTTCACCGGCATGATGGCGACGCTGACCGTCCACCGGGAGCGGATGGAGGAGCTGGCCCCCGCCGGGTTCTCGCTGGCCACCGACATCGCCGAGTGGCTGGTCCGGCAGGGCGTGCCGTTCCGGGTGGCGCACGAGGTCGCCGGCGCGTGCGTCAAGGAGTGCGAGCGGACCGGGATCGAGCTGGACCAGCTGACCGACGAGCAGTTCGCGAAGATCTCCCCGCATCTGACGCCCGAGGTGCGCGGCGTGCTGAACGTACCGGGCGCGCTGGCCTCGCGCAGCGGGCGCGGCGGTACGGCCCCGTCGGCCGTGGCCGCGCAGCTGGCCGAGGTCAAGACGGACCTCGCCGCGCAGCGCGCGTGGGCGGACGCGAAGCGCTGATGTCCACCGGCCTTCCTCGTCTTGCCGAGGCTGCCGCCGCCACGCCGGTGTCCCGCATCGGGCTCGGCCTGGCGGCGGTCGGCCGCCCCGGCTACATCAACCTCGGCCGGGACCGGGACCTCCCCGCCGAGCGCACCGTCGAGGCGATGCGGCGCCGTTCGCACGAGCTGCTGGACGCCGCGTACGCGCAGGGAGTGCGCTATCTGGACGCGGCCCGCTCCTACGGGCGGGCCGAGGAATTCCTCGCCGACTGGCTGCGCGCCCGGCCGGACGTGGCGCGGGACGTGGTGGTCGGCAGCAAGTGGGGCTACACGTACGTGGCGGACTGGCGCATGGACGCCGAGACGCATGAGGTCAAGGACCACTCCGTCGCCACGTACGAGCGTCAGCGCGAGGAGAGCCGTGCGCTGCTGGGCGACCACCTGGACCTCTACCAGATCCACTCCGTGACCCCCGACAGCCCCGCCCTCACCGACCCTGCCCTCCACGCCCGGCTGGCCCGGCTAGCGGCGGAGGGCGTCACGGTCGGCATTTCGACGAGCGGGCCCGCGCAGGGCGACGCGATCCGCGCCGCGCTGGAGGTCGAGGCCGACGGGCTTCCGCTCTTCCGTACGGTCCAGAGCACGTACAACCTGCTGGAGCCGTCGGCCGGGCCCGCGCTGGAGGAGGCCCACGCGGCGGGCCGGACCGTGATCGTCAAGGAGGCCCTGGCCAACGGCCGCCTGGCCGCCCCCGATGGGGTCCCGTCCTCGCTGCGCCGTGCCGCCGAGGCGTTGGGCGCGACGCCGGACGCCCTCGCGCTGGCCGCGGTCCTGCGGCGCCCGTGGGTGACGGTGGCCCTGTCGGGCGCGGCGACGGAGGCCCAACTGCGCTCGAACCTGACCGCGGCGGCGCTCCGTCTCCCGGAGCCGTTGGAGGACGTGGCGGAGCGCCCGGAAGCGTACTGGCGCCGGCGCTCGTCCCTCCCCTGGACCTGACCGGGCCTTCTTCCCCCACCCCGCCCCTCCCCGAAACCGGGGGCAAGCCCCCGGCCCCCACCTGGGGGCTCCGCTCCCAGGCCCCGGTGCGGGGGTTCCGCCCCGAACCCCCGCCGGGGTTCCGCCCTCGGGCCCAGGCTGGGGCTCCGTCCCAGATCCGTCGGGGCTCCGTCGCCACGCCCACGTTGGGGGTCCGCCCCTGGGCCCTGACCGGGCTTTCTTCCCCCACCCCGCCCGTTCCCGAAACCGGGGGCGAGCCCCCGGCCCCCACCTGGGGGCTCCGCTCCCAGGCCCCGGTGCGGGGGTTCCGCCCCGAACCCCCGCCGGGGTTCCGCCCTCGGGCCCAGGCT
>NZ_JBIBJI010000006.1:363490-616804 GCF_042958345.1 Streptomyces sp. NPDC007983
CTGGGGCTCCGTCCCAGATCCGTCGGGGCTCCGTCGCCACGCCCACGTTGGGGCTCCGCCCTCGGACCCCAGCCGGGGCTCCGCCCTCGGACCCCAGCCGGGGCTCCGCCCCCGGACCCCAGCCGGGGCTCCGCCCCAGGCCCCGGTGCGGGGGCTCCGCCCCCATACCCCCGCCGGGGCTCCGCCCCCACCCCCACCGCTCCTCAAACGCCGGAGGCATGGAAGGTGCAGCCCCCCGCCTATTCGTTCCGGCGGGTGTTGAGGCGGGCGGCCTGGCGGGTGAGGTAGTCGCGTTCGGCGGCGTTGGGGGCCTTTTGGGCGGCCTCGGCGTAGAGGCGGGCCGCTGTCGGCAGGTCGCCGTCGCGTTCGTGGAGGTACGCGGACGCGGCGGTGTGGCGGGGCAGGGAGTCGTCCAGGGCGGCCAGCGCCGCCAGTCCGGCGCGCGGGCCGTCGGCCTCGCCGACGGCCACCGCGCGGTTGAGCCGGACGACCGGGCTGTCGGTCAGGCGCGCCAGCTCGTCGTACCACTCGACGATCTGCACCCAGTCGGTCTCCTCGGCGGTCGGCGCGTCGGCGTGGAGGGCCGCGATGGCGGCCTGGGCCTGGAATTCGCCCAGCCGGTCGCGGGCGAGGGCCCTCTGGAGGACGGCGACGCCCTCGGCGATCGACTTGGTGTCCCAGCGGGCACGGTCCTGCTCGGCGAGGGGGATCAGGCTGCCGTCGGGCGCGGTCCGGGAGGCGCGGCGGGCGTGGTGGAGCAGCATGAGGGCGAGCAGCCCCGCCACCTCGGGGTGGTCGTACGCGGCCGCCAGCTGCCGGGTGAGGCGGATGGCCTCGGCGGCGAGGTCGACGTCGCCGGAGTAGCCCTCGTTGAAGACCAGGTAGAGGACGCGCAGCACGGTGGCGACATCGCCGGGCTGGTCGAACCGTACGCGGGACACGGTGCGCTTGGCGCGGCTGATGCGCTGCGCCATGGTCGCCTCGGGCACCAGGTAGGCCTGGGCGATCTGGCGGGTGGTGAGCCCGCCGACGGCGCGCAGGGTGAGCGCGACCGCCGACGACGGCGTCAGCGACGGGTGGGCGCACAGGAAGTAGAGCTGGAGGGTGTCGTCGGCGGTGGGGGTGGGGCCGGGGGCCGGTTCCTCGTCGTGCAGGTCCTCGCGCCGGCGGCGGGCGGCGTCCGCCCGGGTCGCGTCGAGGAACCGGCGCCAGGCCACGGTGACCAGCCACCCCTTCGGGTCGCGCGGGGGCTCGGTGGGCCAGACGCGGACCGCCTCGATGAGTGCGTCCTGGACGGCGTCCTCGGCCGCCGCGAAGTCGGCTCCGCGGCGGCCGAGGATTCCGAGCACGCTCGGCGTGAGGCTCCTCAGCAGGGTCTCGTCCATCGATGAGGTCACTCCGTGATGGTGGGCGGCGCGGTCAGGAACGGGCGCAGTTCGAGCCATTCGTGGATCGGCTCCCCGCCCGCCCCGGGGGCGGCCGACAGCTCCCCGGCCAGCTCGACGGCGCGCTCGTAGCTGTCGACGTCGATCACCATCCAGCCCGCGATGAGGTCCTTGGTCTCGGCGAACGGACCGTCGGTGACCGGCGGGCGCCCCTCACCGTCGTACCGGACCCACGTCCCCTCGGGGGCGAGCGCCTGACCGTCGACGAACTCGCCGGTCCCTTCCAGCCGGGCCGCGAAGTCCTGCATGTACTTCATGTGGGCGGAGATCTCCTCCGGCTTCCACTGGTCCATGGGCACGTTGTTGGCCGGAGCCGGAGCGCCACGGTAGTGCTTGAGCAGCAGGTACTTGGCCATGGTGTCTCTCCTCGGTGCTGATGCGACCCATTGTGGTCGCGTTCACCCCGGGGACGGAGCCGATCTCGGGTTCTCGACATCGCCGCCAAAGTTTTTTTCGGGAAGGGGCGGGGCCGGGGGAAAAGCCCAGCGCACCGGCTACGTACGCGCGCTACGCGTCCGCGCCCACCGACCCCAGAAACCGCCCCACCGCCCACGCGTACTCCTTCGGCGCGTCGTCGTGGATCCAGTGCCCGCAGCCCGCGAACTCCCGCAGCGTGGTGCGCGGCCGCCGCCGCGCCATCTCGCGGGCGTGGCCGGGCGGCAGCAGGGGGCTGTGCTCGCCGTGCATCAGCAGGGCCGGGCAGGCCGATCCGAGCCACTCGGACCAGAAGTCGCCCCGCATCGCCTCCTGGGAGGCCATCATGTGGGCCGGTTCGAACAGCAGTCGCCATCCACCCGTCGCCCGGTCCCGCTCGGCGCTGTCGAGGAAGTACGAGGCGTCCGGGATGCCGCGGGACTCGATCTGGTCGCGCAGGGTATCCCGGTCGGCGGCCCAGGTCGGCCAGCCGGTGACGTCGAGTACGGGGTGGGCGACCACCGGACGGTCCGTCACGGCGCCGATGTCCTCGATGACGAGGGCGCTCACCAGATCGGGGTGGCGCGCGGCGAGGGCGTACGCGGCGACCGCGCCCGTGGAGTGGGCGACGACCGGCACCGGGCCGGGGCGCAGCTCGTCCAGCAGGGCGGCGGCGTCGGCGACGTACTCGTCCAGGGTGAACGGCCCGCCGCCCCCGGTCAGCCCGTGTCCCCGCTGGTCCAGGGCGATCACCCGGTACGCGGGGGCCAGGGCGGCGGCCAGCGGCGCGTACATCCGGCCGCGGCCGAAGTGCCCGTGCAGGGCGAGGACCGGGGTTCCCGGGCCGCCGAAGTCGGTGAGGGCGAACCGACGACCCCGGAGGGATACGAAGTCGGGGGAAGGCACGGTCAATGTCGTCACCCGCGGCACGGTAGTGGCCGTCCCGGGCGCGAGACCAGTGCGGCGGGGCGTCCTACCGACGGTGACAGGACAGTGACCGGAACCGTACGAAGAAGGGCGGATGCTGACACTTCGGTGTCGGCGTCCGCCCGTATCGGCCCGGTCGCGGGCCCGTCAGCGGCGGCGGGAAGCATCAGGCCGCGGTCTTCGTCTCCGCGGCCTTCGCCTTCGTGGCGTAGATGTCCACGTACTCCTGGCCGGACAGCCGCATGACCTCGCTCATGACCTCGTCGGTCACCGCCCGCAGCACATACCGGTCGCGGTCCATGCCCTCGTAGCGGGTGAACTCCAGCGGCTCGCCGAACCGCACCGCCACCCGGCCCGGCCGCGGCAGGCCCTTGCCGCCTGGCTGGAGCCGGTCGGTGCCGATCATCGCGAACGGCACCACCTGCGCGCCGGTCATCAGGGCGAGCCGGGCGATGCCGGTGCGGCCGCGGTAGAGGCGGCCGTCGGGGGAGCGGGTGCCCTCGGGGTAGATGCCGAAGACCTTGCCCTCCTCCAGCACCCGGCGGCCGGTCATCAGCGCGGCGACGCCGCCGTGCCCGCCGTCCCGGTCGACCGGGATCATGCCGACGCCGGTGAAGAACCAGGCCATGAGCCGGCCCTTGAGGCCCTTGCCGGTCACGTACTCGTCCTTGCCGATGAAGAAGACCTGGCGGTCGCAGACGAGCGGCAGGATCACCGAGTCGATGAAGGTGAGGTGGTTCCCGGCGAGGATCACCGGACCGGAGCCGGGAATGCGCTCCGCGCCCTCGACCCGTGGACGGAACATCAGGCGCATCAGCGGACCGAGTACTGCCTTCAGGAACACGAAACGGGACAACGGGCCCTCCGGTCGGGGTCAAGGTCGGGGGCGCCTCGCCTACGGTCCGTCAACCCGGTACCGCACAGAAGCGCCGATGAGGACGATACTCGCCGGTCATGTCACGGCGCACACCGGGTTCACCCACCTGATACGCAGTGTTGACACCCGTTTCCCACGCGTTTCGCCGCAGGTCTCCCGCCGATAAGGCACACCCCCCTACCATCAGCCCGTTCTCTGACAGGAATTGACGGTGCTGGACACCAGAGCGAGGAGTGCTCATGGAGCGCGAACAGCGCGAGCAACAGCCCGGGCGGCGCGCCCTTCTGGGGGCCGCGGCCCTCGGTGCGGGAGCGGTGGCCCTGGGCGGCGCGGGGACGGCCACCGCCGCCGAGACGGGCACCGCGACGGCGAGCGGGCCCGTGCGCGGGCTGCCGGTGCCGACGGTCATCGGCCACCGCGGCGCCTCCGGCTACCGCCCCGAGCACACGCTCGGCTCGTACCAGCTCGCGCTGGACATGGGCGCGGACATCGTCGAGCAGGACCTCGTCCCCACCAAGGACGGGCATCTGGTGTGCCGTCACGAGAACGACATCACGGCCACCACCGATGTCTCCGCCCACCCGGAGTTCGCCGACCGCAAGACCACCAAGACGGTCGACGGCACCAAGCTGACCGGCTGGTTCACCGAGGACTTCACGCTGGCCGAGCTGAAGACGCTGCGCGCCAAGGAGCGCATCCCGGGCAACCGCCAGCGCAACACGCTCTACGACGGCCGCTGGGAGGTGCCCACCTTCGAGGAGGTGCTGCAGTGGGCCGAGCGCGAGGGCCGCAAGCGGGGCCGCCGGGTCTGGCTGTACGTCGAGACCAAGCACCCCACCTACTTCCGGGGGATCGGCCTCGGCCTGGAGGAGCGGGTCGCGAAGCTGCTCCGTAAGTACGGACGCCACAAGAAGGACGCGGCGCTCTTCCTCCAGTCCTTCGAGCCGAGCAGCATCCAGCGGCTGCGCAAGCTGGTCGCCACCCCGGCGGTCGTGCTGCTGTCCACCATCAACAGCCGCCCCTGGGACTTCGTCGAGGCGAACGACCCGCGGACGGTCGCGGACCTCGTCAAGCCCGAGGGCCTGAAGTGGATCGCGAGCTACGCCCAGGGCATCGGCCCCGACCTGTCGGTGATCATCCCGCGCACGGCCGACGGCAAGCTCGGCACCCCGACCAGCGTGGTCAAGGACGCGCACGCGGCCGGGCTCGTCCTGCACCCGTACACCATGCGCAACGAGAACACCTTCCTGCCCGCCGACTTCCGCCGGGGCAGCGACCCCAACGCGTACGGGGACGCCTTCGGCGCCTTCAAGGCGTACTTCGGCACCGGCATCGACGGGATCTTCTCCGACAACCCGGACACCGCCCTCCTCGCCGCGGCGGACTTCCGCAAGCAGTAGGGACGTGGTGGGCCGCGCCTTGGGCGTCAAGGCGCGGCCCGCCGTTTCCCCGGACGGGTGAGAGACCCGCGGCCCGGCAACCACCCGCCGAGCGCGTCACGTCCCGCCCGGCATGGAGCTTGTGGAGCAACTGCGTCCGCTGCTCGCCGCCGAGGCGGCGGCCGAGGCGTACGGAGCGTACGGAGCGGGCGTCGAGCCCGCCGAGCTGGAGCAGGCCGTCTGGCTGCGGCTGCTGGAGCGCACCCGGGACAGCGGCCCGCCGCCCCAGCCCGCGCGCTGGCTGCGCCACGCGGTCCGGGCCGAGGTGCGCGGCGCCCGGCGCCGGGCGCGCCGCGAGGTCCCGTACGACCCGGTCGGCGACGGTCCGCCGAGCGGCCCCGAGCCCCGCCCCGCCGAGCACGCCGTGCTCACCGCCGAGACCGGGCGGGTGCTGCGCGCCGCGGTGCGCCGGCTGCCCGGCCGCTGCCCGAGGCTGCTCGGGGCGATGCTGTCCCGGTCGGACCTGACATATCGCGAGATCGCGGTCGAGTTGGGTATCTCACAAGGCAGTCTCGGCCCGGTACGTTCCCGATGTCTGGGTTGCCTGCGCAGAATGCTCACGGCGGAGGTTGCGGCTCCTGAACCGTGGGGAAAGGAGCGTTAGACAATCGGCGCCCGGGAGGCGGCCACAACCATGTGACGTCTCCTTTCCAGGCAATGAACCCCGGTCGCTCCTACCCTCAGGCGGCCGGTGGACCGAAGAAAAGGGGAGGCATGCGCACATGGGCATGAGCGTGACCATCTCCGCGGCGACCGCGGACGACGCCGAGCAGATCCTCAAGCTGCAGTACCTGTGTTATCAGGGTGAGGCCGAGCTCTACGGGGACTACTCCATCGAGCCGCTGACGCAGACGCTCGACGACCTGCGCGCCGAACTGGGCGAGGGCTGTGTGCTGGTGGCCCGGCTCGGCGAGGAGGTCGTCGGCTCGGTCCGGGGCGCCGTCGACGACAAGGGCACGGCCGCCATCGGCAAGCTCATCGTCCATCCGCGGATGCAGCGGCACGGGCTCGGCGGGCGCCTGCTCGCGGCGATCGAGGCCCGGCTGACGGAGGAGCGGGCCGCCAAGCGGTACCGGCTGCTCACCGGTCACCGCAGCGACGGCAACCTCCGTCTGTACCGGAAGTACGGCTACGCGCAGGTCGGCACCGAAGAGGTCAACCGCCGCCTGAGCCTGGTCACCCTGGAGAAGGACGCCTCCATGTCGGCCTTCGCGGCCAGCGCGTAACGCCTGCGGCGCGGCGGAGCCCCACCCTGTGCGGGGTGGGGCTCCGCCCGTGGCGTTTCGTTGGCCCACAACCGGTCCAATCCAGCCCCTCCGGGCGAAAACCCAGCCTCTCCGGCGTTTGAGGAGCGGGGTCCAGGGGCGGAGCCCCGGCGGGGGTGTGGAGGCGGAGCCCCCACCACCAAGGAGGTCCGGGGCGGAGCCCCGGTTCGGGAAGGGGCGGGGTGGGGACTAGGCGCCCCGGCGCGCACGCCGCAGCCACAGCAGACCCGTCACCGGCAGGAAGATCGGGATGAACAGGTACCCCATCCCGTAGTCCGACCACACCGTCTGGTCGGGAAAGGCCGAGGGGTCGGCCAAGGTCCAGGTGCCCACCGTCAGCACACCGGCCAGCTCCGCCCCGCAGCACACCAGCGCCGCCTTGCGCGCCCCCTCCCCACCCCGCACCAGCGAGACCGTGATGAAGGCGTACACCACGGCGGAGACCGCCGAGAGGACGTACGCGAGCGGCGCCTCGTCGAACTGGGCGATCAGCTGGTAGAGCGAGCGCGACGCCGCGGCCACCGTGAACACCCCGTAGAGCATCACCAGCAGCCGCCCGGGCCCCTGCCCAATCCCCGTACGTGCCGACTCAGCCACCCACGCCTCCCCAGATGTCGTACAGCCGTACCTCCAGCACCGCCAGCACCACGGCCGCCGCGGCGACCGTGGCCGAACCCCAGCGGGTCCGCTCCGCCAGCGACATGAACGCCGCGATCGGCACGGCGAGCGCCGAACCGACCAGATACGCGATGAAGATCGCCACGCCCTGCTCGGGGTCTTCGCCCCGCGCCAGCCGCACGATCCCGATGACCAGCTGGACGATCGCCAGCAGGGACACCACGGCCATGCCGATGAAGTGCCAGTCCTTGGTGGGCTGGTCGCGGTAGGCGGCGAAACCGCACCACGCGGCGAGCGCGAGGGCGGTCGCACCGAGCACGGCGGTCAGCGGGTCGATCAACGGAACCTCCGCCAACGGAGCAAACGGAGCCTCCGCGCGGTGCGGTCCCGCACACAGGGGGTGACAAGCATGGGACGACTGTAATCGGCCCGAATGACCGCGTTGCGATCGGCCCCGTACGCTGCGCCCCATGAAGATCACCGCTGACGCGCTGCTGTTCGACAACGACGGAACCCTCGTCTCCTCCATGGAGTCCGTGGTCCGCTGCTGGACCCGCTGGGCCGCGGAGTACGGCGTGACGGAGGAGTTCGCCCGGGTCGAGCTGCACGGCCGCCCGGCGGCCGACATCATCGGCGATCTGCTCCCCGCCGACCGCGTCGCGGAGGCCCGCCGCCGCATCGACGAGCTGGAGGTCGAGGACGTCCCCGGCGGGGTACGGCTGCTGCCCGGCACCCTCGACCTGCTGGCCGGGCTGCCCGCGGAGCGCTGGGCGGTGGTGACCTCCGCGGGCCGCACGCTGGCCGAGGCCCGCCTCGCCGAGGCCGGGATACGCCCTGGGCTGCTGATCACCGCGGACGACATCACCCGGGGCAAGCCGGACCCCGAACCCTTCCTGCTGGCCGCCGGGAAGCTGGGCGCCGACCCGGCCCGCTGTGTGGTCTTCGAGGACGCCCCGGCCGGGCTCGCCGCCGCCCGGGCCGCCGGGATGCGGACCGTGGCGTTGACCACGACGACCAGCCGGGCGGAGCTGGAGGCCGACATCGTGGTGGAGGACCTGTCGGCCGTGTCGGCGTGGGTCGTCGACGGGGGAGTGGAGATCGTCGCGGGGGAGTAGAGCGGGGGAGTAGAGCGGGGGAGTAGAGGGGAGCAGGGGGAGAGTAAGAGGAGGCCGCCGGACCCCGGACGAGCCCACTGTCCACGGACTGGTCATCGACGTCCGCCATGCGGACACGCTTGATGGGCCCGTCAGGGTCTCTGGTTTACTGGCGGCCATGACCACGACGAGCTGCCGCACCCCTGCGACCGAGGCGATGACGACGCCCGGTGCTCGTTGTCGGTGTCGAATGTGTGACCGCTGAGGGCCCCCGCCTGAGCCTCGCGCCCCGAAGCGAGACCCGCTGAGCCATGCCCGCGCCGCCCGCGCGCGGACCCGGCCCGCCCCGCGTCACCGGCCCCGAGCCGCGCCCGCGCCCACACCCGCGCGCGCACGCCCTCGGCCCGCCCACGCCGCTTCCGTAAGGAATGGAACCGTGCCCGGCGGCACAACCGCCTGCACTCAACAGTGACGGAAACCCTGTGATCACCACTACGGACCTGACGAAGGTCTACCGCTCACGAGGCCGCGAGGTCACCGCCCTCGACGGCGTCGATCTGCATGTCCGCGAGGGTGAGGTGTACGGCGTCGTCGGCCAGAGCGGCGCCGGGAAGTCCACCCTCATCCGCTGCGTCAACCTCCTGGAGCGCCCCACCTCCGGCACGGTCACCGTGGCCGGTCAGGACCTCACCGCGCTCGCCGGACGGGGACAGCGCGCGGGCTCCGCGCTGCGCCAGGCGCGCAGCCGGATCGGCATGGTCTTCCAGCACTTCAACCTGCTCTCCTCGCGCACGGTGCGCGACAACGTCGAGCTGCCGCTGGAGATCCTCGGCGTCTCCGGCAAGGAGCGCACCCGCAAGGCCCTGGAGCTGCTGGACCTGGTCGGCCTCGCCGACAAGGCCAAGGCGTACCCCGCGCAGCTCTCCGGCGGCCAGAAGCAGCGCGTCGGCATCGCCCGCGCGCTCGCGGGCGACCCGAAGGTGCTGCTGTCCGACGAGGCGACCTCCGCGCTCGACCCCGAGACCACCCGCTCGATCCTCCAGCTGCTGCGCGACCTCAACCGGCAGCTGGGCCTGACGGTGCTGCTGATCACGCACGAGATGGACGTCGTCAAGACGATCTGCGACTCGGCCGCGCTGATGAGCGGCGGGCGGATCGTGGAGTCCGGCAGCGTCGGCGAGCTGCTGGCCACCCCCGGCTCGCAGCTGGCCCAGGAGCTGTTCCCGGTCGGCGGGGTGCCCTCGGGCGCGGACCGCACGGTCGTGGACGTGACGTTCCAGGGGGAGGCCGCGGCCAAGCCGGTGATCTCCCAGCTGTCCCGTACGTACAACATCGACATCTCGATCCTCGGCGCCGCGATGGACACCGTCGGCGGCAACCAGGTCGGCCGGATGCGCATCGAGCTGCCCGGCCCCTTCGAGGAGAACGTCGTGCCGATCGGCTTCCTGCGGGAGCAGGGCCTCCAGGTCGACGTGGCGGACGTGGCGTACGAGGCGGCCGGGACGCAGGCCGCCGCCACCGCCGCTGGCACCACGGACGCCACGGACGCCAAGAAGACCGCCGTGCTCAAGGAGGGCGCCAAGTGACCTGGTCCGAGATGCAGCCCCTGTTGCAGCAGGCATGTCTGGAGACGCTCTGGATGGTCGGCTGGTCGGCGGCCATCGCGATCGTCGGCGGGCTGCCGCTCGGCGTGCTGCTGGTCCTCACCGACCGGGGCGGCGTGCTGCCGAACGTGGTCGTGAACAAGGTCGTCGGCCAGGTGGTCAACATCGCGCGCTCGATGCCGTTCATCATCCTCATGGTCGCGCTGATCTCCTTCACCCGCGCGATCGTGGGCACCACCATCGGCCCCGCCGCCGCGATCGTGCCGCTGGCGATCGGCGCCATCCCCTTCTACGCCCGGCTCGTGGAGACCTCGGTGCGCGAGGTCGACGGCGGGCTGGTGGAGGCCGTGCAGGCGATGGGCGGCTCCACCTGGACCGTCGTACGCAAGGTCCTGCTGCCCGAGTCGCTTCCGTCGCTGATCTCCAGCGCCACCACCACGATCGTCGCGCTCATCGGCTACTCGGCGATGGCCGGCACGGTCGGCGCGGGCGGCCTGGGCGACCTCGCCGTCCGCTACGGCTACCAGCGGTTCGAGACCCAGCTGATGTGGGTCACCGTGGCCATCCTCGCGGTGGTGATCTCCGTCATCCAGTTCGCCGGTGACATCGCGGCCCGCGCGCTCTCGCACCGCAGCCCCGGCTCGGCCGCGCCCCGGCTGGTGCTGCTGCGCTCCCGTACCCGGAGCGCCGGTACCCAGGCCGCCGACACGGCCGATGCGGCCGACACGGCCGGAACCGCCGAGCCGGGCGAACCCGCCCAGCTGACCAAGACTTCCTGACACCTCGACACCGGAAAGGCACTTTTCGTGCGTAACGTCCTCAAGACCGCCACCACCCTGCTCGCCGCCGCCGCGCTCGCCGCCGGTGCGTCCGCCTGCGCCCCGCCCAGCTCGGGGAAGGCCGACAAGGACGGCCCGCTGCTCGTCGGCGCGAACCCCGTCCCGCACGCCGAGATACTCAACTACGTCAAGGGCCACCTGGCCAAGAAGGCGGGGCTCAAGCTGGAGATCAAGGAGTTCACCGACTACAACTCGCTGAACCCCGCCACCCAGGACGGCTCGGTGGACGCCAACTACTTCCAGAACAAGCCGTTCCTCGACGACTACAACAAGAAGCGCGGCACCGACATCGTGCCCGTCGTCACCGTGCACCTGGAGCCGCTCGGCCTCTACTCACACAAGGTGAAGAAGGCCGACGACCTCAAGAAGGGCGCCACCGTCGCCGTTCCCAACGACGCGGTGAACGAGGCCCGGGCGCTCCAGCTGCTGGACGCCCACGGCGTCATCAAGCTCAAGAAGGGCGCCGGCACCGAGGCCACCCCCAAGGACATCGCCGACAATCCCAAGGACCTGAAGTTCAAGGAGCTGGAGGCGCCGCAGCTGCCGAGGTCCCTGGACGACGTGGACGCCGCCGTCATCAACGGCAATTACGCCATCCAGGCCCACCTCAAGCCCGCCAAGGAGGCGCTGATCCTGGAGTCCCCGGACAACAGCCCCTACGGCAACTTCCTCGCCGTGAAGAAGGGCAACGAGGACGACCCGCGGGTCAAGAAGCTCGCCAAGCTCCTCACCTCTCCGCAGGTGAAGAAGTTCATCAAGGACAAGTACGACGGATCCGTACTCGCGTCGTTCTGACACCTGCCATTCCGAAAAACGACCGACCGAACACGCAAGGCTCCGCATCCGGGCGACAATCGGATGCGGGGCCTTCCGTTTCCGCACCCCGTGCTGCATTTCGCCGCAGCGATGCTGCATGCTGGGCTCTTCGCCACGACTTTGAAACGACCCGGTTACGGAGCGGCGCATGACATCCACTTTCCCGGACATCTCCATCAGCACGGAACGGCTGGTGCTGCGCCCGTTCGAGGAAGCGGACCTGCCCGCGCTCACGGACATGATGAACGACGAACTCGTCATCACCTGGAGCCGGGCTCCCCACCCGTACACCCACCGCGACGCACGCGACCAGGCGATGCGGCTCGCCCCCGCCGAACGCACCACGGGCCGCGGAATCGTCTTCGCGGTCGCCGAATTCCTCACCCAGCGGCTCGTCGGAATCATCCATCTGCGCAACACCGACTGGAAGGTCCTGGGCACCGAGATCAGCTATATCACCGCCCCCTGGGCGCGCGGCGAGGGCTACGCCGTGGAGTCGGTGCTGGCCGTCGCCCGCTGGCTGTTCCACGACCAGAGGTTCGAACGGCTGGAGCTGCGGACCGCCGCGGGCAACACCGCCGGTCAGCAGGTCGCCCAGAAGGTCGGCTGCATCAGCGAGGGAGTGCTCCGCAACGCCTGCATAGCCCGCACCCAGATGGAGGACGGCGGCTGGACCGATCTGCGCACCGACCTCATCGTCTGGAGCCTGCTCCCCGAGGATCTGGAGGGCGCGCCCGACCGTACGGCCGGGAACGACGCCTTCAACATCTTCCCCACGTACTCCGAGTACACCGCCGGAGTCGACCGGCGCTGACCGGCGCTTATTCGTGCTGAACCCCGGCGCGCCGCGCCTCCCGAGCGCCCCCGGCGCGCCACCTCCGCCCCAGCCCCCGGTCCGGCGGTCCGGACCAGGCGGGGTAATCTCTCCGGGCTGAGCACCTGCGGGCCGGCCCGTCCACAGCCGCGATACGCGCGTCCACGGCACGCGCACCGCGGCGCACCCGCCACGGCCGCCGCGGCACGCCCCCCGGGGGCAGGCGATCCGTGGCACCGCCCGCGTGCACCACGCACCGCGACCGCGCGCACCAACCCGCGACCGACCTGCGACACATTGGGGAGACAGACGACGATGGCCGACCGCGTCACGGTGATCGGTTGGGACGGCTCCCCGCTCATGGACGTGGCCCGGTCCGCCCTCGGCGCGGCCACCCTCGTGGCCGGGGCCGCCCACCACCTGGCGCTGCCCGAAGTCCCGCCCGGCGCCGAACGCATCCGGCTCGGCAGCGTGGACCTCGCCGCCCGCCGCATCGCCCAGCACCGCGGCTCGGCCGTGGTCCTGGCCGACGGCGACCCCGGCTTCTTCGGCGTCGTACGCGCCCTGCGCGCCCCCGAGCACGGCCTGGAGGTCGAGGTCGTGCCCGCCGTCTCCTCCGTCGCCGCCGCCTTCGCCCGGGCCGGGATGCCCTGGGACGACGCCCAGGTCGTCGTCGCCCACAGCCGCGACCTGCGGCGCGCCGTCAACGTCTGCCGCGCCCACACCAAGGTCGCCGTCCTCACCTCACCGGGCGCCGGTCCCGCCGAACTCGCCCTGCTCCTCGGCCCGGTGCACCGCACCTTCGTCATCTGCGAGGCCCTGGGCACCGAACGCGAGCAGGTCACCGTGCTGACCTCCGACAAGGCCGCCGACCACACCTGGCGCGACCCCAACGTCGTCATCGTCATCGGCGGCTCCGGCGCCGCCGCCGTCCGCAGCGGCGCACCCACCGGCGCCGCCCGCGGCGCACTGCAGAGCGGCGGCTGGATCGCCGGCCGCGACCCGGGCTACCCCGGCTCCGTACGCGGCTGGGCGCTGCCCGCCCCCGCGTACGCGACCGTGCTCGGCGAGAACGAGTCGCAGCAGCTGCGCTCCTTCCAACTCGCCCGCCTCGGTCCCCGCGTCGGCGACCTGGTCTGGGACATCGGCGCGGGCAGCGGCGCCGCCGCCGTCGAGACCGCCGGGTTCGGCGCCGCCGTCATCGCCGTCGACCGCGACCCGGACGCCTGCGAACGCGTCGACACCCTCGCCCGCCGCTTCGGCGTCCAGCTCCAGGTCGTCCACGGCACCGCGCCCGACGTTCTCGAGGACCTGCCCGAGCCGGACGTCGTCCGCATCGGCGGCGGGGGCGCACCCGTCGTCGCCGCGTGCGCCGCGCGCCGCCCCGAGCGCATCGTCACCCACGCCGCCACCCGTGACGAGGCGGAGGCCATCGGCGCCGCCCTGGAGGACGGCGGCTACGGGGTCGAGTGTCTCCTGCTGCAATCAGTCGAGTTGGACACCCGGGTGTGGGCCGAACGCGAACGCGCGGTGGCCTTTCTCCTCTGCGGACACCGCCCGCACCAGTGATTTTGTCCCTGTGACGTTCGCCCCGAGCTTCGCCCCGGTGACCTTCCGGAAGCGTCGCGCGGGGTAGGCTGGCGGATCGTTGTACTGCCTGTACCGCTGCCCGGTGTTAGGCGCTTTATCGGCCAAAGGCCGGAATGTGACTCTTTCTTACCGGGCCGCGGTGGGCAAGCCTCGGGCGTGCTACGTGCCGCGCACGGCGCACGCTCGTTCTTGCTCACGGGGCTTGCTCCCGGCGGTAGGCGGTTGGAAGGAGCACTAGCGATGGGCGAGGGGTACGCATGACCGACACCGGCCAGGTCCCGGGAGAGGGACTGCCGGAGAACGCAGGCGGACGACTCGGACAACCGCACCCGGCGGATGTCCACGCCCCGCCTGCCGACGCCGGTTACACCTTCCTCGACGGCCCCGAAACCGGCGGCGAGGAGGACGACCTGCTGCTGATGCCGGGCGCTCAGGGCGCCTGGAGCGAGCAGCAGGCGCAGTACGACCAGCAGGCCCAGTACGAGCAGCAACTGCAGTACGACCAGCAGGCGCAGTACGACCAGCAGCTGCAGTACGAGCAGCAGATGCAGGCCGCGATGCAGCCGCCGTACCCGCAGCAGCAGGGCCAAGGGCTGTACGAGGGCGGAGTGCTGGACCCCGGCATGGCCGCCTACGCCGACGCCCAGATGCCCGAGCCGCAGCCGGTGGCCGAACCCCCGGCCGGTCCGGTCGCCCACCCGGCGCCGGAACAGCCCGCACCGCAGCCGCCCCAAGCCCCCGCCGCGCCCGCGGCCCCCGCCACGCCTCCCCGCCGCCCCCTGCACATGGGCCCGCCCGTGCCCGACACCTCCGGCGGCGTGGTCCGCTCCCTCGCCGACCGCGGCCCGGCCGCCGGCCGGAGCACCGCCCCGCCCGTCCAGCAGCCCCAGGCGGCGCCCCCGCCCGAGCCCGAGTACACCGGTGGCGTCGACTACGCCAGCGCCCCCGAGTACGCCGCCGGGCCGCAGTACTTCACCACCCAGCCCCAGCCCGAGGGCCCCGGCCCGCTCCCGGGCCCGCAGTTCGCCGACATCCCGCAGATCGGCGACGCCCCGCCGCCCGGCGACGCCTGGGACCCCCAGCCGCCCCCGCCCATGCCCGCACCAGCAGAAACGGTCGGTCTGGGCGACCAGCCGGAGGCGCCGGAGGCGCCGATGCCGCCTGAGGGTGCGCAGCCGACGGCGATGGACCTGGGGTACGCCGACCCCGGCTATGCCGACCCGGCCGCGACCATCCCGCCCCAGGGCGGGGCGCCCACCATGGAGCCCGGGCACCCGGTCGTCGACATCCCGGCCCAGATCCAGCCGGGTATCACCCCGGACCAGCTCCACGCGGGCCCCCATGCCGTCATCCCGGCCCAGATCCCCCACGAGGACGCCGAACCGGTCGCGGTCGACCCGGGCCACGCGATAGTCGCCGACGCGGAGGAGTACCCCACGACCGCCGACCCGTCCGCCCCGGGCGAGGCTCCGGCGCCGGAGGCTGACGCGCAGGCCGCGCCCACACAGGCCCCCGCCGAGGCGCCCGTGACGGAAGCTCCGGCTGACCAAGCTGTCCCCGCCGAGGCGCACGCCCCGGCCGATGCGACTGCCCCCGGTAACGCTCCAGTTCCTGAGGGCGACGCGCAGGTGCCCGCCGAGCCGTCTGCGGCCGAAGCCGCCGTCCCGGGCGAGGCTCCGGCGCCGGAGGCCGACGCTGATGCGCAGGCCCCGGCCGATCCGGCTGTCGCCGGTGAGGCTGCGGTTCCGGAGGCTGACGCTCAGGCGGCGCCCGCCGATGCGCAGGCTCCGGCCGACGCGTCTGCCCCGGAGGCCGACGCGCAGTCGCCCGCCGAGCCCGCCCCCGTGGAGCCGTCCGTGGCGGAGGCTCCGGACGCCGCCGAACCGGCTGCCGCCGAGGACCAGGCTCCGGTGTCGGATGCCGATGCGCAGGCACCCGCCGAAGCTGCCCCTGCCGAGGCATCCGTGGCAGAGAGCCCGGCCGAGGCCGCTGTCCTCGGTGAGGCTTCGGGGCCGGAGGCTGACGCCGAGGCGCAGGCTCCGGCTGACCCGGCTGCCCCGGACGAGGCCCCGGCGGCGGAGGCCGACGCTCAGGCGCCTGGCGGGCCCGCCCCTGTCGAGCCGTCCGTGGCGGAGGCTCCGGACGCCGTCGATCCGGCTGCCGCCGAGGGTCAGGCCCCGGCGCCGGAGGCTGACGTACAGGCCCCGGCCGACGCGGCTGCCCCGGGTGAGGCTCCGGTGCCGGATGCCGATGCGCAGGCGCCCGCCGAACCGACCCCCGCCGAGCCATCCGCGGGGGAGGCCCCGGCCGAGGTCGCTGTCCCCGGTGAGGCTGACGCCGAGATGGCGCCTGCCGAGGCGCAGGCTTCGGCCGATCCGGCTGCCGCCGGTGAGGTTCCTGCGGCGGAGGCCGACGCTCAGGCGTCTGGCGAGCCGGCCCCCGTCGAGCCGTCCGTGGCGGAAGCTCCGGACGCCGCCGAACCGGCTGCCGCCGAGGGCCAGGCCCCGGCGCCGGAGGCTGACGCACAGGCCCCGGCCGACGCGGCTGCCCCGGGTGAGGCTCCGGTGCCGGATGCCGATGCGCAGGCGCCCGCCGAAGCTGCCCCTGCCGAGGCATCCGTGGCAGAGAGCCCGGCCGAGGACGCTGTCCCCGGTGAGGCTTCGGGGCCGGAGACTGACGCCGAGGCGCAGGCCCCGGCGGACCCGGCTGCCGCCGGCGAGGTTCCTGCGGCAGAGGCCGACGCGCAGGCCGCGCCTGCCGAGTCCGACCCCGCTGAGGCCCCTGCGGCAGAAGCCCCCGCCGAAGAGGGCGCCCCCGAGGCCGAGGCTGCGGTGGCCGCCGGTGGCGTCGGGCCGGAGGGTGAGCCCACCGCCCCTGACGCTGCCGGAGCTGAGGCTGCGGGAGCCCCCGAGGGCGAGACACCTGCCGAGGCGGCCCCTGACCATGAGGCCGCCGCCGAGGCGCAGGCGCCCGAGGCGGATGACGCGGCGGCCGCCGCCGGGGAGATCCCCGACGCCGAGGCCACCGCGCGCGAGGACGAACCGTCCGACGACGCGGCGGAGGCTCAGGACGAAGCCACCGAATCGGCCCCCGACGACGAAGCCGCTCAGCCGAAGGCCGACGAAGAGGCCGAACAGGCCGACGCCACCGACCAGAACTCCGACGACCCGGAGTCCGAGGACCTCGAACCCGCCGCCATCTCCTTCGGCCCCCGCGCCGACGCGGGATACGACGACGCCGAGCGCGCCGCCGTCCACCGCGTGATGCGCGAGCGCCGGGACATCCGTAACGGCTTCCGGCCCGACCCCATCCCGCACGAGGTGCTGCTGCGCGTGCTGGAGGCCGCGCACACCGCGCCCAGCGTGGGGCAGTCCCAGCCGTGGGACTTCGTCGTCATCCGTTCCGAGGAGACCCGGCGCACCATGCACGAGTTGGCGGTGCGCCAGCGCGACGCGTACGCCAAGTCCCTCCCCAAGGGCCGGGCCAAGCAGTTCAAGAAAATGAAGATCGAGGCGATCCTCGAGACGCCGATCAACATCGTCGTCACCGCCGACCCGACCCGCGGCGGCCGCCACACCCTCGGGCGGCACACCCAGCCGCAGATGGCGCCGTACTCGTCGGCGCTCGCCGTGGAGAACCTGTGGCTCGCCGCCCGCGCCGAAGGGCTCGGCGTCGGCTGGGTCAGCTTCTTCGACGAGCGCGAGATGGTCCGTACGCTCGGGCTGCCGGATCACCTGGAGGCCGTGGCGTACCTGTGCCTCGGGTACGTGGACGAGTTCCCGGAGGAGCCGGAGCTGCTGCGGGCCGGGTGGTCCAAGCGCCGCCCGCTGTCGTGGGTCGTCCACGAGGAGTCGTACGGGCGGCGCGCGCTGCCCGGCGAGGACCCGCACAGCCTGCTGACCGAAACCCTCCAGGGCATCCGCCCGCTGGACGCCAAGGCGCTCGGCGAGGCGTGGGAGCGGCAGAAGCGGATGACCAAGCCGTCCGGGGCGCTCGGCATGCTGGAGATCATCTCCGCGCAGCTCAGCGGACTGTCCCGGCAGTGCCCGCCGCCGATTCCGGAGCCCGCCGCGGTCGCGATCTTCGCGGGTGACCACGGGGTGCACGCCCAGGGCGTCACCGCGTGGCCGCAGGAGGTCACCGCGCAGATGGTCGCCAACTTCCTGGGCGGCGGCGCGGTCTGCAACGCCTTCGCGAGCCAGGTCGGCGCCGAGGTGTGCGTCGTGGACGTGGGCGTGACGAGCGAACTGCCGTCCACCCCCGGGCTGCTGCCGCGCAAGGTCCGCGCCGGGACCGGCGACTTCACCACCGGTCCCGCCCTCACCCGCGAAGAGGTGCTGCGCGCCCTCGAAGTGGGCATCGAGACCGCCCGCGACCTGGTCGCCGCCGGGAACAAGGCCCTGCTCACCGGCGAGATGGGCATCGCCAACACCACCACCTCGGCCGCCCTGGTCTCCGTCTACACCGGCGCCGACCCGGCCGAGGTGACCGGCCGCGGCACCGGCATCAACGACGAGATGCACGCGCGCAAGATCGACGTCGTACGGCGCGGTCTGGAGCTGCACCAGCCCGATCCCGCCGACCCCATCGGCGTCCTCTGCGCCTTCGGCGGCCTGGAGCACGCCGCCATGGCCGGGCTGCTGCTGGGCGGCGCCTCCCTGCGTACCCCCGTCATCCTGGACGGGGTCAGCGCGGGCGCCGCCGCCCTGGTCGCCCGCGCCATCGCCCCCGAGGTGCTGGCGGCGTGCATCGCGGGCCACCGCAGCGCCGAGCCGGGCCATGTGGCGGCCCTCAACAAGCTGGGCCTGCGCCCCCTGGTCGACCTGGACCTGCGCCTCGGCGAGGGTACGGGCGCCCTGCTCGCCCTCCCCGTGGTGCAGAGCGCCGCGCGGGCGATGCACGAGGTGGCCACGTTCGACTCCGCGGGAGTCACGGAGAAGAACTGACGTGCGCCCCCGCCACGTAAGGTGTCGGCGGGGGCCACGCCCCACCTGTTGATCAGCCGCTCCAGCGCCGCAGCGGCAGGCATTCTGCACGAGGAGAGCCGCACCGCCATGTCCGAGAACTTCGCATACCCCGTCGGACTGCGCCTCACGGGGCGGCGCGTCGTCGTCCTCGGGGCGGGCCAGGTCGCCCAGCGACGGCTGCCCGCGCTGATCGCCGCGGGCGCGGACATCCTGCTGATCTCGCCCTCCGCGACGCCCTCCGTCGAGGCCATGGCCGAGGCGGGGGAGGTGCGCTGGGAGCGCCGCCGCTACCAGGACGGCGACTTCGAGGGCGCCTGGTACGCGCTGATCACCACCGACGACCCGGACGCCAACGCCGCCGCCTCCGCCGAGGCCGAAGCGCGCCGGGTGTGGTGCGTACGCAGCGACGACGCCGAGGCCGCCTCCGCCTGGACCCCGGCCACCGGGCGCAGCGAGGGCGTCACCGTCGCCGTGCTCACCGGGCAGGACCCGCGCCGCTCCGCCGCCGTACGCGACGCCGTGGTCGAGGGCCTGCGCGACGGCACCCTCGCCGCCCCCCGCCACCGCACCCGCGGCCCGCACGTCGCCCTGGTCGGCGGCGGCCCAGGCGACCCGGACCTGATCACCGTCCGCGGCCGCCGTCTCCTCGCCGAGGCCGACGTCGTGGTGGCCGACCGGCTCGGCCCCCGCGACCTCCTCGACGAACTCCCGCCGCACGTCGAGGTCATCGACGCCGCGAAGATCCCGTACGGCCGCTTCATGGCCCAGGAAGCGATCAACAACGCGCTGATCGAACACGCCAAGGCGGGCAAGTCCGTCGTCCGGCTCAAGGGCGGCGACCCGTTCGTCTTCGGCCGCGGCATGGAGGAGGCCGAGGCGCTCGCCGAGGCCGGGATCCCCTGCACCGTCGTCCCCGGCATCTCCAGCTCCATCAGCGTCCCCGCCGCCGCCGGAATCCCGGTCACCCACCGCGGGGTCGCCCACGAGTTCACCGTGGTCAGCGGCCATGTCGCCCCCGACGACCCCAGCTCCCTCGTCGACTGGTCCGCGCTCGCCAGCCTGCGCGGCACGCTCGTCCTCCTCATGGCCGTCGAGAAGATCGGCGCCATCGCCGCCGCCCTCATCAGCCACGGCCGGGACGCGGACACCCCCGTAGCCGTCATCCAGGAAGGCACCACCGCCGCCCAGCGCCGCGTGGACGCCACCCTGGCCACCGTGGCGGACACGGTCGCCGCCGAGGGCATACGGCCTCCGGCCGTCGTGGTCATCGGCGACGTCGTCTCCGTCGGCTCACGCCGGGCGTAACCACCGGTAACTTCCTCACGTCGCCGCATTGGCACGGCATCCAGGACAAGGCAGTATCACTCAAGTGGCTGATCTCATCACCGTCGATGATCCCGACGACCCGCGGCTGCGCGACTACACGGGTCTGACCGATGTGGAGCTACGGCGCAAGCGCGAGCCCGCCGAAGGTTTGTTCATCGCCGAGGGCGAGAAGGTGATCCGGCGGGCCCGCCTCGCCGGATACGAGATGCGCTCGATGCTGCTGTCGTCCAAGTGGGTCGACGTCATGCGCGACGTCATCGAGGACGTTCCCGCCCCCGTCTACGCCGTCAGCCCCGAACTGGCCGAACGCGTAACGGGCTACCACGTCCACCGCGGCGCCCTCGCCTCCATGCAGCGCAAACCGCTGCCAGAGGCCGACGAACTCCTCGCCGGCGCCCGACGCGTCGTGATCATGGAATCCGTCAACGACCACACCAACATCGGCGCCATCTTCCGCAGCGCCGCCGCCCTCGGCATGGACGCCGTCCTCCTCTCCCCGGACTGCGCCGACCCCCTCTACCGACGCTCCGTGAAGGTCTCCATGGGCGCCGTCTTCTCCGTCCCGTACGCCCGCCTGGACACCTGGCCGCGCGGGCTGGAGGCGGTCCGGCACGCGGGCTTCAAGATCCTCGCCCTCACCCCCGACGCGAAGGCGACCTCCCTCGACGACGCCGCTCCCCACCGCCTCGACCGCGTCGCCCTCATGCTGGGCGCCGAAGGCGACGGCCTCTCCACCCAGGCCCTCATGGCCGCCGACGAATGGGTCCGCATCCCCATGGCCCACGGCGTCGACTCCCTCAACGTGGGCGCGGCGGCGGCGGTGGCCTTCTACGCCGTGACAACGGGCCGCCCCACCCTCTAGGACAGCGGGGGCCCGCCCTCACACCCCCGCCGGGACTCCGCCCGGTCCCCGGGTATCGCCCGGCAGGAGGGGCGGGACCGCCCCCACCCCCGCCCTCGGGCGGTACCGGAGCCGGGGCCACCGGGCCGGTGGCCGTCGCTCGCCGCGGGGGTGGGGTCGCTCCCACCCCCTGGCCGGCGCCCGTCGTCGGGCGTACCGGAGCCGGACGCGGGCCCCCGGGTCACCGGGGCGGTGGTCGCCGACGAGGCGGGAGGGGGCGGGGTCGCTCCCACCCTGCCCGGGGCCCGCCGCCGGGCAGTACCGGAGCCGGACGCGGGTCCGGGGCCACCGGGGCGGTGGTCGCCGACGAGGCGGGAGGGGGCGGGGTCGCTCCCACCCTGCCCGGGGCCCGCCGCCGGGCAGTACCGGAGCCGGACGCGGGTCCGGGGCCACCGGGGCGGTGGTCGCCGACGAGGCGGGAGGGGGCGGGGTCGCTCCCACCCCCGCCCGGCGCCCGTCGCCGGGTAGTACCGGAGCCGGTGGCGGGCCCGGGGCCACCGGGCTGGTGGTCGCCGACGAGGCGGGAGGGGGCGGGGTCGCAGGGGTGGGGTCCTGGACGCTGACGTGTATTTGTGGCGCCGATCGCTCGACGTTCACCCCACGCTCTGCGTCAGCGGCGCCGTAAATATACGGTCCAGGGCCCTGCCCCGGAGGCGCCGCACCCGGCACCCATCACCCCAGCGACCGCGCACCCACCACGCACCCGCACCATCAACCCAACCCAACCCAACCCAGGTCAGAGCCCGGCCTCCGGGCCTGCCTCCGGTGCCCCCGGCGCCGTCGGCGCCGTCGGGATGCCCAGGCCGTGCGGCGGACCCTGGCAGCCCTGGGCCGCCGCGATGCCCAGCGCAACCAGCAGCGTCACCACCACGAAGACCGTCAGCCGCTGTCGCAGCAGCCGGACCCGATCCGGGCCGCCGGGCCGGCGGCCGTTCGTACGGGCCGCAGGGCGCTGGGTGGTGCCGCGGCGCGGCGCGGGCGGCCGCGCCGGGGTGTTGCGCCCCGTCGTACGCGCCGCCCCCGCACCGGGCGGCGCGGACCGCGGCGACGACGCCCGCGGCGCCGCCGCGCCCCGGGGCGGCGTACCCCGGGAGGGCGTACCCCGAGAGGGCGTGCCCCGGGGCGGCGTCCCCGGTCCCGGCCGGCGCTCCGTGTGCTGGTCCGCGTACGCGTCGGCCCGCCGCCCCACAGGACGCCCGTCCGGGGCATGTCCATGGGACGGCCCGTGTCCATGGGACGGTCCGTGCCCAGGGGGCGCCCCGTGCCCATGGGCCTCCCGCGCCGCGATCTCCTTGAGCCGCAGCGACAGCTGCAGCGTCGTCGGCCGGTCCTCCGGGTCCTTCGCGAGGCACGCGTGCAGCAGGGGGGCCAGCGCGTCCGGCACCCCGAGCAGCTGTGGCTCCTCGTGCACGACGCGGTACAGCATCACCTCGGAACTCCCGTGCCCGAACGGCGAATCCGCCGTGGAGGCGTACGCGAGCGTGGCGCCGAGCGCGAAGACGTCGGTCGCCGGGGTGACGGCCGCGCCGCGCACCTGCTCGGGCGCGAGGAAGCCGGGGGAGCCGACGGCCGTACCGACGTGGGTCAGCGTGCTGGCGCCGGTGGCCCAGGCGATGCCGAAGTCGATGATGCGGGGGCCCTTGGGGGAGAGCAGGATGTTGGACGGCTTGAGGTCGCGGTGGACGACCCCCGCCTCGTGCACCGCCAACAGCCCCTCGGCCAGCGCGGACCCGATGGACGCGACGTGCGCGGCCGGCAGCGGGCCCTCCTCGTTGACCTTGTCGTGCAGGGAGGGGCCGGGCACGTACTGGGTGGCGAACCAGGGCCGGTCGGCCTCCAGGTCCGCGGCCACCAGCCGCGCCGTACAGCCGCCGCGGATCCGCCGCGCGGCGGACACCTCGCGGGCGAATCGCGACCGGAACTCCCGGTCCTCCGCCAGATCCGGCCGGATGACCTTCAGCGCCACCCGCTGCCCGCGCCGGTCGGACCCGAGGTAGACGACCCCCATACCGCCCGCGCCGAGCCGCCGGTGAAGCCGGAAGGAGCCGACGACACGCGGGTCCTCGCGCCGGAGCCGCATCATCGCCATGTCCGTCCCCTACCTCCGGTGGGGAGCCCTTCCCTTACCCCTTGGTGGGGAGCCCCATCCGCTGCCGTCTGCTGCCGGTCCACTGCCGTCCGTCTGACGTGCACAGCTTACGGATTGACGGCCCCGCGCGCTGAGAGGCCGCGCATGCGTCGGCCTATGGATTGTCAGTGGTGCCTGGGATCCTGGAGAAGTGGGCCGGAATCGTGGCAATCCGTGCTCCGGTCTGCGCGTGCGTGATCTCAAAAGACCGTCTCAGAAGGGGGATTGAGGCCGTGAAGGGTGATCGTGTGGAGATAGTGGTGGACGCGGGCGACACGACGCGGACGTACGAAGTGGTGGCCGGGAGGGCGGGGCGGCGGGTCGAGACGGCGGTGCGGCGCGGGGTGGTGGAAGTGAGCGAAGTCACCCGAAACGGGTCCGTGGTGCGGACGGCCCGCTTCATGGCGAACCGGGTCCTGGCGCTGGTGGAGCAGCCGGTGCCGCGGGGCGCGGACGGGGATCGTGAGTAGCGGCCGCCCACCGGCCGGTCCACCCCTGGAGGGACCCCGGAAGGATCCGCTCCGGCGGACCCCTCGGGGAAGACCCCAAGTCCCGGACCGATTTCTCCACCCAGGGGAGTACGGGGCCCGGCCCGGCGTCATCCTCCGGGAGGCCCGGCAAGCGGTACGAGGGCATGACGCCGCGGACCGGGCCGCGCGCCTAATGTTGAGGTCAAGCGGCGGGCGCAGCACTCGTCCCCCGAGGTCAGACGCTCGCCGCTGCAGATGCGACGGAGGAAGGACGATGGCGGACACGGTGGGACGTACGGTCGTCAGGGCACGCAGGCGTCGCGCCCTTGACGCGTTCGGCAGCCCGCAGGCCGGCACTCGCCATCCCCTGGTCGCGGCGGCCATGGTGCTGCCGTTGGCCGTCCTGCTGAGCATCGCGTTCGGCGGCTGGGAAGCCGTCGTCACACAGGCGTCGTCCGTGGCGGGAATGCTGGGGCGCTGAGCGCCCCAGGTCCGGGAGAGCGGCCCGGGCCGGGGACTTCCGGCCATCAGCCCCGTGGGGACGGGGGTGCGGCGGACGGCACGAGGCCCGGACAGCTGGGGAGCTGTCCGGGCTCGCGCCGTTGGCGCGCCGAACGCCGAACAGGACACACGGCGAAGGGCCGGAGCTTCTCGCTCCGGCCCTTCGCCGATCGGTGTGGACGATACTGGGATTGAACCAGTGACCTCTTCCGTGTCAGGGAAGCGCTCTCCCGCTGAGCTAATCGTCCCGGGGATTGCGTGCGCGATACTGGGATTGAACCAGTGACCTCTTCCGTGTCAGGGAAGCGCTCTCCCGCTGAGCTAATCGCGCGGGTGTGGGGCCGCGAGGGCCCCAGGGGGTGGGACCACAAGGGCCCCGAGTGGACGATACTGGGATTGAACCAGTGACCTCTTCCGTGTCAGGGAAGCGCTCTCCCGCTGAGCTAATCGTCCGAGGTGGAGACGGGATTTGAACCCGTGTAGACGGCTTTGCAGGCCGTTGCCTCGCCTCTCGGCCACTCCACCAGACGCGGGGGCGTGAACCCCCACTCCGAGCGGACGACGAGATTCGAACTCGCGACCCTCACCTTGGCAAGGTGATGCTCTACCAACTGAGCCACGTCCGCAGGTGTCGTTTCCCGGGGCGCTTCCGCGTCCCGGCGACGTGTTGAACTCTAGCGGATTCCGGAGCCAGCTCAAATTCCGTTTCCGCAGCGTGCTGCCCTGCTCGCCCGCCGCGGTCCCTCCCGCGACCCCCGTGACCAGGCGCCATAGACTCGCAAGCGTGCACGACCCGCCCCCTCTCGCCCGCTTCGGTGGCCTGCTCGCCACCGATCTCCGCGATGTGACCAGCGATCCCTCGGCTCTCGACACCGAGGGTTTCTGGGCTGTTGTCGCGGACTTCGAGGGGCGTGTGGTCTGTGCCCGCTTCGGTGACGTACGCCCCGAACCCGCCCCCGAAGCGGCGCCCGGCGCCTGGCGCGGGCCCCGGCCCACCGACTGGACCTCCTCGCTGGACCGGGCCGGGTACACCGAGGGTGTCCGCCGCGTCCGCGACCGCATCGCGGCGGGCGAGGTCTACCAGGCCAATCTGTGCCGCGTGCTCTCCGCGCCGCTGCCCGACCCGTACGCGGCGGACGTGGACGCGCTGACCGCCCTGCTGGCCCGCGGCAACCCGGCCCCGTACGCGGGCACCGTGCGGCTTCCCGGACACGGGGTGGAGGTCGCCACGGCCTCGCCCGAGCTGTTTCTGCGCCGCTCCGGCCGGACCGTGGAGTCCGGGCCGATCAAGGGCACCGGCCGCCGGGCGGAGGACCTGCTGGAGAAGGACCACGCCGAGAACGTGATGATCGTGGACCTGGTCCGCAACGACCTGGGGCGGGTCTGTGCCACCGGCTCGGTGACCGTCCCCGGCCTCTGCGTGGTCGAGCCCCATCCGGGCCTGGTGCACCTCGTCTCCACGGTGCGCGGCGAGCTGGCGCCGGGGGCGGGCTGGGCGGAGCTGTTCGCGGCGGCCTTTCCGCCCGGGTCGGTGACGGGGGCGCCCAAGTCCAGCGCCCTGCGCGTCATCGGGGAGCTGGAGACCGCGCCCCGGGGCCCGTACTGCGGCGGCATCGGCTGGGTGGACGCGGACCGCGGCACCGGCGAGCTGGCCGTGGGGATACGGACCTTCTGGATCGACCGGCCGTCCCCCGGCGCCGCCGTGCTGCGGTTCGGCACCGGAGCCGGGATCACCTGGGGTTCCGACCCGGACCGCGAGTGGGACGAAACCGAACTCAAAGCGGCGCGACTGCTCGCGGTAGCGTCGGAGATACAACAGCCGACGGGAAGGACCATGCGGTGACGATCTGGCTCGACGGATCCCTGCGCGAAGCCGACAGCGCTCAGGTGTCGGTCTTCGACCATGGGCTGACGGTCGGCGACGGCGTCTTCGAGACGGTCAAGGCGGTGGACGGCCGCGCCTTCGCGCTCACCCGCCATCTCCACCGGCTGGCCCGCTCCGCGCACGGCCTGGGCCTGCCGGAACCCGACCTCGACGAGGTGCGGCGGGCCTGCGAGGCGGTCCTCGCCGACAACCCCATGCCGCTGGGGCGGCTGCGGATCACGTACACCGGAGGGGTCTCGCCGCTGGGCTCCGACCGGGGCACGGCGGGCCCGACACTCGTCGTCGCGCTCGTCGAGACCCACCGCCGGGCGGACACCACCTCCGTGGTCACCGTCCCCTGGACCCGCAACGAGCGCGGCGCGCTGACCGGCCTCAAGACCACCTCGTACGGCGAGAACGTGGTCGCGCTCGCCCGCGCCCGGGAACGCGACGCCACCGAGGCCCTGTTCGCGAACACCGTCGGCGGGCTCTGCGAGGGCACCGGCTCCAACGTCTTCGTCGTCCTCGACGGCGAACTCCACACCCCGCCGCTCGCCTCCGGCTGCCTCGCGGGCATCACCCGCGCCCTCGTCCTGGAGTGGGTGGGGGCCCGGGAGACCGAGCTGCCGTTCGATGTCCTGGAGCGGGCCGACGAGGTCTTCCTGACCTCCACCACCCGGGACGTACAGGCCGTAGGACAGGTCGACGACCGGATCGTGCCCGGCACGCCCGGACCGGTCACCGCCAAGGCCATGCGGATCTTCACCGAGCGGGCGGCCGCCGACATCGACCCGTGACGGGCACCGACGCGGGCAAGCGGAACGGGAACCTTCCGCCGTAAACCTGGTGACGTGCGCCCCGGCGCCCGGTACAACACCATCGTGACCACCACCCTGCGGCCCACCACGCCCGAGCGGCGCACCGACGACGGCGGGCGCGCGCGCTCGTACGAGGTGTGCGTCAACGGCCGTCCCGTCGGCGGCGTCCGGCTCACCACGGACGCCCGGCTGGGCCCGTCCGTCGGGCGGATCGAGCACCTCCACATCGATGTCGCCGACCGCCACCGAGGCCGCGGCACGGTCGCCGCGCTCGCCGCCGAGGAGGTGCTGCGCCGCTGGAACTGCTCCCGGCTGGTGGTGAGCGTCCCCGCCCAGGCGGCGACCGCCCTGGGGCTGGCGGCCGCGCTCGGCTACCGCGAGCGCGGACGCAGAATGATCAAACCGCTGACCGAGCCGCCCGAGTTGCCCCCGGGCGCCGCGCTACGGGCCATGGCGGAGGCCGACTACCCGGCCTGGCACGCCCACGCGCGCGCCCGGTACGCCCGCAACGTGCTGGACAGCGGGCTCGCCCGGGAACAGGCCGAGGCCAAGGCGGACACCGACTACGCGACGCTGCTGCCGCACGGCCCCGCCACCCCCGGCACCGTGCTGCGGGTCCTCGCCCACGGCGGCACGGACGTGGGCACCCTCTGGGTCGCGCTGCGCGCCGGGGAGCCGGACGCGGAGGAGCGGGGTGAGGCGTACGTCTACTCCGTCGAGGTCGCCGAGGAGCACCGCGGGCGCGGCCACGGCCGCACCCTGATGCTGGCCGCCGAGCGCGACAGCCTGGCCGCCGGGGCACGCAGCCTCGGCCTGCACGTCTTCGGCGGCAACACCCCCGCGCTGCGGCTGTACGAGTCGCTGGGCTACGCGGTGGTGGAGTACAACCTCATCAAGCAGCTGCTCTAGCCGCCGCTCCGGCCGCGCTCCAAGCCATCGCTCCAGGCGTGCTCGGCCGCCGCTCTAGGCGCGGTCGGCCAGCAGCCGGGCCGCGATCTCCTCGATCCGCTCCCGCAGCCCCTCCTGGCTCTTCCCGCCGTCCAGCCGCTCGCCGCCGATCACATACGTCGGGGTGCCGGTCACCCCCATCGCCTTGCCCTCGGCCTGGTCCGCGTCGACGATCAGGATGTGCCGCCCGTCGATCAGCGCGGTGTCCATCTCCTCGGCGTCCAGGCCGAGTTCGCGCGCCACGTCGACGAGCAGCAGCTCACCCCGGGCGCCCAGCTCGTCGGTGCGCTCCAGCACGGCTTCGACGTACGGCCAGCCCCGCCCCTGCGCGACGGCCTCCTCGGCGGCCTGCGCCGCCGCGTGGGCGTGCCGGTGGCGCTCCAGCGGGAAGTGCCGCAGCCGGATCTCCAGGGCGTCGCCGAAGCGCTCGCGCAGGGCGCGCACATCCGTCAGCGCGGTACGGCAGTCGGGGCACTGGAGTTCGCACCACACGTCGAGTACGGGTCGGGCGGGATCGGTGTCGCTCATGGGGGCCAGTCTTCCAGCCCCCACGGGCTCCTCCGAACCCGGAGATGACCCTGATTCCGGGCCCCGGCTGTGGCCCTTGCCGGCCGGCGGGGTGCACGATGGACATATTGCGCAACCCATCGGCGGGAGGAACCGATGCTGACCGACACGATCTGCGCGGCGCTGTCCGCGGCCGGTCTGGGCATCGCCGGTCTGACCGCGTACCGCAAGCGTTTCCGGGCCGCGGTCCGGATAGCGGCCTACGCGCTGCTGCCGGTGGGCCTGGCCATGACCGGGATCCTGGACTGGCTGGCCGGCCTGGTCTTCAACCCGACCGTATGGGCGGGCTTCGGCGTGCTGGGGCTCTCCTGGCTGCTGTTCCTGGTGAGCCGGGCGGCCGAGCGCCGGTCCGGCGGCACCCGCGAGGAGCGGCGCGCGGCGGCCGCCGCGGAGCGGGGCGGGGCGCCGGTTGCCGGGTCCTCGGATCTCGCCCTGGGGTCCGGTCGCGGGGCCACCGGAGCGAAGGCGGCGGGCAAGCGGAAGCCCACGGCCGGAAGCGCCGCGAGCGGCCCTGGCGCATCCGGCAGCTCTGGTAGCTCTGGCAGCTCTGGTCCAGAAGATTTCTCAGACATCGAGGCCATTCTCAAAAAGCACGGGATCTGACAAGCTCCCGATCAAAAAACGCTCGCTGGTCGCAGCGGCTGTTCTGGCTGCGCCATGATCTCCCGCGAGATGCTGCAATCACCCGGGGAGCAATCCCCTATCGAAAGACCCCCTGTTCCACCGAGCGATGAGCCGCGCGGCTGCCTGTTCGCCCTGTCCCAGCCGCCGCTGATGCTTTTCCTCGCCTTCATAGGCATGCTGCTCTTCGGGACCGCGCTCCATGACCTCTACCGATGGTGACGCGACCTGCCGCCCGTGCGACGTCAGCTCGCGGCTTCCTTGCGCCGCGCGCGATACGCGGCGACATGCAGGCGGTTGCCGCAGGTGCGGCTGTCGCAGTAGCGCCGGGAGCGGTTGCGCGAGAGGTCCACGAAGGCGAACCGGCAGTCCGGGGCCTCACAGCGCCGCAGCCGCTCGTGTTCGCCCGCCACCACGAGGAACGCCAGGGCCATGCCGCCGTCGGCCGCGAGATGGTCGGCCAGGGAGGCTCCCGGGGCGAAGTAGTGCACATGCCAGTCGTAGCCGTCGTGGTCGGTCAGCCGGGGAGTGGTCCCGGCGGCCGCGATCATGGTGTTGAGCAGTTCGGCGGTGTGCCGGGTGCGGCTGCCGGCCGTGGCGAAGACCTCGGCGAACCGGGCCCGTACGGACCGTACGGCGGCCAGGTCGCGCTCGCCGAGCGTGCCGATGTCGCTGACGGCGTTGCGCTCGACGAACCGGCGCAGCGCGGCGACGTCCGGGAGGCGGTCCTCGCCCCCGTCCCCGGGCGCGGTGTTCACCAGGTCGACGACCGCGTCGAGCGCGCAGCGGGTGTCGTGGTTGATCAGCACGATTGGCTCCCTGGCCCGCTGGGTCGGCGGTGCTCCTCGACTGCCCCTCGAATGCGCTCGACTCTAGCGGCGCCGGACGCGGAGCGTGACACGGCGCCGCCCGCTCCGGAGCGTGACACGGCGGTGCCGCCGCCGCGGACGGTGCCGCGGCGGCGGCACCGCCGCCTGCCTCTGCAATTTTCGGGATGTCACTGCCGGGATGTCACTGCCGGGATGTTCACTACCGGAATCTCGTGTCCCGGCTCGCGCCGTCTCCCCGAGTCGGACGGTCGCGCTCAGCTCTCGTCGGGTCTCAGCTCTCCGCCAGGATGTGGGAGAGCTCTGTGTCGAGGTCGAAATGGCGGTGTTCGGTGCCGGGTGGCACAGCGGCGTCGGTCCGCTTCAGGAACGACTCCAGGGCCCGCGCCGGGGCCTCGAGCAGAGCCTCCCCCTCCGGGGAGCTCAGGGCGATGCAGACGACGCCCTGGCCGTGGCTACGGGATGGCCACACTCTGACGTCGCCGGTGCCGGTGGGCCGGTGCAGGCCCTCGGCGAGAAGGTCGCGGGCGAAAACCCATTCGACCGTCTCTTCGGCTCCGGTGTGGAAGGTGGCGTGCACGGCGTAAGGGTCGGCCGTGTCATACCGCAGTCCCGCGGGTACAGGCAGTGAGGACTCGCTCGACACAACGAGGCGCAGGTGCAGCTCGCAGCTGACCGTGGTGTTCATAAGCGCCAGGGCCTTTCGCTCAGTGTGCGCTCGGGGATTCGCACGTCGGCGAAATCGACATGCCACCTACGGTGCCGTTGTAAACCCCTCTGACCGTTTTGCGGGTCTTCCGATAGCTCAAGCGGCCGAGCCACGGGCCCGCCGGTGCCGCCATTACAGTGACTTCGGCCGATCGGGTAGGTTGGGTCACATGAATGCGGAGAGTGACGAGCGACCCGCGGGTGCCGTGCCGCCGGCGCCCGAGGTCGCGACGGGGGACGGTGCGTCGGAGGAGCCGGTTTTCGGGTCCCGGGCGCCGCAGTTCATCAAGCGGTCGCGCACGCTGCACCTGAGCTGGCAGGCCGGGGTCTTCATCGTGGGGCTCGCGGTCGTGGTCGGGGGCGTCATCATGCTGCCGCTGCCCGGCCCCGGATGGCTGGTGATCTTCGGCGGGATGGCGATCTGGGCGACCGAGTTCGTCTGGGCGCAGCTGGTGCTGCGCTGGACCAAGCGCAAGGTCACCGAGGCGGCCCATCGCGCCCTGGATCCGAAGGTGCGCAAGCGGAACATCATCCTGACCTCGATCGGCGTGGTGATCTGCGCTGTGGCCGTGACGGTGTACGTGTGGAAGTTCGGCCTGGTCATGCCCTGGAAGATCAAGGAGTGACCGTGATGGTCATGAGCACGGTCCGGCATGCGCTAATGTTGGCCGTGCGCCCGGGCGATTAGCTCAGCGGGAGAGCGCTTCGTTCACACCGAAGAGGTCACTGGTTCGAACCCAGTATCGCCCACCCCGGACCGAGGGCCCGGAGGCTTCATGCCTCCGGGCCCTCGGTGTTTTCGCCGCTCGCGATCGCTTCCGCATCGATCCTGTCCGAACCGTTGACGTACGCGACGCCGATCCCTAACTTGGCCCGGCAAGCGCTTACCTAAAACGTTTCAAGCTTGGTTCTGGGGCAGTCGGACAGACCTGCCCGGGAGGGGCGGTGTCATGAGTGCTCGAGGATGGACGGCCAGGGCGAGAGGGCTTCGGGGGGCCGCGGCGGGGGTGGTCGCGCTGGGGCTGCTGGCCACCGGCTGTGGCGGCGACGGCGGCAGCTCGTCCGGCGGGAAGGTGACCATCCGTTACGCCTGGTGGGGTGCCAAGGACCGGTCCGTCATGATCAAGAAGACGGTGCGGCTCTTCGAGAAGGAGCACCCGAACATCATCGTGAAGACGGACTTCGCCGAATACGCGGACTTCTGGAGCAAGTTCAACACCCAGGCCGCCGGCGGCAACGCACCGGACGTCTTCCAGAACTCGTACGCCTTTCTGCGCAAGTACGGTGAGAAGAATCTTCTCCTCGATCTCAACAAGCAGGTCAAGGAGGGCAATCTCAACCTGAAGGGTTTCCGGAACGGCCTGGAGAAATCCGGGGACATCGACGGAAAGCTCTATGGCGTGCCGGTCGGCGCCAATACCTTCGGCTTCTTCTACAACCCGGCCGCCTTCAAGAAGGCGGGAATCACCGTCAAGGACGGATGGACCTGGGACGATTTCTTCGCCGCCGCCAAGAAGGTGCGCAAGTCCGACGGCACGCTCTACGGTGCCAGCGACAACGCCGGTGTGATGTACCTGTACGACCTGTATCTGCGTCAGCACGGCAAGGCGTTCTTCACCGAGGACAAGAAGCTCGGCTTCACCAAGGACGACCTCAAGCAGTGGTGGAACACCTGGCAGCAGCACGCCAAGGCCGGTGAGCTGGTGCCCGGCAAGAAGACCGAACAGGCCAAGCCCAAGGCGACGATCAGCGCCAACCTGTCGGCCGCCGAGTTCACCTGGGACAACTTCATGGTCCGCTTCGCGGACGAGACCGACACCCCGCTCGAACTCGGGCCGCTGCCGACCACGGACGGCAAGCGGACCGCGCAGTACCTCTCCTCGCTGATGCTCAGCGGCTCCGCCCGGACCCAGCACCCCAAGGAAGTCGCCCAGCTCATCGACTTCATGACGCACGACCCTGAGGTCGGCAAGATCATGGGCTACAACCGCGGCATCCCGGCGACCACCGCCCAGAACGAGGCGTACAAGCCCACCGGCGTCGACGCCAAGATCGCCGCCTATGAGAAGAGCGTGGCCGACAAGTTGGAGCCGATCACTCCGCACCCGGCCGGCACCGATGTCGCCGAGGCCGCCTTCCTGCGCACCTACGCCGATGTCGCGGTGGGCCAGAGCTCGGTGGACAAGGCCGTGGACCAGTTCTTCGACGAGGCGGAATCCGCGCTCGGCTCGTGAGGAGAGCTTCCGTGACACGAACCACGACGCGCGCGGCGGCCGAGGGGGCGGAGCGCCCGGCCGCCCCGCCCCGGCCCGGGGCCGCCAAGGGCCCCGCCCCGGATGCCGCGGGCGCGGCGGCCGGGCGGCGGTCCGGCCGCCGGGAGACCCTGGCGGGCTATCTCTTCCTGACGCCCTGGTGCATCGGGATGCTGCTGCTCACCCTCGGCCCGATGCTGGTCTCGCTCTACCTGGCGTTCACCGACTACAACCTCTTCGACTCGCCCCGGTGGGTCGGGTTCAAGAACTTCCAGGAGATGTTCGAAGACGACCGGTGGTGGACGTCGGTCGAGGTGACGCTGAAGTACGTCCTCATCGGCACCCCGCTGAAGCTGCTGGCCGCGCTCGGCGTGGCGCTGCTGCTGGTCAAGCCGCGCAAGGGGCAGGGCTTCTACCGCTCGGCGTTCTACGCGCCCTCGCTCATCGGCGCGAGCGTGAGCATCGGCATCGTCTGGCGGGCGATCTTCAACGACGACGCGATCGTCGACAAGTCGATGAGTCTGTTCGGCTGGGACGTCGGTGGCTGGATCGGGGACCCGGACTGGGCCCTGCCCACGCTGATCACCCTGACCGTCTGGCAGTTCGGCGCCCCGATGGTGATCTTCCTGGCCGGGCTGAAGCAGGTGCCGCGCGAGCTGTACGAGGCGGCCGAGATGGACGGCGCGGGGGCGTGGCGGCGGTTCCGCTCCATCACCCTGCCGATGATCTCCCCGGTGCTCTTCTTCAACCTGCTGCTGGAACTCATCCACTCCTTCCAGGTCTTCACCTCGGCCGTCGTGCTCGCGGGCTCCGGCACCAACACCGGCGGCCCGGGCGACTCGCTGCTGGTCTACGGCTGGTACCTGTACGAGCAGGGCTTCCGGAACCTGCGCATGGGCTACGCCGCCGCCATGGCCTGGATGCTGATGCTCGGCATCGGCCTGGTGACCGCGGTGCTGTTCAAGACCCAGCGCGGCTGGGTGCACTACGAGGAGGACGCCCGGTGACCACTCCCTCGACCTCCCTGACGGGCTCGAACTCCCTGACCGGCACGGGGCGGGCGCGGATCCGCTCGGTGGCCTGGCATGTGGGCGCGCTCGCCGTGCTGGCCGTGATCCTCTACCCCGTGGTGTGGGTGATCGGCGGTTCGTTCAAGCCCGGCGACAAGATCATCGGCAGTCTTCAGCTGCTGCCCACCGATCCGATCACCGAGAACTACCGGAGGCTCGGCGACGGCATCGCGGACGTCCCCGTCTCCAGCTTCTTCACCAATTCGCTGTTCCTGGCGGTCGGTTCGGTGATCGGGGTGCTGTTCTCCTGCTCGCTGGCGGCGTACGCCTTCGCCAGGATCCGGTTCGCCGGGCGGAACGTGCTGTTCACGCTCATGATCTCCACCCTGCTGCTGCCCTTCCAGGTGCTGATCATTCCGCAGTACATCCTGTTCCAGAAGATGGAGCTGATCAACACCTATGTCCCGCTGCTGCTCGGCAAGTACCTGGCGGCGGACGCCTTCTTCATCTTCCTGATGGTGCAGTTCATGCGGGGCCTGCCCCGCGAGCTGGACGAGGCGGCGCGGCTGGACGGCTGCGGTCACTTCCGTATCTACTGGAGCATCGTGCTGCCGCTGTGCCGCCCGGCCCTGATCACCAGCGCGATCTTCACCTTCATCTGGTCCTGGAACGACTTCATCGGCCCGCTGCTGTATCTCAACGAGCCCGACAAGTACACGGTCTCGATGGGGCTCAAGCTCTTCATCGACCAGGACAGCGTCGCCGACTACGGAGGCATGGTCGCCATGTCGCTGGTGGCCCTGCTGCCGGTGCTGCTGTTCTTCCTCGCCTTCCAGCGCTATCTGGTCGAGGGCGCCTCGACCTCCGGGCTGAAGGGCTGAGGGCCATGGCGCGGAACACCGCCGTACGGAACACCGCCGTACGCACCCCCGAGCGGCCCTCGCGGCGGCTGGTGCGCTTCTCGCTGTTCGCCGAGTGCTTGCTGACCGGGGTCTGGGTGGTGCTCGCCGCGCTGCCGCTCCTCACCCTGCTCCCGTCGTTCGCCGCCGGATGCGCGCATCTGCGCCGCCATCTGGACGGCGAGCGCTCCACGCTGCGGGACTTCGTCTCCGGCGTGCGGGAGGCCACCCGCAGCGGCTGGCGGTTCTCCCTGCTGTGGTGGGCGGCGCTCGCGCTGCTCGCCTTCGATCTGCGCGTGGCCCGCACCGGAGCCCTGCCGGGCGGGCCCGCCCTGATCGCCGTGAGCGTGGCGGGCACGCTCGCGGTGATCGTCCTGGGGCTGCGAACGGCCGCCGCGTGGCGGCCGGGCGACGGCTGGGCCGCGGTGGCCCGCACCGCCGTACGCCGTGGCCTGGCCGCCGACCCCGGCGGATCGCTGCTGCTGGCGGGCGGCCTGGCGGTGGTCACCGTCGCCGCCTGGCAGCTGCTGCCGCTGGCCGCCCCGGCGGTGGGCGCCCTCGCGGCCTGCGCGGTCGCGGTCGAGCGCCGCGCCCGCGTCTGACCCGGCGGCGCCCGGTCCGCGTGCCGTCCCCGTACGCGGCATCCATGTCATGCACCTGCCCCCGTAGCCCCCCCGTACGAAAGGTGAGAGCGACATGCCCCCGATCCCCCGGCGCAACCTCCTCAAGGCCGCGGCCGCCACCGGCGCCGCCGTTCCGTTCTCCTGGATGCTCGCGCAGAACGCCCCGCAGGCGGCCGCCGCCGACCGGGCCGCCGACGAGAAAGCCGCCGACGAACCCGTGAAGATCACCTGGCTGGAGGAGGGCGGTCTCGGCGCCGCCGCGGGCAGCACCTTCGGCGTCCCCTGGCCCAAGGGCGCCCACCCCGCCGACCGGACGTTCGCGCTCACCACGGCCGATGGCAAGGACGTCCCCCTGCAGACCTGGGCCACCGCCTACTGGCCCGACGGCTCGCTCAAGTGGACCGCCCACGCGGCGGGGGAGGGGCTGGGCGACGGCACCGCATACCGGCTTAGCCCCGGTGAGCCCGCCGCGCCCGCCAAGAAGGTCACCGTCACCGAGAAGGGCGGCAGGATCACCGTCGACACCGGCGTGATCAAGGCCGTGATCGGCAAGGACGGCGAGAAGCTCGTACGCTCCGTCACCCGCGGCGCCACCGAGATCGCCCGCGACGGCCGCCTCGTCCTGCTCCGTCAGGGCGACATCGACGACGGCGACCACGGCAGCGCCAAGTGGGACCGGTTCGACGGCGAGATCAGCGCCGCCAAGGTCGAGCAGAAGGGCCCCGTCCGCGCCGTCGTCCGCATCGACGGCAAGCACCGCAAGGGCGGCCGCAGCTGGCTCCCCTTCAGCGTCCGACTCTACTTCTACGCGGGCGCCGACTCGTTCCGCATGGTGCACACCATCACCTTCGACGGCGACCAGAACAAGGACTTCATCCGCGGCCTCGGCGTCCGCTTCTCCGTCCCCATGCGCGACGAGGCGTACGACCGCCACATCCGTATCGCGGGCGAGGACAAGGGATTCCTCACCGAGGCCGTCAAGGGCATCACCGGACTGCGCCGCGACCCCGGCGCGAGCGTCCGCAAGGCCCAGTTCAAGGGCGAGAAGCTGGCCGACCCCGCCACCTGGGACCAGCGGGTCACCAGCCGGCTGCACCTCATCCCCACCTGGGGCGACTACACCCTCTCCCAGCTCTCCGCCGACGGCTTCACCCTGCGCAAGCGCACCAAGCCGGGCCACGGCTGGATCGCCGCGGGCGGCGGCGGCCGGGCGTCCGGCTTCGGCTATGTCGGCGGGGTCAGCGGCGGGCTCTCCTTCGGGCTGCGCGACTTCTGGGAGAAGTTCCCCGCCCAGCTCGACATCCGCGGCGCGGCGGGCGACGAGGCCGAGGTCACCCTGTGGCTCTGGTCGCCCGAGGCCCAGCCCATGGACCTGCGCTTCTACCACGACGGCCTGGGCCAGGACACCTACGCCGAGCAGCTGGAGGGCCTCAACATCACGTACGAGGACTACGAGCCGAAGTTCGGCACCCCGTACGGCATCGCCCGCACCAGCGAGCTGACCTTCTGGGCCAACGCCGCCACCCCCGGCGCCGACACCCTCGTCCAGCAGGCGGCCGCCCTGCGCACCCCGCCGCAACTCGTCGCCGGACCCGCCGACCTGGTCCGCGCCAAGGTCTTCGGCGGCCTCTTCGCGCCCGTCGACCGCTCCACCACCGCCAAGGCGAAGATCGAGGACCGTCTCGACTTCCTTTTCACCTACCACAAGGGCCAGGTCGAACAGCGCCGCTGGTACGGGTTCTGGGACTACGGCGACATCATGCACACGTACGACGAGGACCGGCATCAGTGGCGGTACGACGTCGGCGGCTACGCCTGGGACAACTCCGAACTCTCGCCCGACCTGTGGCTCTGGCTCGCGTATCTGCGCTCCGGACGCGCCGACATCTACCGCTTCGCGGAGGCCATGACCCGGCACACCGGCGAGGTCGACGCCTACCACCTGGGCAAATGGACCGGCCTGGGCACCCGCCACGGCGTCCAGCACTTCGCCGACAGCGCCAAGCAGCAGCGCATCTCCACCGCCCTCTACCGCCGCTACCTCTACTTCCTCACCGCCGACGAGCGGATCGGCGACATCATGCACGCCCTCGTCGACTCCGACGAGTCCTTCCTCGTCCTCGACCCACAGCGCAAGGTCCGCCCCGACCCCGACTACAAGCCCGACCGGCACGCCCTGTCCATCGGCTTCGGCACCGACTGGAGCGGACTGGCCGGGGCCTGGCTCACCGAATGGGAGCGGCGCGGCCCGCAGGCCGAGAAGGCCGAGGCCCGGCTGCGCAGCACCATGGAGACCATCGCCGCCCAGACCAACGGCTTCGTCCAGGGCGCCGCGCTGTACGACCTCGACACCGGCAAGTACGCCATCGACGACAAGCCCAAGGTCAGCGTCTCCCACCTGTCCGCCGTCTTCGGCCTGGTCGAGGTGTGCGCCGAGGTCATCGACCTGATCGACATGCCGAAGTTCAAGGAGGCCTGGCTGGACTACTGCCGCTACTTCAACGCCACCAAGGCCGAGCAGAAGGCCCGCTACGGTACCGACTTCGGCTCGCTGATCCTGATCCAGGGCCACTCACGGCTCGACGCCTACGCAGCCGTACAGCTGAAGGACGAGAAGCTGGCCGCCCGCGCCTGGCAGAAGTTCACCGAGTTCCACGAGGGCGACGGCTACCCGGACGCCTCCGTCAGCTGGAAGACGACCAAGGTCGAAGGTCCGGACGCGCTGGTGCCCGGCGTCGAGGCGCCCTGGGTGAGCACCAACGCCACCGCGCAGTACGGCCTCGCCGCCATCCAGAACCTGGCGCTGCTCGGCGACAAGCTGACCGGGTAGCCGCCGCCGTCTTCCGTCCTGCTGCCGCACACTGAAGGACATGGACTGGTGCCACTACCGCTTCCACAGCCACTGGGACCTCGACGCGCCGCCCGCCGCCGTCTTCGCGGCGCTGGCGGACGGCGACGGCTACCCGCGGTGGTGGCGCCAGGTCCGTGAGGTGCGGCGCGTCGACGACCGCACCGGCACGGCCCGCTTCCGCTCCCTCGTCCCGTACGACCTGTACCTCACCGTCACCGAGGCGGACCGGGACCCGGCCCGCGGCACGCTGCGGATCCTCTTCTCCGGCGACCTGGAGGGCTGGGCCCGCTGGACGGTCACCGCGCGCGGCGCGGGCACCCGCGCCCTGTTCGAGCAGGACGTGGTGGCGCGTAAACCGCTGCTGCGGCGCTTCGCGGTGCTCGGGCGGCCGCTGTTCCGCGCCAACCACGCCCTGATGATGCGCGCCGGGCGCCGGGGACTGCGGACCCGGCTGCTCACCCGGCGGCCCGGCCGGAATCCGGTTTGAACCACACATCGCCCGGCCTGTATTGTTCAGGTCGTTCCACCGGGGCAGACCCCGGAAGAACAACCCGGGCGATTAGCTCAGCGGGAGAGCGCTTCGTTCACACCGAAGAGGTCACTGGTTCGAACCCAGTATCGCCCACCCTTCCGGGGCCGGGCCGCCAGCAGGCGGTCCGGCCCCGGCGTTTTCCGGGCGTGTCACCGCCGGACATGGGTACCCGCGTCCACATCGCGGATGAATCGGAGGGGAGCCCATGGCCGTCGCCACCACAGCCGTCCTGTCCCTGGACTGCGCCGAGCCCGAAGAGCTGGCCGAGTTCTACGCCACCGTGTTCGGTGCCGAGATCACGCCGGTGACCAGCCTCGACCGGATCGACATCGTCGCCCCCGGCGGGACGCGCATGTCCTTCCTCCGCGACCACGGGTACGCCCCGCCGAGCTGGCCCCGGCCGGACGACTCCCAGCAGGCCCACCTGGAACTCCTGGTCGACGACATGGACGCCGCCGAACGCCAGGTCGTCGACCTGGGGGCGCGACCGCTGGACACCAAGGACAACGGCGGCCCGAACGACGTCCGCCTCTACTCCGACCCCGCCGGGCACCCGTTCCGGCTGAGGCTCGCTACGCCTCCGGAAGAGGTTGTCCGGGGGCAATAGGCACTCGGGGCCACGTCGGGGCCACGTCGGGGCTACGCCGCCGCCGGAAGGTCCGGCCGCAGCGGCCAGGCCGGGTCGCAGACCTCGTCCGAGCCGTTGAGCGCGAACCAGGCCTGGAGGCCGCGCGCCTGCGCCGCGTACCAGACCGTCTGGCGGGCGTGCAGCTCACTGGGCGTCAGCTTCTCCAGACGTGCCGAGAAGCGGCGGCCCACCGCCCGGACGACCTCCAGGGAAGCCATCGCGTCCGCCGCCGCGTCATGCGCGCCCGTCAGCTCGACGCCGTAGTGCGCGCACAGATCGGTGAGCGTGCGGCGCCCCTTGCGGTAGCGGTCCAGATGCTTGTCCAGCACCCGGGGATCGAGGACGCACAGCGAACGCAGCGACAGATAGGTCGCCAGGGTGGCATTGCGATGCCGCTTCAACTCGCGGTCCAGCAGCGTCAGATCGAACGGCGCGTTCATCACCACCACCGGTGTGCCCCGCGCCGTCTGCTCGGCGAGCGCCCGCGCCACCTCGTCCATCACCGGCGCGGGCCACCGCCCGTGCTGCTGCAGATGTGTGTCGGTCAGCCCGTGTATCTCGGTCGCGGCCCGCGGCACCGGTATGCCCGGGCTCACCAGCCAGCGCCGCACCTCCGGCAGCACTCCTGCGCCGCGCTGGACGACGAGAGCGGCCGACACGATCCGGTCGTGCTCGACGTCGATCCCGGTCGTCTCCGTGTCGAACGCGGCGAGCGGCCCCTCGAACCAGGACGACATGGCCTCAACTCCTCGTGCATACGTACCCCATGGCCTCCGGATCCCGCCCCGACCTGGTGATACCCGGAGGGAGGTGCCCGAACCACCACTGTTTGCACGGCATCTGACGGGGAGACAACACAGGTGTACGGACACCGGCGACGACCGGAAGGCGTCACGCACATGGCGCTCGCGCAGCCCGAACCGGCCCCGTCGGCGAGCGGTCTGCTGTCCGAGCGGACCGCGCCCCCGCGCGGCCACATCGCCACCACCGCCTGCATGGAGACGCTGCAGGTCGGCTATCTGCACGCGGTCGCGGCCGCCGCGGGCTGCTCACTCGCGCAGCCCTTCCCGGACCACGGCATCGACTGGCACGTCAGCCACAGCGCGCCCGGCCACGCCGTGGACGACGAGGTGACGATCAAGGTGCAGCTCAAGGCGACGTACCAGCTGGCACCGGATCCGCCCGGCCCGACCTTCGGCTTCACCCTCGACAACGACCATCTGGTCAAGCTCGCCCGCAGCCCGGTCTCGGTGCACAAGATCCTGGTGGTGATGATCGTGCCGCGTGAACGGGACGACTGGATACGGGCCGGCCACGACCGTCTGGCACTGCGGCACTGCTGCTACTGGATCAACCTGGCGGGCCACCCGGTGACGGGCCGCCGCCGGACCACCGTGCGGATCCCGACCTCGCGGATCTTCGACGACCGCGCGCTCTGCGAGATCATGACCCGGGTCGGGGCGGGAGGGAGACCCTGATGCACCGCGACCGCGACCGCAGCCCTGCGCTCCGCCCCGACGAATCCGTGCCCCGCCCCGGCGAGGTGGACCCCGCCGTCCTCGGCGCGCTCCTCGCGCGGCACGGCTGGCACCGCCGCGGCGGCGCCCGGGGTCGGTACGCCCGCTGGACGCCCCCGGGCGAGCTGCCGGGCACCAGCCTGCTCGTACCCGAGAGCCGCGACTTCCCCGACAGCGTCGACCTCCTCGGCGAGGCGCTGCTCGCCCTGGCCCGCAGCGCCGCGCCCTCCGCCCGCGAGGTGCTCACCGGCCTCGCCGTGCCCAGCGATGAGATCCGCTGGTGGCGCGAGGTGCCCGGGTCGCAGGGCGGCACCGCCGCCTGGCCCGCGCAGGAGCGGCTGCGCACCGCCGCCCGGGCCACCCTGCTGGCCGGGGCGCTCGCCGCCCGGGGCAGGGCCGGGTACTACGGGGCGCGGCACCGCCGGGCGGCCGAGGCGTCCCTGGAGCGCGTGCTGACCGGCCCCGCGGGCGCCGCGGCCGGCGGCCACCAGCTGACCGTCTTCGTCCCCGTCGAGGACGGCCGGGCCACCACCGCCACCCTGCTGCGCGCCCTGTACGCGCTGCGCGACGCCGTCGACTACCAGCGGGCCACCGGCGGCATGGAGGCGTTCGACGCGGCCATGGCGGCGGGGGTGAGCCGCGAGCTGACCGAGGCCGTCGTCGCGCTCGTCCAGGGCACCGAGGGCGCTCGTATGGCGCTGGAGTGGTCACCGGCCGCCGGTCCGCCGCCGGGGTTCTCCACCCGGCCCGAACCCGTCGAGTTCACGCCCGGCGACCTGCCGGGGCTGCGCGAGGCCGGGGCCCGCTACGTACGGGACGAGCCGTCCGTGCCGGTGCGGGTCACCGGCGCCGTGGTGCGCCTGGGCCGCGCCGGACCGGGCGGCCCCGGGACGGTGCGGCTGCGGGTCCTGGCGGGGGCGGATGTGGCCCGGCTGCGGGTCGTGCTGGACGAGGACGACTACCGGATCGCGGGCCATGCCCATCTGGTCGGGCTGCCGATCCGGGTGAGCGGGCGGCTGGAGAGCCGTGGCGGCTTCCGGCGGCTGAGCGGCGCCGGTGGCGTCGCCCCGGTGCGGGTGGACGACGCGGAGCGGGACCGGCTGCTCAAGTCGCTCCACGAGAACCTCGACTTCTTCGAGGAGGCGTGCGGCGAGGACTGAGCGCGCCGGGGCGGAGCCCTGTTGCTGGGCTGGTGCGGATAACCGTTTCGCGGTCGGGCCGGTCGGCTCGGTACGATTCTCGCTGCGCGGCATTCGCCGCGGGTAGCGATCCTTCAGTCAGGAGAGACCGGTGTCAGACGTCCGTGTGATCATCCAACGCGATTCCGAGCGGGAAGAGCGCGTGGTGACGACGGGCACTACGGCGGCGGACCTCTTCGCCGGCGACCGCTCGATCGTCGCCGCGCGCGTGGGCGGGCAGCTGAAGGACCTGGCGTACGAGCCCGCCGACGGCGAAGAGATCGAGCCGGTGGAGATCACCAGCCAGGACGGTCTGGACATCCTGCGGCACTCGACCGCGCATGTGATGGCGCAGGCCGTGCAGGAGCTGTTCCCGGAGGCCAAGCTCGGCATCGGCCCGCCGATCAAGGACGGCTTCTACTACGACTTCGACGTCGAGACCCCGTTCCAGCCGGACGATCTCAAGCGCATCGAGAAGAAGATGCAGGAGATCCAGAAGAGGGGCCAGAAGTTCTCGCGCCGTGCGGTCACCGATGAGGCCGCCCGCGAGGAGCTGGCCGCCGAGCCGTACAAGCTGGAGCTGATCGGGCTCAAGGGGTCGGCCGCGGACGCGGCCGAGGGAGCCTCCGCCGAGGTCGGCGCGGGCGAGCTGACCATCTACGACAACCTCGACGCCAAGTCCGGCGAGCTGTGCTGGAAGGACCTGTGCCGTGGTCCGCACCTGCCGACCACCCGCACCATCCCGGCCTTCAAGCTGATGCGCAGCGCCGCCGCGTACTGGCGGGGGAGCGAGAAGAACCCGCAGCTCCAGCGGATCTACGGCACGGCCTGGCCGACCAAGGACGAGCTGAAGGCGTACCTGGACTTCCTGGCGGAGGCCGAGAAGCGCGACCACCGCAAGCTGGGCGCCGAGCTGGACCTGTTCTCCTTCCCGGACGAGCTGGGCTCGGGCCTCGCGGTCTTCCACCCGCGCGGTGGCGTGATCCGCAAGGAGATGGAGGAGTACTCGCGGAAGCGGCACGAGGAGTCGGGGTACGAGTTCGTCAACACCCCGCACATCACCAAGGCCAAGCTCTTCGAGACCTCGGGCCACCTCCCGCACTACATGGACGGCATGTTCCCGCCCATGGAGTTCGAGGGCCAGGACTACTACCTCAAGGCCATGAACTGCCCGATGCACAACCTGATCTTCAGGGCGCGCGGGCGGTCCTACCGTGAGCTGCCGCTGCGGCTGTTCGAGTTCGGCACGGTCTACCGGTACGAGAAGTCCGGCGTCGTCCACGGCCTGACCCGGGCCCGGGGCTTCACCCAGGATGACTCGCACATCTACTGCACCAAGGAGCAGATGCCGGATGAGCTGGACAACCTGCTCACCTTCGTGCTGGACCTGCTCCGCGACTACGGTCTGAGCGACTTCTACCTGGAGCTGTCCACCCGGGACGACTCGGACAAGTTCATCGGTGGGCCGGAGCAGTGGGAGGAGGCCACCGAGGAGCTGCGCAAGGCCGCTGAGAAGCAGGGCCTGGAGCTGGTCATGGACCCGGGCGGCGCGGCCTTCTACGGCCCGAAGATCTCGGTCCAGGCGCGGGACGCCATCGGCCGTACCTGGCAGATGTCGACCATCCAGGTCGACTTCAACCAGCCGGAGCGCTTCAACCTGGAGTACACCGCCGCGGACGGCTCGCGCCAGCAGCCGGTCATGATCCACCGGGCGCTGTTCGGCTCGATCGAGCGGTTCTTCGCGGTCCTGCTGGAGCACTACGCGGGCGCCTTCCCGGCGTGGCTCGCCCCCGTCCAGGCGGTGGGCATCCCGATCGGCGACGGCCATGTGCCGTACCTGGAGGAGTTCGCCGCCCAGGCGCGGGCGAAGGGCCTGCGAGTGGAGGTCGACTCGTCCTCGGACCGGATGCAGAAGAAGATCAGGAACGCCCAGAAGTCCAAGGTGCCGTTCATGGTCATCGCCGGTGACGAGGACGTGGCGGCCGGGGCGGTCAGCTTCCGCTACCGCGACGGCTCGCAGAAGAACGGAATCCCGGTCGACGAGGCGATCGCCGAGATCGTCGACGCCGTGGAGCGCCGGATCCAGGTGTGATGTGGTCCCCGCTCGGGCGGGGAGGTAACGAGGGGCGGTCCATCCGGGCCGCCCCTCGCCGCATACTCCGCCGCCCGGGACGAATATGCTGGCCCGCATGACGAGTGAGCCGGAGCAGCAGATCGGAGTGGGAACGCCGGACGCGTTCCAGCGCCTGTGGACGCCCCACCGGATGGCGTACATCCAGGGCGAGAACAAGCCCACCGGCCCGGGGGCGGGCGATGGCTGTCCGTTCTGCTCCATCCCGGACAAGTCCGACGAGGACGGCTTGATCATCGCCCGGGGGGAGCGCGTCTACGCCGTGCTCAACCTGTACCCGTACACCGGCGGCCACCTCATGATCGTCCCGTTCCGGCACCTCGCCGACTACACCGAGCTGGACGCCGAGGAAACGATCGAGCTGGCGGAGTTCACCAAGACCGCCATGACCACGCTGCGCACCGCCTCGGGCGCGCACGGCTTCAACATCGGGCTCAACCAGGGCACCGTCGCCGGGGCCGGGATCGCCGCCCATCTGCACCAGCATGTGGTGCCGCGCTGGGGCGGCGACAGCAACTTCATGCCGGTCATCGGCCGCACCAAGGTGCTGCCGCAACTCCTGGCCGACACCCGCCGGTTGCTCGCCGACGCCTGGCCGAAGGGCTGAGCGGCGGCGCCTCCCGCAGCACCGGGTACGACAGGGGCGTGGCCCCCGGCAGACCGCCGGGGGCCACGCCCCTGTCGTGCGCCGGGCCCTACGCGTCGTACAGGTCGACCTTCTTCGGGGTGACGTCCTGGACCTGGCCGCTGAGGGCCAGCGAGCGGTTGCCGAAGCGCTCGGTGTCCACACCGTGGTGCTTGAGCACGCCGATCGCCGCCTCGTGGACCACCCGCAGCACGGGGGTCGCCGTCCGCAGTGCGTCGTCCGACATGAAGCGGTGCCGCCAGGGCTTGTCGGCCCAGGCGTGGCGCAGCCCGAACGGCTCCGGCAGCACGAGCTTGCCGCCGAGGTGGTCCAGGACGGGCGGGTACCAGGTGAAGGGGGCGCGCGCGGCGAGCCGCACGACCTCCGCGGGCTTCACGAGCGGCAGTGGGACCGACTTGGTCTCCCAGAACCGGAAGGTCTTGGCGACCGTCTTCGAGGGCGCCGAGGGCTTGCCGAAGAACAGCGGGTGCACCGGGCCCAGCGCATGTCCGGTGACCTCGATCCGCAGCGTCTTGTGCAGCAGGGTCACCGTGATCATGAATGTGATCACCAGCTGGCCGTCCCACAGCACGAACTGCACGCCCAGATAGTGCCGGTCACCGGAGCCGAACTGCTGCTCGTCGCAGATCTTCTGCAGATCGACGCCCTTTATCTGGAAGCCTTCCTCCTCCGAGGTGCCGCCGCGCTCGACCGACTTGGCGCCCTCGCCGATGGGGGAGACCACCCAGTGGCGCACCTGGGGCGGAGGGAAGCCGCCCGTGTGCAGCGGGGTGCGCTCCAGCATGCGCAGCTGGTCGTGGATCGCCCGTATGACGTCCCAGCTGCGGAAGGGATCGATCTCCTTGTCGGGGTCGGCCGACACCAGGTCCTCGGCGAGCTGCCAGCTGCCCCAGCGGGTGCCCATGCCGAGTATGCCCTTGGGGCCGGCGTAGAAGACCACGTTGCTGTACTGCTCGGCGGTGAGCTTGTGCAGCGACTTACGGAGCACCTCGGCGGAGGTCTGGCCCGGGTGGTTGGGCACCGTCTCGGGGACCTTGGCGCCCACACCGGTGCCCGAGACCAGCCCGCCCCAGTAGTCCCGCAGCTCCTTGGCGGTGCGCTCGCAGATCTGCTTGGCGATGTACCAGCCGATCACCGGGGCGACGACCACGCCCCGCAGGTATATGCCCCAGAAGCCGCTGAACGGCAGCTTGATCAGGAAGATGACGACGAAGATGCCGAGCGCCGCCATCAGGGCGGTGCCCAGCGCTCCCATCCGCTTGTCCTGGGCGCCGGCCACCGAGCGGCGCAGCTGGAAGGCGCCGAGCCAGAGCAGCGCGCCGGGGAGGAACAGCAGCCCGAAGATCACCATGACGACGGTGAGGCGGGCGTCGCGGACCTTGCGTATCCGGTTGGCGGCCAGGCAGTGCTCGACGATCGTCTGTGGCTCGGTGCCGAAGGACTGGATCACCTGGTTGCGGCCACCGCCGAGCATGCGCAGCTGCACGGCGCGCGAGAACGCCTCGCCGAGGTTCGGCTCGAACAGCGAGATCTTGGGCGGCTTCACCTCCGAGACCGTCCACTCGGAGTTGGCGTCCAGCAGCTTCGCCACCGGGTCGTCGCGATAGGCGGCCGAGGCGAGTGCCTGCGTCGCCGCCGTCTCGCCCGCCGACCCGGACAGGGGCACCTGTGCCCCGGGACTGAAATCGAATCCGTCCGTCACCAACGCCCCCAATACCGCACGCCGATTGCGCTGCGACCTCAGCGTATCCGGGGTGCGTACCGCCTGTCGCCAGGGCGTGGGAGCCTGTGGATAACTTCCCCGCCTACGTGCCCGTCGACGACCGCCCGCCCCGCGCTAGTTGGGGCGGGCGGTGCCATGACGGCCGGTGAACTACGCCCCGGCCCCGGCCCGTTCGCCGCGCACCCGCTCGGCCACCTGCGGGGGCATCGGCTCGTGCCGGGCGTACGAGCGGCTGAACCGCCCGGTGCCGTGCGACAGCGACCGCAGGTCGACCGCGTACCGGCCGATCTCGATCTCCGGGACCTCCGCCTGGATCAGGGTCTGGCCGCCGCCGGACTGCTCGGTGCCGACGACCCGGCCGCGCCGCCCGGACAGATCGCTCATGACGGCGCCGACGTAGTCGTCGGCGATCAGGACGCCGACCTTGACCACCGGCTCCAGCAACTCGATCCAGCTGTCGGCGGCCGCCTCGCGCAGCGCGAGCGCGCCCGCCGTCTGGAACGCGGCATCGGAGGAGTCCACCGAGTGCGCCTTGCCGTCCAGCAGTGTGATCCGCACGTCGACCAGCGGGTTCCCGGTGGAGACGCCACGCGCCGCCTGGGCCCGTACCCCCTTCTCGACGGACGGGATGAACTGCCGGGGCACCGCGCCGCCGACGACCTTGTCCACGAACTCGATGCCCGAGCCGCCGGGCAGCGGCTCCACCTCGATCTCGCAGATCGCGTACTGGCCGTGCCCGCCGGACTGCTTGACGTGCCGCCCGCGCCCGTTGGATTTGCTTCCGAACGTCTCGCGCAGCGCCACCTTGTACGGCACCGCGTCCACCTGTACGCCGTACCGGGCGCGCAGCCGTTCCAGGGCGACGTCCACATGGGCCTCGCCCAGGCACCACAGCACCACCTGGTGGGTGTCCGGGTTCTGCTCCAGCCGCATCGTCGGGTCCTCGGCGACCAGCCGCGACAGGCCCAGCGACAGCTTGTCCTCGTCCGCCTTGCTGTGCGCCTCGATGGCGACGGGCAGCAGCGGGTCGGGCATCTGCCACGGCTCCATGAGCAGCGGCCGGTCCTTGGCCGAAAGCGTGTCCCCGGTCTCGGCGCGGGTCAGCTTGGCGACGCACGCCAGATCGCCCGCGATGGCCTGGGACAGCGTGCGCTGCTGTTTGCCGAACGGCGTGGACAGGGCACCGACCCGCTCGTCCACGTCGTGGTCCTCATGGCCGCGGTCCTCCAGGCCGTGCCCCGAGACGTGCACCGTCTCGTCCGGGCGCAGCGTCCCGGAGAAGACCCGGACCAGCGAGATCCGGCCGACGTAGGGGTCGGAGGAGGTCTTGACGACCTCGGCGGCCAGCGGGCCGTCCGGGTCGCAGACCAGTGCCGGGCACGCGGCGCCCTGCGGGGTGGTGACCGCGGGGGCCTCGCGCTCCAGCGGGGTCGGGAAGCCGCGGGTGATCAGCTCCAGCAGCTCGGTGGTGCCCAGGCCCTGCCGGGAGCCGTCGGCGGCGGGCGCGGCGGCCAGCACGGGGTGGAAGCTGCCGCGGGCGACTGCCTTCTCCAGGTCGTCGATCAGCGTCTTGACGTCGATCTCCTCGCCGCCCAGATAGCGGTCCATGAGGGTCTCGTCCTCGCTCTCGGCGATGATCCCCTCGATGAGCCGGTCGCGGGCCTCCGAGACCAGGGGGGCCTGGCCGTCGGTGGGCGGGGTCTTGGTCCGCGACCCCGAGGAGTAGTCGTACACCTGCTGGGAGAGCAGGCCGATCAGCCCGGTCACCGGGGCGTGCCCGTCCGGGGCCGGTTCGCCGCGCAGCGGCAGGTACAGCGGCAGGACGGCGTCGGGGTCGTCGCCGCCGAAGGTACGGCGGCAGATCTCGGTCATTTCCTCGAAGCTGGCGCGGGCCGCCTCCAGGTGGGTGATCACGATGGCGCGCGGCATCCCGACCGCCGCGCACTCCTCCCACACCATGCGGGTGGCGCCCGCGATGCCCACCGCGTCCTGGGCCGCCGAGACGACGAAGAGGGCCGCGTCCGCTGCCCGCAGACCGGCCCTCAGCTCCCCGACGAAGTCGGCGTAGCCCGGGGTATCGAGGAGATTGATCTTCACCCCGCCCCATTCGACGGGGACCAGGGACAGCTGTACCGAGCGCTGCTGCCGGTGCTCGATCTCGTCGTGGTCGGAGAGACAGCCGCCGTCCTCGACCCGGCCGGCCCGGTTGATCGCGCCGGTGGCCAGCGCGAGGGCCTCCACGAGTGTCGTCTTCCCGGACCCGCTGTGGCCGACCAGCACCACATTCCGCAGGGAGCTGGGCCGGTCGGCCGTCGCTGCCCTTCCGGCGGCCCCGGGGTGTGTGTTCGTCTTCTCGCCCATGTGTCTCGCCTCCCGGTCGACACCTTGCGATACTTCGAGCTTTCCACCGAGGTCACGGTGCGTCCATACGTCGCACATCCGGGCATCACACGGGAGGGGCGGGGGAGCGGTCCGGCAGGTGCGCGGCGGCCTGGTAGCGCCTGGCTACGATGGGCCCGCCGGTGGCCTCTTGGCCATCCGGCCCGCATCGACCCACCGGGAAGGCCATGCTGAACAAGTACGCGCGTGCTTTCTTCACGCGTGTTCTCACACCATTCGCCGCCCTGCTCATCCGTCTCGGCGTCAGCCCGGACGCGGTGACCCTCACCGGAACCGGTGGTGTGATCGCGGGAGCGCTGGTCTTCTACCCCCGGGGGGAGTTCTTCTGGGGCACCGTCGTCATCACGCTCTTCGTCTTCTCGGACCTGGTCGACGGCAATATGGCGCGGCAGCTGGGCCGCTCCAGCCGCTGGGGCGCGTTCCTCGACTCGACGCTGGACCGGGTCGCCGACGGGGCGATTTTCGGCGGTCTGGCGTTGTGGTACGCGGGCGGGGGCGACGACAATGTGTTGTGTGCGGTGACGATCTTCTGTCTCGCCAGCGGCCAGGTGGTCTCGTACACCAAGGCGCGCGGCGAGAGCATCGGGCTGCCGGTGAACGTCAACGGGCTGGTGGAGCGTGCCGAGCGGCTGGTGATCTCGCTGGTCGCCTGCGGGCTCTCGGGCCTGCACATGTTCGGTGTGCCGCACATCCAGGTCCTGCTGCCGATCGCGCTGTGGATCGTCGCCGTCGGCAGTGCCGTGACGCTCGTACAGCGCGTGGTCACCGTGCGACGGGAGGCCGCCGAGGCGGACGCCGCGGAGCGCGCGGTGCCCCAGGGGGGCGAGACACGGTGAAGGACAGCCTGACCGACGCGCTGTACGGGCTCGGCTGGAGCACGGTCAAGAAGCTCCCGGAGCCGGTCGCCGTGGCGCTCGGGCAGCGCATCGCCGATCAGGCGTGGAAGCGGCGCGGCAAGGGCGTGCTGCGCCTGGAGGCCAATCTCGCGCGCGTCGTCCCGGAAGCCTCACCGCGGCGGCTGGCCGAGCTGTCCCGGGCGGGCATGCGCTCGTACATGCGCTACTGGATGGAGTCCTTCCGGCTTCCGACGTGGAGCGCGGAGCGCATCCGGAGCGGCGTCGAGATCAAGGACGCGCACTATCTGGTCGACGGGCTGGCCAGTGGCCGCGGCGTGGTCCTCGCCCTGCCCCACATGGGCAACTACGACCTCGCCGGGGCCTGGGTCACCACCAGGCTGGGGGTGCCGTTCACCACGGTCGCGGAGCGGCTGAAGCCGGAGTCGCTGTACGACCGGTTCGTCGCCTACCGCGAGGGTCTTGGCATGGAGGTGCTGCCGCACCAGGGCGGAGCCGCGTTCGGCACGCTGGCGCGGCGGCTGCGGGCGGGCGGTCTGGTCTGTCTGGTGGCCGACCGGGACCTGTCCGCCTCCGGGGTGGAGGTGTCGTTCTTCGGCGAGTCCGCGAAGATGCCCGCGGGCCCGGCCCGGCTCGCGGCGCAGACCGGCGCGCTGCTGCTGCCGGTCACCCTCTGGTACGACGCGTCCCCGGTCATGCAGGGCCGCGTCCATCCGCCCGTCGAGGTGCCGGAGGGCGGCACCCGCGCGGAGCAGACCGCCGTCATGGCCCAGCAGGTCGCCGACGCCTTCGCCTCGGGGATCGCCGAACACCCGGAGGACTGGCACATGCTGCAGCGGCTGTGGCTCGCCGATCTGGACCACGGTCCCGGAAGGGAGACGCCGTGAGGATCGGGATCGTCTGTCCCTACTCCTGGGACGTCCCGGGCGGTGTGCAGTTCCACATCCGCGACCTGGCGGAGCACCTCATCCGGCGCGGCCACCAGGTCTCCGTCCTCGCCCCCGCGGACGACGAGACGCCGCTGCCGCCCTACGTCGTCTCCGCGGGGCGCGCGGTCCCGGTGCCGTACAACGGCTCCGTCGCGCGCCTGAACTTCGGCTTCCTGTCGGCCGCCCGGGTGCGGCGCTGGCTGCACGACGGCGCCTTCGAGGTCATCCACATCCATGAGCCGACCTCGCCCTCCCTCGGGCTGCTGGCCTGCTGGGCGGCGCAGGGGCCGATCGTCGCCACCTTCCACACCTCCAATCCCCGCTCGCGGGCCATGATCGCCGCGTATCCGATCCTGCAGCCGGCCCTGGAGAAGATCAGCGCGCGGATCGCGGTGAGCGAGTACGCGCGGCGGACCCTGGTCGAGCATCTGGGCGGCGACGCCGTCGTCATCCCCAACGGCGTCGACGTGGGCTTCTTCGCCGACGCCGAGCCGAAGCAGGAGTGGCAGGGCGACACGATCGGGTTCATCGGCCGCATCGACGAGCCCCGCAAGGGGCTTCCGGTGCTGATGCGCGCCCTGCCGAAGATCCTCGCCGAGCGCCCCGGGACCCGGCTGCTGGTCGCCGGGCGCGGCGACGAGAAGGAGGCGGTGGCCGGGCTCCCGGAGCATCTGCGGGACCGGGTCGAGTTCCTGGGGATGGTCAGCGACGAGGACAAGGCGCGGTTCCTGCGCAGCGTGGACGCGTACATCGCGCCCAACACGGGCGGCGAGAGCTTCGGCATCATCCTGGTCGAGGCCATGTCCGCGGGCGCCCCGGTCCTCGCCAGCGACCTGGACGCCTTCGCCCAGGTCCTGGCCGGGGGAGCGGCCGGTGAGCTGTTCGCGAACGAGGACGCGGACGCGCTGGCGGCCGCCGCGCTACGGCTGCTCGGCGACCCGGACCGGCTCGCCGAGCTGCGCGAGCGGGGCAGCCGCCATGTGCGGCGCTTCGACTGGTCGACCGTGGGCGCGGACATCCTGGCGGTCTACGAGACGGTGACGGACGGTACGTCCTCCGTCGACGCCGACGACCGCGTGGGCCTCCTCGGCCGCCTGGGCCTGACCCGTGACTAGGTCGGGCCCAGGGGGCCGTAAGCGGTAGCGTGGCGCGGCGTGAGCACACTGATCTGGGTCGCGATCGCGCTGGTGGCCGTCGCCGTCTATCTGAGCTGGACCGCGGGGCGTCTGGACCGGCTGCACAGCCGTCTGGACGCGGCGCGGGCGGCGCTGGACGCGCAGTTGCTGCGCCGCGCCTCGGTCACCCAGGAGCTGGGTACCGCCGGAGTGCTCGACCCCGCCTCGTCGATGGTGCTCTATCAGGCCGCGCACGCCGCCCGGCAGGCCGAGGAGGAGCACCGTGAGGTCGCCGAGAGCGAGCTGAGCCAGGCGCTGCGGGCCGTTTTCGAGGAGCCCGCGCAGGTCGAGGCGGTGCGGGAGGCGCCGGGTGGTGAGGCGGCGCTGGGAGAGCTGGCGGAGGCGGTGCGCCGGGTGCCGATGGCGCGGCGGTTCCACAACGACGCGGTGCGGGCGGCGCGGGCGCTGCGCCGTCACCGTAAGGTGCGCTGGTTCCGGCTGGCGGGCCATGCCCCGTTTCCGCTGGCGTTCGAGATGGACGACGAGCCTCCGGCGGCCCTGGTGGCGCGCGCGGACCACTGAGGGCGTGGACATGTCCTGAGGGCGTCGGAGCCACCGGCCTTCGATTGGCCCTTGCCGAGGGCCGTCCGGACCGGGTTTCGTTCATGCCTGTACCACACACGTCCATGACCCGGGCCGGATGGCCGGGTCATGAACAGGTATCGAACGGCCCTACGATGGGTTCATCGCACTTTTCACTATCGAGTGAGGTCAAACCGTGTCCACCACGTCCGCCAGCACGTCCCCGTCCGCAGAGAATCCGGCGGCTCCCGCGACCGGCACCGCCCGCGTCAAGCGCGGCATGGCCGAGCAGCTCAAGGGCGGCGTGATCATGGACGTCGTCACGCCGGAGGAAGCCAAGATCGCCGAGGACGCCGGTGCCGTCGCGGTCATGGCGCTGGAGCGGGTTCCGGCCGACATCCGCAAGGACGGCGGCGTGGCCCGGATGTCCGACCCGGACATGATCGACGGCATCATCAGCGCGGTCTCCATCCCGGTCATGGCCAAGTCCCGGATCGGCCACTTCGTCGAGGCGCAGGTGCTGCAGTCCCTGGGCGTCGACTACATCGACGAGTCCGAGGTGCTGACCCCGGCCGACGAGGTCAACCACAGCGACAAGTGGTCCTTCACCACCCCGTTCGTGTGCGGTGCCACCAACCTGGGCGAGGCGCTGCGCCGGATCGCCGAGGGCGCGGCGATGATCCGTTCCAAGGGCGAGGCCGGCACCGGCAACGTCGTCGAGGCGGTCCGTCACCTGCGCCAGATCAAGGGCGAGATCGCCCGGCTGCGCGGCCTGGACAACCACGAGCTGTACGCCGCGGCCAAGGAGCTGCGCGCCCCGTACGAGCTGGTCGCGGAGATCGCGCAGACCGGCAAGCTGCCGGTCGTGCTGTTCTCCGCCGGTGGTGTCGCCACCCCGGCCGACGCCGCGCTGATGCGTCAGCTCGGCGCCGAGGGCGTCTTCGTGGGCTCGGGCATCTTCAAGTCCGGTGACCCGGCGAAGCGCGCCGCGGCGATCGTGAAGGCGACCACCTTCTACGACGACCCGAAGGTCATCGCGGACGCGTCCCGCGACCTGGGCGAGGCCATGGTCGGCATCAACTGCGACACCCTCCCCGAGGCCGAGCGGTACGCCAACCGCGGCTGGTAATCACGGGCCGGCAGGCCCCGCATCACGCGTCCGGTGGACGGTCCGCGCCGCCCGCGGGCCGTCCACCGGACGCGTTCACCCTGACATCCGAGAGGTCCCCGCACCGTGTCCGAGACGACGTCCGAGACTCCCCTCATCGGCGTGCTCGCCCTCCAGGGCGACGTCCGCGAGCATCTGGCCGCGCTCACCGCGGCCGGCGCGCAGGCCCGGCCGGTGCGCCGGCCCGAGGAGCTGGCCGAGGTCGCCGGGCTGGTGATCCCCGGCGGCGAGTCCACCACCATGTCCAAGCTCGCGGTCGTCTTCGGGCTGCTGGAGCCGCTGCGCGAGCGCATCCGGGCGGGCCTGCCGGTGTACGGAACCTGCGCCGGTATGATCATGGTCGCGGACAAGATCCTCGACGGCCGGGAGGACCAGGAGACCCTGGGCGGCATCGACATGATCGTGCGCCGTAACGCCTTCGGCCGCCAGAACGAGTCCTTCGAGGCCGCGGTCGACATCGAGGGCATCGAGGGCGGCCCGGTGGAGGGCGTCTTCATCCGTGCGCCGTGGGTCGAGTCGGTGGGCGCCGGTGCCGAGGTGCTGGCGACGTACGAGGGCCATACGGTCGCCGTCCGGCAGGGCAACGTCCTCGCGACGTCGTTCCACCCGGAGCTGACCGGTGACCACCGGGTGCACGCCCTGTTCGTGGAGATGGCTCAGCGCGCGTAGCGCTCCGTTGAGGGTGGCGGTGGGCGACGGGAGGGCGGGGGCCGCGCGCTGAGCGGCGATCCCGGTAGGATCTCAGGCGTTCGTACAGCATTGGGTAACGCGAAGGAGACAGGCGGATGTCCGGCCACTCTAAATGGGCTACGACGAAGCACAAGAAGGCCGTGATCGATGCCAAGCGCGGCAAGCTCTTCGCGAAGCTGATCAAGAACATCGAGGTCGCGGCCCGGATGGGCGGGGCCGACGTGGACGGCAACCCGACGCTCTACGACGCCATCCAGAAGGCCAAGAAGCAGTCGGTGCCGAACAAGAACATCGACAGCGCGGTCAAGCGCGGCGCCGGTCTTGAGGCGGGCGGCGCCCAGTACGAGACGATCATGTACGAGGGCTACGGCCCCAACGGTGTCGCGGTGCTCATCGAGTGCCTCACCGACAACCGCAACCGCGCCGCCTCCGACGTCCGCGTGGCCATGACCCGCAACGGCGGCTCGATGGCCGACCCGGGCTCGGTGTCGTACCTGTTCAACCGCAAGGGCGTCGTGATCGTCCCCAAGGGCGAGCTGTCCGAGGACGACGTGCTGGCCGCGGTCCTCGACGCGGGCGCCGAGGAGGTCAACGACCTCGGCGAGTCCTTCGAGGTCCTCAGCGAGGCCACCGATCTGGTCGCGGTCCGCACCGCGCTCCAGAAGGAGGGCATCGACTACGACTCGGCCGACACCAACTTCGTGCCCACCATGCAGGTGGAGCTTGAGGAGGACGGCGCGCGCAAGATCTTCAAGCTGATCGACGCGCTGGAGGACAGCGACGACGTGCAGAACGTCTTCGCCAACTTCGACGTCTCCGACGAGGTCATGGCCAAGGTCGACGCCTGACGGCAGATCGCCTGAGGGCACATCAGCACACGCGTGGCGGGCGGGTCGGCGGGGACACACCCCACCGGCCCGTCGGCGTTGTCGGCCGGTGCTGTCGGTGGTAGCCGCTAGCCTGCAGGAACAGATGACCGAAGCGTGATCAGGGCGACGAGGGGAGGGGCGCGGTGCGGGTGCTGGGCGTGGACCCGGGGCTTACCCGGTGTGGCATCGGCGTGGTCGACGGGGTCGCGGGCCGCCCGCTGCGGATGCTGGGCGTCGGCGTCATACGGACCCCGGCGGACGCCGGGATCGGCGACCGCCTCGTCATCGTCGAGCGCGGCATCGAGGAGTGGCTGGACGCGCACCGGCCCGAATGCGTCGCGGTGGAGCGGGTGTTCAGCCAGCACAATGTGCGGACCGTCATGGGCACCGCCCAGGCCAGCGCGGTCGCCATGCTCTGCGCCGCGCGCCGCGGGCTGCCGGTCGCGCTGCACACCCCCAGCGAGGTCAAGGCGGCCGTCACCGGCTCCGGGCGCGCCGAGAAGGCGCAGGTCGGCGCGATGGTCACCCGGCTGCTGCGGCTGGACGCCCCGCCCAAACCGGCCGACGCCGCCGACGCCCTGGCGCTCGCCATCTGCCACATCTGGCGCGCCCCCGCGACCAACCGGCTGCAGCAGGCCGTCGCCGCCCATAGCACCCCGCACGCCCCACGCACTCCGCGAGCCCTGCGTTCCCCTCGTTCCACGGAAGGCCGTATTACATGATCGCGTTCGTCTCCGGTCCGGTCGCGGCCCTCGCCCCGGACACCGCCGTCATCGAGATCGGCGGCGTCGGGATGGCGGTCCACTGCACCCCGGGCACCCTGTCCGGGCTGCGGGTCGGCGAGCCCGCCCGGCTCGCCACCTCGCTCGTGGTCCGCGAGGACTCCCTGACGCTCTACGGCTTCGCGGACGACGACGAGCGCCAGGTCTTCGAGCTGCTCCAGACCGCCAGCGGGGTCGGCCCCCGGCTCGCCCAGGCCATGCTGGCGGTGCACGCCCCGGACACCCTGCGGCTCGCCGTCTCCACCGGCGACGAGAAGGCGCTCACCGCCGTCCCCGGCATCGGCAAGAAGGGGGCGCAGAAGCTGCTGCTGGAGCTGAAGGACCGGCTCGGCGAGCCGGTCGGCAGGACCGTGCCCGCCGCCCGCCCGCCCGCGGCCGCGGGCTGGAGCGATCAGCTGCACACCGCCCTGGTCGGCCTCGGCTACGCCACCCGGGAGGCCGACGAGGCGGTCGCCGCCGTCACCCCGCAGGCCGAGGCGGCCCTGGCCGAGGGCGGTGCGCCGCAGGTGGCGCAGCTGCTGCGGGCCGCCCTGCAGACCCTGAACCGCACCCGCTGACCGGCCGCCGGCGCGCGAATGCCGCGACCGGCCGGACCGCTCGACACGATCTCGCGAGGCGAAACGCAGTGAACTGGGACGAGACCGCACCGGCCGACGCCGACGACGCCCTGTCCGGCGACCTGCCCGGCGGCGCGGGCAGCCGGCTGGTGGGCGCCGACGCCGACGGGGACGACCAGGCGGTCGAGGCCGCCCTCCGCCCCAAGGACCTGGGGGAGTTCGTCGGCCAGGAGCGGGTCCGGGAGCAGCTGGACCTGGTCCTCAAGGCGGCCCGGCAGCGCGGCGGCACCGCCGACCACGTGCTGCTCTCCGGCGCGCCCGGGCTCGGCAAGACCACCCTCTCGATGATCATCGCGGCCGAGATGGGCGCCCCCATCCGCATCACCTCCGGCCCGGCCATCCAGCACGCGGGCGATCTCGCCGCGATCCTCTCCTCGCTCACCGAGGGCGAGGTGCTGTTCCTGGACGAGATCCACCGCATGTCCCGGCCCGCCGAGGAGATGCTGTACATGGCGATGGAGGACTTCCGGGTCGACGTCATCGTCGGCAAGGGGCCCGGGGCCACCGCCATCCCGCTGGAGCTGCCGCCGTTCACCCTGGTCGGCGCGACCACCCGGGCCGGACTGCTGCCGCCCCCGCTGCGCGACCGCTTCGGCTTCACCGGCCACATGGAGTTCTACGCCCCCGCCGAGCTGGAGCGCGTGATCGACCGCTCCGCCCGGCTCCTGGAGGTGACCATAGAGGCCGAGGGCGCGGCCGAGATCGCCGGGCGCTCCCGCGGCACGCCCCGTATCGCCAACCGGCTGCTGCGCCGGGTGCGCGACTACGCCCAGGTCAAGGCGGACGGACTCATCACCAGGGAGATCGCCGCGAGCGCCCTGGCGGTCTACGACGTGGACGGCCGGGGTCTTGACCGCCTGGACCGGGCGGTGCTCAGCGCCCTGCTCAAGCTGTTCGGCGGCGGCCCGGTGGGCCTGTCGACCCTGGCGGTCGCGGTGGGGGAGGAGCGTGAGACGGTGGAAGAGGTCGCCGAGCCGTTCCTGGTGCGCGAGGGCCTGCTGGCCCGTACGCCCCGGGGCCGGATCGGGACCCCCGCGGCCTGGGAGCATCTGGGCCTCACCCCGCCGCAGCGCGGTGCCGGGGGCGGCCAGAGCGGCCTGTTCGAGGCGTGAAGGCGCGTACTGTCCGGCATCATGGCGTGAAGAGCGAATAATGGTGGGGTCAGGAACCCCGGTGCCACGCCGGGCGTTGTTCCATAGGCGCGGGCTCGCTTAGACTCCGCCGATGCCGTCCGTATGCCGTCCGTTCTTCCGTATGGCATACCCACCCCCGTAGACCAGGCCGCGCCCCAGCGGTCGTGTGAAGGATCTCCGTCCCGTGAATATCGTGACTCTCCTGCCGTTCATCGTGCTCATCGGGGCCATGTTCCTGATGACTCGGTCGGCCAAGAACAAGCAGCGCCAGGCCGCACAGATGCGGGACACCATGCAGCCGGGCACCGGCGTGCGGACCATCGGCGGCATGTACGCGACGGTCAAGGAGGTCCACGACGACACGGTCCTCCTCGAGGTGGCCCCCGCCGTTCACGCGATCTACGCGAAGAACGCGATCGGAGCCGTCCTCTCCGACGCCGAGTACAACCACATCGTCCACGGCATCGACCCCGATGAGGACGGTGCCGACGGCGTCGACAGCGCCGACACCCCTGTCGTCCCCGACGACGCCTCCTCGCTGACCACCCCCGCGGGCGGCGCCGACGACTCCTCCGCCGAGAAGGCGCCGGCCTCCGAGCCGGAGGCCGGGAAGGCCGACGCCAAGAAGATCGACCTCGGCAAGGGCGACGCCGACGCGGCCGACGCGCCCGAGGGCGAAAAGCGGGACGGCGGCGCCGACGCGAAGTAGTCCTGCACTGTGAACCACGGCGTGCCCCCGCTCGGCGCGCCGTGGTTCATGGACGGTCTAGGCTCCGGCGGGGGCACACCCCCACAAGACTTCGTGGCCGCCCCGCGCACACCCGCTGCGGGGCGGTTGGACAGGGAGATACGACAAGGTGGCAGCACCGAAGAAGGGCCGCAGGTCCCCCGGGTCACAGGGCAGGCCCGGGCGCGCGCTGGCCGTGATCGTGATCGCCATGGTGGCGCTCATCGGGGGGATGTTCATCTCCGGTCACACCACACCGCGGCTGGGAATCGATCTCGCGGGCGGCACCAGCTTCACGCTGGAGGCCAAGAACCAGCCGGGCAAGCCCAACGCGATCAACACGGCCAACATGAACACCGCCGTCGGCATCATCGAGCGGCGGGTCAACGGCCTGGGTGTGTCCGAGGCCGAGGTCCAGACGCAGGGCCCCAAGCACATCATCGTGAACATCCCCAAGGGGACGAACGCGAAGCAGGCCCGGCAGCAGGTGGGCACCACCGCCCAGCTGTACTTCCGGCCGGTGATGACCACCACCTCCGGTGGTAAGACCAAGGCGCCCAGCAGCACCCCCAGCCCCTCCTCCAGCGCCTCCCAGGGCAAGCCGGACAAGGGCGACCAGGGCAGCAGCGGCAAGCCCAGCCCCACCGCCACCACCCAGGGCCGTGCCGTCCCCGAGGCGCTGAAGGCCGACAAGACGCCGACGCCCACCCCGTCCAAGACCCCCAAGGGCGGCGAGACGGGCAAGCCCTCGGACACCTCCGGCCAGGAGAAGCTGGCCAAGGACTTCGCGGCGCTGGACTGCACCACCCGGGCGGGGCGTGCCGCGGTCGCCGAGAAGGCGGCCAACACCAAGCCGAGCGATCCCGTCCTGGCGTGCAGCCAGAAGGGTGACTCCAAGTTCGTCCTCGGCCCCTCCGAGGTCGAGGGCACCGACGTCGACGATGCCTCGTCCGTCTTCGAGAGCCAGAACGCCTCGGGCTGGATCGTGCAGCTCGACTTCAACAACAAGGGCGCCAAGAAGTTCGCCAAGGTGACCGGCGAGCTGACCAAGCAGCAGTCCCCGCAGAACCGCTTCGCGATCGTCCTGGACGGCGAGGTCGTCTCCGACCCCGAGGTCACCCAGGGCGCCATCACCGGCGGCCGGGCCACCATCTCCGGCGGCTTCACCCAGCAGAGCTCCGCGGACCTGGCCAACGTGCTGTCCTTCGGTGCGCTGCCGCTGTCCTTCGACATCGCGGACGAGACCACCGTCTCCGCGGCCCTCGGCGGCGAGCAGCTGCAGGCCGGTCTGATCGCCGGCGCCATCGGTCTCGCGCTCGTGGTGATCTACCTGGTCGTCTACTACCGCGGTCTGTCCCTGGTGGCCATGGCGTCCCTCGCGGCCTCCGCCATACTGACGTACACGATCATGGTGCTGCTGGGCCCGGGTATCGGCTTCGCACTGAACCTTCCGGCGGTCTGCGGTGCGATCGTGGCGATCGGTATCACCGCCGACTCGTTCATCGTCTACTTCGAGCGGATCCGTGACGAGATCCGTGAGGGCCGCTCGCTGCGCCCGGCCGTCGAGCGCGGCTGGCCGAGGGCCCGGCGCACCATCCTGGTCTCCGACTTCGTGTCGTTCCTCGCCGCCGCCGTGCTCTTCATCGTCACCGTCGGCAAGGTGCAGGGCTTTGCCTTCACCCTGGGGCTGACCACCCTGCTCGACGTCGTCGTGGTGTTCCTGTTCACCAAGCCGCTGATGACGATCCTCGCCCGCCGCCCGTTCTTCGGGAACGGCCACCCGTGGTCCGGTCTGGACCCCAAGCGCCTCGGGGCCAAACCGCCGCTGCGCCGCCGTCGTCCCGCCACCCCCGGCCCCGCCGACACGAAGGAGGCGTGAGATGTCGCGACTCGGCAGTCTCGGCGCCAGGCTCTACCGAGGCGAGGTCGGCTACGACTTCGTCGCCAAGCGGAAGATCTGGTACGCCATCTCGATCCTGATCACCATCACGGCCATCGCGGGCCTGGCGGTGCGCGGCCTCAACATGGGCATCGAGTTCTCCGGCGGCGCGGTCTTCACCACTCCCAACACCACGGTCTCGGCCTCCCAGGCCCAGGAGGTGGCGGAGAAGGCGTCCGGCGGCCACACCGCGGTCGTCCAGGAGCTGGGCCGCGGTGGCCTGCGGATCCAGATCAGCGAGCTGGGCACCAAGGAGGCCGTCCCGGTCCAGGAGAAGCTCGCCCAGAAACTGGACGTCAAGGCCAACAAGATCGACACCCAGCTGGTCGGCCCGAGCTGGGGCGAGCAGATCGCCTCCAAGGCCTGGCAAGGCCTGGCGATCTTCATGGTCCTGGTGGTGATCTACCTCGCCATCGCCTTCGAATGGCGGATGGCGCTGGCCGCCCTGGTCGCCCTGGTCCACGACCTCACCATCACCGTCGGTGTCTACGCGCTGGTCGGCTTCGAGGTCACCCCGGGCACCGTGATCGGTCTGCTGACGATCCTCGGTTACTCCCTCTACGACACCGTCGTGGTCTTCGACGGTCTCAAGGAAGGCGCCAGGGACATCACCAAGCAGACCCGCTTCACCTACCCGGAGATCGCCAACCGCAGCCTCAACTCGACCCTGGTGCGGTCCATCAACACCACGGTCGTGGCGCTGCTGCCGGTCGGGGCGCTGCTGTTCATCGGCGGCGGTCTGCTCGGCGCGGGCATGCTCAACGACATCTCGCTGGCCCTGTTCGTCGGCCTCGCCGCCGGTGCGTACTCCTCGATCTTCATCGCCACCCCGCTGGTCGCCGACCTCAAGAGCCGCGACCCGCAGATGAAGGCGCTGGCCAAGCGGGTGCGCGCCAAGCGCGCCGCGGCCGCCAAGGCCGAGGCCGAGCGCGAGCCGAAGGACGGCGAGTCGGCCGAGGGCGACGAACCGGACCTGGAGGACGCGGCCCCGGCCGGAGTCGTCGGCCAGCGCAGCCAGCCCGCGTCCCGCAACCGGGGCCGCGGCCGACCGTCGGGGAAGCGCCGATGAGCGGGACGAGCGTGTCCGGGGAGCCGGGCACCGAAGAGCTGCGCGGGCTGCTGCTCAGCCGCATCCAGGACGTGCCGGACTACCCGCAGCCGGGCGTGATGTTCAAGGACATCACCCCGCTGCTCGCCGACGCCGCGGCCTTCTCCGCGCTGACCGACGCGCTCGCCGAGCTGTGCGTGCGGCACCGGGCGGACAAGGTCGTCGGCCTTGAGGCGCGCGGCTTCATCCTCGCCGCCCCGGCCGCCGTGCGCGCCGGGATCGGCTTCGTACCGGTCCGCAAGGCGGGCAAGCTCCCCGGGGCGACCCTGGGGCAGGCGTACGAGCTGGAGTACGGCACCGCGGAGATCGAGATACACGCCGACGCGCTGGAGCCCGGCGACCGGGTCCTGGTCATCGACGACGTGCTCGCCACCGGCGGCACCGCCGAGGCGTCGCTCCAGCTCATCCGGCGGGCCGGCGCCCAGGTCGCCGGGGTCGCCGTGCTCATGGAGCTGGGCTTCCTGGAGGGCCGCAGACGTCTGGTGAGCGCGCTGGACAGCGCCCCGCTGGAGGCCCTGATCACGGTCTGACCGGAATCCGCCGACACCACCGCCGGAGGGCGGGGACCTGCGCAAGGAACAGGTCCCCGCCCTCCGTCGTTGCCCGGCTCTCGCGGCCGAGAGGCAAGCGGAGTGGCGGGATCGATACCATTGGCACCCCGACCCCCCGGGGTCCGGACCGCTTGAGGAGTGCTCTCTTGCCAGACGAGGCCCAGCCGCTCTCCCCCGGAGTCCGTCCCGCTCCGGACGCGACCGCCGCCGCCGAGCAGACGACGGCGGCCTCAGCCACGCCCGGAAACGGCGCGGACCGTCCGGCACCGGCAGCCGGCACCCCCGAGCAGACCCGGCCGGGGCCCGCCGCGGCGGGCCGCGCGGGCGAGCTGCGGCCCGCCCCGGCCACGCCCCGCACCACCCAGAGCCCGGCCCCGCGCTCCGGCTCCTCCAACCGCGTGCGCGCCCGCCTCGCCCGCCTCGGCGTGCAGCGCTCCAGCCCGTACAACCCGGTCCTGGAGCCCCTGCTGCGCATCGTGCGCGGCAACGACCCCAAGGCGGACGGCGCCACGCTGCGGCAGATCGAGCGCGCGTACCAGGTGGCCGAGCGCTGGCACCGCGGGCAGAAGCGCAAGAGCGGCGATCCGTACATCACCCACCCGCTCGCGGTGACCACGATCCTCGCCGAGCTGGGTATGGATCCGGCCACGCTGATGGCCGGGCTGCTGCACGACACCGTCGAGGACACCGAATACGGCCTGGACACCCTGCGCCGCGACTTCGGCGATCAGGTCGCCCTGCTCGTCGACGGCGTCACCAAGCTGGACAAGGTCAAGTTCGGCGAGGCGGCCCAGGCCGAGACCGTGCGCAAGATGGTCGTCGCGATGGCCAAGGACCCCCGGGTCCTGGTGATCAAGCTCGCCGACCGGCTGCACAACATGCGCACCATGCGCTACCTGAAGCGGGAGAAGCAGGAGAAGAAGGCCCGCGAGACGCTGGAGATCTACGCCCCGCTCGCCCATCGGCTGGGCATGAACACCATCAAGTGGGAGCTGGAGGACCTCGCCTTCGCGATCCTCTACCCCAAGATGTACGACGAGATCGTCCGGCTGGTCGCCGAGCGGGCGCCCAAGCGCGACGAGTACCTGGCCGTCGTCACCGACCAGGTGCAGGGCGATCTGCGGGCGGCCCGGATCAAGGCGACCGTCACCGGCCGCCCCAAGCACTACTACTCCGTCTACCAGAAGATGATCGTGCGGGGCCGGGACTTCGCCGAGATCTACGACCTGGTGGGCATCAGGGTGCTCGTCGACACCGTCCGCGACTGCTACGCGGCGCTGGGGACCATCCACGCGCGGTGGAACCCGGTGCCCGGGCGGTTCAAGGACTACATCGCGATGCCCAAGTTCAACATGTACCAGTCGCTGCACACGACGGTCATCGGGCCCAGCGGCAAGCCGGTCGAGCTGCAGATCCGCACCTTCGACATGCACCGCCGCGCTGAGTACGGCATCGCCGCGCACTGGAAGTACAAGCAGGAGGCGGTCGCCGGCACCTCCAAGGTCCGCACCGACGTGCCCCGGGGCAAGGCCGGCAAGGACGACGCCGTCAACGACATGGCGTGGCTGCGGCAGCTCCTGGACTGGCAGAAGGAGACCGAGGACCCGGGCGAGTTCCTGGAGTCCCTGCGCTTCGACCTGTCCCGCAACGAGGTCTTCGTCTTCACGCCCAAGGGCGACGTCATAGCGCTGCCCGCCGGGGCCACCCCGGTGGACTTCGCGTACGCCGTCCACACCGAGGTCGGCCACCGCACCATCGGGGCCCGGGTCAACGGGCGGCTGGTGCCGCTGGAGTCGACCCTCGACAACGGTGACCTGGTGGAGGTCTTCACCTCCAAGGCGGCCGGGGCCGGGCCGTCGCGCGACTGGCTGGGCTTCGTCAAGTCACCGCGGGCCCGTAACAAGATCCGTGGCTGGTTCTCCAAGGAGCGCCGCGACGAGGCCATCGAGCAGGGCAAGGACGCGATCGTCCGGGCGATGCGCAAGCAGAACCTGCCGATCCAGCGGATCCTGACCGGCGACTCGCTGGTCACCCTCGCCCACGAGATGCGCTACCCGGACATCTCCTCGCTCTACGCGGCCATCGGCGAGGGCCATGTCTCCGCGCAGAACGTGGTCGGCAAGCTCGTCTCGGCCCTCGGCGGCGAGGAGGCCGCCAACGAGGACATCGCCGAGACCGCCCCGCCCATCCGGCGCTCCAAGCGCCGCTCCAGCGCCGACCCGGGCGTGGTGGTCAAGGGCGTCGAGGACGTGTGGGTCAAGCTGGCCCGCTGCTGTACGCCGGTGCCGGGCGACCCCATCATCGGCTTCGTGACCCGCGGCAGCGGTGTCTCCGTCCACCGCGCCGACTGCGTCAACGTGGACTCGCTGTCCCAGCAGCCCGAGCGCATCCTCGACGTCGAATGGGCGCCCACCCAGTCGTCGGTCTTCCTGGTCGCCATCCAGGTCGAGGCGCTGGACCGGTCCCGGCTGCTGTCGGACGTCACCCGCGTCCTGTCCGACCAGCACGTCAACATCCTCTCCGCGGCCGTCCAGACCTCCCGCGACCGGGTGGCCACCTCGCGCTTCACGTTCGAGATGGGCGACCCCAAGCATCTGGGACACGTCCTGAAGGCCGTGCGCGGCGTCGAGGGCGTCTACGACGTGTACCGGGTCACCTCGGCCCGGGCACGCTGAGAAAGCGCCGCAGAACGCGAATGGCGGCCCCGGTCTCCCGGGGCCGCCATGCGCGTGCCGTTTCAGCGCGACGAGCTCAGCCGCCGAACTCCTCCAGGCCCTTGAGCGCCTGGTCCAGCAGCGCCTGCCGGCCCTCGAGCTCCTTGGAGAGCTTGTCGGCCTTCGCGTTGTTCCCCGCCGCGCGGGCCGCGTCGATCTGGGAACGCAGCTTGTCCACGGCGTCCTGGAGCTGGCCGGTCAGCCCCTGGGCGCGCGCCCGCGCCTCGGGGTTCGTACGCCGCCACTCGGCCTCCTCGGCCTCCTGGAAGGCGCGCTCGACCGCGTGCAGCCGGCCCTCGATGCGGGCGCGGGCGTCCCGCGGCACATGGCCGACGGCCTCCCACCGCTCGTTGATCGACCGGAACGCCGCGCGGGACGCCTTCAGGTCCGAGATCGGCAGCAGCTTCTCGGCCTCGACGACCAGCTCCTCCTTGCGGGTCAGGTTCTCCCGCTGCTCGGCGTCCCGCTCCGCGAAGACCTCGCCGCGGGCCTGGAAGAAGACGTCCTGGGCGCCGCGGAACCGGTTCCACAGGTCGTCCTCGTGCTCGCGCTGCGCGCGGCCCGCGGCCTTCCAGTCGGCCATCAGCTCGCGGTAGCGGGCCGCGGTCGGCCCCCAGTCGGTGGAGCCGGACAGCGCCTCCGCCTCGGCGACCAGCTTCTCCTTGGTCTGCCGGGCCTCCTCGCGCTGCGCGTCCAGCGCCGCGAAGTGCGCCTTGCGCCGCTTGGAGAACGCCGAGCGGGCGTGCGAGAAGCGGTGCCACAGCTGGTCGTCCGTCTTGCGGTCCAGCCGCGGCAGGCCCTTCCAGGTGTCGACCAGGGCGCGCAGCCGCTCCCCGGCCGCCCGCCACTGCTCACTGGCCGCCAGCTCCTCGGCCTCGGCGACCAGCGCCTCCTTGGCCTGGCGGGCCTCGTCGGCCTGCACCGCCTTGGCCGCCCGGCGCTCCTCACGGCGCGTCTCGACGACCTTGGCGAGCTGGTCGAGCCGCTTGCGCAGCGCTTCCAGATCGCCGACCACATGGTGCTCGTCGACCTGGTGCCGGATGTGCTCGATGGCCGCCGTCGCGTCCTTGGCCGACAGGTCGGTGGTCTTGACCCGGCGCTCGAGAAGGTCGATCTCGACGACCAGACCGTCGTACTTGCGCTCGAAGTAGGCGAGGGCCTCGTCCGGCGATCCCGCCTGCCACGACCCGACGACCTGCTCACCGTCGGCCGTACGCACGTACACGGTCCCCGCCTCGTCGACGCGGCCCCAAGGCTCGCTGCTCACAGCGCCTCCTCCACATGATGCCGGGGCGGGCGTGCGGCCCGCGGGCATCGTCCACAGTTTCTTCCGGCCGGGCAGCGACGCCCGGGCCGGTCTCCCAGCAGGGTGATGCGGCCATCACGGCAGGCACCCTGCACAACGCCAACATAGGCGAACGGTGCCCCGGCTGTCCGTATCCTGCGCGACCGAAATTTCGCGGTACGCACACCCGGCGACCTCAGGACTTGCCGACCGTCGCCTTGTTGATCACCACGCTGGCGTTCGGAGCGGTGTTCTGCATCTGGTCCGGGGGAGCCGCTCCGGCCTTGGCGATCTTCTGCAGGACCTTCATGCCGTCCTCGGAGACCTTCCCGAAGGGGGTGTAGTCCGGCGGCAGCGGGCTGTCCTTGTAGACCAGGAAGAACTGGCTGCCGCCGCTGTTCCGGCCCTTCTTGGTCTGCGCGTTGTACTGGTTCGCCATCGCGACCGTGCCCGCCGGGTACGTGTTCCCCTTCAGCGAGGGGTCCTTCAGGTTCTCGTCCGGCAGGGTGTAGCCGGGGCCGCCCGCGCCGGTGCCCTGCGGGTCACCGCACTGCAGCACGTAGATCCCCTGGTTCACCAGCCGGTGGCACTTGGTGTGGTCGAAGTACCCCTTGCCGGCCAGGAAGTCGAACGAGTTGACCGTGTGCGGCGCCTTGGCGGCGTCCATGTCGAAGGAGATGTCCCCGCAGGTGGTCTCCAGCTTCATGGTGTACGAGGCCGACTTGTCGATGGAGACCGCCGGCTCCTTCTTGAACGACATCTTCTTGGGCTTCTCGCCCTGGACCGCCTTCGCCTCCTTGGCGCACGGGTCCGGCGCCTTGCTGGTGGCGGGGGCCGAAGGAGTGGACGCGGCGGCGTCGTCCTTCTTCTTGTCCTTGCCGTCGCCGGAGAACGCGCCCGCGGCCGCCACGGCCCCGCCGCCGGCCAGCACCACGGCCAGTACGGAGGCGATCACCACATTGCGCTGGCGGGCCTTGCGCCGTGCCGTCTCGCGCCGCTGCTGCTGCCGCAGGTACTTCTCCCGGGCTAGCTGCCGCCGCCGCTGCTCGCTACTGACCACCGGGTCGTCTCCTCACGCCGTATGTCATCGGTGTCCTGCCGGAGGGCTCGGCCGTACCGTATACGGGTTCGCTGTGCCGGGCCCGCCGCCGGTAGGCTCTGGAGCTGCCGACATTCTTCCGCCGGCCGACTCTTCCGGACGACATTTAAGGACGATCGTGCTCATTGCCGGGTTCCCCGCCGGGGCCTGGGGGACCAACTGCTACCTGGTCGCCCCCGCCGCCGGCGAGGAGTGCGTGATCATCGACCCGGGCCACCAGGCGGCCCAAGGCGTCGAGGAGGCCGTCGCCAAACACCGGCTCAAGCCCGTCGCCGTCATCCTGACCCACGGCCACATCGACCACGTCGCCTCGGTCGTCCCGGTCTGCGGCGCCCATGACGTACCGGCCTGGATCCACCCCGCCGACCGCTACATGATGAGCGATCCGGCCAAGGCGCTCGGACGGTCCATCGGCACGCAGCTGATGGGCGAGCTGACCGTCGGCGAGCCGGACGACGTCAAGGAGCTGGCCGACGGCTCCGAACTGAAGCTGGCCGGAATGGAGTTCACCGTCGCGCACGCGCCGGGCCATACCAAGGGGTCGGTGACCTTCAGGCTGCCCGAACAGGCGGACATCCCCCCGGTGTTCTTCTCGGGCGACCTGCTCTTCGCCGGCTCCATCGGACGCACCGATCTGCCCGGCGGCGACCACGCCGAGATCCTCGAGTCCCTGGCCCGCGTGTGCCTGCCGCTCGACGATTCGACCGTGGTGCTGTCCGGCCACGGCCCCCAGACCAGCATCGGCCGCGAGCGCGCCACCAACCCCTTCCTGCGGCAGGTGGCCGCCGGCCCCGGAGACGCCGCCACGGACGCGGCAGCGGCTCCGCGACGAGGAATGTGACGAGAGAACCCACGTTGAGCACCTTCAAGGCCCCCAAGGGCACCTACGACCTGATCCCGCCGGTCTCCGCGACCTACCTCGCGGTGCGGGACGCCATCGCCACCCCGCTGCGGCGGTCCGGCTACGGCTACATCGAGACACCCGGCTTCGAGAACGTCGAACTCTTCGCGCGCGGCGTCGGCGAGTCCACCGACATCGTCACCAAGGAGATGTACACCCTCACCACCAAGGGTGGCGACGAGCTGGCGCTGCGCCCCGAGGGGACCGCCTCGGTGCTGCGCGCCGCACTGGAGGCCAACCTGCACAAGGCCGGCAGCCTGCCGGTCAAGCTCTGGTACTCCGGTTCGTACTACCGCTACGAGCGCCCCCAGAAGGGCCGCTACCGCCACTTCTCGCAGGTCGGTGCCGAGGCGATCGGTGCCGAGGACCCGGCCCTGGACGCCGAGCTGATCATCCTCGCGCACGCCGCCTACCGGTCGCTGGGGCTGCGTAACTTCCGGATCCTGCTGAACTCGCTCGGCGACGCCGAGTGCCGCCCCGTCTACCGGGCCGCACTCCAGGACTTCCTGCGCGGGCTGGACCTGGACGAGGACACCCGGCGGCGCATCGACATCAACCCGCTGCGGGTGCTCGACGACAAGCGTGACGCCGTCCAGAAGCAGCTGGCCGGCGCGCCGCTGCTGCGCGACTACCTGTGCGACGCCTGCCGGGAGTACCACGCGCGGGTGCGTGAGCTGATCACCGCGCAGGGCGTGGAGTTCGAGGACGACGCCAAGCTGGTCCGCGGCCTCGACTACTACACCCGCACCACGTTCGAGTTCGTCCACGACGGCCTCGGCTCGCAGTCCGCGGTCGGCGGCGGCGGCCGGTACGACGGCCTGTCCGAGATGATCGGCGGCCCGGCCCTGCCGTCGGTGGGCTGGGCGCTCGGCGTCGACCGTACGGTGCTCGCGCTGGAGGCCGAGGGCGTCCGGCTGGACCTGCCCGACGCGACGAGCGTCTTCGCCGTGCCGCTGGGGGAGGAGGCCCGCAAGGTCCTCTTCGGCGTGGTCGGCGAGCTGCGCAAGGAAGGCGTGGCGACGGACTTCGCGTACGGCGGCAAGGGGCTCAAGGCCGCGATGAAGGCCGCGAACCGCAGCGGCGCGCGGTACGCGATCGTGGCGGGTGAGCGGGACTTCGCCGAGGGCGTCGTCCAGCTGAAGGACATGGAATCGGGCGAGCAGGAGGCCGTTCCGCTGTCCAAGATCGTGACCACCGTCCAGGCGAAGCTGGGCTGACCGCCTCGGCGGCGTCAACGCCGCGGGGCCCGGTTCATCCTGCCAATCGGGACCGCCCTCCGCCCGCCGGTCCCGCCCCTCCCGGGGCGGGGCCCCGGCCGCCTCGGCCCGCGCTTATCCCCGCCGAACGGGGGACCCGCGAAGATGGTCGGGCCCTGACAACAGGGCATGGCGGGGCCATGGGTTGGGGCACAATGGCCGTGCCCGACGGGGCCGGACAGTGTGGAGAGCGACGGACGGCGATATGGCGACGACACTGATGGACGACGTGGAGTCCGACGAGGCGCGGGGCGGCGCGCGGACCGGAACGGGAGGCGGCCGCGCCTTCGCGCTCCTGCTCGTGATCACCGGCGCGCTGGGGCTGCTGGCGGCCTGGGTCATCACGCTCGACAAGAACAAGATCCTCGAGTACAAGGCCGACGGCAAGGTCTTCACCCCCGGCTGCAGCCTCAACCCCGTGGTCTCCTGCGGAAACATCATGGAGAGCAAGCAGGCCGCGGCGTTCGGCTTCCCGAACCCGATGCTCGGCCTGGTCGCCTACGGCATCGTCATCTGCGTGGGCGTGTCCCTGCTGGCCGGGGCGCGCTTCCCGCGCTGGTACTGGCTGACGTTCAACGCGGGCACCCTCTTCGGCGTCGGCTTCGTGACCTGGCTCCAGTACGAGTCGCTGTACGTCATCGGCTCGCTGTGCCTGTGGTGCTGCCTCGCCTGGGTCGCCACCATCGTGATGTTCTGCTACGTCACCGGCCACAACCTCAAGCACGGATACCTCCCGGCGCCGGACGGGCTGCGGCGCGGGCTGCTGGAGTTCCACTGGGTGGTGCCGGTGATGTGGATCGGCGTGATCGGGATGCTCATCCTGACCCGCTGGTGGGACTTCTGGACCAGCTAGGCCGAACCCCTGGAAACCGGTGCTGTCGGTGACGTGTCATAGGCTTTCGGGGTGGAGCCAGACCTGTTCACCGCCGCCGCCGAGGAACGCCAGGAGAAGGACCCTTCCAGCAGCCCGCTGGCCGTGCGCATGCGCCCGCGCACGCTGGACGAGGTCGTGGGCCAGCAGCATCTGCTGCGCCCGGGATCGCCGTTGCGGAGACTGGTCGGCGAGGGCAGCGGAGGCCCGGCCGGGCCCTCCTCGGTCCTGCTGTGGGGCCCGCCCGGGATCGGGAAGACCACGCTCGCGTACGTGGTCAGCCAGGCCACCCAGAAGCGGTTCGTGGAGCTGTCGGCGATCACCGCGGGGGTCAAGGAGGTGCGGGCCGTCATCGACGGGGCGCGCCGCTCCTCGGGGGCGTACGGCCGGGAGACCGTGCTCTTCCTGGACGAGATCCACCGCTTCAGCAAGGCGCAGCAGGATTCGCTGCTGCCCGCCGTGGAGAACCGCTGGGTCACCCTGATCGCGGCCACCACGGAGAACCCGTACTTCTCGGTGATCTCCCCGCTGCTGTCCCGCTCGCTGCTGCTCACCCTGGAGCCGCTCACCGACGACGATCTGCGCGGGCTGGTGCGCCGCGCGCTGACCGACGAGCGGGGGCTCGGCGGCGCGGTCACCCTCCCCGAGGAGTCCGAGGGGCATCTGCTGCGGATCGCGGGCGGCGACGCCCGGCGGGCGCTCACCGCCCTGGAGGCGGGGGCCGGGTCGGCGATGGCCAAGGGCGAGGCGGAGATCACGCTGACCACGCTGGAGGAGGCGGTCGACCGGGCCGCGGTCACCTACGACCGGGCCGGTGATCAGCACTACGACGTGGCAAGCGCTCTCATCAAGTCGATCCGCGGCTCGGATGTGGATGCCGCGCTGCACTATCTGGCGCGGATGATCGAGGCGGGGGAGGACCCGCGGTTCATCGCGCGGCGGCTGATGATCTCGGCGAGTGAGGACATCGGGCTGGCCGATCCGACCGCCCTGCCCACCGCCGTGGCGGCGGCGCAGGCGGTCGCGCTGATCGGCTTCCCCGAGGCCGCCCTGACGCTGAGCCACGCCACGATCGCGCTGGCGCTCGCGCCCAAGTCCAACGCGGCCACGACGGCGATCGGGGCGGCGCTGGCGGACGTCCGGGCGGGGCTCGCGGGCCCGGTGCCGCCGCATCTGCGGGACGGGCACTACAAGGGCGCCGAAAAGCTCGGCCACGCCCAGGGGTATCTGTATCCGCACGATCTGCCGGGCGGCATCGCGGCGCAGCAGTACGCGCCGGACAAGATCCAGGGAAAGCGCTACTACGAGCCGACGCGGTACGGGGCGGAGGCCCGCTATGCGGATGTGGTCGAGCGGGTCCGGGCGCGGCTGCGCGGCGACCCGCCGCCGGAGTCCTCGTAAACGACGCCTCCCGTCCCCGGCCTAGTCGGCGGCCGCCTCGAACAGGGTGTGCATCGCGCGGCGCAGTTCGGAGACGCTCCGCACCGGCTCCGGGAAGTCGAAGCGCGCGTCGAACGGCCGGTCGGCGTCGTCCGTGAAGCGGACGCGCAGGCCGAAGCGGTCCAGGGCCACGGGGATCGCGGGGCCGCGGGTGCACACCATGGACGAGCGCTCGCCCAGCAGGGCGCACAGTCCGCGCACCTGGTCGCTGTGGGCGGCGTGCAGATGCTGCAGCAGCTCGGCCTCGTGCGGGGCCAGCGGGTCGGGGGTGGCCTGCGCGAAGTCGTCCGGCTCGACGCCGTCCGCGCCCCACAGGTCGTCCACGCACGCCTCGGCGACCTCCAGCCGCAGCAGCGTCCAGGCGGCGGCCCGGCCGCGCGGCCCGGTGGCCGGGCCGGGCTGAAGGGCCTCGCCGAGGCCCAGCAGCTCTCCGACCGGATGGTGCTGCGCGAGCAGTGCCGCGCTCGCGGCGCGGTCGCCGCCGCGTACGGGGGTGAGCCAGCCGGCCACCCGGGCGCGGCCGCGGATCCGCTGGGGCACCGAGACCGGGGCGACGTCCGTGATCTCCATCACGCAGGTCAGATCGTCGTCCTGCGCGTAGGCCGCCGCGCGGGCCGCGGGTGAGCCGCCGGGGAGCAGCAACAGCACATCCCCGTCCGGGGTGACGGTGCGAGCGGCCGGTCCGTCCATCCCGAGATCGTCGGGGACCTCGATTCCGGGAATCGTCAACGACGCCGTAGCCTTGTTTTCCACGAGAGTCCGTACACGCTCTGCCGCCGTCGGCCGCAGGGCGTCTTCCTTGGGACGCGGCTGACCCTCCTCAAGACTCTGAGCAGTGCTGGGCAGGGGGATCCCAGGTCGAAACATGCGTTCTCCTCGACTAAGGTAAGGCTCACCTAACTTACATGGAGGTTCGTTCCACGTGAACCAGTCGCGTCCCAAGGTCAAGAAGTCGAGGGCGCTCGGCATCGCGCTGACGCCGAAGGCCGTCAAGTACTTCGAGGCCCGTCCCTACCCGCCCGGCGAGCACGGCCGCGGCCGCAAGCAGACCAGTGACTACAAGGTCCGGCTGCTGGAGAAGCAGCGTCTGCGCGCTCAGTACGACATCAGCGAGCGTCAGATGGCCCGTGCCTACGACCGCGCTCGGAAGGTCGAAGGCAAGACAGGCGAAGCCCTGATCATCGAGCTTGAGCGCCGTCTGGACGCGCTCGTCCTGCGGTCGGGAATCGCCCGCACGATCTACCAGGCCCGCCAGATGGTGGTCCACGGTCACATCGAGGTCAACGGCCGCAAGGTCGACAAGCCCTCCTTCCGGGTCAGCCCGGACGACGTGGTGATGGTCCGCGAGCGCAGCCGCGAGAAGCACCCCTTCCAGGTGGCCCGCGAGGGTGGCTACGCCCCCGACGGCGAGACCCCGCGTTACCTGCAGGTCAACCTGAAGGCGCTCGCCTTCCGCCTCGACCGGGACCCGAACCGCAAGGAGGTCCCGGTGATCTGCGACGAGCAGCTCGTCGTCGAGTACTACGCCCGCTGACCCAGCGGACCGTACGCGCTCATCAGCCCGCGGGTTCCCCATCGACCGGTGTGTGTCGGGGGGAACCCGCGGGCTGTTTGGCCGAGCGGAATGCGTTTCAGCCGGGCCTGCCCGGCGCGATAGGGTCGTTACCTGCCGCCCCCGCCCGGACGACCCGCTCGAGACCGGCGGGCGACGGACGACTCGAACGACGGACGACCTGAACGACGACGACCGACGTGATCGGCAGCAGGGAGCGGTGCAACGTGTCCGGTGGAGAGGTGGCCGGGATCCTCGTGGCCGTCTTCTGGGCGATCCTGGTGTCCTTCCTCGCCCTCGCCCTGGTGAGACTCGCCCAGACGCTCAAGGCGGCCACCCGGCTGGTGGCCGAGGTCACCGAGCAGGCGGTGCCGCTGCTCAGTGAGGCATCGGCGACCGTGCGCGAGGCAAACACCCAGCTCGCGCGCGTGGACTCGATCGCCTCCGACGTCCAGGAGGTCACCTCGAACGCCTCCGCGCTGTCCTCGACCGTCTCCTCCGCCTTCGGCGGACCGCTGGTCAAGGTGGCGGCGTTCGGCTACGGCGTCCGGCGCGCGATCGGCCGCAAGGGCCGGCCCGAGAGCGAGCCCGCGCCCACCGTCGTCATCGGCAAGACCCTGCCGTCCGCCCGCCGGGGCGGCCGCCGCAACCGTGGATCGAAGGGCTGAGAGACCGGATGTTCCGCCGCACTTTCTGGTTCACCACCGGCGTCGCAGCCGGTGTGTGGGCCACCACCAAGGTCCAGCGCAAGCTCAACCAGCTCACCCCCGAGAGCCTGGCGGCGCAGGCCGCCGACCGGGCGGTGCTCGCCGGACGGCGGATCAAGGTCTTCGCGCTCGATGTGCGCGACGGCATGGCCGACCGCGAGGCGGCCCTCAAGGACGCCCTGGGCCTGACCTCGGCGCCCGCGAACGACCTCACCCAGCTGCCGGCCCAGCGCGGCCGGGCCCAGCTCACCCACACGCCTACCCGCCCCTACCCGAACGCCCGAAATGAGGACCACTGATGGAGTCGGCTGAAATCCGCCGCCGCTGGCTGCGCTTCTTCGAGGAGCGCGGGCACACCGTCGTGCCGTCGGCGTCGCTCATCGCGGACGACCCGACCCTGCTGCTCGTCAACGCGGGCATGGTCCCCTTCAAGCCGTTCTTCCTGGGTGAGGTCCAGCCGCCCTACAAGCGCGCCGTGAGCGTGCAGAAGTGCGTCCGTACGCCGGACATCGAAGAGGTCGGCAAGACCACCCGGCACGGCACGTTCTTCCAGATGTGCGGCAACTTCTCGTTCGGCGACTACTTCAAGGAAGGCGCCATCACCTACGCCTGGGAGCTGCTGACCGGCTCCGTGGCGGACGGTGGCTACGGCCTGGACCCCGACCGGCTCTGGATCACCGTCTACGAGCAGGACGACGAGGCCGAGCGCATCTGGCGCGATGTCGTCGGCGTCCCCGCCGAGCGCATCCAGCGCCTGGGCATGGGCCCCAACTACTGGTCCATGGGCGTCCCCGGCCCCTGCGGCCCCTGCTCCGAGATCAACTACGACCGTGGTCCGGAGTTCGGCGTGGAGGGCGGCCCGGCCGTCAACGACGAGCGCTACGTGGAGATCTGGAACCTGGTCTTCATGCAGTACGAGCGCGGCCCGGGCGAGGGCAAGGAGAACTTCCCCATCCTCGGCGAGCTGCCCAGCAAGAACATCGACACCGGCCTCGGTCTCGAACGCCTCGCGATGATCCTGCAGGGCGTGCAGAACATGTACGAGACCGACACCCTGCGCGTCGTGATCGACAAGGCCACCGAGCTGACCGGGGTCGCCTACGGCGCCGCCCATGACTCCGACGTATCGCTGCGCGTGGTCGCCGACCACATGCGCACCTCCGTCATGCTCATCGGTGACGGCGTCACCCCCGGCAACGAGGGCCGCGGCTATGTGCTGCGCCGTATCATGCGCCGCGCCATCCGCAACATGCGCATCCTCGGCGCCGCCGAGCCGGTCGTCGCCGAGCTGGTGGACACCGTCCTCACGACCATGGGCGAGCAGTACCCGGAGCTGCTGACCGACCGCAAGCGCATCGAGACCGTCGCGCTCGCCGAGGAGTCGGCCTTCCTGAAGACCCTCAAGGCCGGCACCAACATCCTCGACACCGCCGTCACCGACACCAAGGCCGCCGGCGGCACCGTCCTCCCCGGCGACAAGGCGTTCCTGCTCCACGACACCTGGGGCTTCCCGATCGACCTCACCCTGGAGATGGCCGCCGAACAGGGCCTCTCGGTGGACGAGGACGGCTTCCGCCGCCTGATGCGGGAGCAGCGGGAGCGCGCCAAGGCCGACGCCAAGGCCAAGAAGACCGGCCACGCCGACCTGTCCGCCTACCGCGAGGTCGCCGACACCTCCGGCTCGACCGTCTTCACCGGCTACAGCGACACCTCCGGTGAGTCCACCGTCGTCGGCCTGCTGGTCGACGGGGTCTCCTCGCCCGCCGCCTCCGAGGGCGACGACGTCGAGGTCGTCCTGGACCGCACCCCGTTCTACGCCGAGGGCGGCGGCCAGCTCGCCGACACCGGCAAGATCAAGCTGGCCTCCGGCGCCGTCGTCGAGGTGCGGGACGTCCAGCAGCCGGTGCCCGGCGTCAGCGTGCACAAGGGCGTCGTCCAGGTCGGCGAGGTGACGGTCGGCTCCGCCGCGTACGCCGAGATCGACATCAGGCGCCGCCGGGCCATCGCCCGCGCCCACAGCGCCACCCACCTCACCCACCAGGCGCTGCGCGACGCGCTCGGCCCGACCGCCGCCCAGGCCGGTTCCGAGAACTCGCCCGGCCGCTTCCGCTTCGACTTCGGCTCGCCGACCGCCGTCCCCGGCACGGTGCTCACCGACGTCGAGCAGAAGATCAACGAGGTGCTCTCCCGCGAACTCGACGTCACCGCCGAGGTGATGAGCATGGACGACGCCAAGAAGCAGGGCGCCATCGCCGAGTTCGGCGAGAAGTACGGCGACCGGGTGCGCGTGGTGACCATCGGCGACTTCTCCAAGGAGCTGTGCGGCGGTACGCACGTCCACAACACCGCCCAGCTGGGCCTGGTGAAGCTGCTCGGCGAGTCCTCCATCGGCTCCGGCGTGCGCCGCGTGGAGGCTCTGGTGGGCGTGGACGCGTACAACTTCCTGGCCCGTGAGCACACGGTCGTCTCCCAGCTCACCGACCTGGTCAAGGGGCGCCCCGAGGAGCTTCCGGAGAAGATCTCCGGAATGATCGGCAAGCTCCGGGACGCGGAGAAGGAGATCGAGCGGTTCCGCGCCGAGAAGGTGCTGCAGGCCGCCGCCGGGCTCGCCGAGGGCGCCAAGGACGTCCGGGGCGTCACCCTGGCCACCGGCCGGGTGCCGGACGGCACGACCGCCGACGACCTGCGCAAGCTGGTGCTGGACGTGCGCGGACGGCTGGACCAGAAGGCGGGGGCCCTCGACCGGCCCGCCGTCGTCGCCCTGTTCACCGTGGCGAACGGCCGCCCGCTGACCGTCATCGCCACCAACGAGACGGCACGCGAGCGCGGTCTCAAGGCCGGTGACCTGGTCCGTACCGCCGCCAAGACGCTCGGCGGCGGAGGCGGCGGCAAGCCGGACGTCGCTCAGGGCGGCGGCCAGAACCCGGACGCCGTCGGCGACGCCATCGAGGCCGTCGAGCGGCTCGTCGCGGAAGCGGGCCAGTAGCCGTGCGACGCGGCCGGCGCATCGCCATCGACGTCGGGGACGCCCGGATCGGGGTCGCCTCGTGCGACCCCGACGGGATCCTCGCCACCCCCGTGGAGACCGTGCCGGGACGTGACATCCCGGCCGCCCACAAGCGGCTGGCGGCCCTCGTCGAGGAGTACGAGCCCATCGAGGTGGTGATCGGCCTCCCGCGCTCGCTCAACGGGCGCGAGGGGCCGGCCGCGGCCAAGGTGCGCACCTTCGCCCGGGAGCTGGCGCGGCGGGTCCAGCCGGTGTCCGTACGGCTGGTCGACGAGCGTATGACGACCGTCACAGCGGCGCATGGCCTCCGGGCTTCCGGGGTGTCGTCCAAGAAGGGCCGTTCGGTCGTTGACCAGGCAGCCGCGGTGGTCATTCTGCAGAGCGCGCTGGAGACCGAGCGGGCCTCCGGCCGGGCGCCGGGCGAGGCCGTCGAAGTGGTCATCTGATCGCGATACGGTAACGTTCCGCGCGACATGGCAGCCGTCACTTGTGCCGCGAGCGCACTCGGTGGCTGCCACCGCCATCGCTAGGGGTTCGATGACTGAGTACGGCCGGGGACCCGGCTCCCAACCGTGGCATCCCGAGGACCCGTTGTACGGGGACCAGGGATGGGGCGGGCATCAGGCGGTGACCGGGCAGGAGCCGTACCCGCAGGACCCGAACGACCCCTACGGACAGGGCCCCTACGCGCAGGACGGTTACCCGCACGACGGCTACGCCCAGGACGCCTACGCGCACGACGGCTACGCCCAGGGCGCCCACGGCCAGGACGTCTACGGGCAGGACCCCTACGGACACCAGCAGTACCCGCACGGATACCCGCAGGACGCCCAGCCGTTCCCGCAGCAGCAACAGCAGTCGCCGTGGGACCAGCAGGGGCAGCAGGGATACGACACCAGCGGCAACGGCGGCTGGGACGGCTCGTACGGCGGCGGGATGGACCCGAACGACCCCTACGCCTACGCGGCCCAGGGCGGCGCCCAGGAGGGCTTCCCGCAGCAGGCGGCGCACGAGCCGCCGCAGCAGCACGAGCCGCCGCAGCAGCACGAGCCGCAGCGGCAGCAGGACGCGCAGACGCCGGGGGAGACCCAGCAGATGCCCCAGGTGCCGCAGGAGGCACAGGAGCCCGAGCCCCAGGTATCCCGGCAGGACCCCCCGAAGGACGACCATCCGTTCTTCGCCTCGGACGCCGACGCCGCGGACGATGACACCGAGGGCCGCGCACAGAAGGGCAAGAAGTCCAAGAAGGCGAAGGGGAAGTCCGGGGCCAAGCGCCGCAGCGGCGTCGCCTGCCTCTTCGTCACCGTCGTCCTGGTGGGCGCGGTCGGCGGAGGCGGCTACTTCGCCTATGACTTCTGGCAGACCCGCTTCGGACCGGCGCCGGACTACGAGGGCCAGGGCAGCGGTCAGGTCGAGGTGGAGGTGCCCGACGGTTCGGGCAATGCCGAAATCGGCAGCATCCTCGCTGAAAAGGGCGTGGTCAAGAGCAGCGGCGCCTTCGTGGAAGCCGTCGAGGACAGCGGCAAGTTCGTCCAGCCGGGCAGCTACAGCCTCCGCAAGGAAATGTCCGGCGCGGCCGCGGTGAAGCTGATGCTCAGCCCCGCGGGCAACAATGCCCTGATCGTCACCGAGGGCATGCGCGACGCCGCCGTCTACGCGGCGATCGACAAGAAGACCGGCGTCAAGGCGGGCACCACGGCGGGCGTCGCCAGGAAGGAGGCCAAGAACCTCGGGCTGCCTTCCTGGGCGAATGACAATTCCAGGATCAAGGATCCGCTGGAAGGATTCCTCTACCCGTCCCGCTACAGCGTGGCCAAGAAGGCCAAGCCCGCGGACGTCCTGCGCAAGATGGTCGCCGAGGCCAAGCGGAACTACGCGAAGCAGGACCTGGAGGGCCAGGCCAAGGAGCTGGGCCTCAAGAGCCCGCTGCAACTCATCACCGTGGCGAGCCTGGTCCAAGCGGAGGGCGTGACCCACGACGACTTCCGCAAGATGGCCGAAGTGGTCTACAACCGGCTCGAGCCCGGCAACAGCCAGACCAATGGCAAGCTGGAATTCGACTCGACGTACAACTACATCAAGAACCAGAGCAAGCTCGACATCTCGATCAGCGAGATCAAGGGCTACGACAACCCGTACAACACCTACTTCTACAAAGGTCTGCCGCCGGGCCCGATCGGGAACCCCGGTGCGGACGCGCTCAAGGCGTCGATGAACCCGACCAGCGACGGCTGGTACTACTTCGTGGCGATCGGCAACAAGAGCCAGTTCTCCAAGACCTACGCGGAACACCAGAAGTGGGTCGACAAGTTCAACAAGCAGCAGCGCGAGAACAACGGCTGAGGAAAGATGTCGCACAACCGCAAGGCAGCCGTGCTCGGCTCGCCGGTCTCCCACTCCCTCTCCCCGGCGCTGCACAACGCCGCGTACCGGAAGCTGGGGCTCGACGGCTGGCACTACGGCACCGTCGAACTGGACGAGGCCGCGCTGCCGGGCTTCTTCGAGCGGCTGGGCGGGCCGGGCGACCCGGGCTGGGCGGGGTTCTCCGTGACCATGCCGCTCAAGCGCGCGGTCATCCCGCTGCTGGACCGCGTCAGCGACACGGCGGCCTCGGTGGAGGCGGTCAACACGGTCGTCCTGACCGATGACGGCCGACGGCTCGGCGACAACTCCGACATCCCCGGCATGGTGGCGGCGCTCGCCGAGCGCGGCGTCCAGCGGGTGGAGCGGGCCGCCGTCCTGGGCGCCGGGGCCACCGCCTCCTCCGCCCTGGCCGCGCTCGCCCGCGTCTGCGACGGCGAGGTCACCGCGTACGTGCGCAGCGACGCCCGGGCGGCCGAGATGCGGCAGTGGGGCGAGCGGCTGGGCGTGACGGTGCGCACGGCGGACTGGGGCGCCGCGGCCGAGGCGTTCGACGCCCCGCTGGTGATCGCCACCACCCCCGCCGGGACGACCGACGCGCTCGCGGCGTCCGTTCCCCAGCGCCCCGGCACGCTCTTCGACGTCCTCTACGACCCCTGGCCGACCGCGCTGGCCGCCGCCTGGTCGGCGCGCGGCGGCGCCGTGGTCAGCGGTCTTGACCTGCTGGTCCACCAGGCCGTGCCGCAGGTCGAGCAGATCACCGGGCGCGCCCCGGCGCCGCTCGCCGCGATGCGCGAGGCGGGCGAGGCGGCCCTCGCCGCCCGCTCCCTGTGACCACCGTCCGGCCCCTTCGCCGCCGCCCCTGACGCGCCGGGGACGTCTCATGCCCAGGTCCGCCTGATGGACCACCGCCCCGGGCGCTCCGGCGGACGTGGGAGGATCGGAGGAGGCGGGCCAGGGCCGCATCAGGTCCCGCCACGAGACGTCGAGGGGCGAGCATGAGGGAGCACCGTTGAGCAGGTTGCGCTGGCTGACCGCGGGGGAGTCGCACGGCCCCGCGCTTGTGGCGACGCTGGAAGGACTGCCCGCAGGGGTGCCGATCACCACCGACATGGTGGCGGACGCCCTCGCGCGGCGCCGGCTCGGTTACGGCCGCGGGGCGCGGATGAAGTTCGAGCGCGACGAGGTCACCTTCATCGGCGGCGTCCGGCACGGTCTGACCCTCGGCTCCCCGGTCGCGATCATGGTCGGCAACACCGAGTGGCCCAAGTGGGAACAGGTCATGGCCGCTGACCCGGTCGACCCCGAGATCCTGGACGGGCTGGCCCGTAACGCGCCGCTGACCCGCCCCCGCCCCGGCCACGCCGATCTCGCCGGGATGCAGAAGTACGGGTTCGACGAGGCCCGGCCCATCCTGGAGCGCGCCAGCGCCCGCGAGACCGCCGCCCGCGTCGCCCTCGGCACCGTCGCCCGCTCCTACCTCAAGGAGACGGCCGGGATCGAGATCGTCTCCCATGTGACCGAGCTGGCCTCGGCCAAGGCCCCGTACGGCGTCTACCCCGAGCCGTCCGACGTCGAGCGGCTCGACGCCGACCCGGTGCGCTGCCTGGACGCCGACGCGAGCAAGGCGATGGTGGCCGAGATCGACCAGGCCCACAAGGACGGCGACACCCTCGGCGGCGTCGTCGAGGTGCTGGCGTACGGCGTGCCGGTGGGCCTCGGCTCGCACGTGCACTGGGACCGCCGGCTGGACGCGCGGCTGGCCGCCGCGCTGATGGGCATCCAGGCCATCAAGGGCGTCGAGGTCGGCGACGGCTTCGACCTCGCCCGGGTGCCCGGATCCCAGGCGCACGACGAGATCGTGTCGACCGACGAGGGCATCAGGCGCTCCTCCGGCCGCTCCGGCGGCACCGAGGGCGGGCTGACCACGGGCGAGCTGCTGCGGGTACGGGCCGCGATGAAGCCGATCGCGACCGTGCCCCGGGCGCTGGCCACCGTCGACGTCACCACCGGCGAGGCCACCAAGGCCCACCACCAGCGCTCGGACGTGTGCGCGGTACCGGCCGCCGGTATCGTCGCCGAGGCCATGGTCGCCCTGGTCCTGGCCGACGCGGTCGCCGAGAAGTTCGGCGGCGACTCGGTCGCCGAGACCCGCCGCAACGTCCGGGGCTTCCTCGACAGCCTGGCCATCCGGTGACCGCGCCCAGCGCACCGGAGGGGCCCGCCGTGGTGCTGGTCGGGCCCATGGGCGTCGGCAAGAGCACCGTCGGACGAGTGCTCGCCGAGCGGCTGGACACCACGTTCCGCGACACCGACACCGACATCGTGGCGACCGCGGGCAAGGAGATCTCCGAGATCTTCATCGACGAGGGCGAGCCCCACTTCCGCGAGCTGGAGCGGCAGGCCGTACGGGCGGCCGTCACCGGGCACCCGGGCGTGCTGGCGCTCGGCGGCGGCGCGATCCTCGACGCGGACACCCGCGCCCTGCTCACCGGCCTGCCGGTGGTCTTCCTGGAGATGGGCGTCGCCGAGGCCGTCAAGCGCACCGGCCTGGACGCCCCCCGTCCGCTGCTCGCCGTCAACCCGCGCCAGCGCTGGCGCGAGCTGATGGAACAGCGCCGCCCGCTGTACACCGAAGTCGCCCGAGCCGTCGTGACGACCGAGGGCCGCACCCCCGACGAGGTCGCCGACGCCGTCATGGACGCACTGGAGCTGAAGAAGGCATGAGCACCGACACCCCCACGCGCATCCAGGTCGGCGGCACCGCCGGCACCGCGCCGTACGAGGTCCTGGTCGGCCGGCAGCTCCTCGGTGAGCTGCCCGGGCTGATCGGGGACGCCAAGCGTGTCGCCGTCCTGCACCCCGAGGCGCTGGCCGAGACCGGTGAGGCGATCCGCCAGGACCTCGCCGACCAGGGGTACGAGGCCATCGCGATCCAGCTGCCGAACGCGGAAGAGGCCAAGACCGCCGAGGTCGCCGCGTACTGCTGGAAGGCGCTCGGCCAGACCGGTTTCACCCGCAGCGACGTCATCGTCGGCGTCGGCGGCGGCGCGACCACCGACCTCGCGGGCTTCGTCGCCGCGACCTGGCTGCGCGGCGTGCGCTGGATCGCCGTCCCGACGACCGTGCTCGGCATGGTCGACGCGGCGGTCGGCGGCAAGACCGGCATCAACACCGCCGAGGGCAAGAACCTCGTCGGCGCCTTCCACCCCCCGGCCGGGGTGCTGTGCGACCTGGCCGCGCTGGACTCGTTGCCCGTCAACGACTACATCAGCGGCCTCGCCGAGATCATCAAGGCCGGATTCATCGCCGACCCGGCCATCCTGGAGCTGATCGAGCAGGACCCGGCCGCGGCCCGCACCCCCGGCGGCGCGTACACCGCCGAGCTGATCGAACGGTCCATCCGGGTCAAGGCCGAGGTCGTCTCCAGCGACCTCAGGGAATCCGGGCTGCGCGAGATCCTCAACTACGGGCACACCCTCGCGCACGCCATCGAGAAGAACGAGCGCTACAACTGGCGGCACGGCGCCGCCGTCTCCGTCGGCATGGTCTTCGCCGCCGAACTGGGCCGCCTCGCGGGCCGTCTGGACGACGCCACCGCCGACCGGCACCGCGCCGTCCTGGAGTCCGTCGGCCTGCCGCTCACCTACCGCGGCGACCAGTGGCCCAAGCTGCTGGAGACCATGAAGGTCGACAAGAAGTCCCGCGGCGACCTGCTGCGCTTCATCGTGCTGGACGGCATCGCCAAGCCGACCGTGCTGGAAGGGCCGGACCCGGCGGTGCTGCTCGCCGCGTACGGCGAGGTCTCAGGGGAGACCTCCCGGAGCTGACCGGATTCCGTCACAACTGTGTCATCACCATCGAAGCCCGCGGCCCCGCCGCGGGCTTTCGAACACCGCGGAGTTTGCCCGCAGTTGCGGGCCCCTGCGGACGAATTGCCTGGCTGACGCGTCGAGACGGGCACTCATCGGGTTTCCAAGGCGTTCACACAGCGGCGGGCGGGGCAGGTACCGTTCGGTAGGAGCGGCCTCAGCGCCGCGTCACCACGCGACAGTTGTCCGCCACGACTGCCGCCTGTACGAGACGGAGTGCCACCGGATGCAGCACGCAGTGGGAGCTCCGCTGCCACCGTCCCACCGGCCGGCGGGGCAGGGGCCCGGGCCGCAGGGCGCAGGCTGGGCCCAGAGCGCGAGTCAGCCCCCCGGTTCCCAGCAGCACCCCCCGGCCCCGCCCGTACCCCCGGCGCCCGCTCCACCGGTCCCGCCCGCGCACCCCGCGGCGCCCATGCCGCCGGGGTTCGTGCCCCCGGTGCCCGCACCCCCGGTGGCGGGCCATCCGCAGACCGCCGGGCACCCCACCCCGCAGCCGCCCCCCGGGCCGCCCGTCGACCACCCCGGCGCCACCGGCCACATCCAGCTCCCGCCCGGCGGACCCGTCCCGCTGCCCCACCCGCCCGCCGACCCGGCGATGGCCGACGCCTCGCAGGCCGCCGTCGCCGTGCTGCTCATCGGACCGGCCGGGGCGGGCAAGACCACCGTCGCCCGCTACTGGGCCGACCGCCGCCGGGTGCCCACCGCCCACATCAGCCTCGACGACGTCCGCGAATGGGTCAGGTCGGGCTTCGCCAACCCCCAGTCGGGCTGGAACGAGAACTCCGAGGCGCAGTACCGTCTCGCTCGCCGCACCTGCGGCTTCGCCGCCCGTAACTTCCTCGCCAACGGCATCTCCTGCATCCTCGACGACGCCGTCTTCCCCGACCGCCCCGTCGTCGGCCTCGGCGGCTGGAAGCGGCACGTCGGCCCCGGCCTGCTCCCCGTGGTGGTGCTGCCCGGCCTCGAAATCGTCCTGGAGCGGAACGCGGCCCGCAGCGGCAACCGCCGCCTCAGCGACGAGGAGGTCGCCCGCATCCACGGCCGGATGGCGGGCTGGTACGGCTCGGGCCTGCCGATCATCGACAACTCGACGTACGACGTGGAGACCACCGCCCGCATGCTGGACAAGGTGGTGGCCCGCTCCATCGCCAGCCCGCCCGCCTTCTGACGACAGCCGGGGTTTGTCCCGGGTACCGGGCCGGGACCCCATCCGGACCCTTCCGGACGGCCGGGGTGGGGCGGAGTGCGTACGCTCGGGGCATGTCCCAGGTGTACGCGGCCCGACGTGCCCGCCTGCACGACCAGTACGCGGCGGCCGGGAGCGAGGCCGCTCTGGTCTCCCGGCCCGCCAACGTGCGCTATCTGTGCGGCGACGCGCCCCCGGGCGCCACGCTGCTCCTCGGGCCCGTCCAGGACGTTCTGGTGGCGCCCGAGGCGTCCTCGTGGGGGCCGGTGCCGGGGCCGCATCCGGAGGATCTGCGGGTCCTCGTGCTGTCCGGGCCCGGGGCGGACGGCGACCCGGCCGTGGCCGCGGCCGACCTGGCGGCGGCGGACGGCGCCGAGTCGCTGGCCGTCGAGGAGCACGATCTGACCGTGGCCCGCCACCGTGCGGTCGGCTCCGCCGTGCCGCGGCTGCGCCTCGCCGACCTGGGACGGGCCGTCGAGCAGCTGCGGATCGTCAAGGACGACGAGGAGATCTCGTGCATGCGGATCGCCGGGGAGCTGGCCGACCAGGCCCTCGGCGAACTGCTGGAGTCGATCCTGGTGGGCCGCACCGAGCGCCATCTCGCGCTGGAGCTGGAGCGGCGGCTGGTGGATCACGGCGCGGACGGACCCGCGTTCCCCACCGTGGTCGCCGCGGGGCCGCACGCGGGCCGGGCCGGGCATCTGCCCACCGACCGCCGGGTGGAGGAGGGCGATTTCCTCACCATCTGCCTGGGCGCCGACTACCGGGGGTACCGCTGCCAGGTGGGCCGTACGTTCGTCATCGGCCCCTCGCCCGCGGACTGGCAGGTCGAGCTGTACGACATCGTCTTCGCCGCTCAGCGGGCCGGACGGGAGGCGCTGCTGCCGGGCATGGCGTACCGGGACGTGGACCGGGTGACCCGCCAGGTGCTGGACGCCGCGGGGTACGGGGAGGGGCTCGAGGCGCGCACCGGACACGGTGTGGGCCTGGAAATCGACGAGGACCCTCGGCTGTCGCCGTCGGCCATGGGTAAACTGGACGCTTGTGTGCCGGTCACCGTCGAACCGGGGGTCCACCTCCCGGGACGGGGCGGCGTCCGGATCGACGACACGCTCGTCGTCCGCCCCGAGGCGGACGGCGGACCCGAGCTACTCACCATCACGACCAAAGAGCTGCTCGCGCTGTAGTTCTGGCTGACAGTTTTTCCGCTGGCGGCCCTGGCTGATAACGGCGCGTCGCGGCCTTTTGGTCTCCACCAGCTGCAGTCCAGGAGATCCCGCAACCGTGGCATCCACGAACGACCTCAAGAACGGCATGGTGCTCAAGCTCGAAGGCGGCCAGCTCTGGTCCGTCGTCGAGTTCCAGCACGTCAAGCCCGGCAAGGGCCCTGCTTTCGTGCGCACCAAGCTCAAGAACGTGCTGTCCGGCAAGGTGGTCGACAAGACCTTCAACGCCGGCGTGAAGGTCGAGACGGCCAATGTCGACAAGCGCGGCATGCAGTTCTCGTACAAGGACGGCGAGAGCTTCGTGTTCATGGACATGGACACGTTCGACCAGATCTATGTCACCCCCGAGGTCGTCGGCGACAACGCCCGGTATCTGCTCGAGGGTTTCGAGGCGGTCGTGGCGATGTACGAGGGCAACCCTCTGTATGTCGAGCTGCCCGCCGCCGTCGAGCTGGTGATCGAGTACACCGAGCCCGGCGTCCAGGGTGACCGCTCGACCGGTGGTTCCAAGCCCGCCAAGCTCGAGACCGGCTACGAGATCGGCGTCCCGCTCTTCATCACCACCGGTGAGAAGATCAAGGTCGACACCCGTTCCGGTGAGTACCTCGGTCGGGTGAACAACTAACCGTGGCTGCCCGCAACAAGGCCCGTAAGCGTGCCTTTCAGATCCTTTTCGAGGCCGACCAGCGTGGCAGCTCCGTGCAGACCGTCCTCGCGGACTGGATACGGCACGCCCGGACCGACGACCGGCAGCCGCCGGTCAGCGAATACACGATGCAGCTCGTCGAGGGGTACGCGGAGCACACCGCCCGGATCGACGAGCTGCTCGCCACCTACGCGGTGGGCTGGACGCTGGACCGGATGCCGGTCGTCGACCGGAACATCCTGCGGCTCGGCGCCTATGAGCTGGTGTGGGAGGACGCGACTCCGGACGCGGTGGTGATCGACGAGGCGGTGCAGCTCGCCAAGGAGTTCTCCACCGACGACTCGCCGTCGTTCGTCAACGGCCTGCTGGGCCGGCTCAAGGAGCTGAAGCCGGGACTGCGCCGCGACTCGGAGACCCACCAGGCGTCGGGAGAGACCCAGGGGTAAGGCAGCAGGACGTACAAAGCCGCCGGGGGCGGTGGAGGCCGTACGGCACTTCCACCGCCCCCGGCGGCACGTTTCTGCTGGTGAGAGGGTGCGAGAGCGCGAAGGGCGCGCGTCACACATCCTCGTGCTGGACCGCGCGGCGCGCGTCGGCGCCCAGCACTCCCCAGCTGATCAACTGTTCGGTCAGCACGGACGGCGACTGGTCGTAGATCACGGCGAGGGTGCGCAGATCGTCCTGGCGGATCGAGAGCACCTTGCCGTTGTAGTCACCGCGCTGGCTCTGGATCGTGGCGGCGTACCGCTGGAGCGGGCCCGCCTTCTCGACCGGCACATGGGCCAGCCGCTCCAGGTCCAGCACCAGCTTCGGCGGCGGCTCGGCCGCCCCGGCCGGGCTGGTGCCCGGCAGCAGCTCCTGCACCGGGACGCCGTAGAAGTCGGCCAGTTCGGCGAGACGCTGGACGGTCACGGCGCGGTCCCCGCGCTCGTACGATCCCACCACCACGGCCTTCCACCGGCCCTGGGACTTCTCCTCGACGCCGTGAAGGGAGAGGCCCTGCTGGGTGCGGATGGCGCGGAGCTTGGCCCCGAGCTGTTTGGCGTATTCGCTGGACATAAAGCTCCCCGGACACTGAATCGACGTGCGGCTCCGCCGCGCGGCTGGTAACTCACTGTGAAGGTTACGTAGCGTAATCTCCATTCGTCAAGCCGAACGGAGCGGAGGGGCTCTCGCCAGGGGTGTTGACGAGCGCCCCATGCGCCCCTGCTACTGTGAATGGCGCAAATCCGACGTCCTTTAAGGTCCGTCCCGTGAGGCGGAGAAGGAGGTCCGTTCCGAATGGACGCTCGTACCTCGGACGCCGCGCGCTCGGTGCTGGAAGCACCGGACATCGCGCGCGTCCTCACCCGCATCGCCCACGAGATCGTCGAGCGCGCCAAGGGCGCCGACGACGTGGTGCTGCTCGGCATCCCCACCCGCGGTGTCTTCCTCGCCCGGCGGCTGGCCGCCCGGCTGGAGGAGATCACCGGCAGGTCGCCCGGTGAGCTGCCGGTCGGCTCGCTCGACATCACGATGTACCGCGACGACCTGCGCCTGCGGCCCGCCCGCGCGCTGGCCCGCACCGACATCCCCGGCGACGGCGTCGACGGCCGTCTGGTCGTCCTCGTCGACGACGTGCTCTTCTCCGGCCGCACCATCCGCGCCGCGCTCGACGCCCTCGGTGACATCGGCCGGCCGCGCGCCGTCCAGCTCGCGGTCCTCGTCGACCGCGGCCACCGGGAACTGCCGATCCGGGCCGACTACGTCGGCAAGAACCTCCCCACGTCGCTGCGGGAGACGGTCAAGGTCCAGCTCACCGAGGAGGACGGGCGCGACAGCGTGCTCCTCGGCCTGCGCGAGACCACCCCCGCGGACGGAAAGTAGCGCCCCGGCACCGACGGCGACGGCTCCCGGCGATCCCGGGTACCCGGCCTGTCGGACGACCGGTGCGAGGGCTCCACGGCCCGGCACCGGACCAGGCGCCTGCCCGCCCGCACGCCCGCACACCTCCTCACCCACGGAGCAACCGGATGAAGCGTCACCTCATCTCGGCCGCCGACCTCTCGCGCGACGACGCCGTCCTGATCCTCGACACCGCCGAGGAACTGGCCCGGCTCGCCGACCGGCCGATCAAGAAGCTGCCGACCCTGCGCGGCCGCACCGTCGTGAACCTCTTCTTCGAGGACTCGACCCGCACCCGCATCTCCTTCGAGGCGGCCGCCAAGCGGCTGTCCGCCGACGTCATCAACTTCTCCGCCAAGGGCTCCTCGGTCTCCAAAGGCGAGTCCCTGAAGGACACCGCGCTCACTCTGGAGGCGATGGGCGCCGACGCCGTCGTCATCCGGCACCACTCCTCCGGCGCCCCGCACCGGCTCGCCACCTCCGGCTGGATCAAGGGCTCCGTCGTCAACGCGGGCGACGGCACCCATGAGCACCCCACCCAGGCGCTGCTCGACGCGTTCACCATGCGCCGCCGGCTGGCCTCCGGGGCCTCCGGCGTGGGCCAGGACCTGTCCGGCCGCCGGATCACCATCGTCGGCGACGTACTGCACAGCCGGGTCGCCCGCTCCAACGTCCACCTGCTGTCCACCCTCGGCGCCGACGTCACCCTGGTCGCCCCGCCCACGCTCGTCCCCTTCGGCGTCGAGAGCTGGCCCTGTGACGTCTCGTACGACCTGGACGCGGTGGTGGGCAAGTCCGACGCCGTGATGATGCTGCGGGTCCAGCGCGAGCGGATGAACGCCGCCTTCTTCCCCACCGAGCGCGAGTACGCGCGCCGCTACGGCCTGGACGCCGACCGCATGGCCCGGATGCCCGAGCACGCCATCGTGATGCACCCCGGCCCGATGAACCGCGGCATGGAGATCACCGCCGAGGTCGCCGACTCCGACCGCTGCACCGCCGTCGAGCAGGTCGCCAACGGCGTCTCGATCCGCATGGCCGTCCTGTACCTGCTGCTCGGCGGCAACGAGCCCGCCGTCACCGCCGCCCGCACCGAGGAGAACCAGTAACCATGAGCGACACGAACAAGACGCTGCTGCGCGGCGCGCAGGTGCTCGGCGGCGAGCCGCGGGACGTGCTGATCGAGGGCGAGCGCATCGCCGCCGTCGGCACCGGCCTCGACGCGGACGGCGCCACCGTGATCGACGCCGCCGGGCAGATCCTGCTGCCGGGCCTGGTCGACCTCCACACCCATCTGCGCGAGCCCGGCCGCGAGGACTCCGAGACCGTCCTCACCGGCACCAAGGCCGCCGCGGTCGGCGGCTTCACCGCCGTCCACGCCATGGCCAACACCTTCCCGGTCGCCGACACCGCGGGCGTCGTGGAACAGGTCTGGCGGCTCGGCAAGGAGTCCGGCTACTGCGATGTGCAGCCCGTCGGCGCCGTCACCGTCGGCCTGGAGGGCAAGAAGCTCGCCGAGCTGGGCGCCATGTACGAGTCCGCCGCCGGGGTCCGGGTCTTCTCCGACGACGGCAAGTGCGTCGACGACGCCGTGATCATGCGCCGCGCCCTGGAGTACGTGAAGGCGTTCGACGGCGTCATCGCCCAGCACGCCCAGGAGCCGCGGCTCACCGAGGGCGCCCAGATGAACGAGGGCGTCGTCTCCGCCGAACTGGGCCTGGGCGGCTGGCCGGCCGTCGCCGAGGAGTCGATCATCGCCCGCGACGTGCTGCTCGCCGCGCACGTCGGCTCCCGCGTGCACATCTGCCATCTGTCCACCGCGGGCTCGGTCGAGATCGTCCGCTGGGCCAAGTCCAAGGGCTGGAACGTCACCGCCGAGGTCACCCCGCACCACCTGCTGCTCACCGACGAGCTGGTCCGCTCCTACAACCCCGTCTACAAGGTGAACCCGCCGCTGCGCACCGAGGCCGACGTCATGGCGCTGCGCGAGGCGCTGGCCGACGGCACCATCGACTGCGTCGCCACCGACCACGCCCCCCATCCGCACGAGGACAAGGACTGCGAGTGGGGCGCGGCGGCCATGGGCATGGTCGGCCTGGAGACCGCGCTGTCCGTCGTCCAGCACACCATGGTCGACACCGGGCTGCTCGACTGGGCGGGCGTCGCCGACCGGATGTCCACCCGCCCCTCCGCCATCGGCCGCCTCACCGGCCAGGGCCGCCCCATCGCCGCCGGGGAGCCCGCCAACCTCACCCTGCTGGACTCCGCATACCGTGGTGAGGTGAACCCCGCGGGCTTCGCCTCCCGCAGCCGCAACACCCCCTACGAGGGCCGGGAACTGCCGGGCCGGGTGACGCACACCTTCCTGCGGGGCCGGGCGACGGTCGTGGACGGGAAACTGGCGTGATATCTCTGACCCATCTGGCAGCTGAGCAGCGGTCCCAGGACGTCACCGACTGGGCCGCCCGCATCGGCTGGGTCGTCGGCCTGCTGCTCGTCATCGCGCTGGTCTACTGGCTGATGCGCGAGGGCTGGAAGTGGCGCGGCACCCTCCAGGGCGACCTGCCCGAGCTGCCCGAGGCTCCGGCCGAACCGGGCCCCGCGAAGCTGGCGCTCACCGGCCGCTACCACGGCTCCACCACCGCCGGACAGTGGCTCGACCGCATCGTGGCCCATGGCCTCGGCACCCGCAGCCGCGTCGAGCTGACCCTCACCGAGGAGGGCGTGAGCGTCGTACGGCCCGGCGCCCAGGACTTCTTCATCCCGGCGGCAAGCCTCCGCGGCGCCCGGCTCGACAAGGGCATCGCGGGCAAGGTCCTCGCCGAGGGCGGGCTGCTGATCATCACCTGGCAGCACGGCGACCGGCGGATCGACTCCGGTTTCCGCTCCGACCACGCCGCCGAGCACGCGGCCTGGGTCGAAGCCCTCGACGTCCGGGACGTCGACGCCCCCGATGTCACCGACGACGTCAAGCACACCGAGCACTACCAGGAAGGCGCACGATGACGACCTCCACCAGGGGGGCCCAGACCCCAGCCGTTCTCGTCCTGGAGGACGGCCGCAGCTTCCGTGGCCGCGCCTACGGGGCCGTGGGGGAGACCTTCGGCGAGGCCGTGTTCTCCACCGGGATGACCGGCTACCAGGAGACCCTGACCGACCCGTCCTACCACCGCCAGGTCGTCGTCATGACCGCCCCGCACATCGGCAACACGGGCGTCAACGACGAGGACCCCGAGTCCGGCCGCATCTGGGTCTCCGGCTATGTGGTGCGCGACCCGGCCCGTACGCCGTCCAACTGGCGCTCCCGCCGCTCGCTGGACGAGGAGCTGACCGCCCAGGGCGTCGTCGGCATCAGCGGCGTCGACACCCGCGCCCTCACCCGCCATCTGCGCGAGCGCGGCGCCATGCGCGTGGGCATCTTCTCCGGAGAGGCGATCGCCGATGAGGCCGCGCTGCTCGCCCGGGTACAGGCCGCCCCGCAGATGAAGGGCGCCGACCTGAGCGGCGAGGTGGCGACGCGGGAGACGTACGTCGTCCCCGCGATCGGCACCAAGCGGTTCACCGTCGCCGCCGTCGACCTCGGCATCAAGGGCATGACCCCGCACCGGATGGCCGAGCGCGGCATCGAGGTGCACGTCCTGCCCGCCACCGCCACCGTGGACGACATCTACGCGGTCAACCCCGACGGTGTGTTCTTCTCCAACGGCCCGGGCGACCCGGCCACCGCCGAGCACCCCGTCTCCCTCATGCGCGCCGTCCTGGAGCGGTCCACCCCGCTGTTCGGCATCTGCTTCGGCAACCAGATCCTGGGCCGCGCGCTCGGCTTCGGCACCTTCAAGCTGAAGTACGGCCACCGCGGCATCAACCAGCCGGTGCAGGACCGCACCACCGGCAAGGTGGAGGTCACCGCGCACAACCACGGCTTCGCCGTGGACGCCCCGCTCGACGCGCCCAGCGACACCCCCTACGGGCGGGCCGAGGTCTCCCACGTCTGCCTCAACGACAACGTGGTCGAGGGGCTGCGCCTGCTCGACCGCCCCGCATTCAGCGTCCAGTACCACCCCGAAGCCGCCGCGGGCCCGCACGACGCCGGGTACCTGTTCGACCGCTTCGTCACCCTGATGGAGGGCCAGCGTGCCTAAGCGCACCGACATCCAGTCCGTCCTGGTCATCGGCTCCGGCCCGATCGTCATCGGCCAGGCCGCCGAGTTCGACTACTCCGGCACCCAGGCCTGCCGGGTGCTGAAGGCCGAGGGCCTGCGGGTCATCCTGGTCAACTCCAACCCGGCCACGATCATGACCGACCCGGAGATCGCCGACGCCACGTACGTCGAGCCGATCACCCCGGAGTACGTCGAGAAGATCATCGCCAAGGAGCGCCCCGACGCGCTGCTGCCGACCCTCGGCGGCCAGACCGCCCTGAACACCGCCATCTCCCTGCACGAGGCGGGCACCCTCGACGAGTACGGCGTCGAGCTGATCGGCGCCAACGTCGAGGCGATCCACAAGGGCGAGGACCGCGACCAGTTCAAGGAGGTCGTCGAGGCCGTCAACGCCAAGATCGGCCACGGCGAGTCCGCCCGCTCGTACATCTGCCACTCCATGGACGACGTCCTCGCGGGTGTCGAGCACCTCGGCGGCTACCCCGTCGTCGTCCGCCCCTCCTTCACCATGGGCGGCGCCGGCTCCGGCTTCGCGCACGACGAGGACGAGCTGCGCCGCATTGCCGGCCAGGGCCTGAACCTCTCGCCCACCACGGAGGTGCTGCTGGAGGAGTCGATCCTGGGCTGGAAGGAGTACGAGCTGGAGCTGATGCGCGACAAGCACGACAACGTCGTGGTCGTCTGCTCCATCGAGAACTTCGACCCCATGGGCGTCCACACCGGCGACTCGATCACCGTCGCCCCGGCGATGACGCTGACCGACCGCGAGTACCAGGTGCTGCGGGACATCGGCATCGCCGTCATCCGCGAGGTCGGCGTGGACACCGGCGGCTGCAACATCCAGTTCGCGGTCAACCCCGAGGACGGCCGGGTCATCGTCATCGAGATGAACCCGCGCGTCTCCCGCTCCTCCGCGCTGGCCTCCAAGGCCACCGGCTTCCCGATCGCGAAGATCGCCGCCCGGCTGGCCGTCGGCTACACGCTGGACGAGATCCCCAACGACATCACCGAGAAGACCCCGGCGTCCTTCGAGCCCACGCTCGACTACGTCGTCGTCAAGGTGCCGCGGTTCGCGTTCGAGAAGTTCCCGGCGGCCGACGCCCGTCTCACCACCACCATGAAGTCGGTCGGCGAGGCCATGGCCATCGGCCGCAACTTCACCGAGGCGCTGCAGAAGGCGCTGCGCTCGATGGAGAAGAAGGGCAGCCAGTTCGACTTCACCGGCGACCCCGGAGAGAAGTCCGCCCTGCTGGAGCGGGCCGTTATCCCCACCGACGGCCGGATCAACACCGTCATGGCGGCCATCCGCGCCGGGGCCACCCCGCAGGAGGTCTTCGACGCCACGAAGATCGACCCCTGGTTCGTGGACCAGCTGTTCCTGATCAAGGAGGTCGCGGACGAGCTGGCGGCCGCCGACAAGCTCGGCCCCGAGCTGCTCGCCGAGGCCAAGCGGCACGGCTTCTCCGACGCCCAGATCGCCGGGATCCGCTCGCTGCGCGAGGACGTGGTCCGCGAGGTGCGGCACGCGCTCGGCATCCGGCCCGTCTACAAGACGGTCGACACCTGCGCCGCCGAGTTCGCCGCCAGGACCCCGTACTTCTACTCCTCCTACGACGAGGAGAGCGAGGTCGCGCCGCGCGAGACCCCGGCCGTGATCATCCTCGGCTCCGGGCCCAACCGCATCGGCCAGGGCATCGAGTTCGACTACTCGTGTGTCCACGCCTCCTTCGCGCTGCACGACGCGGGCTACGAGACCGTCATGGTCAACTGCAACCCGGAGACCGTCTCCACCGACTACGACACCTCCGACCGGCTCTACTTCGAGCCGCTCACCCTGGAGGACGTCCTGGAGATCGTCCACGCCGAACAGCAGGCGGGCCCGGTCGCGGGCGTCGTCGTCCAGCTCGGCGGCCAGACCCCGCTCGGCCTCGCCCAGGCCCTCAAGGACAACGGCGTGCCCATCGTCGGCACCTCGCCCGAGGCGATCAACCTCGCCGAGGAGCGCGGCGCCTTCGGCCGGGTGCTGACCGAGGCCGGGCTGCCCGCCCCCAAGTACGGCACCGCCTTCTCCTTCGAGCAGGCCAAGGGCATCGCCGCCGAGATCGGCTACCCGGTCATGGTCCGCCCCTCGTACGTCCTGGGCGGCCGCGGCATGGAGATCGTCTACGACGAGCCCTCGCTCGCCGAGTACCTGGAGCGCCACGCGGGCCTCATCTCCGAGCACCCGGTGCTGATCGACCGCTTCCTCGACGACGCGATCGAGATCGACGTCGACGCGCTCTACGACGGCCAGGAGCTGTACCTCGGCGGCGTCATGGAGCACATCGAGGAGGCCGGCATCCACTCCGGCGACTCGGCGTGCGCACTGCCCCCGATCACCCTCGGCGGCTTCGACATCAAGCGGCTGCGCGCCTCCACCGAGGCCATCGCGCGCGGCGTCGGCGTCCGCGGACTGATCAACATCCAGTTCGCGATGGCCGGGGACATCCTGTACGTCCTGGAGGCGAACCCGCGCGCCTCGCGTACGGTCCCCTTCACCTCCAAGGCCACCGCCGTACCGCTGGCCAAGGCCGCCGCCCGGATCTCGCTGGGCGCGACCATCGCCGAGCTGCGCGCCGAGGGCCTGCTGCCCGCGACCGGCGACGGCGGCACCCTGCCGCTGGACGCGCCGATCTCCGTCAAGGAGGCCGTGATGCCCTGGTCGCGGTTCCGCGACGCCTCGGGGCGCGGGGTGGACACCATCCTCGGCCCGGAGATGCGCTCGACCGGCGAGGTCATGGGCATCGACTCGGTCTTCGGCGCGGCGTACGCCAAGTCGCAGGCCGGGGCGTACGGCGCGCTGCCCACCAAGGGGCGCGCCTTCGTCTCCGTCGCCAACCGCGACAAGCGCTCGATGATCTTCCCGGCCCGGGAGCTGGTCGGCCTCGGCTTCGAGCTGCTGGCCACCTCGGGCACGGCGGAGGTGCTCAAGCGCAACGGCATCAACGCCACCGTCGTCCGCAAGCACAGCGAGGGGGAGGGGCCGGACGGTACGAAGACCATCGTCCAGCTCATCCACGACGGCGAGGTCGACCTGATCGTCAACACCCCGTACGGCACCGGCGGGCGGCTCGACGGCTACGACATCCGTACGGCGGCCGTCGCCCGCGGCGTCCCGTGCCTGACCACCGTCCAGGCCCTCGCCGCCGCGGTCCAGGGCATCGAGTCGCTCGGCCGGGGCACGGTCGGCGTCCGGTCGCTCCAGGAACACGCGGAACATCTGACCGCCGCCCGCGAGGAGTGAGGCGAGAGAGGGGGACACCGGCCGGTGTCCCCCTCTTCGCGAGCCCCCCTTTCCCGCTCCCCGCGCCCCGCAGAAAGCCCCTCATGTACTCGCTGCTCTTCAACCTGATCTTCCGGCGCATGGACCCGGAAGCGGCCCACCACCTGGCCTTCGGCTGGATCCGGCTGGCCGCCCGCGTCCCCGTCCTGCGCACGTATCTCGCGGCCGTCCTCGCCCCCCGCGACAAGGCGCTGCGCACCGAGGCGCTGGGCCTGCGGATGCACGGGCCGTTCGGGCTCGCCGCCGGGTTCGACAAGAACGCCGCCGGGATCGACGGCATGGCCATGCTCGGCTTCGACCATGTCGAGATCGGCACCGTCACCGGCCGGCCGCAGCCCGGCAACCCCAAGAAGCGGCTCTTCCGGCTGGTCGGCGACCGCGCGCTGATCAACCGCATGGGCTTCAACAACGACGGCTCGGCCGCCGTCGCCGACCGGCTCGCGGCCCGCCGCGCCGCTTTCCGTACGACGGTCGGCGTCAACATCGGCAAGACCAAGGTCGTCCCGGAGGCGGAAGCGGTCGCCGACTATGTGACCTCGACCGAGCGACTGGCCGCCCACGCGGATTACCTCGTCGTCAACGTCTCCTCGCCCAACACCCCCGGACTGCGGAACCTCCAGGCCGTCGACCAGCTGCGCCCGCTGCTGACCGCGGTCCGCGAGGCCGCCGACCGCACGGTCACCGGGCGCCGGGTGCCGCTGCTGGTCAAGATCGCGCCAGATCTGGCCGACGCGGACGTGGACGCGGTCGCCGACCTCGCCGTCGAACTGGGCCTGGACGGCATCATCGCCACGAACACGACGATCGCGCGGGAGGGGCTGGGCCTGACGTCCCCGGCCCAGGTCACCGCCGAGACCGGCGGCCTGTCCGGCGCCCCGCTCAAGGCGCGCTCGCTGGAGGTCCTGCGCCGCCTGTACGCCCGGGTGGGGGACCGGCTCACGCTCGTGGGCGTGGGCGGGATCGAGACGGCCGACGACGCGTGGGAGCGGATCCTCGCGGGGGCGACGCTGGTGCAGGGCTACAGCGCGTTCATCTACCGCGGGCCGTTCTGGGCCCGCGAGATCCATCGCGGCCTGGCCGCCCGGCTCGCCGCGTCCCCGTACGACACCCTGGCCGACGCCGTAGGCGCCGAGGCCCCCGCCGCGTAGTGGGTGGGGGCTCCGCCCCCACACCCCCGCCGGGGCTCCGCCCCGGACCCCGCTCCTCAATCTCCCCCAGCTACCGCTGGGAGGTGCCCCCGAGGGGCTGGGGGGTGGGGCATCTCCGCCCCGGACCCAGCTCAGCAGGCGCGGAGCGGGGCATCTTGGTCCTGGACCGCTGCTGGTAGCCGCACCTTTACGAGGAGAGAACCATGACCACGCCCACCCCCTTCGGTACGCGCCTGCGACGGGCCATGGACGAGCGCGGTCCGCTCTGCGTCGGCATCGACCCGCACGCCTCCCTGCTCGCCGACTGGGGCCTCGGCGACGATGTCGCGGGGCTCGAGCGGTTCACGCGGACCGTCGTGGACGCGCTCGCCGGGCGCGTCGCCGTCCTCAAGCCGCAGTCGGCCTTCTTCGAGCGCTTCGGCTCGCGCGGCATCGCCGTGCTGGAGCGGGCCGTGGCGGACGCCCGGGACGCCGGGGCGCTGGTCCTGATGGACGCCAAGCGCGGCGACATCGGGTCCACGATGGCCGCGTACGCCGCCGCCTACCTCGACCCCGGCAGCCCGCTGTTCTCGGACGCGGTCACCGTCAGCCCCTACCTCGGCTTCGGCTCGCTGCGCCCCGCGCTGGACGCCGCGCGGGTGAGCGGCGCGGGGGTCTTCGTGCTGGCGCTGACGTCCAACCCGGAGGGCGCCGAGGTGCAGCACGCGGCGGGGCCCGACGGGACGGCCGTCGCCGCCTCGGTGCTGGCCCACCTCAAGGCCGAGAACGCGGATGAGGCCGAGCGGGGCGCGCTCGGCTCGTACGGCGCGGTCGTCGGGGCGACCCTCGGCGGCACCGCGGACCGGATCGGCGCGGAGCTGACGATCGACGGGCCGCTGCTGGCTCCCGGCATCGGCGCCCAGGGCGCGACCCCCGCGGACCTTCCGGAGGTCTTCGGCGCGGCGGTCCGGAACGTTGTTCCGAGCGTCAGTCGCGGGGTCCTCAAGCACGGTCCGGATGCCGCCGCGCTGGTCGAGGCAGCGGCCCGAATGGCTGATGACGTGCGTGCCGTGGCCGAATAACCGAGCTATTTTGTCCCTAAATGTCCCAGTCGAGAGAGTCTGACCAGGACTTTTCGTCTGTTCTCGCTGACTGGAGCGGGATCGGCCGCTAGTCTCCGACGAGAGCGAACGCGCTGTTGCGTTGCGCGTTGCTCCGCAGGTGAGGGCCGACTAGGTTCCTCACCGGTCCATATCCGACAGTTCGACATCCGAGGTGACGTAGGCGTGGCTCTTCCGCCCCTTACCCCTGAACAGCGCGCAGCCGCGCTCGAAAAGGCCGCCGCGGCTCGCCGGGAGCGCGCCGAGGTCAAGAATCGGCTCAAGCACTCCGGCGCGTCTCTGCACGAGGTCATCAAGCAGGGCCAGGAGAACGATGTCATCGGCAAGATGAAGGTCTCCGCCCTCCTGGAGTCCCTGCCGGGCGTCGGCAAGGTCCGCGCCAAGCAGATCATGGAGCGGCTCGGCATCTCCGAAAGCCGTCGTGTGCGCGGGCTCGGCTCCAACCAGATCGCATCCCTCGAGCGTGAGTTCGGCGGCGCAGCCGGCTGACGTTTCCCGGCACGCTCGGGAACCTGGATAATCTGCTGCATGGCAGCACATCCAGTACGCCCGCGGCTGACCGTGCTCTCCGGCCCCTCCGGGGTCGGTAAGAGCACGGTCGTCGCGCATATGCGCAAGGCACACCCCCAGGTCTGGCTCTCGGTCTCCGCCACGACCCGCAGGCCCCGCCCCGGTGAGCGGCACGGTGTTCAGTACTTCTTCGTGGACGACGGTGAGTTCGACAAGCTCATCGCCAACGGTGAGCTGCTGGAGTGGGCCGAGTTCGCCGGCAACCGCTACGGCACCCCCCGTGAGGCGGTCATCGACCGGCTCGACGAGGGCGAGCCGGTGCTGCTGGAGATCGACCTGCAGGGCGCGCGGCAGATCCGCGAGTCCATGCCGGAGGCCCAGCTGGTCTTCCTCGCCCCGCCCAGCTGGGAGGAGCTGGTCCGCCGGCTCACCGGCCGGGGGACCGAGGCGCCCGAGGTCATCGAGCGGCGGCTGGAAGCGGCCCGCGTCGAGCTGGCCGCCGAATCCGAGTTCGATACGACCCTGGTCAACACCTCCGTCGAGGACGTGGCGAGTGAGCTGCTAGCCTTGATGCGAGTGGCTTGATCTTCAATTCATTCTTGCCATGAGGCGTAATAAGGAAGGCTAGAGAGTGTCCTCTCCCATGACCGCGCCCGAGGGCATCATCAACCCTCCGATTGATGAGCTGCTCGAGGCGACCGACTCGAAGTACAGCCTCGTGATCTACGCGGCCAAGCGTGCCCGTCAGATCAACGCGTACTACTCGCAGCTCGGTGAGGGTCTGCTCGAGTACGTCGGCCCCCTGGTGGACACCCACGTCCACGAGAAGCCGCTGTCGATCGCGCTCCGCGAGATCAACGCGGGTCTGCTGACCTCCGAGGCCATCGAGGGCCCGGCTCAGTAGGTCCGGCACATCGCTCATCACCGGCCCGGCGGCCTCGCTGCCGGGCTTGTGGTGTGTCATGGGTACGTATCGGTTCGTAAACGGCGGGGAAGAGGCGAGCGATGGCCATGGCGGACAGGCCCCGGGTCGTACTGGGGGTCAGCGGCGGGATCGCCGCCTACAAGGCGTGCGAGCTGCTGCGGCGGCTGACGGAGTCCGGGCATGACGTACGGGTCGTGCCGACCGCCTCGGCGCTGCACTTCGTCGGCGAGGCGACCTGGTCGGCGCTCTCCGGGAATCCGGCGGGCACCGAGGTGTGGGAGTCCGTCCACGAGGTGCCGCACGTGCGCATCGGCCAGTCCGCGGACCTGGTCGTGGTCGCCCCCGCCACCGCCGATCTGCTCGCCAAGGCCGCCCACGGCCTCGCGGACGACCTGCTCACCAATACGCTGCTGACCGCCCGATGTCCGGTCGTCTTCGCCCCCGCCATGCACACCGAGATGTGGGAGCACCCCGCGACCCGGGAGAACGTGGCGACCCTGCGCCGCCGCGGCGCTGTGGTCATCGAGCCCGCCGTCGGGCGGCTGACCGGGGTGGACACCGGCAAGGGACGGCTGCCGGACCCCCAGGAGATCTTCGAGGTCTGCCGCCGGGTGCTGGCCCGCGGCCCCGAGGCGATCCGCGCCGACCTGGCCGGACGCCATGTGGTGATCAGCGCCGGAGGCACCCGCGAGCCGCTGGACCCGGTGCGCTACCTGGGCAACCGTTCCACCGGCAAGCAGGGGTACGCCCTGGCCCGCGCCGCCGTGGCCCGGGGCGCCCGGGTGACTCTTGTCTCGGCCAACAGCGAGCTGCCCGCCCCGGCCGGTGCCGATGTGGTGCGGGTGGGGACCGCGGTCCAGCTGCGGGAGGCGGTCCTGAAGGCCGCCGCGGACGCCGACGCCGTGGTGATGGCCGCCGCGGTCGCCGACTTCCGGCCCGCCCACTACGCCCCGGGAAAGATCAAGAAGCGGGACGGGCAGGAGCCCGAACCGGTCGCTCTGGTGCGCAACCCGGACGTTCTCGCGGAAATCTCCGCCGAGCGCGCCCGCCCCGGCCAGGTCGTCGTCGGGTTCGCCGCCGAGACCGACGACGTCCTCGTCAACGGCCGGGCGAAGCTCGCCCGCAAGGGCTGCGATCTGCTCGTGGTGAACGAGGTGGGGGAGCACAAGACCTTCGGCTCGGAGGAGAACGAGGCGGTGGTGCTCGGCGCGGACGGCACCGAGACGCCCGTCCCGTACGGCCCGAAGGAAGCCCTGGCCGAGACCGTGTGGGACCTGGTGGCGGCCCGTTTCCGGTGAGCCCGCGACCGTCTTCGCGTGATCTTCACAAGACATTCGCGTGACCTTCGGCCGTACGTGGGTAGGCATTGCCGCCACCGTGGGTTGATCCAGGGCAGGGAGCGCCCGTTCGGGCCATGACAGCTTTCTGTCATGGGGGCCTTGCTGTATTTCGGCTCGAGGCGAGGTATGTTCCAGGTCATGGCCTGCCCGTCCTGTGGGACGGGAATGCTCGACCGGCGGAAACGCCGGATAAACTGGCCCAGGAACCGCATCGGGCGCAGCCCCCGGGCGGTCCCGCCCATGATCAGCCAGCAGCCGCTGCAACCCCAGGGAGCGATGTGTCCCGCCGCCTGTTCACCTCGGAATCCGTGACCGAGGGTCACCCCGACAAGATCGCTGACCAGATCAGCGACTCCATCCTCGACGCCCTCCTGAAGGAGGACCCGACCTCCCGGGTCGCCGTCGAGACCCTGATCACCACCGGCCTGGTCCATGTCGCCGGTGAGGTGACCACCAAGGCGTACGCCGATATCGCGACGCTCGTCCGCAACAAGGTCCTCGACATCGGCTACGACTCGTCGAAGAAGGGCTTCGACGGCGCCTCCTGCGGCGTCTCGGTGTCGATCGGCTCGCAGTCCCCCGACATCGCCCAGGGCGTCGACTCCGCCTACGAGCTGCGGGTCGAGGGCGACGAGGACGAGCTGGACAAGCAGGGCGCGGGCGACCAGGGCCTGATGTTCGGCTACGCGTGCGACGAGACGCCCGAGCTGATGCCGCTGCCGATCAACCTGGCGCACCGGCTCTCCCGCCGGCTGTCCGAGGTCCGGAAGAACGGGACCATCCCGTACCTGCGCCCGGACGGCAAGACCCAGGTCACCATCGAGTACGACGGCCACAAGGCGGTCCGCCTGGACACCGTCGTCGTCTCCTCGCAGCACGCCTCCGACATCGACCTGGACTCGCTGCTGGCTCCGGACATCCGGGAGTTCGTGGTCGAGCACGTGCTGAACCAGCTGGTCGAGGACGGCATCAAGCTGGACACCGAGGGCTACCGGCTGCTGGTCAACCCGACCGGCCGCTTCGAGATCGGCGGCCCGATGGGTGACGCGGGCCTCACCGGCCGCAAGATCATCATCGACACCTACGGCGGCATGTCCCGCCACGGTGGCGGCGCCTTCTCCGGCAAGGACCCGTCCAAGGTCGACCGCTCCGCCGCGTACGCGATGCGCTGGGTCGCCAAGAACGTCGTCGCCGCGGGCCTCGCCCAGCGGTGCGAGGTCCAGGTCGCCTACGCCATCGGCAAGGCCGAGCCGGTCGGTCTCTTCGTCGAGACCTTCGGCACCGCCACGATCGACGCCGAGAAGATCGAGAAGGCCATCTCCGAGGTCTTCGACCTGCGTCCGGCCGCGATCATCCGCGACCTGGACCTGCTCCGCCCGATCTACGCCCAGACGGCGGCCTACGGCCACTTCGGCCGTGAGGAGTCCGACTTCACCTGGGAGCGCACCGACCGCGTCGACGCCCTCCGCGCGGCGGCCGGTCTGTAGGCACACTCCTCGTACGGCCGCCACGGCCTGAAGCGACGGCCCGGACGCCCCTCGCGGCGTCCGGGCCGTCGTGTGTCCGAGTCCTCTGCTAAGACTTGATCTGTGAGCAGCGACGACGAGCGGCGCAAGGCCCCGGAGGGGGAGCCGCAGGGGGGTGAGCAGCTCGCGCTCATCCGGGACAGCGTGCGCAAGGCCAAGGTGCCGCGGGCCAAGCCGCGGACCTGGCGGGGGGCCGCGCTGGCCAAGGAGCGGCCGGTGGCCAAGGTGCTCGTGGACAAGGGCCCGGTGCACCTCGACAAGCTGTGGGACTACGCGGTCCCGGCCGAGATGGACGCCGAGGCCCGGCCCGGGGTGCGGGTGCGGGTGCGGTTCGGGGCCGGGACCGGCAAGGTGCGCGAGGGGCGGCGCGAGGGCGGCGGGCTGCTCGACGGGTACATCGTCGAGCGGGTCGCCGAGTCCGACTACCGCGGTCCGCTGGCGGCCATCGCCCAGGTCGTCTCGCCCGAGCCGGTGCTCGGTCCGGGGCTGCTCGCGCTGTGCCGGGCCGTCGCCGACCGGTACGCCGGATCGCTCGCCGACGTCCTGCAGCTGGCCATGCCCAAGCGCAACGTCCGCGCCGAGTCCGAGACGTCCCCGCGGCCACTGCCCCCGCCCGGGCCGCCCGCGCCCGGCAGCTGGGCCCGCTATCCGGCCGGGCCCGGGTTCCTGGACGCGCTCGCGGGCGGCGGCACGCCCCGGGCCGTATGGACCGCCCTCCCCGGACCGCACTGGCCGGACGAGTGGGCCGCCGCGGTCGCCGCCACCCTCGCCTCCGGGCGCGGCGCGCTCGTCGTCGTCCCCGACGGACGCACCGCCGCCCGGGTCGACGCGGCGCTCACCCGGGCGCTCGGCGGCCCGGGGCGGCATGTGCTGCTCACCGCGGACCTCGGCCCCGAGGAGCGGTACCGGCGGTGGCTGGCGGTCAGCCGCGGCTCGGTGCGGGCCGTGGTCGGCACCCGGGCGGCCATGTTCGCGCCGGTCCGCGACCTCGGCCTGGTGGGCATCTGGGACGACGGCGACCAGAGCCACAGCGACGACCACGCCCCGCAGCCGCATGCCCGCGACGTCCTGCTGCTGCGCGCCGTGCACGAGAAGACGGGCTTCCTGCTGGGCGACCTCGGCCGCACCGTGGAGGCCGCCCAGCTGGTGGAGAACGGCTGGGCCCGGCCCCTGGAGGCCGACCGCGAGCAGGTCCGCGCGGCGGCCCCGCTGATCCGTACCGTGGACGAGGGCGAGGTGGCCCGGGACGCCGAGGCCCGCGCCGCCCGGCTGCCCACGCTCGCCTGGCAGACCGTGCGCGAGGCGCTGACCCGCGGCCCGGTGCTGGTGCAGGTGCCGCGCCGGGGCTACGTACCCCGGCTGGCCTGTGAGCGCTGCCGCGAGCCCGCCCGCTGCCGGCACTGCTCGGGCCCGCTGGAGGCGCGCGACGCGGACCGGCTGGCGTGCGGCTGGTGCGGGCGGGCCGAGACCGCCTGGCACTGCGCGGAGTGCGGGGGCGTACGGCTGCGGGCGAGCGTCGTCGGCGCCCGGCGCACCGCGGAGGAGCTGGGCCGCGCCTTTCCCGCCGTTCCGGTCCGCACCTCGGGCCGCGATCACGTCCTGGACACCGTGCCGGACCGCCCGTCGCTCGTCGTCAGCACCCCGGGCGCCGAACCGGTCGCCGAGGGCGGCTACGCGGCCGCCCTGCTGCTCGATGGCTGGGCCCTGCTCGGCCGCCCCGACCTGCGCGCGGGCGAGGACGCGCTGCGCCGCTGGCTGGAAGCGGCCGCGCTGGTGCGGGGGCATGAGGACGGTGGCCTGGTCGTGGTGACCGCGGAACCGACGCAGCGGCCCGTCCAGGCGCTGGTGCGCTGGGACCCGGCCGGTTTCGCGACGCGCGAACTCGCCGAGCGGTCCCAGCTGGGCTTCCCGCCGGTCTCCCGGATGGCGGCGGTGGCCGGACCGGGGGAGGCGGTGGCCGAGCTGATCGCCTCGGCGTCGCTGCCGGAGGGGACCGAGACCCTGGGCCCCGTCCCGCTGCCCCCCACCCCGCCGGGCCGTCCGCGCCGCCCCGGCGACCCGCCGCCCGGCGAGCAGTGGGAGCGCGCCCTGCTGCGGGTGCCCCCGGGCCAGGGCCGCGCCCTGGCCGCGGCCGTCAAGGAGGCCAAGGCCCTGCGGCTGGCCCGCGGCGACAAGGACCCGACGGTCCGCGTCGACCCCCTGGACATCGGCTGACGGGGCCCGTCAGCCGTTGCGGGGGCCGGGGAAGGCGGTGGGGCGGGGGTCCTCGCGCAGCGGCGGGGCGGACTGCGGGGGGACGGAGCGGGCGGCCGGTACGGACGGGACCGGCGGCACCGCGGCGGGCTCGGGGCTGTGCGCCGCCGGGGGCTCGCCGCCCTCCGCGGTGCTCGCCGCGGCGGCGCGGCGGGAGCCGTAGCGGCGGTGCACAGCCTGCTTGGTGACGCCGAGCGCGGACCCCACCGCGTCCCACGAGAAGCCGAGCGACCGGTCGAAGTCGACCGCGGCCGTGACCAGGGTCTCGACGCTGTCCCGCAGCTCCTGGGCGAGCCGCACGGTGGGCGCCGGGGCGCGGCCGTAGACGACGAAGCCCGCGGACGGTCCGGTGCGCCGCGGCCGGTAGACGTTGCCGAGCTGGGCGGTGAGGGTGCGCAGCGCGTCCACCTGCCGGCGGACCCGCTCGATGTCCCGGACCAGGAGGTGCAGGCTGGCCCGTGCCTGGGCGTCGTGAGTTGCGTGGTCGGCCATGAACAAGCCTCTCGAACCGGCGGTGAAAGGGGGTGGGCGGGACGGGGACCGGGCCGCGGTCGCGGCCCGGCGAGGTCAATCTCTCTTGACCAACGCGGCACCCGCCCGTCGGTCACGGTCCGGGGCGTGCGGGAGTCGGCCCGTACGCCCCCCGGGATCGCCGGACCATAGACTGAGGCGGCGTTTCCGCCGTTCTCCGCCCTGTACGCCTTGAATGAGAGGTAGTTCGCCACCCATGAGGCTCGTCTTCGCCGGTACCCCCGAGGTCGCCCTGCCCGCGCTGGACGCACTGATCGCGTCCGACCGGCATGAGGTGGTGGCCGTCGTGACCCGTCCCGACGCGCCCGCCGGGCGCGGCCGCCGGCTGGTGGCCAGCCCGGTCGCGGAGCGGGCCGAGGAGGCGGGCATCGAGGTGCTGAAACCGGCCAAGCCGCGGGACGCCGACTTCCTCGCCCGGCTCACCGAGATCGCCCCGGACTGCTGCCCGGTGGTGGCCTACGGCGCGCTGCTGCCCAAGGCGGCGCTGGAGATCCCGGCGCACGGCTGGGTCAATCTGCACTTCTCGCTGCTGCCCGCGTGGCGCGGTGCGGCGCCGGTGCAGCACGCGGTGCTCGCGGGTGACGAGGTGACCGGGGCGTCGACGTTCCAGATCGAGGAGGGGCTGGACTCCGGGCCGGTGTACGGGGTGGTGACCGAGGACGTACGGCCCACCGACACCAGCGGCGATCTGCTGAACCGGCTGGCCTTCGCCGGGGCCGGGCTGCTGGCGGCGACGATGGACGGCATCGAGGACGGTTCGCTGCGGGCGGTGCCGCAGTCCGCCGAGGGCGTCTCGCTCGCCCCGAAGATCAACGTCGAGGACGCGGAGATCGACTGGTCGGCGCCCGCCCTGCGGGTCGACCGGCTGGTGCGCGGGTGCGCCCCGGCGCCGGGCGCGTGGACGACGTTCCGCGGGGAGCGGCTGAAGGTGGTCTCGGCGGCGCCGGTGGCGGACCGTACGGATCTGGCCCCCGGCGCGCTCGCCGCGACCAAGAAGGCGGTCTACGTGGGCACGGGCAGCCATGCCGTGGAGCTGACCTGGGTCCGGCCGCAGGGCAAGAAGCCGATGCGCGCGGCGGACTGGGCCCGTGGGGTGCGGATCGCCGAGGGCGAGCGGCTGGGGTGACAAGCCGGGACGCGGGCGCGCCGGGAGGGCGGGCGTTGACCTGAACCTTGGTTCAAGTCCTACCGTCCTCAGTACGTGCCGCCGGTCCGGACCCACCGGCGTAATCACCGTGGCGGCACCCCGAACCCTTCGGAGGTGCGCGATGAGCATGGAAGTCACCGCGTGGCATTCCCTGTACCAGGCCACACACGCCAGCGACGACCGGCGGCCCTTCTCCCGGGCGACCCTGCGCCGCATCGGGGCCTTCGCCCGCCCGCATCGCCGCCCGCTGCTGCTGTTCGTCGCCCTGAGCACGGTGGTGGCGGTGACCGCGGTCGCCACCCCGCTGCTCGCGGGCCGGGTGGTGAACGCGATCGACCGGCACGCGCACCAGTCCACGGTGCTCGGGCTGGCCGGGCTGATCGCCGCCATCGCCGTGGCCGAGGCGGCGCTGGGGCTGCTGACCCGGCGGCTGTCCGCGAACATCGGGGAGGGGCTGATCCTCGATCTGCGCACCGCCGTCTTCGACCATGTGCAGCGGATGCCGGTCGCCTTCTTCACCCGCACCCGCACCGGTGCGCTGGTCAGCCGCCTGAACAACGATGTGATCGGCGCGCAGCGGGCGTTCAGCGACACCCTCTCGGGGGTGGTGAGCAACGCGGTGACGCTGCTGCTCACCTTCGTCGTGATGGTCGGCATCTCCTGGCAGATCACGCTGCTCGCGCTGGTGATCCTGCCGGTCTTCCTGCTGCCCGCCCGCCGGGTCGGCCGCCGGCTCGCCAGGCTGCGGCGCGAGGCGGCGGCGCACAACGCCGCGATGGGCACCCAGATGACCGAGCGGTTCTCCGCGCCCGGCGCGACGCTGGTGAAGCTCTTCGGCCGCCCGGCCGAGGAGTCCGCCGAATTCGCCGCGCGGGCCCGCCGGGTGCGGGACATCGGCGTCCGTACGGCGATGGTCCAGGTCTCGTTCGTCACCGCGCTGACCCTCGTCTCCGCCCTGGCCCTCGCCCTCGTCTACGGCCTCGGCGGCTACTACGCGCTGCGCGGCAGCCTCGACCCCGGCGCCGTCGTCTCCCTCGCGCTGCTGCTCACCCGGCTGTACGCGCCGCTGACCGCGCTGGCCGGGGCGCGGGTGGAGGTGATGAGCGCGCTCGTCAGCTTCGAGCGGGTCTTCGAGGTGCTGGACCTGAAGCCGCTGATCACCGAGAAGCCGGACGCCCGGCGGGTCCCGGACGGGCCGGTGTCGGTGGAGTTCGACCACGTCGACTTCGGCTACCCGTCCGCCGACAAGGTGTCGCTGGCCTCCCTGGAGGAGGTCGCCCAGCTGGACACCCGCGGCGGCGTCCAGGTGCTGCACCAGGTGTCCTTCCGCGCCGAACCCGGCCAGATGGTCGCCCTGGTGGGCTCCTCCGGCGCGGGCAAGTCGACCATCGCGCAGCTGCTGCCGCGCCTGTACGACACCGACGCGGGCGCCGTCCGGATGTCCGGCGTGGACGTCCGCGACCTGACCGCCGCCTCGCTGCGCGAAACCCTCGGCATGGTCACCCAGGACGGCCACCTCTTCCACGACACCATCCGCGCCAACCTGCTGCTGGCCCGCCCCGAGGCGACCGAGGACGAGCTGTGGGAGGTGCTGCGCCGGGCCCGGCTGGAGGGGCTGATCGCGTCGCTGGCGGAAGGTCTCGACACCGTCGTCGGCGAACGCGGCTACCGCCTCTCCGGCGGTGAGCGCCAGCGGCTGACCATCGCCCGGCTGCTGCTGGCCCGCCCCCGGGTGGTGATCCTCGACGAGGCCACCGCCCATCTGGACTCCACCTCCGAGGCCGCCGTGCAGGAGGCGCTGGCCGAGGCGCTGGACGGGCGGACCGCGGTGGTGATCGCCCACCGGCTGTCCACCGTGCGGGCCGCGGACCTCATCCTCGTCGTGGAGGACGGCCGGATCGTGGAGCGCGGCACCCACCACGCGCTGCTCGCCGCCGAGGGGCGCTACGCGGAGCTGTACCGCACCCAGTTCGAAACCCAGGACCCCGGGGTGCCCGGAGAGCCCGGAGATCCCGAGGAGCCGAGGGAGACGGCGGGGGCGCTCGGCTGAGCCGCGTACGCTGGGGGGCTGATCACTCGATACCTTCCGGAGCACATTTCCCGTGAGCCCCCAGTCCGGCCCTCCCCGTCGCAGCCGCCCCGGCAAGCCCTACCGCCGACCGAAGAAGGACCCCGTACGGATCCTCGCCTTCGAGGCGCTGCGGGCCGTCGACGAACGGGACGCGTACGCCAACCTCGTCCTCCCGCCCCTGCTCCGCAAGGCGCGGGAGGACGGCGGCTTCGACGCCCGGGACGCGGCGCTCGCCACCGAGCTGGTCTACGGCACCCTGCGCCACCAGGGCACGTACGACGCGATCATCGCCGAATGCGTGGACCGCCCGCTGCGCGAGGTGGACCCGCCCGTCCTCGACGTGCTGACCCTCGGTGCCCACCAGCTGCTGGGCACCCGCATCCCCACCCACGCCGCGGTCTCCGCGAGCGTCGAACTGGCCCGGGTGGTGCTCGGCGACGGGCGCGCCAAGTTCGTCAACGCCGTGCTGCGCAAGATCGCCGCCGCCGACCTCGACACCTGGCTGGAACGGGTCGCCCCGCCGTACGACGAGGACCCCGAGGACCATCTCGGCGTCGTCCACGCGCATCCGCGCTGGATCGTCTCGGCGCTGTGGGACGCGCTCGGCGGCGGCCGGGCCGGGATCGAGGACCTGCTGGAGGCCGACAACGAACGGCCCGAGGTCACCCTCGTCGCCCGCCCCGGCCGGTCCGACCCCGGCGAACTGGTCGCCGCCGTCGGCGAGGAGTCTGCGCTGCCGGGCCGCTGGTCCCCGTACGCCGTGCGGCTCACCGAGGGCGGCGAACCCGGGGCGCTGGACGCGGTCCGGGAGGGGCGCGCCGGGGTGCAGGACGAGGGCAGCCAGCTCGTCGCCCTCGCGCTCGCGAACGCCCCGCTGGACGGCCCCGACCGGCGCTGGCTGGACGGCTGCGCGGGCCCCGGCGGCAAGGCCGCGCTGCTCGGCGCGCTCGCCGCGGGGCGCGGCGCGGCCCTGCTGGCCGCCGAGAAGCAGCCGCACCGGGCCCGGCTGGTGGAGCGCGCCCTGGCCGGGAACCCCGGCCCGTACCAGGTGATCGCCGCCGACGGGACCCGCCCGCCGTGGCGGCCGGAGAGCTTCGACCGGGTGCTGGTCGACGTGCCGTGCACCGGCCTCGGCGCGCTGCGCCGCCGCCCCGAGGCGCGCTGGCGCCGCCGCCCCGAGGACCTGGCCGGGTTCGCCCCGCTCCAGCGCGGCCTGCTGCGCGAGGCGCTGGCCGCCGTACGCATCGGCGGCGTCGTCGGCTACGCGACCTGCTCCCCGCACCCGGCCGAGACCCGCGCCGTGGTCGAGGACGTGCTGGGAGAGGCCGGCAAGGGCCAGGGCGCGACGGCCGAGTGGATCGACGCCCGCCCCCTGATGCCGGACGTCCCCGCGCTCGGTGAGGGCCCCGACGTCCAGCTGTGGCCGCATCTGCACGGCACCGACGCCATGTACCTGGCCCTGCTGCGCCGCACCGCCTGACGCGGCCGGACCGTCAACTGAAGATCGCCAGGGGGCGCACCTCCAGTACGCCCTCCGCCTCCTCCCAGCTCTGCACCTTGCCCAGGCAGAGTCCGGGGAAGGAACCGGGAGCCTCCTTGTCCCCGCGCAGCCCGGTGGACAGGCACGACATCCGGACCCGGACGCCCGGGGCGGACGCGTAGTCGGCGACGAAGACGGTCCGGCCGTCCGTCCGGTCCCCGGAGTCCTTCCGGAAACTCCCGGTGAGCAGCACGAACATCCGCTCCGTGCGGCTGAGTGGGGCGGTCTCGCTCCGTGGCCGTCCCGCCAGGGCCTTCTTCAGCGCCGCGTTCCGCCGTACGGTGCCCTGCCGCAGATCGGCGTGGACGATGGCATCACTGCGCTCCAGACCGTCCACGATGACGCCGATCGCGGAGATCGGCTCGGCCTTCTCGATGTACTTGACGACGACATCACGGCTGGTCTCGATGGAGGCGTCCGGCCCGAGGAAGGGGATGAACTGGAGCGTGAGGCCGAGGGCCCTGCTTCTGGTGGTCCGCAGCTGGACCTCCTTCCTGAGCGACACGGAGTACCGGTTCAGCTGGAAGTTGTCCATGATCGTCGTGTTGTCGAGGTAGATGCACGTCCAGTCGACCATCAGACGCTCCGAGGGGCGTCTGCGCCGCCGCCGGGCGCCGATCAGAAGGGCCACGGCCGCCACGAGACTCGCGGCGGTCGCCAGCCAGAGGAGCATCCACGGCCACCAGATGTCCCACCACAGGCTGTCATGGAAGAGGGGCACGGTTTCACCTCGATGTGTCCGGGCCGGTCAGTCCGTAGGTGCGGCCGGGCAGTCGTCCACGATGCGGAGCATCCGTTCCAGGACCGCGGGCTTCGGCGTTCCCGCCTTGGTCTCGTCGTGGCCGGCGGGTTCGGCGGGCGGTGGCGGTACGCCTTGTCGCCGCAGGTAGGTCCTCAGCGCGTCGGTGCCGAGGCTGCGGCTGCCGTCGCTCCGGGATCCGAGGACGCGGAAGCCGAGCTCCGTCGCGCGGCGGCGCAGCGCGGGGTCGCCGACGAGAAGTCCGGCGAGCCGGTCGGCCCTGTGACTGAGCATGATGAACTGCGGCCGGGTCATGATCGGAACCCTGGGATAGAGCAGCACGCGGTCGGAGTCGAACGTGTGCCGCGCGGCGCTGTACCGGGCCTGGTAGGCGAGGTACTGGTGCTCGTAGACCACCACGATCGGGTCGCGGGTCGGGTCCTTGTGGGCGGAGTACTGCTGGAACAGGTCGGCGCCGGCGCTGCCCTGCGCGGTCAGCAGCGGTTTGATCTTCCACGCGACTCTCTCGGCCTCCGCGGCCCCGGCGGGCACTCTGCCGCCGTTGCGGGTATAGGCGACCAGGCTCAGATAGGTGTCCGACGAATTGGACTGGCAGATGTCCGAGGTCCGGGCGAGGACGACGTTGCCGTTCCGGATGTCCTGTTCGCCGATGCCCAGGTCGTTCCAGGTCTCGCCACGCTCGGTCAGGTCGAGGAACTTGTCCATGTCGAGCGAGTAGTAGAGCGGCTTGCCCCCGCCTGAGGGGGACTGCGGGGTGGCCACACCCGCCTTGCGCAGGGTCTCGGCATACGGGCGGTAGGTGGCGAGGACCAGCGGTGTCTCCAGCGGCCACTTCGAATCGCTGTACTTGCCACGCGCCTCCCGCGCATCGGTGATCAGCCGCCCGGCGGCCGGGCCGGAGGGGAAGGCGAAGTCGTAGCCGTCCAGGCTTCCCACCGCCACTTCGCGGGACCCCGCGCTGAGGGTGTGCACCCGGATGCCGTGCCTGAGCAGGATCCGGGTGACTTCCGGGTCCTCGAAGAGCGCGGCCTTGGAACCGAGCCGTCCCTCCAGGGTCGTCACCGGCTGGAACGGCAGGAACAGATGGCCGGCCGACGCCAGCCGGACCGTCCCGGCCACCACAAGGGCGAACGCCAGAGGCAAGGCCAGTGCGCGGAGGCGGTGGAGGAGGGGAGGGCGGGGCGGGCGCATGATGCGCAGACCGGGTTCCGCTCTCCCGGAGCTCGCGGTGTATGCCGTATCGTCCACAGGTCCCCCCAGACACAGCGCGTACGTCCCATAGCATGCCCCGGTCCCGTGGCCCTGGGGAGACATCGGCGCGAAAGGGGGGTGAAGACGGCGCCCGGCCGTTCTCTCCTCCCGAGCCGGGTCCAGCGGGCGGGGGGCTTTCGAACGTGAGCCGGTAACGGGATATCTTGATGTCGAGCAATGTTGCAGACGTGGAGCGGAGCACCCGGTGACTGACTCGACCATCATCTATACGCACACCGACGAGGCCCCGGCCTTGGCGACGTATTCGTTCCTGCCCGTGGTCGAGGCCTACGCCTCGACGGCCGGGGTCTCCGTGGAGCGGCGGGACATCTCCCTGGCCGGGCGCATCATCGCTCAGTTCCCCGAGCGTCTTCAGGAGAGCCAGCGCATCGAGGACGCCCTCGCCGAGCTGGGCGAGCTGGCCAAGACGCCCGAGGCCAACATCATCAAGCTGCCGAACATCTCGGCCTCCATCCCGCAGCTGAAGGCGGCCGTCGCCGAGCTGCAGGAGCAGGGCTACGCGCTGCCGGACTACCCGGACGACCCGAAGACCGACGAGGAGCGGGACATCCGCGCCCGCTACGACAAGGTCAAGGGCAGCGCCGTCAACCCGGTGCTGCGCGAGGGCAACTCCGACCGCCGCGCCCCGGCGTCGGTCAAGAACTACGTCAAGGCCAACCCGCACCGCATGGGCGCCTGGTCGGCCGATTCGAAGACCAACGTCGCCCACATGACCGGCGACGACTTCCGCTCCACCGAGAAGTCCGCGGTGATCGCCGAGGACGGCACGCTGCGCATCGAGCTGACCGGTGACGACGGCTCCACCACCGTGCTGCGCGAGTCGGTGCCGGTGCTCGCGGGCGAGGTCGTGGACGCGTCCGTGATGCGGGTCGCGGTGCTGCGCGAGTTCCTGAAGGAGCAGGTCGCCCGGGCCAAGGCCGAGGGCGTGCTGTTCTCTGTGCACCTGAAGGCCACGATGATGAAGGTCTCCGACCCGATCATCTTCGGCCATGTCGTACGGGCCTTCTTCCCGAAGACGTTCGCCGCGTACGGCCAGGCGCTGGCCGCGGCCGGGCTCACCCCGAACGACGGGCTCGGCGGCATCCTCAAGGGCCTGGAGTCGCTGCCCGAGGGCGCGAAGATCAAGGAGTCCTTCGAGGCGGAGCTGGCCGAGGGCCCGGAGCTGGCCATGGTCGACTCCGACCGCGGCATCACCAACCTGCACGTCCCGAGCGACGTCATCGTCGACGCCTCCATGCCGGCCATGATCCGCACCTCGGGCCACATGTGGGACACCAAGGGCGAGGAGGCCGACACCCTCGCGGTCATCCCGGACAGCAGCTACGCGGGCATCTACCAGGTCGTCATCGACGACTGCCGCGCCAACGGCGCCTTCGACCCGTCCACCATGGGCTCGGTGCCCAACGTCGGTCTGATGGCGCAGAAGGCCGAGGAGTACGGCAGCCACGACAAGACCTTCGAGATCCCGGCCACCGGCACCGTGCGGGTGACCGACGGCCAGGGCAACCTGGTGCTGGAGCAGACGGTCAGCGAGGGCGACATCTTCCGGATGTGCCAGACCAAGGACGCCCCGATCCGGGACTGGGTCAAGCTCGCCGTCACCCGCGCCCGCGCGACCGGCGACCCGGCGGTGTTCTGGCTGGACGAGGGCCGCGCCCACGACGCCAACCTCATCGCCAAGGTCGAGCAGTACCTCCCGGAGCACGACACCGAGGGGCTGCGCATCGAGATCATGTCGCCGGTGGAGGCGATCGCGTTCTCCCTGGAGCGCATCCGCCGCGGCGAGAACACCATCTCGGTCACCGGCAACGTGCTGCGTGACTACCTGACCGACCTGTTCCCGATCCTGGAGCTGGGCACCAGCGCCAAGATGCTGTCGGTCGTGCCGCTGATGAACGGCGGCGGGCTGTTCGAGACCGGCGCCGGCGGCTCCGCGCCCAAGCACGTGCAGCAGCTGGTCAAGGAGAACTACCTGCGCTGGGACAGCCTGGGTGAGTTCCTGGCGCTCGCGGTCAGCTTCGAGCACCTGGCGCAGACCACGAACAACGCGCGGGCCCAGGTGCTCGCCGACACCCTGGACCGGGCGACCGCCACGTTCCTCCAGGAGAACAAGTCGCCCAGCCGCCGGGTCGGTGGCATCGACAACCGCGGCAGCCACTTCTACCTGGCGCTCTACTGGGCCCAGGAGCTGGCCAAGCAGACCGAGGACGCCCAGCTCGCGGAGTCCTTCAAGGCGCTCGCCGCGACGCTGACCGAGCAGGAGCAGACCATCGTGGACGAGCTGCTCGCCGTCCAGGGCTCGCCGTCCGACATCGGCGGCTACTACCAGCCCGACCCGGCCAAGGCGTCGGCCGTGATGCGTCCGTCGAAGACCCTCAACCAGGCGCTGTCCGCCCTGCGCTGACGGTTCTCGCCGCTTCCGCACGGTCCGCGTACCGTACGGAACCGCCCCGGCAGGTGCTCGCGCCCTGCCGGGGCGGTTCCGTGTCGGGGCACGGACGGCTACGGCCCCGCGGGTATCACTTCCCGCGGGGCGGGGGTCAGGGTGTACGGCTTCGCCGCGGCCACCGCCGGATGGAGGTCCCTGTGGACCGCGCGGGCCACGGCCTGGATGGTGGCGACCCCGTCGTTCATGCGGGCGTTGTCCTGGGTGAGCACCGTGAGCGTGTAGTCATGGCCGTGCCCGGTGAACGCGCCGATGCTGTGCACCCGCCAGCCGTGCGTGGCGCGGGACAGCCAGCCGTTCTTCACCTGGATCGTGGCGCCGCGCGGCGCGCCCGCCGGGGTGCCCCAGCGCTGCGACCGGACGACGCCGCGCATCAGCCCGAGGGCGTACGCCCGGGACCTGTTGCCGAGTACCGGGTTGTGGTGGGTCAGCAGTTCCAGCAGTCTCTGCTCGTCCTTCGCGGTGATCCGGGTCAGCCCCCAGTGGCCGCCGTCGCCGGGCACGGTCCTCGTCATCCCGGCGAGCCGCAGGAACGCCTTGACCCTCCGCACCCCGAGCCGACGCCACAGGGCGGTCGTGGCGGCGTTGTCCGACCTGGTGATCATGGCGGTGGCCAGGGTGCCCTCGTGGCGCGTCAGACGCCGGTGGTGAGTCCGCGCGTCCCGCAGCAGGGTGGCCAGAACGGTCACCTTCACCACGCTCGCCGAGTCGAACCACTGGTCGCCGCGCAGCGTGCAGCCGGTGCCGGTGGTGTGGTCGCGCAGGGCGACCGCCGCGGTGACGGACCTGCCGCGCAGCGCGGCGGTGACATCCCGGGACAGCCTGGTGGCGAGGCCGGGCCTGGCCGAGGCGCAGGCCACCGCCGGGCTCGCCGTGGCGGCTCCGGCCCTGGTCACCGGAGCGGTGAGGATTCCCGCGGCCAGCGCGAGGGAGAGGGCGGCGCGGGAGCGCGCGTGGAGGGGCTGCCCTGTCGTGATCGGTCGCATCGTCGCCTTCGCCTTCGCCTTTTCTCCCTTTTCCAAGATCCTTGATCACGACATCGCGCCACCCGCGGGGCGGCAAGCGGGACGAGGCAACCGGGGGGTGACCCGGGCGGCGACCGGGGCGGGCCAACCGGACGGCGACCGGTTCGTGATCATCCCGGGTCCATGGCCCGGCGGCGGGCGTGGCAGGCTGGTCCCATGGCCGTGCAGATCAATCCCAGCATCCTGTCCGCGGACTTCTCCCGCCTCGCGGACGAAGCCAAGGCCGTCGAGGGTGCCGACTGGCTCCATGTCGACGTCATGGACAACCACTTCGTGCCCAACCTGACCCTCGGAGTGCCGGTGGTGGAGGCGCTGGGCAAGGCGACGGACACACCGATGGACTGCCATCTCATGATCGAGGACCCGGACCGCTGGGCCCCGAGCTACGTGGAGGCGGGGGCGGGCTCGGTCACCTTCCACGTGGAGGCCGCGGCCGCGCCCGTACGGCTGGCGCGCGAGATCCGGGCCAAGGGTGCGCGGGCGGCGATGGCGCTCAAGCCCGCGACCCCCATCGAGCCGTACGAGGATCTGCTGCCCGAGCTGGACATGCTGCTGGTGATGACCGTGGAGCCCGGCTTCGGCGGGCAGGCGTTCCTCGACATCATGCTGCCCAAGATCCGCCGCACCCGTGAGCTGATCTCCCGGCACGGACTGGAGATGTGGCTCCAGGTGGACGGCGGGGTGTCCGCCTCGACCATCGAGCGGTGCGCGGAGGCGGGCGCCGATGTGTTCGTGGCGGGTTCCGCGGTCTACGGTGCGCAGGACCCGGACAAGGCCGTACGCGAGCTGCGCGCCCTGGCCGAGAACGCGGCGGGCGCCGGCGGGCTGTGCGGCCACGAAGCTACTGGTCGGTGAACGTCACAGTAAAGCGCGAACCAACTCAGCCGTTTCTGACAGGATGAACGGTGAGGCCGGAACATTGACAAGTGAGGAGACCGCGGTGTCGACGGGCCGTTCAGCCACGCGGATGGGACCCGCCGAACTGGTGCAGGCGGCGGCCATGGCGCGCCGCTTCTACCTCGAGGGCAAGTCCAAGATCCAGATTGCCGAGGAGTTCGGGGTCAGCCGCTTCAAGGTCGCGCGGGTGCTGGAGACCGCGCTCGAACGCGACTTGGTGCGGATCGAGATCCGGGTTCCCGCCGAACTCGACGCGGAGCGCTCCGACGCGCTGCGCGCCCGCTACGGGCTGCGCCACGCGGTCGTCGTGGAGTCCCCGGCCGACGCCGAGGCCGACACCCCGGACCCGGAGAACCTGGGCGAGGTCGCCGCCGACCTGCTCGGCGAGCTGGTGAACGAGGGCGATGTGCTCGGGCTGGCCTGGGGCCGTTCCACCATCCACATGGCCGCGGCGCTGCACCGGCTGCCCCCGTGCACCGTCGTCCAGCTCACCGGCGTGTACGACGCGGGCACGGCCGAGCGCGGCTCGGTCGAGGCGGTCCGGCGCGCCGCCGCCGTCTCCGGCGGCGAGGCCCACCCGATCTACGCGCCGATGCTGCTGCCGGACACCGCCACGGCCGACGCGCTGCGCGGACAGACCGGGATCGCCCGGGCCTTCGAGTACTTCGACAAGGTCACCGTGGCGTGCGTGTCCATCGGCTCCTGGGAAGCCGGGATCTCCACCGTGCACGACATGCTCACCGAGGAGGAGCGGGCCCACTACGAGAGCCTGGGCGCCGCCGCCGAGATGTCGGCCCACCTCTTCGACGCCGAGGGCCGCCGCATCGGCCGCGACCTGGGCGAGCGGTGCATCACCGTGGAGGCCGACCGGCTGCGCCGGATCCCCGAGGTGGTGGCGATCGCGGGCGGCCGCCGCAAGGCCGCGGCGATCGGCGCGGTGCTGCGGTCGGGGCTGGTCACCAGCCTGGTGACGGACACGACGGCGGCCGACCATCTGCTGCTGGAGGCGGACCCGGGCCCCCGCCCCGCCCTCGACCGGGCCGATCCCGACGGCGTGTAGGCGGTGCCCTCCCGGCGCCCTCGGGCGCCGGGCGCAGCACGCCCTGTCAGCAGCATCCGCGGGCCGGACCCACCTTTCCCGGTGACCCGGCACCCTCATCTCCAGGGCTACCCGGACCGCGGCAGCTGGTTCTCCCAGGCCCAGACCGCTATCTCCACCCGGTTGCGTAAGCCGAGTTTGGACTGGGCGCCGGCCACGTGGCTCTTGACCGTGCTCAGCGAGATGAACAGCTCTGCGGCGATCTCTTGGTTGGTGCGCCCCCGGGCGATCGCCTTGATGACCTCGATCTCCCGTTCGGAGAGCCGTTTGGCGGGGCGGGATGCCTTGGAGATCTTGGCCGGGGCGAGGTGTTGCAGGAGCCGTACCGTGATCGAGGGGGAGATCAGGGCCTCCCCGGTGCTCGCGGCGCGGACGGCCTCGACGAGCAGGGCGGGTCCCGCGTCCTTGAGGATGAAGCCGACCGCGCCCGAGCGCAGCGCGCCGTAGACGTACTCGTCCAAGTCGAAGGTGGTCACGATGACCACCCGCAGGGGGGCGGCGACGCCGGGGCCGGCGAGGGCGCGGGTGACCTCGATGCCGTCGAGGCGGGGCATCCGGATGTCGACCAGGCAGACGTCGGGGCGCAGGCGGCGGGCCATCTCGATCGCCTCGGTGCCGTCGGACGCCTCGCCGACCACGGTGATGTCGGGCTGGTCCTCGAGGATGAGGCGCAGGCCGCTGCGGATGATCGCCTGGTCGTCGGCGATCAGGATCCTGATGGTCACCGGTCTCCTCCCGCGGCGATGGGCAGCGTGGCGTGGACGGACCAGCCCGCCTCGGAACGCGGGCCGACGCGCAGCGTTCCGCCGAGGGCCTCGACGCGCTCGCGCATCCCGATCAGGCCGAAGCCGCTGCGGTGCGGATAGCGGGGGCCGCCGGGTGGGGCGTCGTCGGTGATCTCGACCGTGATGGTCTCGGGTGTCCGGTGTACCTCGATCGTGGTCAGCCGGGCGTTCGGCGCGTGCCGGGCGATGTTGGTGAGGGCCTCCTGCACCATCCGGTAGACGGTGGTGGTGACCTCCGGGGGCCACGGCGCCTTGTCCTCGGGCAGGGTGAGCCGGATGGCGGGACCGTGCCCGAGGACCTCGAAGCGCCGCACGAGCTCGGTGAGCCGCTCCGGACCCCTTGAACCCCTTCCGTAATGTGGTCGGGCCAAGCAAAAGGGGCGCGCTCGGCCCGACCACACGTCAGTGGTCGAAACCGAGAGACGCCCTCGACGAGGGGCGCAGCAGCCCCCGAAGGGTCCTACTCCGACGGATCTTGACGCACGCGCCGAGGAACTGCAGAAGAAGATCAATAAGCCCCTTGAGCGGGGGCGGCGCGCATGACGGACGAGACGTGCGAGGGATGCCAGAAGTACACCGCGTTGCGGGAGCAGGCGAAGCAGAACGGGAAATACCGAGCGGCGGCCGACTACGAACTTTTGCGCCGACGACACCCGTCCCACGAGGACCCCGGCACCGCCGTTCGATGGGGGCTGCCCGCATGAGCCGACCGACGCCGTACAACGGCCCGAAGCGTGGGCAGGAAGCCTATGACACAGCGACGGGACGCATCGGTGTCCTCCAGGACATCTGTCATGTCGATGTGCTTGCGTTCGACCACAGGATGGAGAGGCCGAGAAGGACCACCCCGACGACAACTAGATGTCCGTCCGTCCCGACGTAGGCATACTAGGTGTGTTGTCCGGGGAGGTTGGTGACGCGACTGTCCGGGTGTGGCCGCTGATTCCGGTGTGGGGTCGGTGGTAGTTGTACCAGTCCAGCCAGTCGGGAAACGCTGCCTGGCCGCGGGCTGATGCCCAGATCACGGCAGGTCTGCCGCCAGGTGTTCTTGCTGTAGGACCAGGCGTTGTCGGTCAGCACGCGCTCGACGGTCACGCCGCGTGCGGCGAACCAGGCGGCAGCCCGTCGCAGGAAGGCCGCGCAGGCAGCCGCCTTCTCGTCACTGGCAGGACCTCATGCGCGTGGTGCTGTCGATCCGCGAGGGGCGGCTGTCCTCGGCCGCGCTGCTGCGCAGGCTGGGCAACGAGTCCAAGCGCAACCGCATCTACCAGGCATACCGCGAGCTCGGCCGGGTCATGAGGACGATCGTGCTCCTCAGGTTCCCCTCTCGGAACCCGAGCTGCGCGAGTCGATCCAGGCGATGACGAACAAGGTCGAGGCGTTCCACAAGTTCAGCAACTGGCTGATGTTCGCCTCCGACGTGCTCCAGGACAACGACCCGGACCATCAGGAGAAGACCATCAAGTTCAACGAGCTGCTGGCGAACTGCCTCAATTTTTATACCGCTGTGGACATCACGAAGGTGGCCAGCGACCTCATCGACGAGGGATGGGAGGTGGACCCGGTGGACCTGGCCACCGTCACCCCGTACATCACCAGCAAGACCCGCCGCTTCGGCACTTGGCACTTGGACATGGAGCCGCCCGAGAACGAGGCGATGAGGCGGCTGCGGATGGCCGCGTGACCAGTGCGGTCTACGCGATGAACCGAAGGCGACCGCATCGACACAGTCGGAAGGGGCGTCCGAAGCCATCTCCTATGGCTTCGGACGCCCCTTTATGGCTTCGGACGCCCCTTCTTTTCCGGTCGGCCAGGTCAGTGCCACCGCGCCCGCAGTTTCGTTCCCGGCGGTACTGAGGTGAGGGTTTTCGGCCCGCCTTCAACGAAGCTGTGTGGACTGGGCGGTGGCCGATGTCGTCGGCGGTTGGGTGTCCTGCGTTGACGGCTTGGGGCGCGGTGGCGTTTCGCGCACGAGCCAGGCGGCGCCGAACGCGATCGCCGAGAGAAGGGCGACACCGGCGAGGACGCCGTGCAGGCCACTGGTGACGGCTTCCCGAACGGTGTCACGGACGGGGGCGGACAGGTGGCTCAGCAGGGCCGGAGTCAGTGCACCCCCGGTGGTCAGCTGGTCTGCGGCATGCTGGCCGAGCCGCTCGGCCAGGACGCTGCCCATACGGCTCGTGTATACGGCGCCCAGCACCGCGACGCCCAATGAGCCGCCGATGGTGCGCACGAGGGTGACGGTCCCTGTGGCGGCGCCCATGTCGCGGGGGTCGGCGCTGTTCATCGTGGCGAGCAGGGTGCTCTGCATGAGGAGGCCGATGCCCACTCCGATGATCAGGGTGAGTGCCGAGGCGACGACTGCTGTGGTGTCCGTATTGAGCAGGAGCAGCAGGAGTGTGCCGGTGATCGTGACGGCACCTCCGAGGATCGGGTAGAGGCGGTCCCGTCCGCCTTGGCCCATGAGTCGGCCGGTGGTCAGTTGCGCTGCGAGCATGCCGGCCATCAGGGGCAAGAGCAGCATGCCACTGGCTGTCGAGGAGGCACCCTGGACGAACTGCATGTACTGCGGCAGGTAGTTCACTACGGAGAGCATGACCGCACCGACGAGGAAACTGAGGATCTGGGCCAGGGTGAAGTTGCGGGTGCGGAACAGCCGGGGCGGGGTGATCGGCTCGGCCACGCGCTGTTCCACGCGGACAAACCAGGCGAGGGACGCGGCGGCGACCGCGCCAAGGGTGACGATCTGCGGCGAGGACCAGGCGTAGCTGGTACCGCCCCAGCTGCCGAGCAGCGTGAGTGTCAGAATGCTGGTGGTAAGCAGGGCAGCGCCGAGGTAGTCGATCCGGACCCTGATCCGTTCTGTCCGCAGCCGGACTCCCGTGCTTGCGGCCAGCAGTGCGACCACGCCGACGGGCAGGTTCACATAGAACGCCCAGCGCCAGCTCAGGTGATCGGTGAGGAATCCGCCGAGTAGGGGCCCGCCGACGAAGGCGACCGGCAGCATCACGCCGATCATCGACTGGGTACGGCCCCTGTCCCTTGCGGGTACCAGCACGCCGATGACTGAGAGCGCGCCGACCATCAGCCCGCCCGCTCCCAGTCCCTGCAGGGCGCGGAAGGCGATGAGCTGCCCCATGTCCTGCGCCAGGCCGGAGAGAGCTGAGCCGGCGAGGAAGAGCACCACCGCGGACAGGTACGCGCCCTTGCGGCCGTACAGGTCGCCGAGCTTGCCCCATATCGGGGTGGCCGCGGCGGCAGTGAGCAGGTAGGCCGTCACCACCCACGACAGGTGGTCGAGGCCGCCGAGGTCGCCCACGACCGTGGGAAGTGCAGTGCTGACGATCTGTCCGTCGAGCGTCGCAAGGAAGATGCCGAGCATGAGCCCGAAGATGCCCAGGTAGGGAAGACGCTGCTGTGCGGGTTCGGGTGCTTCCTCTGCGTGGTTGTTCATTGCTTCCGCCTCAAGTCTGGTGTGGTGGTGGCGTCAGACGGCGTAGGGGCGGACGCTCTTGGCATCGCGCAGGGCGTGGGCCCACCAGGCCAGCTGGTCGAGCATGGACTTGGCCGCGCCGTCGCTGGCCGGGTCAACGGCCTTGCCCTCCGAATCGAACTTGTCGCCGTAGTTGTGGAAGCTGACGGTGTTGCGGATGGTGACGGCGTGCAGCTCGGCAAGTACGACCCGGAGCTGTTCGACCGCGCGCAGGCCGCCGGAAAGGCCGCCGTAGGAGACGAAGCCGACCGGCTTGGCGTGCCACTGCTTGTTGTGCCAGTCGATGGCGTTCTTCAGTGGCGCCGGGAAGCTGTGGTTGTACTCCGGCGTGACGATCACGAAGGCGTCAGCCGCCTCCAGCCTCGGCGACACTGCGGCGAGCAGATCTGTGGTGCCTTCGGCCGGAGGCTGGCCGAAGGCCGGGAAGACAGTGGGCAGCGGGGTCTGGGCCAGGTCGATGAGGTCGACGTCCATGTCCTCGCGCTGAGCGGTGTGGCCGAGCAGCCAGTCGGCCACGACCGGGCCGAAGCGTCCGTCCCTGGTGCTGCCGACGATGACCGCGACCTGCAGACGGGTGTCTTTCTTTCCAGCCATGAATAGCCCCCTCGGTGTGTACGTCGTATCGTTGCAGATACAACGTACACAACTAGATGTACGCCGTCTACTGTCGATACGATGTACACACGTCAAGCCGGAAGGAGCCCGCAACCATGCCCGCTCAGGAGAGCCAGGAAAAGAGCGAGAACAAGTCTCAGGTCTCCCTGTGGGAGCGACTCGAACGCCCGGCGCCCGCCCCCCGTTCGACTCTGTCCCCCCACCGGATTGCTGCGGTCGCGGTTGAGATCGCCGACGCGGAAGGACTCGACGCCGTCACCATGCGACGTCTGGCCACCGAGCTGGGCGTCGCCCCCATGGCCGCCTACCGCTATGTATCCGGGAAGGACGATCTCCTTGAGCTGATGGTCGACTTCGTCTACGGCGAGCTCACCCTCCCCGACGACACCGCCGGCTGGCGGGAGACCATGCGGACCCTCGCCATGCGCACCCGAGCCGTGCTGCTGAAGCACCCCTGGATGGCTCGGACATCGGTACTGGCGCTGACTCCGAACCAGCTGGCTGTGCCGGAGTGCGTGCTGGCCACACTCGATGCCCTCGGTCTGGACGCCGACACGATGATGGCCGTCTCCCGCACCGTCACCGCGTATGTGCACGGTGCTGTCGACGCCGAAATCGGCTTGCTCCGGCTGATGCAGGAACGGGGATGGTCCAGCGGGCACGAAACGAGGTCCGGACTGGCACCACGGATGACCTGGCTCATGAACACCGGCCGGTACCCCACCTACCAGCGCTACACTCTCGAGGCCACTCGTAAGGACGACCCGCAGTGGCAGTTCGAAGTCGGGCTGGACTGCGTCCTCGACGGGATCGCCGCCCACATGGGCATCTGATCTCTCCGGCGAGGGATGGCCATGAACTCAAAGCGGCGAGACCGCCCGTAGGCCGTGTACAGCTGTCGATAACTGTCACTTCAATCCGTGACGCTGACTCTTCTGGAGCGCTGCCGCGGTAAATACCGGATTTACTGCGGCAGGGCCTCTGCGGTGATCACCGCGACCTGCGGCGGACGATTCCGGTCGCCGGGGCGAGGTGTACGCATTTACTGCGGTAGCGCGTAGGGGCGGGGCGGGCGTGGCGATCGAACCAGTGACCGAACCGGGGCCGGGGGCGTGTTGCGTGTGCCGCGCGCCCGGGTGGTGCCCCTGTCCGCCCCGCCGTCGTACGCCGCGGCGGTCGAGCGGTACTTCACCGGCGCGGGCATCGCGAAGTCCTCCGCGCGGATCTACCGGATCTCGCTGACGACGTGGGGGTGGATGCTCGCCGGCGAACCGGCGCCGACCGGACCCGCCCGCCGGGGCGCGAAGCCACCTATCTTCCCCGTCACCGCGATCGACGACCCAGCCCTGGCGGAGGCCCTGGCCGAACTGGCGGCAGCTCGGGCGGACGAGATGGACGCCGACACCGTCAACCGGGAACTGTCCATCGTCCGCAAGGCAATCGGCTGGTGGCAGCGCCAGGGCTGGATCGTCGGCGACCCGACGATCGGCATCGAGCGGCGGCGGGCACCGCCGGACCGCACCAAGGCACTCTCCGAGAACCAGATCGCTGCCCTGTGGCGCCTGGACGTCGGGCTCAGGGAGAAGACGTTCTGGAAGCTCCTCTACGAAAGTGCCGCACGGGCCGATGAGGTGCTGTGCCTGAACGTGGAGGACCTCTACCCGCAGGACAAGCACGGCAAGGTCACATCGAAGGGCGGGGCGACGGAGTGGATTCACCGGCAATCCGGCACCGACCAGCTGCTGCCCCGGCTGATCGCCCGCCGCACCCGCGGCCCGCTGTTCCTCACCGACCGCAAGGCTCCGGCCGGGACGCCGACGCTGGACGTATGCGAGGAGACAGACCGGGCCCGCCTGTCCTCTCGCCGGGCGGAGGAGATCTTCGAGGAGAACACCCGGCTGCTGGCCAACCCCCTCGCCCGCGAGGAAGACATCGAGGAGTTGGAGGGCTTCACGCTGCACCGGCTACGGCACTCCGCGCTGACGCACGACGCCGAGCGGGGCACCTCCACCCCGATGCTGCTGGCCCGTTCCCGCCACGCCTCCGTCCGCTCCTTGGAGCGGTACGCCCGCCCCGGCGTCGACTCGGTTGCAGCCCACGTCGCCGCATCCGACCCGGCCGCCCGCCGCCGGGACTGATCACAGCGGGCTACGGCACGTTTCCGGTGTATTCCGGTTGGTCTCCTCGTAGTCACCCCCGGCCAGGTCCACGACGCGCAGGTCCTCTCCCTCTTGCTGAGCGACATCCGAGTCCCGCGACTGGTCCGCGGCAGACCGCGCACCACACCGGACGCGCTGCTCGCAGACAAGGCGTGCTCTTCCAAGCAGGTCCGCACAGACCTCACGGTTCGTGGCATCCGCACGGTGATCCCTGAGCGCGCCGATCAACAAGCCAACCGTAAGAGGAAGGGCCGCAGCGGAGGACGGTCCCGAACCCTGGACACCGAGACCTACAAGCGCAGGAACATCGTGGAACGGTCATCCAGCCTGCTCAAGCAGTGGCGGGGCCTGGCCACCCGTTACGACAAACTCGCGATCGTCTACTGCTCCGCAGCCGTGCTGGCGGCGGTCATCGCCTGGTTACGGAGTTGAGAGACATGACCTGGGGACGGACGGATCCGGTCCGGGAATGCTCTGGCCGGCTCCACCCGGACCGTAGCCCCGTCCGCGCGCTCTCCCCGTGGCGCCGGGCGGGGCTTTCTCGTTTGTGCTGGTCAGGGCCATTGCTTGGATCATCCTATGACGGTGTCGGAGCCCGTTTGGATGGATCCACACAGGTACTTTGGAGACATGCGCTTCCTTCATGCCGACGGGTCGATGGATATACGTCCATCCGTTCCCTACAACCTGACGTACGACGACGTGTTCATGGTGCCGAGCCGCTCCGCGGTCGGCTCCCGCCAGGGCGTCGACCTGGCCTCACCCGACGGCACCGGCACCACCATCCCGCTCGTCGTCGCCAACATGACCGCGATCGCGGGTCGCCGGATGGCCGAGACGGTCGCCCGGCGCGGTGGCCTCGTCGTCATTCCGCAGGACATCCCCATCGACGTCGTCGCCGACGTCGTCCGCTGGGTCAAGAGCCGCCACCTGGTCCTGGACACCCCGATCGTGCTGGCCCCCTCCGGCACCGTCGCCGACGCCCTGTCGCTGCTGCCCAAGCGGGCGCACGGCGCGGGCGTCGTGGTGCAGGACGGCCGCCCGGTGGGCGTGGTGACCGAATCCGACCTGGCCGGGGTGGACCGGTTCACGCAGCTGTCCGAGGTGATGTCCCGGGAGCTGCTGCTGCTCGACGCCGACATCGACCCCCAGGACGCCTTCGGCCGCCTCGACGCGGCGCACCGCAAGTTCGCCCCGGCCGTCGACGCCGACGGCAAGCTGGCCGGGATCCTGACCCGCAAGGGCGCGCTGCGCGCCACGCTCTACCAGCCCGCCGTGGACGGCGAGGGGCGGCTGCGGATCGCCGCCGCCGTGGGCGTCAACGGCGATGTGGAGGGGCACGCCAAGGCGCTGCTCGACGCCGGGGTGGACACCCTGGTCGTGGACACCGCGCACGGCCACCAGGAGTCGATGATCACCGCGCTCAAGGCGGTCCGCGCGCTCGGCCCGCGTGTCCCCGTCGTGGCGGGCAACGTGGTCGCCGCCGCCGGGGTGCGCGATCTGATCGAGGCGGGCGCCGACATCGTGAAGGTCGGCGTCGGACCGGGCGCCATGTGCACCACCCGCATGATGACCGGCGTGGGCCGCCCCCAGTTCTCCGCGGTGCTCGAATGCGCCGCCGAGGCACGGAGGTTGGGCAAGCACGTCTGGGCGGACGGCGGGATCCGGCATCCGCGCGACGTGGCGATGGCGCTCGCGGCCGGGGCGTCCAACGTCATGGTCGGCTCGTGGTTCGCCGGTACGTACGAGTCCCCGGGCGACCTCCAGCACGCCGCCGACGGGCGGCCGTACAAGGAGAGCTTCGGCATGGCGTCCGCGCGCGCCGTGCGCAACCGCACCAGCGAGGAGTCGCCCTATGAGCGGGCCCGCAAGGGGCTGTTCGAGGAGGGCATCTCGACCTCGCGGATGTTCCTGGACCCGACCCGGCCGGGCGTCGAGGACCTGATCGACTCGATCATCGCGGGGGTGCGCAGCTCCTGCACCTACGCGGGCGCGGGCTCGCTGGAGGAGTTCCACGAGCGCGCGGTGGTCGGCGTACAGAGCGCCGCGGGCTACGCCGAGGGCAAGCCGCTGCACGCCAGTTGGGAATAGGAAAACGCACGTGGCCCCACTCTGCTCGGGTGAGTGGGGCCACGGTCGTGCGCCGGCGTCGTCGTGCGTCACCGCATGACGCCGCCGCGGGGGTCACCGCCCCGCCGGGGCAGGGCGTGCCGGGGCGGGCTGGTGAGGGTGATCTGGCGTACCAGCTGGTGGAACGAGACCAGCGCGGCGACCGGGGGGAGACCGGCGACGGCCATGCTGGGCGCGTTCTTGGGGGCGTGCGCGACGCACAGGAACACCGCGATCGTGGAGAAGAGCACCACCACCGCCCATGAGTGCGCGGCCCCCCGGCGGTGCAGCGCGGCCCGCAGCACGGACAGCGAGGCGACCAGCCAGGGCCCGTAGACCAGCAGGGGCCACCACGCCGCCATGGACTCCGAGGTGCTGGGGGAGGCCAGGTAGCGCAGCGGGCGGTAGGAGATCATCCCGCCCAGCACGCTCAGCATGGCGACGATCACGGTGGTCATCGCCGCGAAGATCAGGCTGATCAGCTGGAGCCACGGCATGGTCGGAAGCCGGAAGCGGACCCGGCGGCGCTTGCCGCGCCCGCGCACATGGGCGGGGGAGGGGGACCGGACGGGGATGGGACCGGTGGCGTGCACCGGGTCCTCGGCGGGAGCGGAGACGGGGGCGGAAGGGGGGACGGGGGCGGCGACGGGAGGGGGGACGGTGGGGATGGCGGAGCTGGTCTGGAGCAGCCGCGCCAGGTCTCCTTCCAGGTCCCAGCGGCCCTCCAGGGAATCCGGATCCGGCAGGGGGAAAGGATTCATCTCGTAGCCGACGCCCATGTCGAACCGCTCGGAAGGGTTGGGCGGCGGGTAGTGGCCGGTGGGAGGGGGCCCGTAGCCGCCCGGCCTCGGCTCGGTGTACGTCATGCCTGGACGCCCGCCTCGACGCCCGGCTCCGCCGCACCGGAGCGCTGGAGGAAGTCGTCCTCGATCCTGCCGAGGGTGGTGAGGAATTCCTCCCAGACCCTCGAACAGTATTCGAGGGGGTGGTCGTGCGGGGCTCGCTCCTCCTCCATCCCGTGGTCCCGGGCCCGGAACACGGGTTCGGCCGTAAGCGGAGCGTGGTCAGGGGGCTGCAGCCTGTCAGTCGTCACGTCCCCACCAACGACCGCCAAATTGGTGCCGTATCGCGGCATTCGGGTGAACCGGGGGGTGACGCGCGCACGGGTGTCGCAATGATTCCCTGGCGAGCGCCCCCGCGCGCAACGTTCGGACACGTATGCGCAAGGATGGTGCATTACGGCCGTGGCCGGACGGCTCGTAGGGTCTTGCGCTGACGCTGAGTGGCGAAGACCGACTGCTTGGCGATTCCCACCTGCGGATTTGTCACCGGGCATCCCTATGCCCGCGTTCGGTCGCCACCACCCAGATACCCAAGCCGATGGCAGCGATTAAGGAGCCACCCACGTGTTGGAGCACGGCGCAGCCCCTCCCACCGCCCAGCGACCGGAGGACAAGCCTCCGGCCGGCGGGCTCGGCGCCCGCCTGATGCGGCGCAAACCGGTGGAGCGGCTGGTCGCCGAGGGCGGACAGGGCGAGGGCGGAAGCCTGCGGCGCTCCATGGGCATGTGGCAGCTGACCATGATCAGCATCGGTGCGACGCTGGGCACCGGCATCTTCGTCGTCCTCGGCGAGGCCGTGCCGGACGCGGGCCCCGCGGTCATCGTGTCCTTCGTCATAGCCGGGCTCACCGCGCTGTTCTCCGCGCTGTCGTACGCGGAGCTGGCGGGCACCATCCCGGTCTCCGGGTCCTCGTACTCGTACGCCTACGCCACCATGGGCGAGCTGGTCGCCTGGGTGTGCGGCTGGTGCCTGATCCTGGAGTACGGCGTCTCGGTCGCGGCCGTCGCCGTCGGCTGGGGCCAGTACCTCAACGAGCTGCTGGACGGCACGCTCGGCGTCACCATCCCCGACGCGCTGGCCGCCCCGCCCGGCGACGGCGGCGTCTTCAACCTGCCCGCGCTGCTCGTGGTGCTGCTGGCCATGGCCTTCCTGCTGGGCGGCGCCAAGGAAAGTGCCCGGGCCAACGCGATCATGGTCGCGGTGAAGATCGCCGCGCTGATCCTGTTCTGCGCCGTCGCCTTCACCGGCATCCGGGCCGGGAACTACACGCCGTTCATGCCGCTGGGCATGGCGGGCGTCAGCGCCGCCGGTGCCACCCTCTTCTTCTCGTACATCGGCTTCGACGCCGCCTCCACGGCCGGCGAGGAGGCCAAGAACCCGCAGCGCGACCTGCCCCGCGCGATCATGCTCTCCCTCGTCATCGTGACCGCGCTGTACTGCCTGGTCGCGGCGGTCGCGGTGGGTGCACTGCCGTGGAAGAAGTTCGCGGGCACCGAGGCCGCGCTCGCCGGGATCATGCAGGACGTCACCGGCCAGGGCTTCTGGGCCGTCGTGCTGGCGGCCGGCGCGGTCATCGCGATCGCCTCCGTGGTGCTGACCGTGCTCTACGGCCAGACCCGCATCCTCTTCGCGATGTCCCGCGACGGGCTGGTGCCCCCGGTCTTCTCCAAGGTCCACGCCGGGACCGGGGTGCCGCGCGCCAACACCGTCCTGGTCTCCCTCTTCTGCGGCGTCCTCGCCGCCGCGATCCCGCTCGGCCAGCTCGCCGACGCCACCAGCATCGGCACGCTCTTCGCGTTCGCGCTGGTCAACATCGCCGTGATCGTGCTGCGCCGGACCCGGCCCGAGATGACGCGGACCTTCCGGGTGCCGCTGTCGCCGCTCTTCCCGCTCATCGGCTTCGCGCTGTGCCTGTGGATGATGAACAGTCTGGAGCTGGTGACCTGGGTGGTCTTCGGCGTCTGGATGGCCGTCGGGCTTGTGCTGTACTTCGCATACGGCATGCGCCGATCCCGACTGGCCACAGCAGAGAAGTGACTCCCCCGCAGTGCGACTGAACGACCTCGACGAACGCATCGTCCACGCCCTCGCCGAAGACGCCCGCCGCTCCTACGCCGACATCGGCGAACTGGTCGGCCTGTCCGCCCCCGCCGTCAAACGGCGGGTGGACCGGCTGCGGGCCGACGGCGCCATCACCGGCTTCACCGTACGGGTGGACCCGGCGGCGCTGGGCTGGGAGACCGAGGGGTTCGTCGAGCTGTACTGCCGTCACAACACCTCGCCCGACGACATCCGCCGGGGCCTGTCGCGCTACCCCGAGGTGGCGTCCGCGTCGACCGTCACCGGCGACGCGGACGCCGTCGTGCAGGTCTTCGCCGCCGACATGCGCCACTTCGAGCGGGTGCTGGAGCGGATAGCGGGCGAACCGTTCGTGGAGCGCACCAAGTCGGTGCTGGTGCTGTCGCCGCTGCTGCGGCGCTATACCTCGGGCGCCCCGACGTAGGGGGTGTCTTGTGGATCATGCCGGGCTCCCGCCTGATCCACAAGACACCCCCTGAGCCCCCCGGCCCCGGGACGGCACCTCGCCGCCCCGGGGCCTTCGCGCAACGAATCGCCGCAGCGCGCCGAAAACGCGTAACGGATCCACGGGGAGCGCGCAACGATCGCGGCTTGTCGGCCGTTCTCGGCGCAACGTACCGTTTTCTGCGTACGTCCCGTCTCCCCAGAGGTCTCCATGCCGCCGCTGCGCACCGCCCTGCTCCAGAGCTCCGGTCACCCCGGCGACCCCGCCCGTAACCTCAAGGCCCTCGACGCCGCCGCCGGGCGCGCCGCCGCGGACGGGGCCGGGCTGCTGGTCACGTCCGAGATGTTCCTCACGGGCTACGCCATCGGCGACGGAGTGCACCGGATGGCCGAGCCCGCCGACGGGCCCGCCGGAGCGGCCGTGGCCGAGATCGCCGCCGACCACGGCATCGCCGTCCTCTACGGCTACCCGGAGCGCGCCGGAGAGGCCGTCCACAACTCCGCCCGCCTGGTCGGCCCCGACGGCACCCCGCTCGCCAACTACCGCAAGACCCACCTCTTCGGCTGCTTCGAGAACGACTGGTTCACCCCCGGCGACACCGCGGTCGTCCAGGCCGAGCTGGGCGGGCTGACGATCGGCATCATGATCTGCTACGACGTGGAGTTCCCGGAGAACGTCCGGGCCCACGCCCTGGCCGGGACCGATCTGCTGCTGGTGCCGACCGCGCAGATGCACCCCTTCCAGTTCGTCGCCGAATCCCTCGTCCCGGTACGGGCCTTCGAGAGCCAGATGTACATCGCGTACGTCAACCGCAGCGGCCCCGAGGGCGAGTTCGACTTCATCGGGCTGAGCTGCCTGGCCGGGCCCGACGGCACCATGCGCGCCCGGGCCGGGCGCTCCGAGGAACTGGTCCTCGGCGACGCCGACCCCAGGCTGCTGGCCACCTCGCGCCGGATCAACCCCTACCTGCGCGACCGCCGCCCCGGGCTGTACGGCTCCCTCGGCTGACCCGGTCCCCGTTCGCCCTCCTCCCTCACCCTCACCCCCGCTCGATCCGCAAGGAGTCCGTACCCGATGACGTCCACGGTGCCCACCGCCGTCCACGACGAGCACGAGTCCGAGCACGCCGACACCCTCCCGCCCGTCACCATGTTCGGCCCGGACTTCCCGTACGCCTACGACGACTTCCTCGCCCACCCCGCGGGGATCGGCCAGATACCGGCGACCGAGCACGGCAGCGAGGTCGCGGTCATCGGCGGCGGACTGTCCGGCATCGTGACCGCGTACGAGCTGATGAAGATGGGCCTGCGGCCCGTCGTCTACGAGGCCGACCGGATCGGCGGGCGGCTGCGCACCGTCGGGTTCGAGGGCTGCGACGGGGAACTGACCGCCGAGATGGGCGCGATGCGCTTCCCGCCGTCCTCCACCGCGCTCCAGCACTACATCGACCTGGTGGGGCTGAAGACCCGGCCGTTCCCCAACCCGCTGGCCCCGGACACCCCCTCCACCGTCGTCGACCTCAAGGGCGAGTCCCACTACGCCCGCACCATCGACGACCTGCCGCAGGTGTACCGCGAGGTCGCGGACGCCTGGAACGCCTGCCTGGAGGAGGGCGCCGACTTCTCCGACATGAACCGCGCCATCCGCGAGCGCGACGTCCCGCGCATCCGCGAGATCTGGGCGCGGCTCGTGGAGAAGCTCGACAACCAGACGTTCTACGGCTTCCTCTGCGACTCCTCGGCCTTCAGGTCCTTCCGCCACCGGGAGATCTTCGGCCAGGTCGGGTTCGGCACCGGCGGCTGGGACACCGACTTCCCCAACTCCATCCTGGAGATCCTCCGCGTCGTCTACACCGAGGCCGACGACCACCACCGCGGCATCGTCGGCGGCAGCCAGCAGCTTCCGCTGCGGCTGTGGGAGCGCGAGCCGCAGAAGATCGTCCACTGGCCGCAGGGCACCTCGCTGTCCTCCCTGCACGACGGCGCGCCGCGCCCCGCCGTGACGCGGCTGCACCGCGCCGCGGGCGACCGGATCGTGGTGACGGACGCCCACGGCGACATCCGCTCGTACCAGGCGGTCGTCTTCACCGCGCAGTCCTGGATGCTGCTCTCCAAGATCGACTGCGATGACTCGCTCTTCCCGATCGACCACTGGACGGCGATCGAGCGCACCCACTACATGGAGTCCAGCAAGCTCTTCGTCCCCGTGGACCGGCCCTTCTGGCTCGATCGCGACGAGGAGACGGGCCGGGACACGATGAGCATGACCCTCACCGACCGGATGACCCGGGGTACGTACCTCCTGGACAACGGCCCGGACCGGCCCGCCGTCATCTGCCTCTCGTACACCTGGTGCGACGACAGCCTCAAGTGGCTGCCGCTGTCCGCCAACGAGCGGATGGAGGTCATGCTGAAGTCGCTGTCGGAGATCTATCCCAAGGTCGACATCCGCAAGCACATCATCGGCAGCCCGGTCACGGTGTCCTGGGAGAACGAGCCGTACTTCATGGGCGCGTTCAAGGCCAACCTGCCCGGCCACTACCGCTACCAGCGGCGGCTGTTCACCCACTTCATGCAGGACCGGCTGCCGGCCGGACAGCGCGGCATCTTCCTCGCGGGGGACGACATCTCCTGGACCGCGGGCTGGGCCGAGGGCGCCGTACAGACCGCGCTCAACGCCGTGTGGGGCGTGATGCACCGCTTCGGCGGCGCCACCGACCCGCACAACCCGGGGCCGGGCGACGTGTACGACGAGATCGCGCCCGTCGAACTCCCCGAGGACTGAGGGCTCTCATCCGGCGGACGGCAGGGGAGTGAGCAGACAGCGCCCGACGAGCCCCACGCTCTTGTCGATCCGCTCCGCGAACTCCTCCACCACCTCCGGCAGGGCCCGCAGCCCCCACAGGGCGCGGAACGCCGCCCACGCGGCGTCCCGCGCCTTGTCCAGGCTCCAGGAGCCGACGAGATGGGTGAGCGGATCGGCCGCCTCCAGCAGGTCCGGGCCGGGCATCAGCTCCTCCCGGATCCGCTCCTCCATTCCGGCCAGCAGCGCCCCGACCCGTTCGAAGTCGCCCTCCAGGGCGGCCGGTTCGGCGCCCCGGGCCCGGCAGGTGTCCACCAGCGCGAGCGCCAGGTCGTGCCCGATGTGCGCGTTGATCCCGGCCATCGCGAACTGCACCGGCCGGACGGCAGGGTGGGCCCGCAGCTCGAACAGCGGCCGCCAGCAGGCGGGCGGCCGCCGCCCCGCCGCCCCCGCGTCGACCGCCGCCAGATAGCGGGCGGCGAACCGTACGTCCAGCTCCTCGGTGGCGGCCGCGTCCTGGAAGTAGCCGGTGCCGAGACGGCGGCCGACCTCCTCGGTGACCGACAGATACACCCGGTTGAAGACCGCCACCCCGTCCTCGGGCGGCAGCGCCGCGCCGAGCGCGCTCATGCGCGCCACGACGCTCTGCACGGTACGCGGCGTCTCGATCCGCTGGGCGGGCATCGTCATGGGGAACAGCGTGGCAGCGTGCCCCGGGCCCGGGGGCTGGTGCGCCGTCACATCCCCCGGACGGACCAAGGTTTCAGAGCGCGCCCGCGTCCCGGGCCGTCCACATCGTCGGGTACAGCGGACGCCAGCCCAGTTCCTCGCGCAGCCGCAGGTTGGAGGTGCACCCCCACCAGGTGTCGCCGTCCGTCCGCTCGGTCATACCGTCGGGGAGCGGCGCCCCGAGGATCTGATGCAGTTCGACGGCGGTCGCCGGGGCGTCGTCCACGATGTTGTACTTCCGCCCCGACACCGAGCCGCCCGCCGTACCGCCGGGCGCGCGCAGCAGCCGCAGCAGCGCCTGGGTCACGTCCGCGTGGTGGACCATGGCCAGCCGCTGGTTCCCGGCCCAGCCCCGGGCCAGCTGGAGCGCCTCGGCCAGATGCGGGTCGCCGTCCCCGTAGACGAAGGACAGGCTGCCGATCCGCAGGTCCAGACCGTGGTCGCGGTGCAGCGCCAGCAGCTCCCGCTCGGCCTCCGCCTTCGAGGCGGGGTACGCGCCCCACAACACGCCGCCGGGCACGCTCTCATCGTCCTCCACCAGCGGCCGCCCGCGCGAGGCGCCGTACACGAGATTGGTGCTGACCTGGACGAACCGGCTCGTGCCCGCCTCGACCGCGGCCCTTCCCAGCGCGACCGCGGCGTCCCGGTTGACCGCCCACGCCTCCTCGTCCGGTACTCCGCGGAACGCCGCCGCGATGTTGACCACGGCGTTCGCGCCGTCCATCGCCTTCCGCAGGTCCTTCTCCTCGCGCAGATCACCCACCGCGACCTGCACGCCGAGCGCTGCGAACGGCGCGCCCCGCTCCTCGTCGCGGACCAGCACCCGTACCTCGGTACCGGCCCGGGCCCCGTCCAGCAGCCGCTTCGTGAACCGCTGCCCCACGCGTCCTGTCACACCCGTCACCAGAATCAACGGCATTTCGATCATCCATCCTTCGCTCTTGACCGGTTGGCCGTAAGCCTGGGCCGGGTGGTGCGACGACGGGAGAGACCCGCGTATCCAGGGATCGGCAGACCCTGGATACGGAACGGCCGCGGAGCGACGATGGAGCCGTGCACCGTACGGAACTCGCGGACTTCCTGCGCCGCTGCCGCGCCCGCCTCGGCCCCGCCGACGTGGGGCTGACCCCCGGCCCGCGGCGGCGTACGCCCGGGCTGCGCCGGGAGGAGGTCGCCCAGCTCACCGGGATGTCCCCGGACTACTACACCCGGCTGGAACAGGCCCGTGGCCCGCGCCCGTCCCGCCAGATGCTGACCGCGCTCGCGCGTGCGCTCCGGCTCACCGACGACGAACGCGACCACCTCTTCCACCTGGTCGGTGAGGAACCGCCGCGCGACCGGAGCACGTCCGGGCATGTGCGCCCCGGCCTGCTGCGGGTCCTGGACCGGCTGTACGACACCCCGGCCCAGGTGATCACCGACTGGGGGGATGTGCTGGCGCAGAACGCGATGGCGGCCGCCCTGGTCGGTGACATCACCGCCCGTCCGCCCGATGACCGCAACATCGTGCGGTCCTTCTTCAGCAGGCGGTATGACTCCTGGGCCTTCCCACCCGAGGACCTCGACGAGCACGCCCGGGTCCATGTCGCCAACCTCCGCGCCGTGGTCGCCGCCCGCCCCGACGACCCGGTCCCGGCGGCCCTCGTCGCCGAACTCCGCGCGACCAGTGCGGAATTCGCGGCCCTGTGGGAGACCCACGAGGTCGCGGTGCGCCGCTCGGTCGTCAAGCGCTTCGTCCATCCGGTGGTGGGACTGCTGGAGCTGGAGTGCGAGGTCCTGCTGAGCGCGGAACACGCCCAGAGCCTGATCGTCCACACGGCGGCCCCGGGCAGCGAGTCCGCCGACCGGCTGGAGCTCCTGCGAGTGGTGGGCCTGCAGTCCCTGTCCCCCACCACCTGAGCCCCCGCCTGGGCGGGGGTGGTGTCGTGGGCCCGGTTCGGGGAGGGGCTCTACGGCTGGCGGTCGTCGTCGTACGTGCTGGTCCCCGCGTCCAGCAACGGCTCACGCGACGGCTTCAGATGCTCCGGCGCCAGCGCCCGCAGCACGTGATAGCCGACGATCACCACGATCGTCCCGAGCGCGATCCCGCTCAGCTCGAAGTTGTCGCTGATCTTCAGGTTCACGCCGCCGACGCCGATGACCACGCCCGCCGCCACCGGCACCAGGTTCAGCGGGTTCCGCAGGTCCACGTCGTTGTGCACCCAGATCTGCGCGCCGAGCAGCCCGATCATGCCGTACAGGATCACCGTGATGCCGCCCAGCACCCCGCCCGGCACCGCCGCCACGACCGCGCCGAACTTCGGGCACAGGCCGAAGAGAAGGGCGAATCCGGCCGCGGCCCAGTAGGCGGCGGTGGAGTAGACGCGGGTGGCGGCCATGACGCCGATGTTCTCGGAGTACGTGGTGGTGGCCGGGCCGCCGACCGCGGTCGACAGCACGGTCGCGGCGCCGTCCGCCGCGATCGCCGTCCCGAGCTGGTCGTCGAGCGGGTCGCCGATCATCTCGCCGACGGCCTTCACATGCCCGGCGTTCTCCGCGATCAGCGCGATGACGACCGGCAGCGCGACCAATATCGCCGACCAGCGGAACTCGGGCGCGTGCAGGGACGGCAGCCCGACCCAGTCGGCCTTGGCGACGCCGGACAGATCCAGCCGCCAGTGGTCGGTGACCCGTCCGCTGCCCCCGATGGAGTGGATCTTGCCGAAGGCGCGGTCGAAGATCCAGGAGACCGCGTAGCCGAAGAGCAGCCCGAGGAAGATCGCGATCCGTGACCAGAAGCCGCGCAGACAGACCACGGCCGCGCCGGTGACCAGCATGGTCAGCAGCGCGGTCCACTGGTCGGCGGGCCAGTACGTGGTGGCGGTCACCGGCGCCAGGTTGAAGCCGATCAGCATGACCACCGCGCCGGTCACCACGGGCGGCATCGCCGTGTGGATGATGCGCGCCCCGAACCGCCGTACCGCGAGCCCGCTCAGCAGCAGCGCGGTGCCCACCACCAGGATCGCCCCGGTGATGGCGGCGCTGCCGCCGCCCTGCGCCCGGATCACCGCGGCCACGCCGACGAACGACAGGCTGCACCCCAGATAGCTGGGCACCCGGCCCCGCGTCGCCAGCAGGAACAGCATGGTCGCGACCCCGGACATCATGATCGCGAGATTGGGGTCCAGACCCATCAGCACGGGCGCGACGAAGCTGGCCCCGAACATCGCCACGACATGCTGCGCGCCGAGGCCCGCCGTCCTCGGCCACGACAGCCGCTCATCCGGCCGGACGACGGCTCCCGGGGCCGGGGTGCGCCCGTCACCGTGCAGGGTCCAGCGCATGCCGAGGCCCATGACTGCTCCACTTCGTTTCCGCATACAGGGGAGATCCGCATGACAGGGGGATCGGAGCAATGTTAGTTGGCCGAAATCGCGCCACTTCGCTCTCGCTCCGGTCCGCAACCCGACGGTTGATCGACAACTGGGCAACAGACCTTCACCGCACTGGAGTCCGCACCGTACGGGGTGTGAGGGTGGCGCGCATGGCATTTCGATCCACCTCCCACGCCCTCGCCGTCGGCGCCGTCTGCCTCGCGCTCGCCCCGCTCACCGGATGCGGTTCGGGCAGCGGCGAACCGTCCTCCTCGAAGGACGGAACCTCGGCCGCCGGGCAGCCCAGTGCGCCCACCGAGAGCCGGGCGCCCTCCCGGGGGAAGGGTTCGAAGGACCCGGACGACCTCAACGGGGACGGCCACCGCGACCTCGTACTGCCCGTCTTCACCAAGCCCGGCCAGGACCCGGCCGAGGGCACCGACGAACGGGTCGGCGTGGTCTACGGCTCGGCGAAGGGGATCGACCCCGCGACCCGCACCGTCCTGGGCCGCCGCGACCTGGGCCTGCCAGGACCGCCGGCGAACCCCCCGGTCGGCGCCGTCGGACGCGACTCCGTCTCCGCCGAGGACGTGGTCACCGCCGATCTGGACGGCGACGGCTTCGCGGACGTCGTCACGACCGCGCCGTCAGGGGAGCGCGTGGGGGACGGGAACATCAGCGCGCCGCCGTCCACCCCGTACGTCATGTGGGGCGGCCCCGACGGCCCGCGGAAGGGCGCCGAGGTGACCCGGCTACGGCTGCCGGAGAGCGCGTCGAAGCTGGGCGTGACCTCGGTGGTGCGCGGCGACTTCGACGGCGACGGCCACCACGACCTCGCGGGGCTCGCCCAGAACCAGTCCTCCACGGTGGTGCTGTACGGTCCGTTCACCCGCTCCGGCGAGCCGAAGCGCACCGACACCGGCCTGCCGTACACGGACGGGGACCTGGCCGCGGACGACATCGACCCGTCCGGCAAGGCCCGCGCGACCTCCCTGCTGGTCCACGCCGTCAGCGACGGCGAGCAGTCCGGCAACACCCTCCACCCGGCCCGCCGCGGCACCGGCCTGTCCGCCGGGGGCAGGACGCTGCGCGGCGGGAACGCCCACGCCTTCGGCGACTTCGACGGCGACGGACAGCGCGATGTGGCCGTCGGGGACGACGGCGGCCGCAACGACGAGCCCGGCGAGGGGACGGAGCCGGAGGACGTCGACGGAAAGCTGACCGTGTACCCGGGCAACAGCGGCGCACCGGTCGCGCACGAGCTGCCCGAGGCGCCCAAGGGCGCGCGCACGGACTACGGACCCGGCGGTTTCTCCGCCGCCGACCCGGACGGCGACGGCCGCGACGGCATCCTGGTCGCCACGTACGAGGGGGCCACGCTCATCGACGGCGACCAGCGCACCCCGGTCACGCGGCAGGGGCCCGCGAAGGCCGACGGCAAGAAGACGCCCAAGAAGTGGCGGCACGCCCGGCCCGCGGGGGCCGCCGACTTCGACGGCGACGGCAAGGACGAGCTGATCCTGAACTGGGGATCCGGCACCCTGTTCGGCCTCTGCGGCGAGCAGCCCACCCACTGGTGGATCACCGACGGCACCGGCTCCCGGGACAAGACCTCCTTCACGACCACGGAGTTCGTGTCCCGCTAGGACGACGTCGTATGCGGGGCGCGGTCCGCCCGGCCGGGCTCGGGGGCGCCGCCCGGGGCCGCCGCGGCGGATCCGCGCAGCACCCCGGCCCCGGCCACCAGCCCCAGCGCCAGCGCCGTGACCAGGCCGAACGAGGCGGTCAGCGAGGTCATGTCGGCGATCGAGCCGATCGCCGCCGGGGCGACCAGACCCGAGGTGTACGTGATCGTCGCGACGCCCGCGATCGCCTGGCTCGGGGCCGGGCCGCTGCGCCCGGCGGCGGCGAAGGCGAGGGGCACGACGACCGCGATGCCCAGGCCGATGAGGCCGAAACCGGCGATCGCGGACACCGGGCCCGCGGCCGTGACCACCAGCACCCCGCCGAGCGTGGCCAGCACACCACCCGCCCGTACCGTCCGCACCGGACCGAACCGGCCCACCACCGCGTCACCGGCGAACCGGGCCGCGGCCATCGTGCAGGAGAAGGCCGTGGTGCAGGCGGCGGCGACGCCGGGGGAGGAGTCCAGCACCTCCCGCAGATAGACCGCCGACCAGTCCAGGCTCGCGCCCTCGGCGAAGACCGCGCAGAACCCCACCGCGCCGATGACCAGCGCGGAGCGGGGCGGCAGGGCGAAGCGGGGCGGCGGATGCTCGTCGGGGGCGCCGCGCAGGTCGAGGACCCACCGGCACGCGCCGGTGCCCAGCAGCGTGAGCACCGCGGCGGCGATCCCGAGGTGCGCCCGGGCGTCGGTGTCCGCGTGGGCCGCCACCGTGCCCGCCGCCGAGCCGAGCAGCGCGCCCGCGCTCCACATGCCGTGCAGCCCGGACATGATCGACCGGCCGAGCCGTTCCTCGATCTCCACGCCGAGGGCGTTCATGGCGACATCGGCCATCCCGGCGGTCGCCCCGTACACGAAGAGCGCCCCGCACAGCCACACCAGACCGGGGGAGAGCGGGGGCAGCACCAGGGACAGGCACCACAGGGCGATCAGCCCGCGCAGCGCCGCGCGGGGCCCGAAGCGGTGGCTGATCGCCCCAGCCAGCGGCATCGCGCAGGAAGCGCCGATGGCGGGGAAGGCGAGGGCGATCCCGAGCTGACCGGCGCTGATGCCCAACTGCTCCTGCACCCAGGGGATACGGGTGGCGAAGTTGCCGGTGACCGCGCCGTGGACCGCGAACACCGTGGCGACGGCCATGCGGGCGCGCCGTACGTCACGCAGGGGCGGTTCCGTGCCGCCGTTCATCGCTGCCCATCGCTGCTCATGTCCGTACTCTGCGCATGCTCCGCGGGCCGGCTCAAGGCTATTTCCGCGCGATCTCTTGTCGTGGTCATGATCCATCCCTACCCTGGCGTCCAATCTCGATTCTGAATTCGGTTCAGATATCTGATTGGAGTGCCCGATGGTTGCGACTCCAGCGGAGCGCGGGATACCCGCCCGCGCGCTCGTCGTCCTCGCCGCCCTGTTAGCCCTCCTGGCCGCCCTGGCGGCGCCGTCCGCCCATGGCGCCGACCGCGGCCGATGGGCAGGCCGGGTGCCGGACACCGTGGTGCTCGACGGCTCCCGACTGGCCCTGACCAAGCTGAAACTCCAGCTCGGAGACCGTGGACTGAAGCGGACCCTGCGCGATCTGACCACCCAGGCCGACCAGTGGATGACCCAGGGGCCGTGGACCGTCACCGACAAGGACCAGGTACCGCCCAGCGGTGACAAGCACGACTACTTCAGCCAGGCCCCCTACTGGTGGCCGAGCGAGCCCAAGACCGACGACAATCCGTATGGCTGCCCCTACGTTCAGAAGGATGGCCAACGGAACCCCGATGTGGACAAGATGACGGACCGTCCCGAGGTCGGGAAGGTCTTCGAATCGGCCTACGAGCTGTCCCTCGCCTGGTACTACACCGGCAAGCGCGGCTACGCCGAGCACGCCGCCGACATCCTGCGCACCTGGTTCGTCACCCCGGCGACCCGGATGAACCCCAGCCTGAACCACGCCCAGTTCATCCCCTGCAAGTACGACGGCCGCTCCATCGGCATCATCGACTTCTCCCAGGGCTTCACCAGCCTCCTGGACGCCGCCGCCATCCTCGACACCGGCGCCCCGGGCTGGACCAAGGGCGACCACGCGGGCTTCCGCACCTGGAACAAGCAGTTCCTGGACTGGCTGGTGAACAGCGACTTCGGCAAGGAGGAGAGCGCCGCCGAGAACAACCACGGCACCTTCTCCGACATGCAGGTCGCCGCCATCGCCGCCGCCGTGGGCGACCGGGACCTCGCCCGCACGGTGCTGCGCGAGGCCCGGACCAAGCGCATCGACACCCAGATCGCTGCCGACGGCAGCCAGCCCCAGGAACTGGCCCGCACCCGCAGCTTCCACTACTCCACGTTCAACCTCGTCGCCTACACCCGGATGGCGGCCGTGGGGCGGCACGTCGGCGTCGACCTGTGGCACTACACCGGCCCCACCGGGTCGAACCTGTTCAAGGCCGTCGACTTCCTGCTGCCCGCCGCCACCGGGGCGAAGCCCTGGCCGTACCCCGACCTGGAGTTCAAGGCGTACGCCGCGAGCGACCTGGTGCACGCGGCGGCCGACGCGGGCGACCGCCGGGCCCGCGCGGCCCTCGGCAAGCTCCAGACCCCGCCCGGCGGCGACCTGTGGTCGCTGCGCCCCGCGGTGGAACAGCTCGACAGCATCGCGCAGGGGTAGGGGGTTTCCCCCACCCCGCCCCTCCCCGAACCGGGGGCAAGCCCCCGGCCCCCCGGCCCGGGAAGTCCCACCGGACCGATCGCGTCCGCCGGGCCGGGGGTATCGGGCGGCGAGCCCTCACCCGGGGCTCCCGGGCGCGCATCGGCTCGGCATGGGGCGGGACGCCGGCCGGGCCGGTCCCCGCTGGACCGGGCCCGTGCGGCGCCGCCTGGGCGGCCGGCGTGGTGTTCGCCGGGGGCCCAGGCGGCCGGGCCCCCCGTTCGGGAAGGGGCGGGGCGGGGGATGAGCACCCGGGGACCGGGCTGGACCGGGCCGGGTGAGCCAGCCCACACCGGCCCCGCCTCCACCTGCGCTGATCGCCGTGGCACACTGGCCTCGTACCAGTGACGTCAGCGCACTCCGGGGTCGGTGAAAATCCGAACCGGCGGTTACAGTCCGCGACCCGTCCGCCGCCAGCGGCCGGTTGACCAGGTGAAATTCCTGGACCGACGGTGAAAGTCCGGATGGGAGGCAGTGCGCGGCGGTAGCGACATCACCGGTGCGCCGTCACCGTGGCGGCCGCGCTCCCCGCGCGGGCCGTACGCGGCGATCCCGGCGCCCCGGCGGCGGCGTTCCCGCTCCAGAGTCGTTCCGACAGCCCCGGAGTCCGTGCCCGAAGAGGCAGGAGGACCCGGTGGCCCCCGCAGCCGGAGCAGCGGCAACCGCAGCGGCCGAAGCCCGCGCGATGCGCCGCGCCGTGGAGCTCGCCGCCCGAGGTCTCGGCCACACCAGCCCCAACCCGGTCGTCGGCTGCGTCATCCTCGACGCCGAAGGACAGCAGGCCGGCGAGGGCTGGCACCAGCGGGCCGGCGGCCCTCACGCCGAGGTGCACGCCTTGCGCGCGGCAGGGGAGCGGGCCCGCGGCGGCACCGCACTGGTCACCCTCGAACCCTGCAACCACACCGGCCGCACCGGACCCTGCGCCCAGGCGCTCATCGACGCCGGGATCGCCCGCGTCCGCTACGCGGTCGCCGACCCCACAGCCCAGGCGCGCGGCGGCGCCGCGACCCTCGCCGCGGCCGGGGTCGACGTCGCGCCCGGGCCGCTGGCCGACGAGGCGGCGGCCGTCAACGAGGCCTGGCTGACCGCGATGCGCCGCGGCCGCCCCTTCGTGCTGTGGAAGTACGCCGCCACCCTGGACGGCCGCAGCGCGGCGGCCGACGGCACCAGCCGCTGGATCACCTCCGCCCCCGCCCGCGCCGATGTGCACCGGCTGCGCGCCGAGGCGGACGCCGTGCTCGTCGGCTCCGGCACCCTGCGCGCCGACGATCCCCACCTCGCCGTACGCGACCGGGACGGCGTCACCCAGCCGCTGCGGGTCGCCGTCGACACCGACGCGACCGCCCTGAAGCCGGACGCCCGCATCCTGGACGACGCCGCGCCCACGCTCATCGCCGTGGCCGACGACGCCGACACCGGGCAGCTGCCGCCCGGGACGGAAATCCTGCGGCTGCCCCGCGCGGAAGCGGGGCGCGGGCTCGACATCGCCGTGCTCCTCGCCGCCCTCCACGACCGCGGCGTCCGCTCCGTCCTGCTGGAGGGCGGGCCCACCCTCGCCGGGGCGTTCCTCGCCGCGGGCGCCGTCGACAAGGTCGTCGGCTATCTGGCCCCCGTACTGCTCGGCGCGGGCCCCGCCGCCCTCGCCGACGCCGGAATCACCACGATCGCGCGGGCGTTGCGCCTCGAGACGGCCGACGTCACCCGGCTCGGCCCCGATCTGCGCATCACCGCCGTCCCAGCAGTCCCAGCCGTCCCCACCGCACCCACCACCACCCTCGCCGAGGAGAACTGAAGTGTTCACCGGAATTGTCGAAGAACTGGGTGAGATCGTCGCCGTCGAGAACCTGGGCGACGCGTCCCGCTTCCAGGTGCGCGGGCCCGTCGTCACCGAGGGTGCGCGGCACGGCGACTCGATCGCCGTCAACGGCGTCTGTCTCACCGTCGTCGACACCGGGGACGGCCGGTTCAGCGCCGATGTGATGGCCGAGACGCTCGACCGCTCCAGTCTCGGCGCGCTCACCGTCGGCTCCCGCGTCAACCTGGAGCGCCCCATGGCGCTCGGCGGGCGGCTCGGCGGCCATCTCGTCCAGGGCCATGTGGACGGCACCGGCACCCTCATCGAGCGCAAGCCGTCCGAGCACTGGGAGATCGTGAAGATCTCACTGCCGTCCGGACTCGGCCGCTATGTGGTCGAGAAGGGCTCCATCACGGTCGACGGCATCAGCCTGACCGTCGTGGACGCGGGCCCCGACTACTTCACCGTCAGCCTCATCCCGACGACGCTCGCCCTCACCACCCTCGGCGTCAAGCAGCCCGGCGACCCGGTCAACCTCGAGGTGGACGTCCTCGCCAAATACGTCGAGCGCCTGCTCGCCCACGGCGGCACGGACCAGAGCGCCGTTCGGAGCACGGACAAGGAAGCGATCGAATGATGTCCCTCGACTGGCTGGGCGCCGAGGCCGGGGAGATATTCGGCCAGCACATCCTGTGGTCGGACGCGATCGGCAACACCATCGGCCTGATCGCCCTCGCCCTCGGCAGCCGCCGCTCCCTGTGGACCTGGCCCGCCCAGCTCGCCTCCGGCGTCGTCCTGGTCGCCGCCTACGCCACCGCACACCTCAGCGGCGGCGTCGGCAAGCAGCTCCTGGTCATCGGCGTCGCCGCCTGGGGCTGGCGGCAGTGGCGGCGCGGCCGCCGCGACGAGGGCGGCGCGGTCGCCGTCCGCTTCGCCACCGGCCGTGAGCGCGCGGCGCTCCTCACCGGCCTCGCGGCCGGCACGCTCGCCGTCGGCGCCCTGTTCACCACGGTCCCCGAACTGTCCTGGAACCCCTGGCCCGACGCCTACATCTTCGTCGGCACCCTCGCCGCGATGGTCGCCCAGGCCCGCGGCCTGATCGAGTTCTGGTTCGCGTGGATGCTGGTCGACGTGGTCGGCGTCCCGCTCGCCTTCAGCAGCGGACTGGCCTTCTCCGGCCTCGTCTACGTCATCTACTTCGCACTCGTCCTGTGGGGCGCGCGCGACTGGTGGCTGCGCTCCCGTACCGGGAACACCCGGACGTCCCCGAGCGCGCCCACACCCGCCATGGAAGGAGTGTCAGTGTCATGAGCGACGCCTACGCGACGACGCGGCCGCGAGCGGTGGCCGAGGACGAGGACCCCGCGGGCAGCTGGCCGCCCGACGAACTGGCACTGGACTCCGTCGAGCGGGCGATCGCCGACATCGCGGCGGGCCGCCCCGTCGTGGTGGTGGACGACGAGGACCGGGAGAACGAGGGCGACCTCATCGCCGCCGCCGAGACGATCAGCCCCGAGATCGTCGCCTTCATGATGAACGAGTGCCGCGGACTGATCTGCGCGCCCATGGAGGCCGACGACCTCGACCGGCTGCGGCTCCCGCAGATGGTCGAGGAGAACACCGAGTCCATGCGGACCGCCTTCACCGTGAGCGTCGACGCCACCGCCGAACACGGCGTCAGCACCGGCATCTCCGCCGCCGACCGGGCCGCCACCCTGCGCCTGCTGGCCGGCCCGGACACCACCCCCGGCGACCTCGTGCGCCCCGGCCACATCTTCCCGCTGCGCGCCCGCCCCGGCGGCGTGCTCGCCCGCGACGGCCACACCGAGGCCGGGGTCGACCTCGCCCGGCTGGCCGGACTGCGCCCGGCGGCCGTGATCTGCGAGATCGCGGGGGAGGACGGGGTGATGCTGCGCCTGCCCGACCTGGTCGCCTTCGCCCACAAGCACGACCTCGCGATCATCTCCATCGCCGACCTGATCGCGTACCGCAGGGCCGCCGAGCCCGCCGTGCGGCGCGAGGCCACCACCCGGCTGCCCACCGCCTTCGGCGACTTCCAGGCGTACGGCTACCGCGCGACCGCCGACGGCGTCGAGCACATCGCGCTCGTCCAGGGCGACATCGGCGACGGCGAGGACGTGCTGGTCCGGGTCCACTCCGAATGCCTGACCGGCGACATCTTCCACTCGCTGCGCTGCGACTGCGGACCCCAGCTGCACGCCTCCCTGGAGCGGGTGACCGACGAGGGCCGTGGCGTGGTGCTGTATCTGCGCGGCCACGAGGGGCGCGGCATCGGGCTGCTGTCCAAGCTGCGCGCGTACCAGCTCCAGGAGCTGGGCCGGGACACCCTGGACGCCAACCTGGAGCTGGGCCTGCCCGCCGACGCGCGCGACTACGCGGCGGGCGCCGAGATCCTGGCCGACCTGGGCGTGCGCTCCCTGCGGCTGATGACCAACAACCCCGAGAAGACCACCGCCCTGGTCCGCCACGGGCTGCGGGTCACCGGCCGGGAGCCGATGCCGGTCCAGGCCGGGGAGCACAATCTGCGCTATCTGCGGACCAAGCGGGACCGGATGGGGCACGACCTGCCCTGGCTGGAGGGCGACCTCCGGGCGGAGAGCCCGGAGCCCGTGTCCGCCTGCGGCAACCAGTAGAACCACCCGTACACAGACAAGACCGGCAAGACCTTGAGGAGTGACGTGAGCGGTAAGGGTGCCCCCGAACTGTCCGTGGAGAACTGCGGGGACCTGCGCGTGGCCGTCATCGCCGCGCAGTGGCACGAGAAGGTGATGGACGGCCTGGTCGACGGCGCCCGGCGGGCCCTCGGCGAGCTGGGCATCGCCCAGCAGACCGTGCTGCGGGTGCCCGGCAGCTTCGAGCTGCCGGTCGTCGCCAAGGTCCTCGCCGACCGCGGCTACGACGCGGTCGTGGCGCTGGGCGTCGTGATCCGCGGCGGCACGCCCCACTTCGACTATGTGTGCCAGGGCGTCACCCAGGGCCTCACCCAGGTCAGCGTGGACACCGGCGTCCCCATCGGCTTCGGCGTGCTGACCTGCGACACCGAGGAACAGGCCCTGGACCGCGCCGGAATCGCCGGTTCCAGCGAGGACAAGGGCCATGAGGCGGTCACCGCCGCCGTCGCCACCGCCGTCACCCTGAGGTCGGTCACGTCACCCTGAGGTCGGTGCCCTGCGCGAAGTTGTGCCGTCCCGCACAAGTAGGATGGCGCACACCATGTCCAAGAAGACGTTCGAGGAGCTCTTCGCCGAGCTCCAGCAGAAGGCCGCCACGGCCGACCCCGCCACCTCCCGTACCGCCGAGCTGCTGCAGTCCGGTGTGCACGCGATCGGCAAGAAGGTCGTCGAGGAGGCCGCCGAGGTGTGGATGGCCGCCGAGTACGAGAGCGACGCGGCGGCCGCCGAGGAGATCTCGCAGCTCCTCTACCACCTCCAGGTGATGATGGTCGCCAAGGGACTCACCCTCGACGACGTCTACGCCCACCTCTGAACCACCCCGGCTCACCACCCATCCCCCGTACGAAGGAAACGCCCCTCATGCTGCGCATCGCCGTCCCCAACAAGGGTTCACTGTCCGAGCCTGCGTCGGCGATGCTCCATGAGGCGGGCTACCGGCAGCGCAAGGACCGCAGGGAACTCGTCCTGGTCGACTCCGACAACGACGTCGAGTTCTTCTTCCTGCGCCCCCGCGACATCGCCGTGTACGTCGGCTCCGGCCGCCTCGACATCGGCATCACCGGCCGTGACCTGCTGCTCGACTCCGGCTCCCAGGCCGAGGAGATCCTGCAGCTCGGCTTCGCCGGGTCGACCTTCCGCTACGCCACCCGGCCCGGCACGGCCACCGATGTGAGCGAGTTCGGCGGGATGACCGTCGCCACCTCCTTCTCCGGCCTGGTCACCAAGCACCTCGCCGACCACGGGGTGGACGCCGCCGTCGTCCACCTGGACGGCGCCGTGGAGACCGCCATCCAGCTCGGCGTCGCCGAGATCATCGCGGATGTCGTGGAGACCGGCACCACCCTGCGCAACGCCGGTCTGGACATCATCGGCGAGCCGATCCTGGAGTCCGAGGCGGTCGTGATCCGCCGCACCGGCGCCCCCACCGACGACCCCAAGGTGCGCCAGTTCCTCCGCCGGATGCAGGGCGTCCTGGTGGCCCGGCGCTACGTGATGATGGACTACGACATCCGGGTCGAGCAGGTCGAGCGGGCCGTGGCGCTCACCCCCGGCCTGGAGTCGCCCACCGTCTCCCCGCTGCACCACGAGGGCTGGGTCGCGGTCCGCTCGATGGTCCCCTCCAAGGACGCCCAGCGGATCATGGACGAGCTGTACGAGCTGGGGGCGCGGGCGATCCTCACCACGGGCATCCACGCCTGCCGCCTCTGAGCCCCGGCTCATCCTTCGGTCCCCTCTCCACTCCGCCTCTCACGAGAGACCCATCACACGTGTCCGCCGCCGCCCAGCCGCCCGACCTCCCGGTCACCTTCCGGCCGACCCGCACCCGGGTCATCCTGCTGACCATCGGCGCCGCCCTCGTCGTCGCCCTCACGGCGATCGGGCTGCTCCTGGAGAACCTGTCCCCGGGCGAGCAGCTCAGCTTCGTCGTCACCGGGCTGCTGTTCTTCGCGGGTCTCGCGCTGTTCAGCCGCCCCAAGGTGGTGGCCGACGAGGCCGGGGTGACCGTGGTCAACCTCATCACCACCCGCCGGCTGGAGTGGGCCGAGGTGCTCCGGGTCAATCTGCGGCCCGGCGACGCCTGGGTCTACCTGGACCTTGCCGACGGCACCAGCCTGCCCGCGATGGGCATCCAGGTGGGCATGGCCAAGGCACAGGCGATCGACGACGCCCGTGCCCTGCGCGCCCTCGCGACACACCACGGCACGGGCGGCGGCACGTCCTGACGGTGGGGGCCTGCCCGTAACCGCCCAACCTTGTTTACTCTGTTGCCGGGGCCGAACGATGCCCCGCCCCGCCTCGACCTGCCCGCGCGCCGCGCGCGCAGCCGGCGGGCCTCCCCTGCGACCCGAGGAGTGACTCCCTCCAGAGATGGACGGATCGTCCTGTAGTACCTGCGCCGCCGCTGACCTCGAGGCGGCGGCATGAGCGTCACCCTGTCTCTCCTGCTGCTCTCCGCGGCACTCGTCCTCATCCTCGCCAACGGCTTCTTCGTGGCCGCCGAATTCGGCCTGGTCACGGTCGAGCGGCCGGACGCCGAGCGGGCCGCCGAAGAAGGCGACCGGCGCGCCCGTACCGTCGTCCAGTCGCTGCGCGAGCTGTCCTTCCAGCTCTCCGGCACCCAGCTGGGCATCACCATCACCTCCCTGGTGGTCGGCATGCTCGCCGAGCCCGCGCTCGGCCATCTGCTGACCGTGCCGCTGTCCGCGGTGGGGCTGCCGCACGGCGCCGTCTCCGGCGTCGCCGTCGTCATCGGCATGCTGGTGGCATCCGCCGTGCAGATGGTGATCGGTGAGCTCGTGCCCAAGAACTGGGCGGTCTCCCGGCCGCTGCAGGTCGCCCGCTTCGTCGCGGGCCCGCAGTCCGCCTTCGCCCATTTCTTCCGGCCCGTCATCGCCCTGCTCAATACGGTCGCCAACCGGCTGGTGCGGGCGCTGGGCGTCGAGCCCACCGAGGAGCTGGCGTCCGCCCGTACCCCCGGTGAGCTGGTCTCGCTGGCCCGCCACTCGGCGCGGGCCGGGGCGATCGAGCAGGACACCGCGGATCTGTTCGTCCGCACCCTCTCGCTCGGCGATCTCACCGCGCAGCACGTGATGACCCCGCGGGTGCGGGTCAGCGCGCTGCAGTCCACGGCCACCGCCGTGGATGTGCTCAACCTCACCCGGGCCACCGGACTCTCCCGGTTCCCCGTCTACCGCGACCGCCTGGACGAGGTCATCGGCATGGTCCACCTCAAGGACGCCCTCGCGGTGCCCGCAGGCGAGCGGCTGCGCACCCCCGCCGGGTCCATCGCCCAGCCCCCGCTGCTGGTCCCCGAGACGCTGCCCGTCCAACCGCTGCTGGAGCGGCTGCGCAGCGAGCAGCCGATAGCCGTGGTCGTCGACGAATACGGCGGCACGGCCGGTGTCGTCACCCTGGAGGACATCGTCGAGGAACTGGTCGGCGAGGTCCGCGACGAGCACGACGACGAGGCCGCCGACACGCCCGACCTGGCCCAGACCGTCGCCGAGGACGGCCGGCCCGCGTGGGACGCCGACGGCGCCTGCCGCGTCGACACCCTGCGCCGGATCGGTCTCGAGGTGCCCGACGGGCCGTACGAGACGGTGGCCGGACTGATCGCCGATCTCCTCGCCCGGATCCCCGCCCCCGGGGACATCGCCGAGCTGCCCGGCTGGAAGCTGGCCGTCCGGCAGGTCGGCCACCACCGGGCGGAGCGGGTACGGATCGTCCGGACCGGAGCGGGTACGAGTGCCGGTGCCGGTGCCGGTGCCGGTGCCGCGACCGGTGCCGGGTCCGCTGTCGCCGCCGAAGCCGAAGTAGCCGTAGCCGTAGCCGAGAAGGAAGCTGAGCGATGAGCCTCGTCCAACTCCTCTTCGCCGCTCTTCTGGTCCTCGCCAACGGATTCTTCGTCGGCGCCGAGTTCGCCCTGGTCTCCGTACGGCGCAGCCAGATCGAGCCGCGGGCGGCCGAGGGTTCCGCGCGGGCCCGTACCGTGCTCACCGGGCTGGAGAGCCTGCCGCAGATGATGGCCGCCGCGCAGTTCGGCATCACCATCTGCTCGCTGACCCTCGGCGCGGTCGCCGAGCCGACCGTCGCCAAGCTGCTGGAGCCGGTCTTCCACGTCGTGCATCTGCCCGCGGGGCTGGTCCATCCGCTCGGCTACGCCATCGCGCTCGCCGTCGTCGTCTGCCTGCACCTGGTGATCGGCGAGATGGTGCCGAAGAACCTGGCCATGGCGGCGCCCGAGAAGACCGCGCTGTGGCTGGCCCCCGGCCTGGTCGGCTTCGCCCGGCTGTGCCGTCCGGTCACCGCGCTGCTGGGCGCCTGCTCCCGGCTGGTGCTGCGGCTCTTCCGGGTCGAGCCCAAGGACGAGGTGGAGGCCGTCTTCACGAGCGAGCAGCTGACCCATCTGGTCGAGGACTCCCGGCAGGCCGGGCTCCTCGGCGACGGGGAGCACGAACGGCTCGCGGACGCCCTGGAGCTGGGCAGCCGCCCGGTCACCGACGTCCTCCTCGACCCGGCGGGCCTGGTCACCGTCGATCCCTCGGTCACGCCCCGGCAGATCGAGGAGCTGACGGTACGGACCGGCTTCTCGCGCTTCCCGGTGAGCGGCGCCGGTGGCGCCTTCATGGGCTACATCCACGTGAAGGACGTCCTGGACCTGGAGGCCCCCGAGGGGGCGGTCCCCCAGCGGGTCTGGCATCCGATCGAGACCCTGCGCGCCGAGCTGCCGCTGGACGACGCGCTCACCGCGATGCGGCGGGCGGCCTCCCACCTGGCGGCCGTGGCCGACGCGTCCGGCAAGGTGCTGGGGCTGGTCGCGCTGGAGGACGTGCTGGAGATGCTGGTGGGCGAGGTCCGCGACCCGTCCCACCGGGACAGCGGCCACGGCCGGCCGGCGGCCGCGGCGCACGGCGGGACACGGGTCCAGAGCCCGGCCCCGGCCTCTTCCCCGGCCCCGGCTTCGGCTCCAGCCCCGGCCCCGGCCCCGGCTTCGGCCTCGGAGGAGCCCGCGATGGTCTCCCGCTAGAGCTAGGGCAGCGGGGGGTCCTCCGGGTCGCGGTACATGGGACCGCGGCCCGACAGGACCTCCCCGTACGCCTGCATCAGATCCGGCAGCCGCAGCGTCGCCAGGTCGTCCCGGGTCGGGATGCCGGTCCACCCCGACAGCCGCAGATCCCGGTACGCGCAGCTCTTCTCGTACAGGGTGCGCAGGAAGCGCCCGTTCCCCAGCTCGTCGATCCACCCCTGGTCGACGACGTGCCCGCTGATGCTGCGCAGCTCCTCCAGGGACTCCTCGTCCCACACATCGCCGTTCTCCGCGGCCAGCACCTCACCGATGCGGGTGAGTTCGAGCGGCCGGTAGCTGGGGAAGTCGACGCGCGTCGTGAAGCGGGAGCCGAGGCCCGGGTTGGCGGCCAGGAGGCGGTCCATGCCCTCGGGATAGCCCGCGAGTATGACCACCAGCCGGTCGCGGTTGTCCTCCGCGCGCTTGAGCAGCACCTGAAGCGCCTCGTCGCCGTACGCGTCGCCCTTGCTGTAGCCGGAGTTGGACAGGCTGTAGGCCTCGTCGACGAAGAGGACCCCGCCGAGCGCCGAGTCGATCAGCTCGTTGGCCTTGACCGCGGTCTGCCCGAGGTATTCGCCGACCAGATCGGCCCGCCCGGCCTCGACCAGATGGTCGCCGCCGAGCAGCCCGAGCGCGTAGAAGACCCGGCCGAGGATGCGGGCGACGGTGGTCTTGCCGGTGCCGGAGGGGCCGGAGAAGACGAAGTGCCGCTTCGGCGGCTGGACCGGCAGGCCCTGCCCGGCGCGCAACCGGGCCATGTGGAGCTGCGCGGAGAGTGCCCGCACCTGCCGCTTGACCGGCTCCAGGCCGACCATGCGCTCCAGCTCCTGCAGCGCGCTCTCCAGCAGGGCGGGGTCGGAGGGCCCGGGCTGGGCGGGCAGTCCGCCCCGGTCGCGGGTGGTGCCGGTGCCGGTCTCGGGGCCGGTCATGAGCGGCGGGCCCTCGGCGCCGTCGCCGCCGGTGCGCAGATCCCGGCCGTCGGCCGGGTCGGCGGCGGCCGACAGGGTGTCGGCGGGATCCCCGACGGTGCCGTCGGTGGCGTCCTGGCTGCTGACCCCGGACAGCGGCACGGTCGCCAGGTCGGCGGGCTCGTCCAGGCCGTCGGACTCCGCTATGGCGGCCAGCCGCGCCGAGGTGTCCATGAACGTGGGATCGATACGGTGCACCGCGCGGTAGAGGGGGAGGGCCGCGGCGCTGCGCCCGGTGCCCTCATGGGCGCGCGCCAGCCAGTAGCGCAGCTCCTTGCGCTGGGGCTGTTCGCTGCGGCAGCGCATCAGGGCGGCGGCGAGCAGCGGTTCCGCCTGGCCGTACATCTCCAGCCGGACCCGGGCCATGCCGCCGAAGAGCCCGGCCTCGATGCCGAGGAAGGCGTCGTCCACCAGCGGTTCGGTGTGGCGGACCAGCTGCTCCCAGTCCTTGACCAGATACGCGCGGCAGGCGTGCAGGAAGCGGGCCTGCGGATCGGCCTCCACGGGCGGGCAGCCGGCCAGCGCCCGGTCCAGCTCGGGGACGTGGCGGCCGTCGAGCCAGTGCGAGGCGTGCGCCAGCAGCAGGTCCCGGCTGGTCTCCAGCACGGGCTGGACCCACCAGCCCAGCCAGTACCAGGAGTTGAGGGTACGGCGGTGCCGGGTGCGCTGTTCGCCGAAGCGATCGCGGTGCCGGTACATCCGTAACAGCGCGGTCGCCGTGTCGGCGCGCAGCGCGTGCAGGCCCAGCCACGCGTCGGCCATGCCCGGATCGTGCCGCACCGCCGCCCGGAACTCCTCCTCGGCCTGTGCGTAGGCGCCCATCGTGTAGGCGTCCACGGCACGCAGCCAGGCGAGATCGGCCGGGGTCTGCGAACCCTGCGTGCCGAAATCCATCACGTCCCCCACAACCCCTGCCCCCGTGGATGCCGCCGGGGCGGCTGCCCTTTTCGCATCGTACCTGCGCAGGCCGCACCGGCCGAGGGTGCCGCACTGTTGTTCGTCGCAATCGCACAAGGCTCGGCGGGCGTGCGCGGGGGGCGTGTAAGGGGCGCACGCGACCGGAGGGGGTGAGTGACGGAGGGTGACGATATGGTGCCGTACCGCAGCCGGAAAACGGTGCCGAACCGGGTGCGGACAGGACGAAGCCCCCGATCACGGGGGAACAACCGGGGGCTTCGCGTACTGGGGCGACTCGTACGAGTCGCACATTGAGAACGTAAGACCTGTATGGGCCCCAGGTCAAGCCGAGTTGGGGTGTGCCCGGCGGGCCGGGTGCGGGGCCCGCCCGGTCCGCCCCGGCTGCTCACGCTGAGTGACTTCCGGGGGTGAATCGGGTGGTCGCCGCGGGTCCCGTGAGCAACGTATACCCCTCTCTTCGCTGCGCTATCAGGGTTTCCGCATGGGGGCGGGAGGGGTCGGCGGCGAAATGCGCACGCTCGGCAGGTTGCCAGCCGTCCCAGAATGTGGACAGTCCGGGGCCGTCGCGCAGCCTCCCGCGCCGCCAGGCGTCCCGGTCGGGCAGCTCCATCCAGGCCAGATGGGCCAGCCGCGGCCGCACCGCGCGGCGCCCGGCGCCGACGCCTTCGAGGAGGACGACCGGCGCCGGGTCCAGCCGCCGCCGGGTGGCAGCGAAGCGGCGCTCGACCCAGTCGTACGGGGCGTACCGGGCGGCTTCGCCGCGGCCCAGCGGGGTCAGGATGTGCTCCTGCAACCGCCCGGCCCACCCGAATGGCTCCTCGTGCGTGGCGAGATCGTCCGTATGGACGACGGGCGCGCCGCCCAGTGCCTCCGCCAGCCGCCCGGCGAACGTGGTCTTCCCGGAACCGGCGTGTCCGTCGACGGCGACGAGCCGGACCGGCCCGCAGGACGGCGGCAGGGCGCGCAGCCACCGGGCGAACGCGCGCAGCGTCTCGGCGGGGCGGTCGGCGGTCTCCATGGAGGGCCACTCTACGACTACCCGGCGGTATTCACTCCATTGGTCCACACCAATATTGGTACGCGGGCAGGACGGGAAGCACTGGCCTGACACCACTCGCAGCGGCCATAGTTGTGCGACTGTCGCGCATCCGCCGCCGCTGGACGACGACTGGGGGAGCCCCGTATGACCAGTTCCGGATTCACGCCCCGCCGCTCCGTGCTCGCTGCCGCCCTCGGCGTCGCGGGCGCGGCCGCCGTACAGACAGTGGCTTCGGCGCGCTCGGCCGGTGCGGCCGGTGCGGCCGCGAAGAAGGCGACCGCCGAGTACCACGGCTGGACCAGCCACACCGACTGGCTGGCCGGCTCCGCCAAGGGCGTCCGCGCCGAGGCCGGCGCCCGCCCCGGCATCGTGATCTCCCGCCCGGCCGGCACCGTCGACTACACCGACCCGCACACCGGCACCAAGGCCACCTGGGAGTACGCCACCTGGACCTCCCCGGTGCGCAAACTCTCCGTCCCCGCGACCGAGGCCATCGTCTCCTGGAACGCCCGCACCCCGGCGGGCACCTGGATCCAGGCCGAGCTGAAGGGCACCTACTCCGACGGCACGGCGACCCCCTGGTACGTGATGGGCCGCTGGACCTCCGGCGACGGCGCCGACTCCATCCGGCGCACCTCGGTCGACGACCAGAGCGATGACAAGAGCTCGGTGTGGACCGACACCCTCGCCGTCGACGACCCGGCGAGCGGGCTCCGGCTGACGGCGTACCAGCTGCGCCTGACCCTCTACCGCAAGCCCGGCACCACCCGCACCCCCACCGTGTGGCGGGTCGGCGCGATGGGCTCGGACGTCCCCGACCGCTTCGAGGCGCCCGCCTCCGAGCCCGGCCTGCCCAAGGGCCACGAACTCTCCGTACCGCGCTACTCGCAGGAGATCCACAAGGGCCAGTACCCGGAGTACGACAACGGCGGCGAGGCCTGGTGCAGCCCCACCTCCTCGCAGATGATCATCGAGTTCTGGGGCCGCAAGCCCACGCCCGAGGACCTGGCCTGGGTCAACCCCGACTACGCCGACCCGCAGATCTGCCATGCGGCCCGCGCCACCTTCGACTACCAGTACGACGGCTGCGGCAACTGGCCGTTCAACGCCGCCTACGCCGCCACCTACCGCGACATGCAGGGCGTGGTCACCCGGCTCGGCTCGCTGACCGACGTGGAGAAGCTGATCGCCGCCGGGATCCCGGTGATCACCTCGCAGTCCTTCCTCAAGGAGGAGCTGGACGGGGCGGGCTACGGCACCGCGGGCCACCTCATGACCGTCATCGGCTTCACCCCCACCGGCGACGTCATCGCGAACGACCCGGCCTCACCGGACAACCCGTCCGTCCGCCGGGTCTACAAGCGCAGGCAGTGGGAGAACATCTGGTTGCGCACCAAGCGCTACGACGCAAATGGCCAGGTCAAGAGTGGTTCAGGCGGCGTCTGCTACCTGTACTTCCCGGCTAAGCCAGCACCAACTCAGCACCGGGTTCTGCGGGAGCTGGGCATCGTGTGACCCGGCCCGCCTCTGGCTCCGGCGGCAGATAGCCGCCAAAGGTCGTCTCCGCCGCCTGACGGCAGCGTTCCCGCCCGTCCGTGGTGAGGTGACCGTAACGGTCGACTGTGACCTTGATCGACCGGTGTCCGAGTCATCGGGACACCTCGTGGATGGACACCCCGTTCGTCAAGGTCACGGTCGCCCATTTATGCCGGAGATCGTGCGGCGTGTACGCAGAGAGCCCGAGCCGCTTGATCGCACGGTCCCATGAATTGCGCACAAGCCCCGGGTGCGTCATCCCACCGGCATGATTGCGGATGGGGAGCCGACGGTCCGAACCTTGGTACCGGACGATCTGACGTCGTACTCGCAAAACTCCTTCCCCGAAATCCTCAGGGAAGACCCCGAGGGACTCGCCGATGCGCAGACCGCAGCAAGCCATGAGCCATACGGCAGGCTCCAATCGAGGCCCCATCGAGCTGGCGATCGCTTGAATTTCCTCAAGGCTGGGAAGGTTCCGTTCATCGACAGGGATGACCTTGTTCTCCAGCTTTTCCGCTTCCTTGACGGGGCTGCTGGATATGCGTTTGTGTCGTACGGCGTGCGAGAAGAGTGCCGACAGCGTGATGCTGCGTGACTCGACGGTGTTCGGCTTGGCGCCGTCCTTCGTCCAGCGCGAGTACAGCGCTTCCACGTCGGCTGCCGTGACCTGGGAGATCGTCTTCCTCCCCAGGTGTGGGACGATGTGCAGCCGCATGATGCGCTCATAGGACTCCCAGGTGCCGGCCGACACCACCGATCCTGTGAGCCAGTCGTCCACGTACCGGCGAAGCGAGACCTTCCCGGCAGCTGGGTCGATATAGGTGTTCTCCCTCTTGTCGTTCTCCATCTTGGTGGCGAAGTCCACCGCATCCCTCTTGCGGTCGAAGGACTTCTCCCTCTGCCGAGCACTACGCCCGCCCGGTTCCCGATACCGAACGAGCCACCGCTTGCCAGCTGCGGCAGCACCCTTGTCGATAACCTGCGCCAAGTTCCAACACCAACTCACTCGTACATCCCGAACGGCTTTTGCCGTCGGGGGTGATGTTGAAGCTCGATTTTCCGGCAGCGCCAAATGTGCTGTCGGGTGCCGCTAATGCTGGGCGGTGTGAGGTGCCGGATTGGCAGTTCGCAGACGGGGCGTCCCCAGACGATGCACCGCCTCCGGCTTGGCCCAGGTCGGCCACCAGGGACCAGAAACCATGACAGCAGGCGAGTTCCCGCCCCCACGGGGTCGCCGCCTCGGGAGGCCATGGCAACAGTCATCTGTACGCCGCGGGGGCGTCGCCGTCATCCGGCAAGCCCCGGGCGGCAGCGTTGACCCGGTGGTCAACGTCATCGCGTTCATCCTGACGAAGCCTGGACGGCTCCACCACGCCCGCGGCTGTCGCGATCCGCTCGGACCTCAACGTCAGCCCGCGCGAACTCGCCGCAACTGCAGACCCACCTGCGTTGATCTCTTGAATCCGGCCGCGCTACTGGAACCCTTCGGCGAGGAACCCGGGGCCCTCACGCCCTGGCACTGCACGAACGTGCTGCTCTACTTCGACACCTCCGTTGCCCGCTTGGACGACTCTTCCATCTCGGACGGCGGCACTGGGCTTCGCCGCCACACTTCCTGGTCGGGCTCCGGGAACCTGCCTGCGCGCCAGCCGTCGGCACCCACCTGCCCTGTGCCGCGGAAGGTATGGGATGCGGCCGCTGCGACGACGGCCACTATCGCGAAGTCCGCGCCTGCGAAGTTCTGAAAGCGGTGTCGGTGAGCCGGACGTTACCCGTCAGGGCTCGGAAGGGCTGAGGCCGTGATCCCTCGCGTAAGCGGCAAAGATCTCTGCCGATGTTCCGCCTGTATGAAGGAAGTGCTCGTCGAGGACCGCGGCGAGGGACTGCAGAGCCCCGGCGAGCATGGACGCTGCCAGACGCACATCGGAACCATGTGCCGCTTGCCCGCGTTGGGCCAGGTCGGCGGCGTAGCCGACACTGGCCGCCAGCGACGCGTGGTTCTCACCGTCGTGGAAGTAGTAGGCCTCGGCGTATTGGGTGAAGTCGACACGGATGCGCACCACTTCGGTGGCCAGACTCTCCAACAACGAGGCTCCGAGAGCGCAGTCCAGTTGGTGAGCCGAAGAGGCCGCTTGGCGCAGCAGCACCAAGCGGATCGCCAGGACCCTCCTGCGGGCGAGCGCCGGGTAGATCTCGAGCACCCAGGTGACCGTGGCAGTCAGCAGCGCGAAGCCGATGAGAGCTTCCAGCGGCGCTACGATGCGCAGCCAGTCCTCGGTCGGCACGATGTCCCCGAGCCCGAGGGTGGCGATGGTGACGAGTGAGACGTAGAGGGCGTCCAGCAGGTCCGCGTGCTGGGCAGCTTTCAGGCCGCTTCCGAAGGAGAACGCCTCCGGCATGTGGGGCCAGTAGATGATGGCCCACCCCAGGATGATGGTGCAGGCCCACATCACGACCACGGTGACCATGGCCAGCGGTCCGACGAGCCCTGCGACCCGTTTGCGGGCGGGGACACGCTGGGACGCTTTCCACAATGCCGACATGACCAGGCGGCTCAAGCCTCCCCGGCGAGTCGGGTGCCAGAGCGTGTGGAACAGGTCTCGCAGTGCGGCCATGACCAACGCGGCCCCGATGAAGGAGACCAACCAATCCATGCCCGTCTCCCACGGCGCTGTTCGGTGTGGTGGACCGAGGGTCGGCCTGAGAGCCCTCGGTCGTTGCTGCTGGGCTTCTGGACTGCTTTGCGGGCGGAGCCCCTCGCCACATGAGCCTATGCGTCTGTGATCTACCGGGGGACGCAGGCTCGCCGCGACGGATCGTCTCGACGCCTCCCGGCCGGGGCGACATCACGTATACCAATGTCACCGCTGTCCGCGATCTCGCGCGGACCGCGACATGCGTCGCGTACTCGCCGGGTGAGCGCGGTGAGTGATGGGGACGGGACGGCTTTCGGCGCGATCGGATGGTCGATGAGCCGGGCGGCGAGGGGTAGCTCGGCCAGATCGGTGTTCAGGCGCTCACGGCTCTCCGCGAGCGTGGGGCGGGGGGCGGTGCGCCGTCCGTGGTGCATCACCGTTTCCAGCACGGGGTGGCTGTCGGGTGGCGGCGGTTCGTCGCTGAGGGCGATCAGATCGGGGTATCCCGGGCGGCGGTAGACCTGTTTCGGTCCCGGAGCGGTCACCTTGGCTGCGGAGAGCTTCATCACCGGCCGCCCGTCGTACTGGACCATCTTGTACGCGGAGTCCAGGAAGGGGGCGTCGGCGGAGACGCCGACCCGAGTTCCCACCGCGTAGACGTCGATCGGGGCCCGCGAGCGGACCAGCCGGTCCACCGCGTACTCATCCAGGCTGCCACTGGCGACGATGCGCACCTCCCGCAGCCCGGCGGTATCCAGGATCGTGCGGGCCTCGCTCGCCAGCGCGCCGAGGTCGCCGCTGTCGAGCCGAACCGCCGAACCGGGGCCGCGTCCCAGGTCGTTCAGCACGCGTGCCGCCGTGCGGACGCCCTGCCGGGTGTCGTACGTGTCCACCAGCAGCGTCACCGGCCCGGGGTGGGTGCGGGCGAAGGCGCGGAACGCCTCCTCCTCCGAGGCGAACGCCTCCACGAACGAGTGGGCCATCGTGCCGATGGCCGGCAGACCGCAGGTCGCTGCCGCGGCCACGTTGCTGGTCCCGGCGAATCCCGTCATCGCGCCCAGCCTGGCGCACTGGAATCCGGCCTGCGGCCCGTGTGTCCGCCGCAGGGAGAAGTCCACGACAGGGTGGCCCGACGCCGCGAGGACACAGCGCGCGGCCTTCGAGGCGATCGCGGTCTGGTGGCTGAGCTGATTGAGCACGTACGTCTCCACCAGCTGGGCCTGGGGGAGTGGCGCGGTGATCTCCAGCAGCGGTTCCCCAGCCAGCACGACCCGGCCCTCGGGCACCGCCCGGACCTCGCCGGTGAACTCCAGGCCGGTCAGGGCTGCCAGGCCGCTGGGCGGACGGTGCAGTACCTCCGCGAAGGTACGCGTGTCCTCGGGGCCGACACGGAAGGCGGAGAGGAAGTCCAGTGCCGACTCCAGGCCCGCGCTGACAAGGAAACCGCGTCCGGGCGGCATGTCCCGTACGAAGAGACTGAACGTGGCCGGGGCCGTCATTCCCTCCTCCAGGTACGCCATCGCCATCGTGACCTGGTACAGGTCGGTGGTGGTCGCGTCGGACATCTCGTTCACCGCCTCGTCTCCCGGCCGCCCGGTGTCCAGCATCGGACCGGCGGGATCGGATCGGCCATGGGCCGAAGGACCCCGCCGCCCCGGTCGGTCGGCATGCGCCGTCGGGGCGGCGTTCCCATCATGGGACGAGGAGATGAGCGCCCCATGCCGGAGTGGACCTGGGAGTACCGCGGCTATGACCCGGCCGCCGAACGGCTGCGGGAGGTGCTGTGCACCCTCGGCAACGGCTATACGGCGACCCGCGGCGCGGCGCCCGAGAGCCGCGCCGGGCCGGTGCACTACCCCGGCACCTACGTGGCCGGATGTTACAACTGGTTGCGCTCCGCCGTTGCGGGACGCGTGGTCGAGAACGAGGACCTGGTCAATCTGCCGAACTGGCTGCCGCTGCGCTTCCGGACACTGTCCGATGACGGCACCGTCGGAGCGTGGCTGTCCCCGGACACCCGCGTGCCGCTCGACTACCGGCAGGTCCTGGACATGCGAGCGGGAACCCTTACCCGGACCGTCGCCTATCGCGGCCCTGGCGGGCACCGGCTGGGGGTGGAGCAGCACCGGCTGGTCCACATGGGTGACCCCCACCTCGCCGCGCTGCGGACCGTCCTCACGGCGGAGGACCGGGCGGTACGGGTCGAGGTCGAGTCGGCCCTGGATGGGGATGTGCGTAACACCAACGTGCGCCGCTACGAGGGTCTCGGGGAGCGTCACCTGACCGGGCTGCGCACGGGTACGTCCGGGTCCGGCACTGCGTGGCTGCGTTGCCGGACCCGAACGTCGGACATCCGTATCGCGCTGGCTGCACAGACCCGGGTCACGGGGGCGGAACCGCTGTCATACCACCTCAGGCCCGGTCGGCGGCGGGCGGTACACACGCTGACGATCTCCGTCGAACCCGGCCGCCCAGTCGTGATCGACAAGATCGTGGCACTGCACACCTCCCGCGACCTGGCGATCGGCGATCCGCTCCAGGCGGCGGTGGAACGGGCGACGACGGCTGGCGACTTCCCCGAGCTGCGCGCCTCACACGAAGCGGCCTGGGCCCGGCTGTGGCGGCGCGCCGAACTCGACGTGCCGGGAGAGCCCGGCCGCATCCTGCGGCTCCATCTCTTCCACGTGCTCCAGACCCTCTCGCCACACACGGCCGACCTGGACGTGGGCGTCCCGGCGCGCGGTCTGCACGGCGAGGCGTACCGGGGGCATGTCTTCTGGGACGAGCTGTTCGTCCTGCCTTACCTGAACCTGCACTTCCCCGAAGTCTCCCGAGGCCTGCTCACCTACCGTCACCGGCGTCTGCCGCAGGCGTGCCGCGCCGCCCGGGAGGCGGGACACCGAGGAGCGATGTACCCCTGGCAGAGCGGCAGCGACGGCCGTGAGGAGACACCGCGACTGCACCTCAACCCCCTGTCGGGCCACTGGCTGCCGGACCACTCCCGGCTACAGCACCATGTGAACTCCGCGGTGGCGTACGACGTGTGGCAGTACTGCGAGGCCAGCGGGGACACCGAGTTCCTGCACACCAAGGGCGCCGAGATGATCCTGCAGATCGCCCGCTTCTGGGGCAGCCTGGCTGACCTGGACACCGCGCTCGGCCGCTACCGGATCCGCGGAGTGGTCGGCCCGGACGAATACCACGACGCATACCCGGACAGCCCCCGGCCGGGGCTGGACGACAACGCGTACACCAACGTCACCGCCGCCTGGGTGCTCGGCCGGGCACTCGAACTCGCCCGCGGCCTGCCGGTGTGGCGGCGGCAGGAGCTGCTGGAGCGGCTGGCCCTGGACGACGCCGAACTCACCCGCTGGGAGGAGATCTCGCGGCGGCTGTACGTGCCCTTCCACGCCGGGGTCATCAGCCAGTTCGACCGCTACGGGGAGCTGGTCGAGCTGGACTGGGGCGCCTACCGCGCCACGTACCGGGACATCCGCCGCCTCGACCGCATCCTCGAGGCCGAGGGCGACTCGGTCAACCGCTACCAGGCATCGAAGCAGGCCGATGTCCTCATGCTCGGATACCTCTTCGCACCGGAGGAACTGGCCGCGCTCTTCCGGGCACTCGGATACACCGTGGATGACACGGTCTGGCGCCGCACCGTGGACTACTACCTGAACCGCACCAGCCACGGCTCCACCCTCAGCAGCCTGGTGCACGGCTGGGTGCTCGCCCGGACCAAGCGCTCGGCGGCCTGGGAGTACTGCCTCCAGGCGCTGGAATCCGATGTCGCCGACATCCAGGGCGGAACCACCCCTGAAGGCATCCACCTCGGCGCCATGGCCGGCACCCTGGACCTGATCCAGCGCGGACTGACCGGACTGCGCACTCACGACGGGGCACTTCATCTGGACCCGGCCCCGCTGCCCGAAATGCCTGCCTTCCGCTTCTCCCTCCGCTACCGCGGCCATTGGGGAGTGAGCCTCCGCCTGGACCGCGGCCGGCTGCGCATCGCCGTTCCGGACTCCGATCACGAGCCGATCCGGCTGGTACTCCCCGACCGGACGGTGACCCTCGCCCCCGGCCAGAGCCACGCCCTGCGGTTGCCCCACCGCTGACGCAGTCGAGCCCGCGACTCGCCGGGGCCGTGGATGCCGTTCCGGCGGCTTCCGGGTCATCGGGTGCGGCGGCGTACGACGGTGGCGGTGAACACTCCGGCGACGGCCGCGGTGGCGGCCAGCAGGACGTATCCCCAGGTGTAGTCGCGCGTGACACTGTTCACCACCCCCATCACCAGCGGGGGGAAGAAACCGCCGAGCCCGCCCGCGGCGCCGACCACGCCGGTGACGGAGCCGACACGCTCCGGGGGCACCAAGCGGGCGACGAGGGCGAAGACGGCGCCGGCACCGGCGCCCAGCGCGGCGGCCATGCCCAGGAAGGAAATCGTGCCGATGGGGACCAAGGGGGCCTCTGCGGCGGCGACGAGCGCGAGGGCGGCCACCACGGCGTAAGCCGTCACCAGAACGGGAACCGGGCGCACCCGGTCGGCCAGCCACCCGCCCGCCGGGCGCATGGCGACGGCCAGCAGGACGAAGCCGGCCGTGCGTGTGGCTGCGTCCGAGCGTTCGAGCCCGAAGGCGGTGGTGAGATACGTGGGCAGATACACGCTGAAGGCGACGAAGCCGCCGAAGGACACGGCGTAGAGGAAGGCCGTCTGCCAGGCGACGGCCATCCGCAGCGTGGCCGCCGTGCGGGCCGGCAGTGATTCCGTCGTGACGGCACGTCCGGGGTTGTCGCGAAGGAAGAGGCAGGCCGTGAGGGCGTACACCGCCAGGAGGACCGCGACCAGGTCGAACGGGAAGCTCCGGCCAACGGCATCGGTGAGCTGCACGGTGGTGAAGGCGGAGATGGCCGTTCCGCCTGTGCCGATGCCGAAGACCCCGAGGGCCAGCCCCCGCCGCCCTGGCGGATACCACGAGTTGACGAAGGGGACGCCGATCGCGAACGTCGTGCCGCCCAGCCCGAGGAGAAACCCGCCCGCGAGCACCTCGGCCAGAGAGTCGGCCGCGTGCCCGAGATAGAGCACGGGCAGGATGGTCGCGGCGGTGACGAGTGGGAACATCACCCGGGCGCCGACACGGTCGGTGAGCGCCCCGATGGGGATCCGGCCGAGCGAACCGACGAGCACGGGTGTGGCCACCACCAAGGACTGCTGGAAGGGCGTGAGGTCGAGTTCCTGCCGGAGGGCCGGTGCGAGCGGGGCGAGCAGGGACCACGCCCAGAACGCGACCAAGAACCCGAGCGTGGCAAGGGCGAGCATCCAGGACAGCCGGGGAGGTGGCGTCGCGTGGTCCGTCCGCGGTACGTGGCTGTTCATGTTCCTCCTCCCGTACAAGACGTTTCCCGTCCCAGCGGCGTGGCCGCGCGTCCGAACGGGTTGCTACACCCATCGACCGGGGCGGTGGTTTGAACGCCTGGGGGTACTCCGTGTGTGGAGAGGTGTTCCTTGGGAGACGAGGCAACCGCCATGGAACAAGTGGTCACCGTGGGCCTCGACGGTTCGGCCGAGAGCCTGGCCGCCGCTCGCTGGGCCGCACAGGAGGCGGAGCGGCGTGAACTGGCGTTGCGTCTGACGCACGCGTGGATCCTGCTGTCACCGCCCACTCCCGACAGTCCGGCGGCGGACGAGCAGAACTACTGGGCGCAGCGGATCGTGCACGAAGCACACACGGAACTGTCCGGCCTCCATCCGCGACTGACCATCATGGAGGATCTGGTCGCGGAAGAGGCCGAGACGGCCCTGCTCCACGCGGCCGCGCGGTCGCGGATGCTGGTACTCGGTTCCCGGGGGCTGGACCGGGTGGCGAGCTTCTTCCTGGGGGACATCGGACTGCAGGTCGTCGGCCGGGCGGAGCGGGCCGTGGTGCTGGTCCGCGGGGATCGGGCGGCGGAGGAACGCCAGCGGTATGTGGTCGTGGGCCTGAGCCTGCACGGTCCCCAGGACAACCTCCTGGAGTTCGCCTACGTCACCGCCTTCACCCGTGGTGTCCCGCTGCACGCCGTCCACGGAAGAAAACCTGGCCCGGCGTACACCGCCGCTCGCGGCGCGGAGGCCGACGTGGCCCGGGACCTCGCGGAGCAGTCGCGACAGGAACTGGACGAGGTGCTGCGGCCGTGGCGCGAGAAGTTTCCCGGGGTGCGGGTCATCGACGAAATCCGGCTGGAGAGCCCCGCCCAGGCGGTGGTACGGGCCGCGGCCGACAGTGATCTGCTGATGGTGGGACGGCGAAAACACCCACCCACCCTCGGCCCCCGCCTTGGCCCCGTGGTGCAGGCCGCCGTGCACCACGCCGCCTGTCCGGTCGCCGTGGTTCCTCATGAATGACGGTGGGGCAACCCCCTCGTCCGCGGCGCCGCGCTGCGCCGTGTCGGCGACGCGCGATCTGAGACGACGGGTGGAACCGACGAGAGGAGGAGAGGTCCTGTGCCTGAGACTCCGCACATCGTGAGCGATGTGATGACGCGAACGGTCGTCGCTGTCGGGCGGGACGCGCCGTTCAAGGAAATCGTGCAGACCCTGGGCCAGTGGCGTGTGAGCGCCATGCCGGTGCTGGAGGGCGAGGGGCGTGTGGTCGGAGTCGTCTCAGAGGCGGATCTACTGCCCAAGGAAGAGCTCCGGGACAGCGAGCCGGATCGTTTCGAGCAGATGCGGCGCCTGCCCGACCTCGCGAAGGCGCGGGCGGTGACGGCGGAGGAGCTGATGAGCACCCCGGCGGTGACCGTGCACACGGACGCCACTTTGGCCGAGGCGGCCCGGGTCATGGCCGTCAGGCGGGTCAAGCGGCTTCCCGTGGTCGACGCCGAGGGGATGTTGCGGGGGATCGTCAGCCGGGGCGATCTGCTGAAGGTCTTCCTCCGGGCGGACGAGGACATCGAGGAGGAGGTCCGCCGCACGGTGGTGTCCTGTCTCTTCCCCGGGCTCGGGCATGCCGTCCACGTGCGGGTGGACGAGGGCGTGGTCACGCTCAGCGGAGAGTTGCACGACACCGCTCTGATTCCGGTGGCCGCGCGCCTTGCCCGGGCTGTGGAGGGCGTCGTGGATGTCGAATGCCACTTCAGGGCCCCCGGACACGCCGGGGCGGAGAGTCCGTCCTGAAGGCACAGCTTTCGCGACCGCGTAAGCGGGCTACGGCTCGATGTCCAGGACGTCAGGGACCGGCCGACGAGGGGTCTGCGTGCCAGGCCGGCCGTAACCCAGTCGCAGCACCATCTGCACGTAGGCCGATCCCGACATCGGGTCGCGCAGCGGCCAGCGCAGGTCGTGCCATTCCAGGGCCTGGGTGACGAACGAGGTGGCAAGTCCTTCGAGCGTGGCCTGGAGCAGCACCCGTTCCATCGCCTGGCCGGTGCGCAGCCAGTCCTCCGGCCGGTCGCGTCCGGTGCTCAGCAGGGCCAGATGGGGGGTGGTCTCGAAGTCGGCGGCCGGGCGGCCGGGGACCGGTTCGCCGCCCGCGAAGTCCCGCATGGGAGCCTTGCCGATGCGCCGGCGGGGCCCGAAGGCGTGCTCCGGAACTCCTTCAGTGGCAGGCCGGGTATCGTCCGCCCTGCGGGTGAAGCGGGCCAGGTCCGCCGCGACGCCGGAATCGGTGAGATTGCGGGCTTCAGCCTCCAGCGCCAGGTCCAGGACGGCCTGCAGGTGCCATCCCGACGCGAAGGACAGCGAGACGTGCTCCCGGCGTGCGGCGTCCGTGAGGGCGGTCCGCACGGAATCGGGTAGGGGCGTCTCCGCGAAGGGATAACGGCTGGTGTGCCGGGTGCTCACGGCGGGGTACAGGGCAGCCGGATCGTCGTCACCGCCGTCGAGCGGGCCGGTCAGTGCCACGGAGGCCAGCAACATCGGATCTGCCGGAGCGGGAAGCAACCGGGTCGTCGCCTGCCAGCCCTCGTGCGCGACCGCGACCCGCAGATTCATCAGGGCCGCGCCGCATCCGACGTGCAGGGCGCGCTGTTCCGGGTCGGAATGCGGCAGGGAACCACGGAGGTCTCCCCGGAGGTGGAAGACGCGCCTGCCCCGAAAGTACTGGAACCGCCACGGCTGGGCATTGTGCATCGACGGGGCCGCTGTGGCGTCCCGCACCAGAGCCGTGACGACCTCGTCGGGTGGCGGTTGAACACTCACCGATGTCCGGGGGCCGCGGGGCCCCGGGGTCTTTCCGACACGTGCTCGATGTGGTGAATGTGTGCGTCCGGACCCGGGAACACGAGGCTGACTCGATCCGAGTCCGACCATCGCACGTCATAGGGAGGCGTTCCGTCGTCATGGTGGAGTCCGACGATCTCACCGTCCCGCCTGGCAACGCCGGTGGTCGGGCTTTCGATGATCAGTTGGTCACCGACATGAGCACGCATCAGTGGTCCCCGCCTTTCCGGTTCCCTTCTCCGTCCTTCTCCACCATGGCACGGCGGGTGAGTGCTGTCCTGGGCCGAATGGCCGACCGGATGGGCCGTGAAGCCCCTTTGGAGGCCACCATGAGTTGCCACGCTCGGCAGCCGGGAAGCCGACGGGGCTCCAGGAGCCCGGAAGGAGGCGGCAGATGCACCACAGAACAGTCGGAGAACTCATGACCCGAGGGGTGGTCCGGGCGCCGCGCGACATGCCGTTCAAGGAACTCGTCATGCTCCTCGCGGAGAACGACGTCACGGCGGTTCCGGTCGTGGATGCTTCCGGCCGTCCGATGGGCGTGGTGTCCGAGGCGGACCTGCTGCGCAAGGTGTCAGGCCAGGCCGATACGTCCGGCCGGGTACTGCTCCCGCATCCGGAGGCATGGGAGCGGGCGAAGGCCGAGGGGGCGAGGGCGGAGGAGCTGATGTCGGCCCCCGCCGTGTGCGTACGTCCCGAGTGGACGGCCGCCGAGGCCGCTCGCCTGATGGCCATCCACGACATCAAAAGGCTTCCCGTCGTGGACGAGACCGACACGTTGCTGGGCATCGTCAGCCGCGGTGATCTGCTGCGGATCTTCCTGCGCCACGACGACGCGATCCACGACGAGATCTGCCGTGATGTGCTGAGCCGGACTCTCCGGCTGGCTCCCTCGTCCGTGACGGTCGATGTGAGGGAAGGCGAGGTCACGCTGAGTGGATCGGTGGAGATACGGAGCATGATTCCGATCATCGTCCGGCTGTGCCAGGGCGTGGACGGGGTGGTCTCGGTCAGCGAGCGCGTTTCCTTCCGCACCGATGACACGCAGGGCCCTTCCGCGGTGGTGTGAAGCGTCGGATGCGGTCGGCGAAGGCGGGCGATGTTTGTGTGGGTGTGATCCCTCTGTCGCACCTTCAGGGAAGTCTTCGGGACCACCGGGTTTCCAGCCGGTCCCATTCGGCGGCCCACCGGGCGTGCTTGCGACGGTCCATCGCACGGACGATGCCCCTGTGGACGTTGAGGACGACGAGGGCCACGGCTCCCGCCGAGACGCTGCCCGCGATCCATCCGGTGGTCCGCGCGACAGCCGGCCGCAACGGTGCTTCGACGAGGTCTCCCTGGCGGTCCACCCAGACCTTCACGTTCGCGCCCCGAGGCGTGCCGCGTTCCACGCGGGTGACAACTGTCCGTTCCGTGCCGTCCTCGTCGGTCCAGCGAACCCGACCAAACTGCCCGCCGGTCCCCATGTCCATGGGCCCGCTCGTCAGACGTGCGGTGACCTGGTGGCGTTGTGCCGCCTGGACCTGCGCCGTGTGCATCTGGGACTCGTAGGCGGCCCATCCGGCGATCAGGGACGCGGCGGGAAGGCCGACGGCCAGAAGGGCCGTCAGCAGGACGGACACCCAGAACTGGACACGGTCGGAGCGGCGCAGCAAGGGGTTTCCGGACGCGGATTGCCGCATATACGTGCGGATGCCGAGCCCGTGCGCGCCGCGGCGTTGCTCTCGGTCCATGGTCCGGTCCTCGGAACTCGCTTCACCGAACCCCTCACATGGCCATGGTCCACCGTCGGGAGGGCGGTCCGCCACTGGAGCCGTACGTCCCACGATGGTGTCGGAGCCGCTCATCCTCGCCTGGCCGCGGCCCAGCGACGGCGTATGGCGTCCTCGTGTTCGCTCTCCTCGAGAGCGAGGTCGATCCGGGCGAGCGTCTCCTCCAGCCTGGGGATCCAATGGCGCCGCAGGGCGCGGACCCGCTGGCGGGTGTGTGCCACCTCCGCCCCGACGACCCGGGCGGCCTGCCGGGCGACGGCGTACTCGGCGCCGGCCAGCAGCACCTGACGGTAGGCGCCCTCGGCATGCACGAGGGCGGTGTTGCCGGGGGTGGCCGCGTCAGGGGAGCGGTCCGGGGTCCGACATGAGGCGAGCGCGGGGTGGCGCACCCCCACCGTGGATTCCTCACGCCAGGTGAAGTCCGCGGCACCGATCCCCTCAGCCGCCGCCTCCAAGGCGTGTTCGCCGCCCAGGAGGACCCCTCTCAGCAGCCATGTTTCGGCGTCCCGGACTGCCTGTCGCCATGCCTGCGCACCGGCCTCCTCGGCCCGCAGCAGGGCTTCGTGCCGTGTCCGCAGGATGCGCAGTTTCCGCTCCAGGAGCTCCGCACCGCGCAACGCGACGTGCAGGCTGTGCCGAAGGCGCAGCCGCCCGGCGCGTAAGGGCGGAGGGCCAGACGCGGTCGTCACGGCTCCGGTCCTTCCCGCTCGCCGCCGTCCGGTTCCGCCCGCGCGCCGTGCGCGTCCAGCAGTGCGGCGGGCAGCATGGTGAGCTCACCGCGGGGGAGGGTGAGCAGCGCCTGCCAGGCGGCGTCCAGCGTCCGGTCCAAGGGACGCGCTTCGTCGGGCCGCTGGTGCAGGAATTGGTGCAGGAACGCCTCGTCGAAGTCGAGGTAGCGGCGGTCGGTCGGGCTCAGGGCCGCCTCGCCCACCAGGTCCGACAGCTCCCTCACCTGCCGGGCCCGGGCGAGCGCGGCCAGGGTCTGGGCCGCGAGGTCCAGGTGGTCGGGCCGGGTGCGCCCGGGCCCGGCTCCCTTGCGCATCAGGCGGGACAGCGACGACAGGGCGTCCACCGGCGGATACACCCCTCGGGCGTGCACCTGGTGGGAGAGCACGATCTGGCCCTCGGTGATGTATCCGGTCAGGTCGGGGACCGGATGGGTGATGTCGCCCGCGGGCATGGTGAGGACGGGCAGCACCGTGACCGAGCCCGCGCGGCCGCTGATCCGGCCGCAGCGTTCGTAGAGCGAGGCCAGGTCGCTGTAGAGGTACCCGGGATAGGCGCGGCGGGCCGGGACCTCGCCCCGGGCGGCGGAGACTTCGCGCAGCGCCTCGGCGTAGGCGGTCATGTCGGTCATCACCACCAGCACGTGGCGGCCCAGGGAGAAGGCGAGGTGTTCGGCCACGGTGAGCGCGACGCGCGGGGTCAGGGTCCGTTCGATCACGGGATCGTCGGCGGTGTTGAGCAGCAGCACCAGTTCCCCCGCGGCCGAACGCTCCTCCAGCGCGTCCCGGACGAAAGCGGCGTCCGGATGGGTCAGGCCCATGCCGGCGAAGACGACGCTGAACGCCTCGCCACCGGCGGTGGCCTGCGCGGCGATCTGGGCCGCCAGTTCCAGGTGCGGCAGCCCGGCCGCGGAGAATACCGGCAGCTTCTGTCCGCGGACCAGTGTCGTCAGGGCGTCGACGGCGCCGACGCCGGTGAGGATGGGCTCGGAGGGTGGCTCCCGCCGGACCGGGTTGATCGGGGTACCGCTCACCGCGGCGCTGGTATCGCCGAAGACCGGCGGGCCTCCGTCGATGGGCTCGCCGCGGCCGTTGCACACCCGGCCCAGCCACCCCGGGCCTACGGGGACGTGCAGCGGTTCCCCGGCGAAGGACACCCGCAGGTGTGACGGGTCCATTCCGGTGGTGTCCTCCAGCACCTGCACCACGGCGAGTTCGCGGTCGACCTCCAGGACGAGGCCGTATCGCCGCTCGCCCGAGTCCAGGGTGATCCGTACGAACTCGTCCCACCCCACCCCCGAGACTCCTTGCACGATGGCGAGTGGGCCGCGCAGTTCCCGTACGGCCGTGTACTCGACCTCGCTCCACGTGGTCACGGCGCCTCGCCTCCGGGCCCGCCGGGGAAGGGTCGGGTCCGGCCGTTCACCGCAGCTCCCCGAGCCGGGCGAGCATGGTCTCCCGGCGCGCCGCCACTCCCGCCGTGTCATACGGGCCCACTTCCTCGCGTGCCCGCAGCACCGGTCCGAAGTCCGCGGCCTCCACGGCTGCCGCCGGGACGCCGGAAGCGACGCGTTCCCGGCAGCGGTCGATGACCGCGAGGACGGCGTCGGCCAGCGCCGCGGCCTTGTCCGGGCCGCAGTACGCGTCGTTGGCGGACAGCGCGCTCTGTTGGAGCACTCCTTCGCGCACCAGCCGTCCGGCCAGGACGCTGACGCGTTCCGGGCCGGGCAGGGCCGTGATGCCGACCAGGTCGACGAGGTCCGCCAGCCGGTCGGCCTCCGCCAGCACCGCGGCGAGCCGGTCGCGCCGGGTGGACCAGGCGGGGTCGCCGGCGGCCGCCCGACGGGCAGCGAGCGGTGCCGCGTCCCGGGAGAAGGACCCCGCCCAGGACACGGCCGGGTAGTGGCGGGCGTAGGCGAGGTCGCGGTCGAGCGACCACACACAGCGCACGAACCGTTCGGTGTGAGCCGTGACCGGTTCGGTCATGTCGCCACCGGGTGGGGAAACCGCCCCGATCACGGTCACCGAGCCCCGCTCACCGCCCAGCGTCGTCACGGCTCCCGCGCGTTCGTAGAAGGCCGCGATCGCGGAGGCGAGCCCGGCCGGGTAGCCCTCCTCGGCGGGCAGCGCGCCGGTGCGGGAGGCGAATTCGCGCAGGGCCTCGGCCCAGCGTGAGGTGGAATCGGCGATCAGCACCGTGTCCAGCCCCATGTCGCGGAAGTACTCGGCGACGGTGGCCCCCGTGTGGATGCCGGCCTCGCGGGCCATCAGCGGCATGTTGGAGGTGTTGGCGATGGTCACCGTCCGGTCGGCGAGCCGGCCACCGGTGCGCGGGTCCTCCAGCGCGGACAGTTCGGCGATGACATCGGCCATCTCGTTGCCGCGCTCCCCGCAGCCGACGTACACGATCACATCGGCGTCGCACCACTTGGCGATCTGCTGGAGCAGCATGGTCTTCCCGGTGCCGAAGCCGCCGGGGACGGCCACCGTGCCACCCCGGGCGACGGGGAACAGCAGGTCGATCACCCGCTGGCCGGTGTGCAGCGCCTCGGGCTCGCCCCCACGCGTCCGCACCGGGCGCGGACGGCGGACCGGCCACGACGTGGCGAGCCGGACCTCCGTGCCGCCCACGACGGCCACCACCGCGTCCTGGCCGTAGCTTCCCTGCGGCGCGATGTGCTCCACCACCCCGCTGACCCCAGGCGGTACGAGTACGCGGAGCCGTACCGGCCCCCGGTCGCGGACCTCCCCCAGCACGCCGCCCTCGGCGACCTGTTCTCCTTCGCCCACCGTTGGGACGAAGGACCAGCTGCGCTCCGTGGCCGGGTCCTGGGCGGTTCCGGGCAGCAGCCAGTCCCCGCTGCCGGACAGTGGCCGCAACAAGCCGTCGAACACGCCTCCGAGCAGGCCGGGACCGAGCGCCGCGGACAGTGGCGCCCCCTGGGATTGCGCTTCGTCGCCGGGGGCCAGACCGCCCGTGTACTCGTAGGACTGGGCGGTCACCACACCGCCGCTGATCGACACCACCTCGCCGGGGATCCTGGACGCGCCGAGGGAGACCACGTCGTACATCGCGGTGTCACCCGCGTATTCCATCTCGACCAGTGGTCCGGCGACGCGCAGAACGCGGCTGTGGCGCCGCGCCGTTCCATCGGCTCCGTTCACGGCGACCACAGCGCTTCGACCTCGGCGCCGAGCCGGTCCAGCGCGCGTGCCGTGAGGCCGTCCAGTGTGCAGTCGGCCCGCCGACCCGGCATACGGGCCACCACGCCCACGCCTGGGACTTCGGTGATCTCGGCGTCCGGCCCCAGCAGTCCTCGGGCGCGTTCTCGCAGTCGGCCGACGACGGCCGGATGGGCTGCCGGGGCCCATCTCCGACGGACGTGCGCGAAGGCCCGGCGGCGCAGTTCCTCGTACGCCGCTTCGCGGGCTGCCAGCTCACGATCCCGGGCGCCCCGGCGGGCGCCCGCCCTGGTGCCGCGGGCGGCGGCAGCGCCCTCCCGCTCGCCCTGCCGGTGGGCTTCCTCGACGATGCCGCGCGCCTTGGTCCGGGCCTCGCCGATCAGTGCCGCGGCGTCCCGGTCGGCCCGGTCCAGGACCTCCCGCGCTTCGGCCCGCGCCGTACGCAGCAACTCTGCGCGTACCGGCGCGAGCGCGGGCACCGCCTCGTCGGACACCGGCTTCCTCATCACGGCATCACCACGGTGAGCGGCCGGACGCCTTCCAGTGGCCCCGGGCCGAGCGCGTCCGCCGCGGCGGGAGTGAGGATGACCAACTCGGTCCCGGGCGGAAGAGCACGCCAGGCTTCACGGACCGCGTCCGGTTCCTCGGCGGCGACGACGGTGACGCCCGCCAGGGCGAGCCCCGCCACGCGCGTCCGCTCCCCGAGGGCCGCCACCCGTCCCATGGTCAGGCCTTTCCGATCAGGATGATGGCGACGACCAGGCCGTAGATGGCGATGCCCTCGGCCAGTCCGACGATCACCATCGCCCGGCCGAAGAGTTCCGGGCGCTCGCTGAGCGCCGCCACCGCGGCGGCGCCGGTGTAGGCCACGGCGATCGCCGCGCCGATGGAGGCCCCGGCCACGGAGATGGCGGCGCCGATCAGGGCGGCCGAGGCGGCGCCGGAGCCCTGTGCCGCGGCCGGTGCCGCCGCCTGCGCGGACTCGTTGCCCATGGCCACCACGAGGAGGGCCGCCGCTCCCGTGAACAGCAGGGCGTTGGCGGCGAACACCCACCGCAGGGCCCTGTGCCGGGACCGTCGCAGCAGCAGCCGCCCCAGCGCCAGGACCGCGCCGACGACCGGGAGAGCGATGAACCAGGCGATCACATGGCCTCCTCGTACGTCGCCCCACCTCGCGGCGCATTCGCCGCGTGGCCCTGACCGTCCAGCACGGGCAGGCTCCAGGGACGGAACGGACGCCCCTGGTCCTCGAACACCCGGGAGAACAGCTCGTAGAACTCCAGCCGCAGTGCCTGCACCCCGGCCACCAGCGCCTCCAGAGCGAAGGCGAGCGTGTTGCCGACGACGAAGAGCACCGCGGCCGCGATCACTGCCGCACTGCCCCGGTCCGCCAGTGCCGTGGTGCCGCGCCACACGATCGAGCCGAGTGCGGCATGCGTGAGCCCGAAGGCCGCCAGCCGTGCGAAAGAGATGACATTGGACCCGATGCGCAGCACCCCGTCGAAGAGCCGGATCCCCACCTGAACGGCGCCCCCCGCGCCACCGCCGGCCACGGCGGACAGCCCGGATCCGGCCAGGAGGAGGCCGGTACCCGCGATCACGGCGCCCGCCAGGACGGCGGGGCGGCCCAGCCAGACGCCACCGCCCATGACGGCGAGGCCCAGGTAGAGCATGGCCCCGGCGATCCCGGAGAGCGCGAACAGGGCGTTTCCCGGCCCGCCTTCCCGCCAGCGGTTCGCGATGCCCGCCGCGTATGCCAGGGCCAGCAGCAGCGCGCCGAAGCCGATGGCGGTGACGATCAGCCGCAGCGGATCCTGCAACGGGTTCAGCCAGAGCACCGGGAGAACGCCGGTCGGCCCGAAGAACTCGCCGTACGCGGCACCCGCCAGACAGCTGGTGAGTCCGGCCCCGGCGACGAACGGCCACAGCGGGCGCAGGGACGCGGCACGGCGGGGGTGGCCCAGGCGCAGCGCGATCCCCGCGAGCAGCAGCAGGGCCCCATGCCCGGCGTCACCGAACATCACCCCGAACATCACCACGTAGGCGATGCCCGCGGGCATCGTGGGGTCGAGATCCGGGTACGGCACCGTCCCGTACGTCCGCACCAAGGGCACGAACGAGCGCCGTACCGCACCGGCTTCGCGGAGCAGCGTCGGCGGCTCCACTCCGCGCGGTGCGCGCAGCGGCACCAGCGCCCCTCCCGACGCTGCCAGACGCCGCGCGGTCGCTGGAACGTCGTCGGCCGGGCACCACCCGGCGAGTGCCGCGACGTCTCCGCGCCGCACCGCACTTGCCTGGCGTTCCTCGAGCTGCGCCTCACCGGCCAGCAGATCGGTGCGGCCCGCACGCTCCAGCGCGTCGAGGTCGGGGGGTCGGACACTGAGCACGGCGTGCGCCGGTTCCACCTGCGAACGTCGTAGCCGATGGGCCGCGGAGCCCTGCCCGGGAGCGCCCGGACCGCCCCCCCTCGGTGTGGTCGATGTCGACGCAGCCGGCTTCGGCGACGCGCACCAGCGTCTCGCGCAGTGCGTCCCGTGGGGCGACGATCGCCACCCGTCGCATGCGGACCGGGATCATTGCCTCAGGCCGGTGCATCGAACGCCTCCAGGCGTCGACCGCCCCGCGCGGCGCCCTCCAGCGCGCCGCGCACCCGCCAGGCGTCCGCGGAGAGCACGGCGACCGCGCCGACGACCGGTGCCGAGCCGGGGCGGGAGCCGCGCAGCAGCGCCCACCCGCCTTCGTCCAGCCGGTCCCACCACCGGCCCTCCGCCCGCCACAGACCGGCCCCGTCGTCGACCCCGGCCACGGCCCATTGGGCGGCGGGCGGCAGTTCACGCCGGTAGTCGGTGAACGACGTGGCGGCCATGGCCTTCGCGCCGAGCAGCCGCTCGGCCCGTTCCGCGGACAGCCGAGGCAAGGAGCGGCGGGCGACGAACACCTCCCGCCCGACCAGCAGGGCGAGCCGCCCCGCCGCCCAGCGCGCGGCCTCCGGTACGGCCGTCGCCGTACGCACCGCGGCGGACACCCGCATCCCGACGGCCACCGCCGCGGGAGTGGCCTCCCCGGGGTCGCCCCAGCCGGAGGCGGCCAGCGCGGCCCGCAGCTCGCGTGGCGAGCCGGTACCGGCCAGTCGGGGCCAGGCCGTCGCCAGCGCGCCCAGCCGGTACGGCGCCCGGGACCGGCCGACTCCCGTCAGCGTGCGCAGATGGTCCTCCACGTTGGCGATCTCGAACCCGGAGGCGAGCAGACGGATGGTGTGCGCGCCGCTGAGCGGCTGCCAGCCGGCGAGCACGCGCAGATGCCACAGAAAGGCGGCCGCCACCGCCTGCTGGGCATCACCGAGCGATGTCCCGGGGAGCAGCCCCCGACCGTAGGGCGAGGCACTCAGATGGCGAACGGCGGCTTCGAGGCCCGGTGCCGAAGCCACCTCCTCCGTCTCCTCCCTGCCGAGGGCGCGCGAGAGCATGGCCCTGGCGCGTGTCACCCCGGCCACCCATCCGGCGCCCATCACGGATTCCTCCGCCCAGCGTCCCCGGGCCGTCCCTTGGCAGGGGCATGCGGGGTCTCGATGTCCTCGGCCACCATGTCCGCCACCCGGTCCAGAAGACGGGGCATGCGTTCCTCGGCTCTGCGGCGTACCGCGGCTGTCTCCCGCTGCGCTGTGGCGAGCAGTTCCGCCGCCTCGGCCTCGGCATTCCGGCGGACTCGGGCCGCGCTCGTCGCCCGCACCTCCCGAGCCCGGTCCTGGGAGCTCTCCACGATCTCCTGGGCCTGGCGCTCAGCCGCGCGCCGCCTCTCCGCCGCCTCGCGAGCCGCGCCGTCGCGGATGTGCCGGGCTTCCTCCTCGGCTTCTTCCAGGAGCGCCAGCGGCGGATCCAACTCCGCGGTGAGCTCCGCCGTACGGTCCGCGGGCACGCCGCCGGGCGCCGCCCGGCCCGGCGACCCGACCGGGCGGAACCGCAGCAGAAAGTCCCGGAGTCCGGCCACGACCTCTCCTCATGGTTCGGCCTTCGCTCTCAGTGTCCGCACCGGGTGCGGACCTGTCGCGCCGGACTGGGCCGTCCATGGGCGATACCGCTCGGCGGCGTGGCCGCCCGATCGGTGCCACACTGGCCGCATGGGCGACCGGCCGCACCCCGTGCCCCCGGTGTCGTGACGCGCGGGCCACCGCGATCGCCAGTCCGCGACGGCACCGGAATCCGCGAGGAGGCCGAGCCCCGATGACGCAGACCCCCACGGCGCGTCCCATCACCGTCGGCCTCGACGGCTCGCCCGAGAGCGTGGCTGCCGCCGAGTGGGCGGCGCGGGAAGCGCAGTGCCGACATGCGCCGCTGCGGCTGGTCCACGCCTGGATGCTGCCGGCGCCGACGGCGCGCACCGCCCAGGCTCCCGAGATGCGCAAACTCTGGGCGCAGGAGGCCCTGGACGCGGCGAAGGCGCGACTCGCGGACCGCTACCCGAAGGTGCCGGTATCCGCCGAACTCGTCCCGCGGACGGCCGTCGAGGGCCTGGTCGGCCACGGTGCGTCCTCCCAGATGCTGGTGCTCGGGTCGCACGGGCGGGGCGCCGTGGCCGGCTACCTGCTCGGATCCGTGGGGCTGCAGGTGCTGGGATGCTCGACGAGCCCGGTGGTGATGGTGCGCGGGGGCAGCGGAGAACGGACCGGGCCCGAGGGAGGTGAGGTGGTCGTGGGCGTACAGGACCCGCCGGAGTCGGCAGCACCCATCGAATTCGCCTTCGCCACCGCAGCGGCACGCGGAACGGGGGTGCGTGCCGTACGCGCACTGGCGCCGCCGGTGTTCACCCACGGTCCGCAACCCCGGACGCGTCCCGGCCAGGCCGCGAGCGCCGGGGACGAGGACGCCAGGGACGAAGAGCGGAGGCTGCTGGCGGAAGCAGTGGAGCTGTGGCGGGAGAAGTACCCCGACGTCCCGGTGACCGAGCAGATCGAGCACGGCCGCCCCGCGGATGCCTTGCTGGCAGCCGCCTCCCGGGCCGGGCTGGTGGTCGTCGGACGCCACTCCCACCGGTCTCCCGTCGCGCCCCGCCTCGGCCACGTCACCCAGGCGCTCCTCCACCACGCCGCGTGTCCCGTCGCCGTCGTGCCCCACGACTGACGACACGCGGTCCGCACGGTCGACGGAAGGGGCGCGGAGTGACGGAGACGACCCACCGTCCCGAGACGGTCCACGCGCTGCTCGCGGACGGCAGCACCGTCGAGATACGTCCCGCACGGGCACAGGACCTGGACGAGGTCCTGCGGATGCACCGTGAGATGTCCCCCGAGGCCCTGCGGCTGCGTTTCTTCGCCGTCAATCCGCGCTACGCACGGGTGGCGGCGGAGCGCATCTGCGCACCCGCGCACCGCGGGTATCAGGCACTCGTCGCGGTGGCGGAGGGCCGGGTGGTCGGGGTGGCCGAGTACGACACGCTGCCCACGGTCCCTGGCGAACCGGTGTCCGCGGACATCGCCCTGGCCGTCGCCGAGGGCCGCCACGGTCAGGGGATCGGCACCCTGCTGCTCGAACACCTCGTCCACGCGGCCCGGGAGGCGGGCGTGTCCGCCTTCACCGCCGAAGCGCTCGCCGAGAACCATGAGGTCCTGAAGGTCTTCGGCGATCTGGGCCTGCGCACCTCCCGCCACTTCGACGGCACCGATGTCCGCTGCACCGTCCACCTGGAGCAGGACGAGCACTACCTGGCGGCGGTGGACCGGCGGGGCCGGATCGCCGATGTGGCCAGCCTGCGGCCCCTGCTGCGGCCGCGTTCGGTGGCCGTCGTCGGCGCGGGCCGACGGCCCGGATCGGTGGGGCGCGCCGTGCTGGGAAACCTGCGGTCCGGGGGCTTCACCGGTGCGCTGTACGCGGTCAACCCCCAGGCCCCCGTCATCCAGGGAACACCGGCGTTCCCGTCCGTGGCCGCCCTCCCCCTCGTACCCGAACTCGCCGTGCTCGCCGTACCGGCGCCCGCGGTCCCGGGCGTGGCGGAGGAGTGCGGCGCGGTGGGGGTGCGGGCGCTGGTCGTCCTGACGGCGGGACTCGACGCCGACCAGGCGGAGGCGCTGTTCACCTGCTGCCGCCGCCACGGGATGCGACTGGTGGGCCCCAACTGCCTGGGGATCGCCGATACGTTCGACGAGGTGCGTCTCAACGCCACGTTCGCCGCGCATCCTCCCCTGCCAGGGTGCGTAGGAGTCGCCGTGCAGTCCGGCGGCGTCGGCATCGCGCTGCTGGAGCGGTACGGGCGCCTCGGCGTCGGCGTGTCCAGCTTCGTCTCACTCGGCGACAAGTACGACGTCAGCAGCAACGACATGCTCCAGTGGTGGGAGTCGGACCCCGGCACCCGGCTCGCCGTGCTCCACCTGGAATCCTTCGGCAACCCGCGGGCCTTCTCCCGCACCGCCCGCCGCGTCGCCCGGACCATGCCCGTCCTCACCGTGGACGCGGGCCGCTCGGAAGCCGGACGGCGCGCCGCCGCCTCGCACACCGCCGCCGCGGCCACTCCCACCATGACCCGCCGCGCGCTGTTCGCCCAGGCGGGCATCATCGCCACCCAGAGCGTCGCCGAACTGGTAGACACCACAGCCCTGTTGCACGCCCAGCCACTGCCCGCCGACGGCCGTGTCGCGGTCGTGAGCAACGCCGGGGGAGCCGGTGTGCTCGCCGCCGACGCCTGCGTCGACGCGGGGCTGACCGTCCCCGCCCTGGATCCCGGCCTGGCCGGTGAACTGCGGGCGGTCCTGCCGCCCGGTGCCGCCACCACCAACCCCGTGGACACCACGGCCGCGGTCACCGCCGACCGGATGCGCTCCTGCCTGGACCGGCTGGCGGCGTGCGGGGCGGTGGACGCCGTGCTGGTGGTGCTCGTGCCGACCGCGCTCGCCACCGGGACCCGGGACGACCCGCTGCTCGCCCTCACCGGCATGCCGGGGCGCCGGTCCCGCCCGGTGGCCGCGGTGCTCCTCGACCAGGAAGCTCCCGTACGGCTCCTCCCGACAGCCGACGACAGCCCGGTGCCGGCCTACACCGAACCCCAGTCGGCGGCGCGCGCCCTCGCCCACGCCGTCCGCTACGCCCAATGGCGGGCCGAACCGCCGGGCAGTATCCCCCCGCTGTCGGGGATCGACCGCGCCGGCGCGGCGGCCATCGTGGAGACGTTCCTCGCCGCCCACCCCGGTGGTGGCTGGCTCGACCCGCGTGACTGCGCGGCCCTGCTCGACCGCTACCGCATCCCCCAGTTGCCCTGGGCCTGGGCCGAGGACGAGGACACCGCCGTGGCCGCCGCACGGCACCTGGCCGAGGACGATCGCGACCGGGTGGCCGTCAAGGCCTATTGGCCCGGTCTGGTGCACAAGAGCGACCAGGGAGCGCTGCGCCTCGACCTCGAAGGGCCGGACCAGGTGCGCCACGCCTATCGGGAGCTGCGGGCCCGCTTCGGGGACCGGATGACCGGCGTCCTCCTCCAGCCCATGGCGCGCCAGGGCATCGAGCTGTTCGCGGGCGTCGTCCAGGACGAGGTGTTCGGCCCCCTGGTGCTCTTCGGCCTCGGCGGCACCGCCACCGAACTCCTCGCCGACCACGCCGCCAAACTCGCCCCGCTCACCGATCGTGACGTCCACGGCCTCCTCACCGCACCGCGATGTGCCCCACTGCTGTTCGGCTACCGCGGTGGCGGGGCCGTCGACCTGGAAGGGCTGGAGCAGCTCTTGCAGCGGCTGTCCCGGATGGCCTGTGACCTCCCTCAACTCGCCGAGGCCGACCTCAACCCGGTGGTGGCCCGGCCCGACGGCGTCGTGGCCCTGGACGTCCGGCTGCGCATCCTGCCCCGCCACGCGTACGACCCCTACCTGCGACAGCTGCGTGCCGCACGACGGTGGCGGGCCTGAGCGCACCCGTGCCGATCACACCCGCTGCGGCACGACGGCCACCGGGCACGCCGCGCGGTGCAGCACGGCGTGGCTGACCCGGCCGAGCTGCAGCCCGGAGCGGTCGCGACGGTGCAGGGAGCCGACGACCAGCAGATCGGCCTGCTCCGACACATCCTGTAGGACCCGGTGTGCGGGACCCTCGATCACATCGCGGTGGCACACGGTCTTGTCGCCCTCTTCGCGCTCGACCTCGTCCAGCACCTCATTGAGGATGGTCGCCGCCTGCTCCTCGTAGATCAGGGTGCTCGCCTCGTGAATGAGCAGCGACTGGCTCCCGTGGGGGTGCGCCGGGCGCCGCCATGTGCGTACGGCGTGCAGTTCGGCGTCCCGCGCCCGCGCCTCGCGGAAGGCGAATCGGATGGCGGCCGAGCCCTCCGCGACGTCGCCGACCGCGAGGACCACGCGTCCGAAGGCCCCTTGACGGTTGCGCTCCGGGCCGCGGACCACGATGACGGGGGAGACGGAACGTGCCGCGACCGCCAGACTGACCGAGCCCAGAAGCGTGTCCGCCAGCTCACTTCTGCCGTGGGATCCCGTGACCACGGCGAATGCCTCGCGGCCCTCGTGCAGTAGCGCCGACACGGTGTCCTCGGCCAGGGCCTCGGCGGACACCGTCACCTCCGGGTTGCGCAAGGTCGCGCGTTGCAGGCAGGAGGCGGCGATGTTCTCGGCCACGATCTCCCCGGAGGAGCGGCTGGTGCTGAGCGAGGGGAGGCGCTCCTCGTACCGCTCCCATCGGGAGGCGTGGACCAGGCGCAGGGGCAGCTCGTGGCGGGCCGCCTCATCCACGGCCCAGTCCACCGCCTGGAGACTGGAATCCGATCCGTCAACACCCACGACCAGCGGGAGTGCCATCATCCCCACCGCCTTCCTACGGTCGACTCGTCCGCCCTTGGGTACCCACGTGGCCAAGCCCGCACCGCCGCGGTTCCATCGGAGGCGAAGCACACCCTGATGGCGGGAACGGCCCGCCATGACAGCGGCCACCGGATGCGGCCCGGGGAGACGGGTCGCACGATGAAGCCATGTCGGCCCCCCACTCCGCAGAGCGCTTCGACGCCTTCCGTGCCCTGGCCGCCCGGAGAGGGCGGCCGGGCGGCCGGTTGCTGGAAGCCCTGGCGCGTACCCGCGTCCGGACGGCGGACGGCCCCGAGGACTGGGCGTCCGAGGAGGGCGCTCGGTTCGGCCTGCCGGCCGCAGCCGCGCTCGGCCCGGCCTCGTACTATGCGGACCTCGCCGCCCCGCACGGCCGTCGCCACGTGCGGGTGTGCGCCGCGACGGCGTGCTTCGCGGCATCGGCCGGGTGTCATGCCGGTGAGGTGGAGGCCGGGCTGGGTGTCACCACGGGGAGCGTCACACCGGACGGGGAGACATCGCTGCAGGCCGTTCGCTGCCTCGGCTACTGCTACGCGGGGCCCGCCGCCGTCGACGGTGACACGCCGCGTGCCGGCCCCGATCTGGCTGACCAGCTCACCGGCCGGGTGCCACCACGAGCGGCGCCCGAGATTCCCGCTGCCGACGCGACCGGTGACCCTGTTCTGCTGGGTGGCGTGGTGTCGGGGGAGCGTCCGTGGCAGGTGTGGCCGCATGTGGTGGCCGCGCGTCGGCCCGAGGACGTCCATCGGGAGGTGGCGGAATCCGGGCTGCGAGGGCGTGGTGGCGCGGGATTTCGCGTGGCCGCCAAATGGGCCGCCGCGGGCGGTGCTCGGGACACTGTGGTGGTGGCCAACGGGGACGAGGGCGACCCCGGTTCCTACGCCGACCGGCTGTTGATGGAAGCCGACCCGGACCGGGTGCTGGAGGGACTGGCTCTGGCATGTTTCGCCTGCGGGGCCGCCCGTGGCGTGGTGCTGGTGCGCTCGGAGTATCCGCGGGCGCTGGCCCGGATGAGGGAGGCGGTCACCAGCGCTTATGCCGCCGGTCATCTCGGTCCGCTGGTGCACGGGACCGGTACCACGGTGGACATCGAGGTGGTCCGGGGCGCGGGGTCGTATGTGGCCGGTGAGGAGACCGCCCTGATCGCCGGGCTGGAAGGTGACCGGGGCTGCGCCCGGCCCCGGCCGCCGTATCCCACGCAGCGCGGGTTGTGGGACGCGCCGACCGTGGTGAACAACGTCGAGACGCTGGCGGCCGTCCCCTGGATCGTCTCCCGGGGCGGCGCGGCGTACGCCCGGCGCGGGACACCCGAGGAGTCCGGCACCAAGCTGGTGTGCCTGTCCGAGCGGTTCGCCCGGCCGGGCGTCTACGAGGTCGAGCTGGGCACCCCGGTGCGGCGGATCGTCACCGAGCTGGGCGGTGGGCTGAAGGACGGTGCCGAGCTCGCCGCCCTCCAGGTGGGCGGCCCCCTGGGCGGCTTCCTCGCGCCCGACGCGCTGGACGTGCCCTTGAGCGAGGGGGGTCTGGCGGCCCGGGGCGCGGCCCTCGGCCACGCCGGTCTCGTCGCCTTCGACCGGCGTGTGGCCCCGCAGGATGTCTTGCGGCACGTCTGGGAGTTCGCCGCCGCCGAAAGCTGCGGGGCTTGCTCACCGTGCCGGGTCGGCTCCCGCCGCGGCCTGGAGCTGGCGGCCGAGGGTGTACCACCCGGTGCGGAGTACGGCAGGCTGTCGCGCGTCCTGGCCGAGGCGAGCCTGTGCGCCTTCGGGCGGCGGATCCCGCCCGCCGTCCGCAGTCTCGCGCGGGCGTACGGACACCCCCTGGCGGGGTGGGACCAATGACCGGGATCCAGCTCGACGGCACCGCCGTCGACGTATCCGAGGGCGTCTCGCTTCTCGCCGCCGTGCGCGGGGCCGGGGTCGAGCTGCCCGCGCTCTGCCACGACGACCGCTTCGCACCGGCCGGTTCCTGCCGGACCTGCCTGGTACGGGCCGACGGGCGGATCGTGGCGTCCTGCGTCACTCCGGCGGCCCCCGGCGCCACGGTCGAAGCCACCGCCGACGATCTGCGGGCGCTGCGCCGTGAGGCGGTCGAAGTCATCGTCTCCGCCCTGCCGCCCCGGGCCCTGGCCCCCGGCAACCGCACCGAACTCGCCCGGGTGTGCCGGTCTCTGGGCATCGGACCCGAAACGGCCACCGGCCCCGGAGACCGCGGTGGCGACGACTCCCATCCGTACGTCCACCTCGACCGGGACCTGTGCATCGCGTGCGGCCGGTGCGTGCGCATGTGCGCGGACGTGCAGGGCACCTTCGCCTTGACCCTGGTCGGCCGGGGTGCCGACACCGTCGTCGCTCCGGGCACCGGCGGGCCGTGGGCCCAGTCCGACTGCGTCGCCTGCGGCGGCTGCGTCGACAGCTGTCCCACCGGCGCCATCTTCGAGCCGGGACCCGTGCCCGGACTCACCAGCGCAAGCCCGGACGACCCCGCGACCTCGACCAGGACCCGTACGACCTGTGGCTACTGCGGCGTGGGCTGCACCTTGGACGTGGTCACGGAAGACGGCGCGATCGCGGCCGTCCTGCCGGCCCGCGACGGACCGGTCAACCGGGGACACGCATGCGTCAAGGGCCGCTTCGCGCGCGGCTACCGCACCTCGCCCGAACGACTCACCCGGCCCCTGCTGCGCCGCGGCGGCCGTCTTGAGCCGGTCGGATGGGACGAAGCGCTGCACCACATCGCCCACGGGCTGCGCGCCGCCGTCCAGGAAGGCGGCCCCGACGCCGCGGCGGCCATCTCCTCCGCCCGCGCCACCAACGAGGAGAACTACCTCCTCCAGAAGTTCATGCGGGTCGTGATCGGCACCAACAGCGTCGACAACTGCTCACGACTGTGCCACTCCCCGTCCGCCGCCGGGCTCATGGCCACTTTCGGGCTCCCGGGTGGCACGGACACCTTCGACGACGTCGAGCGCTCGGACTGTCTGCTGGTGGTGGGCGCCAACCCGGCCGAGGCGCACCCGGTGGTCGGCGCACGACTGTTGCAGCGCGTGCTCCAAGGGGCGCGTCTCGTCGTCGCCGACCCACGGGCCGTGGGGCTGGCGACGCATGCCGATGTGCATCTGCGGCCCCGGCCCGGCACCAACGTCGCGCTCTTCCACGGCCTCGCCCATGTGCTGCTCGCCGAAGGTCTCGTCGACCACGCGTTCCTGCGGGACCGGGCCGCCGGTCTGCCGGAGCTGGCCGAGCTGCTGGCCGACTACCCGCCGGACCGGGTGGCCGCCCTCACCGGCGTGCCCGCGGCGGACCTGGTGGCGGCCGCCCGGCTCTACGGGCGGGCCGCGCGGCCCGCCATCGTCTACGGCCTCGGCGTCACCGAACACCTCCACGGCACCGACGGCGTACGGGCGCTGGCCAACCTCGCTGTCCTGCGCGGCGCCGTGGGCACCGGCCGCGGTTTCGGGGTCAACCCGCTGCGTGGCCAGAACAACGTGCAAGGTGCCTCTGACATGGGCGCCCTGCCCGATGTCCTCCCCGGCTACGGGAAGGTGACCGACCGGGCTGTCCGCGCGCGCGCCGAGGAGGTGTGGGGCGTCCCCGTGCCCGACCGACCCGGACTGCGGATTCCCGAGATGTTCGCGGCGGCACGGGCCGGGCGGCTGCGGGCGCTGTGGGTCGTCGGGGAGGACGTCTGCGCCACCGACCCCGACGCCAACCGGGTGGCCCAGGCCCTGGCTGCCTGTCCGCTGGTCGTGTGCAACGAGCTGTTCCTGTCCGAGACCGCCCGCCACGCGGACGTCGTCCTGCCGGCCGCCTCCTGGCTGGAGAAGGACGGTACCTTCGTCAACTTCGACCGCAGGTTCCAGCGGGTCCGCCCGGCCGTGCCCCCACCGGGCGAGGCCCGTTCCGACTTCGAGATCGTCCACGCCGTAGCCGCCGCCATGGACGCCGACCTGGGGTGTCCGGACCCGGCGGCCGCCCTGGCCGAATGCACCCGGCTCACCCCACTCTTCGCCGGGCTCTCCCATCAGCGGCTGGACCGGGAGGGCGCCGTCCCCTGGCCCTGCCCCGACCCCGGCCGGCCCGGACAAGCCACCCTGTACCGGGAACGGTTCGCCACCCCCGACGGACGGGCCCACCTGGCGGCCACCCCGTATCTGCCGCCGGGGGAGCAGCCCGACGACCAGTACCCGCTGATCCTGGTCACCGGGCGGCGCTGGGCGCACTACAACTCCGGCTCCATGACCCGGCGCGGCGGCAACCTCACCATCGACCCCGCCGACCACCTCGACGTCCACCCCGACGACGCCGCCCGGTACGGCCTGTTCGACGGCGAGCCCGTCACGGTGACCAGCAGACACGGCCGGGCACGTCTGCTCACCCGCATCGGCGTCGAAACCGCCCCCGGCCAGGTCTTCTGCGCCTTCCACTTCCCCGCCAGCGGCGTGAACCGCCTCACCTCCGACCACGCCGACACGGTCACCTCCTGCCCCGAGTACAAGGTCACGGCGGTACGGCTGACCGCGGGGGACGGCCCCGCGTGACGGCGGGGCTGTCGCGGCAGGAGGCGGCGCGGCGGCTGGGGGAGTACGGAGCCAACGCCGTCGCCCAGGAAAGACCCACGCCCGTATGGCGCCGCGTGGCGCAGCAACTGCGCGACCCGCTGATCGTGGTGCTCCTCGTGGCCGCCGCCCTGACCCTCGCCACCAACGACCTCCCGGACACCGCGGTCATCCTGCTCGTCATCACGGTGAACACCGTGGCCGGTGTCGCCCAGGAGGTACGGGCGGAACGGGCCGTGGCCGCACTGACCGCCCTGAGCGCCCCCACCGCCCGGGTGGTACGCGACGGCGCGGAGAGTTCCGTGCCGGCCGCCGACGTGGTGCCGGGAGACCTGGTCCTGCTCGGCGAGGGGGACATCGTGCCTGCGGACGGTGAGGTCCTCGACGCGGCGCTGCTCCTGGTCGACGAGTCGGCGCTGACGGGCGAGTCCGTCCCGGTGGAGAAGGCCGTTGCCGCGGACCGGTCGTTCGGCATGGTGTCGGCCGGCACGGTGGTCGTCCGCGGGCGCGGACGGGTGCAGGTCACCGGAACCGGGCCGGACAGCGCGCTCGGCCGGATCGCCGCGCTGATGGGAACTGCACCCGGCCTGACCCCGCTGCAGCGACGGCTGGCCCGGTTCGGCCGGGTGCTGGCGGCCGTCACCGTCGCGCTGTGCGCGGTGGTACTCGCCTTGGGGCTGGTCCGCGGACAGCCGGTCGAGCTGATGATCGTGGCCGCGATCAGCCTCGCCGTCGCGGCCGTCCCCGAGTCCCTGCCCGCCGTGGTCACCCTCGCCCTGGCCCTGGGGGCACGGCGGATGGCCGACCGGCACGCCATCGTCCGCCGGCTTCCCGCGGTGGAGACGTTGGGCTCGGTCACGGTGCTCGCCACCGACAAGACCGGCACCCTGACCGAGGGCCGGATGGCCGCCGAAAAGCTGTGGACGCCCTGGGGCGCGGCCACCGTCAGCGGTATCGGCTACGGCCCCGAGGGCCGCGTGGCGCGCGACGGCCACACCGTCACCGCGAGCGATGCCCCCGACCTGGCCGCGCTGCTGAGCGCCGCGATGCTGTGCAACGACGCCGCGCTGGAACCTCCGCCGGACGGTGAGACATGGTGGCGCCCGATGGGCGACCCCACCGAGGCCGCCCTGCTCACGGCCGGGGCCAGGCTGGGACTGGACCGGTCGGCCCTGGAACGTCAGTTGCCACGAATTGACGAGATTCCCTTCGACAGCGCACGCAAGCGCATGACGACCGTGCACCGCGGGGACGGCGGCGGGTTGCGGGTCGTCTGCAAGGGCGCGCCCGAGGCCATGCTCCGCCCCCCGGTCCTCGTCGATCCACCGGACATGCTCTCCCGGGCCGCCGTCCAGGCTGAGGAACTGGCCCGCGGCGGCTACCGGGTCCTCGCCATCGCCTCGGCCGACCGCGACGGGGTGCCGCCCGCGAGCCACGGCACCTGGGAGTCGGGCCTGTCGCTGCTCGGACTCGTGGGCATCCTCGATCCGCCCCGCGACAGCTCCCACACCACCATCGCCGCCTGCGAAGACGCCGGCATCGCCCCCGTCCTCATTACCGGCGATCACCCCCTCACCGCACGGGCGGTGGCGGCGCGTTCGGGCATCGTGGCCCGGGCGAACGAGGTCACCACGGGCGACCGGATCCGCACGGGCACCGCAGGCGAGCTGACCGCCTTGCGCGTCTACGCCCGGACCACGCCGGACCAGAAGCTGGACATCGTCCAGGCGTGGCGAGCGGCGGGCCATGTGGTGGCCATGACCGGCGACGGAGTCAACGACGGCCCTGCCCTGCGCCGGGCGGACATCGGCGTGGCCATGGGACGGCGTGGCACCGAAGTGGCCCGCCAGGCGGCCGACCTCGTGCTCGCCGACGACAACCTGGCCACAGTCGTCGCCGCCGTCGAGGAAGGCCGCCGTGTCTACGCCAACGTGCGCCGCTTCCTGCTCTACGCCCTCGCCGGAGGCACTGCGGAGATCCTGGTCATGCTCCTCGGCCCGTTCCTGGGAATGCCCCTGCCCCTGCTCCCCGCCCAGATCCTGTGGATCAACCTGCTCACCCACGGCCTCCCCGGTGTGGCGCTGGGGGCCGAACCCGTGGAGCCGGGGGTGATGCGCCACCCACCGCGCCCGCCCGAGGAGAGCGTCCTTGGCGCCGGGCTGTGGCCCCGCATCCTGGCCATGGGAGCCTTCGTCGCCTGCGTCACCCTGGTCGCCGGGGTGTGGGCGCGGGATACCGGCCGTCCCTGGCAGTCCATGATGTTCCTGGTCCTCGGCGCCACCCAGCTCGGCATCGCACTGGGCTCCCGCGCCCGCCCGGGCAGCCTCACCAACCCCTTCCTGCTGGCCGCCGTGGGCACGGCCCTGGCCCTGCAGGCGGCCGGCGTTTATCTGCCACCCCTGCGCGCCCTGTTGGGCACCGAACCGCTGCGACCCGTCGACCTCGCGATCGCCTGCGTGCTCTCCGGCCTCGGGCACGTCGTCATGCGCGCACAGAGGCGGCTCTTCCCGGAGCGCCCGCCTCACGCCCGCTCGGCGTCTGCGCCGGCCCCTGGCTGACGGAGGCCCCGGGAAAGCCGAGGGTGTGCCAGACCTCACCCGTCGTGGTGACCCCCAGCGCCTCGTACCCGTCCAGCGCCTCGGTCCAGGCGCGGGCCCCTGCGCCCATGGCGAAGGCAGCCGTGGCGTAGGCGTCGGTCCGGGTGAGGCCGGGGCCGGTCAGGGTGAGGGAGGCCAGGGCGGTGGCGGGCTCGCCGGTGTGCGGGTCCGTGACGTGGGTGCCGCGTTCGGCCGTTCCCGAGGTGGCGACGGCCAGATCGCGGCCGGTGACCACGGCGGCCAGCTCGCCGGGGCGGGTGGGGTGGGCGATGCCGATCCGCCAGGGTGTGCCGGGGGCGGCCTCGCCGCGCGCCTGGATGTCGCCGCCGCCGTTGACGCACGTGTTGTGCGCGCCCGCCTCGTACAGCATCTGCGAGGCCCGTTCGATCGCCCAGCCCTTGACCATCCCGGACGGGTCGAGCCGGCCGGCCGGGGTGTGGCTGAACCAGCCGCCGGTGGCGCCCGCCGCCTCCTCGCACAGCGCGAACACCTCGGCCACCTCGGGCCGGTACCGCTCCGGGACCGGCTCGCCGCGGCCGAGGCGGCTGATCGCGCTGTCGGGCCGGTAGGTGGAGAACACCTCGTCCACATGGTGCAGCCAGGCCACGGCCTCCTTCAGGGCCTGGTGGACCGGCGGGGTGACCGGGTCGCGGAGGTCGAAGGAGAACACCGTGCCCATGGCGTGCTCGACGTGGCGCAGTCCCCGCGCGGGGGCGGACGCCTCAGACACCGGCCTTGTCCAGTGCGCTCTGCAGGGAGCGGGTGTACCCCTCGCTGGTGTAGGTGGCGCCGGAGACCGCGTCGATGTGCGCGCTCTGGGCGCTCAGCGCCTCACGGGTGAGCTGTGGCACGGCAGTTGCGGCGATCTCCTGGGACCGGGGCCGGTCGGACGGTGTCCGGAGCGCCTTGACCTCGGTGATCCTGCCGCGCGAGAGCGTGACGGACACCTGGAGCCCGTACGAGGTATTGATCACGCTGCCGGTGTACGTGCCGGAGGAGCCGCCGCTCGAGGAATGGTGCCCGGGGCCGGTACCGGAGGAGGTGCGGCACGCGCTGGAGCGGATCCAGGCCGAGTCGGAGCGGATGTCCACACTCGTCGACGATCTGCTGCTGCTCGCCCGGCTGGACGCGGGGCGGCCGCTGGCCCGCCGCCCGGTGGATCTGACCCGGGTGGTGCTGGACGCGACGGGCGACGCGCGGGCCGCCGGGCCCGGCCACCACTGGACGCTGGAGCTGGCCGAAGAGCCGGTGACCGTGCTCGGCGACGAGCACCGGCTCCAGCAGGTGATCGGCAATCTGCTGGCCAACGCCCGGACCCACACCCCGGCCGGAACCCGGGTCACGGTGCGGCTCGCGGTGGCGGACGGCCATGCCGAGCTGACGGTGGCGGACGACGGTCCGGGCGTCCCGGCCACGCTCCAGGGCGAGGTGTTCGAGCGGTTCGCCCGCGCCGATCCCGGCCGGTCGCGGGCGGGCGGCGGTACGGGTCTGGGGCTGCCGCCACGGCGGCATTGCCGGTGCGGCCGGCATGCCGTCACGCGGCGGGTCAGTGGCCGCCGCTCGACTCGACGGCGAGGCGCTTGGTAAAGGTCCTGCCGCCGTCCTTCGACTCGTACACACCCTTCTGCGTTGCGGCCAGGATGTGCTCGGCGTCAACGGCGGTGAGAGCCTGCGGCTGCCCGCCGGGGACGGTGGCGAGCTTCTTCCACGTGGCACCACCATCGGTGCTGCGGCTCAACCTGCCGGAGATGTCGATGCCGTAGAGGGCGCTCTTCACCTTCCAGGAGAGAAAGGCCATCACCTGTTGCTTGCCCTTGGTGAAGGTCTTGCCACCGTCGGTACTGCGGGCCACTCCTCCCGCGGTGGTGGCGAGGACGAGGTCGGCGTCGTCAGGGTTGACCGCGATGTCGAGGGCCTGGAATGTCGCTCCGTCCTTCCAGGTGGCGCCGTCCTTACTGGTGCGGAGCAGGCCGTTGGTGGAGTCGTAGCCGTAGACGGTGCCGTGTGCGTAGTCCAACGCATGGAAGTCGGACTCCCCTGAGAGGGAGAGCGACTTCCAGGTGCGTCCCGCGTCGGTGCTCTTGACCAGTCCCTTGTTGCCGGGGCCGTCCGCCCCGGAGGCGGGGTGGCCACTGGCGTAAAAGGTCTTGCTCCGGGCCACGGTGAAGCCCATGAAGTCGTCCTTGCTGTCGCCCACCAGCTTGGGATTGCCCTTGGTGTCGGGGGTGTAGATGCCTTCGTGGGTCGCGACGTACAGGCGCTGGTCGGACGGGTCCAGCCCGAGTCCGTGGATGTGGCTGACAGTCGTGACAGCAGCGGACGAGTCCGTGTCACCGTCATCGCCGGAGCAGGCCGCCAGTGTGAGGCCGAGGGCGACGGCGGTCGTGGCCACCTGGACGGCGCGGTGCGTTTTCATGAGTCCTCGGGAAATCTGAGGGCGGGCCAGGGCATGACCGGGCGCGGCCCAGTAAGGAGTGGGGGCGGAGACCGCTCCGGGCTCCCCGGAGTGACCGGCTGAGCCCGGAGCGGTCGGCGTGTGATCGGATCAGAGCTTGTCGAGGATGCCCTGGAGCTGCTTGACCTCGGTGGTCTGGCTCTTGACGACATCGTCGGCGAGCTTCTTCGCGGTGGCGTTCTTGCCGTTCTTCTGCTCGTCCTTGGCCATGTCGATCGCCCCGTTGTGGTGGTCGATCATCATCTGCGCGAACTTCTTGTCGAAGTCCGTGCCCTTGGCGGCCGTCAGCTCCTTCATGTCCTTGTCGGACATCATCCCGGCCATACCCGAGTTGTCAGAGCTGCCGGAGCCGTGATCCATGCCGGGCATGCTGCTGTCGGAACCGTGATCCATGCCGGGCATGCTGCTGCCGGACTCGGGCTTGCCCCAGGCCTTGAGCCAGGACTTCATCTTCTTGATCTCGGGGTCCTGAGCCTTCTCGATGTCCCCGGCGAGGGTCTTGATCTTGGCGTCCTCGGCGCGGTCGTCGGCCAGCTTGGACATCTCGACGGCCTGCTCGTGGTGGGGAATCATCATCTGCGCGAACTTCACATCCGCGTCGTTGAACGCGCCCGGTGCGGGATTCTCTCCGGTGGTCGCGCTCGCCGAGGCGGAGCTCTTGCTCTTGCTCCCGTGGTCCATGCCGCTCATGTCGTCGTCGTTGCCACAGGCGGCGAGGACCAAGCCTGCGGCGGCGACGGTGCTGACGAGAGCGATACGGCGGACGTGCGGACGGCGCGTGCTGCGCTTGATGGCGGTCATGTCGCAAACCTCATGGTGTCTGTTCTGCGGAAAGGCGGACGAACGGGGGCGCGGGCAGCGCGAGCCGCCCACGGTGGCGTTCGGCCTAGATCCGCAGGACTGACAGTTGAGCGAGGTCGGGCGGTCTGGGCGGAGGAGGATTGGGACGCAGAGCCGCCACGGCACCATCGCGAAGCCGTGCCAGCCACTCCGTCCCGCGGCTCAGAACCGCGCGGAGAAGACCGGTGAGAATCCATGTGCCGAGCACGGCCACGCACAGGGAGGCCATGTCCATCCCCATGGCCGGGGAGTGGGAGGAGGCCTTGCTGTCCTGATGGGGATCCGAAGAGTGCGAGGAGACGACGACGTCCTGCGGCGAGGACATTCCGTCTCCGGTGTGGCCGGTCGTGGCCGATGTGTGAGCCGCTCCCATGCTCGTGTTGGAGGCGCTGTCGGGATGGCCCATCGAGTGCATCACGAAGACGCCCATCGCGAGCACGACGACGAGCAGCAGGTGCCCGAGGGCGCCTCCTGTTCGTGCGTATCGGCTCGCATGCACGTCGTGATCTCCATCTGTGGTCGGTCCGCTTACCGACAGTACCGAAGCGGATCGGATCATGCTGAGCGGGTGGGGCGTGGGGGTGACCTACTAAGCTGTTTGGCAGTAATCGTACCGTGCAGAGAGGCGGGCACATGCGTGCGTGGACGCCACGTCAGTGGGTGGCGGCGGTAGTCGTGGCACTTGTCGCCGGAGTCGCGATCGGCGTGCCGACCGGAGTGGTGCCCACGCGCTTTTACGCCCGGATGACCCCGGTGCTGTGGTGGAACTATCCGGTTTGGGTGGCGTCATCGCTGCTCATGGGCCTGCTTGTGGCGACGTACGTGGATGGGCCTCCGGCCGCGCGGGCCGACCGGCCGCGCGGGCCGACCGGCCGCGCGGGCCGACCGGCCGCGAGGACGCCGGGCGCTGCTCGCGGGCGTGCTGTCCGCGTTCGCCGTCGGCTGCCCGATCTGCAACAAGCTGGTGGTGCTGGCCCTCGGGGTGAGCGGTGCCCTCTCGTACTGGGCCCCCGCACAGCCGGTCCTGGCCGTGGCCTCGCTGGCGCTGCTCGTGCACGCCCTGGTGCGGCGTCTGCGCACGGCCGCCGCTTGCCCCGTGCCGACCGCCCCCTCTCGCCGAGGCTCCGCAGAGCCCCAGGGCTCTGCCCACTACGATGAACGGTCACTGGTGCCGGAGGCTTCGCATTCCGGGGGCGAAGGGAGCGATCGTGCGTCGGCTGGGTGAGCTCGAGGCGGAAATCATGCACCGTCTGTGGGCCTGGGGGCGACCGGCGACCGCGCGCGACGTGCTGGTGGACCTCAGCAAGAAGCGGCCCATCGCCTACAGCACGGTGAAGACCGTGGCCGACATTCTGCACAGTAAGGGCATGCTGAAACGGCATAAGGAGGGGCGGGCCTGGGTGTACGAGCCCACGTGTACCCGGCAGCAGTACACGGCGTCGCAGATGCAGGAGGCGCTCGGCGGTAACCCGGATCCGGTCGGAACCCTGGTCAGTTTCATCGAACAGATCACGCCGGAAGAGGCAGACGCCCTACGTTCGGCGCTCCGAGCGGCCAAAAAACGGAGCGATGCGTGATCACATCTGTGGCGCTGGCCGGATACGCGGCCCTGGTGGGTGCCGCGGTGCCACCTCTGCTTTCCCGAGCACGGTGGCCCCACCGAGCTCCGGTGACAGCGATCCTCGCATGGCAGGCGCTCATGGTGACGTTCGTCGTTGCCACGGCGCTCACGGTGCACCACTTGGTCCTCAGTGAGCAGCATGTACATGAGGGTTTCGTCGGTCTACTCAGCATCTGCGGTCTGGCCGCCGACGCCCCGGTAAGCGCGTCCGCGCCCACCCCCGGGCACGCCCTGGCGCTCAGCACTCCCGCCGTGATCGTGCTGCTGCCTTTCGGCTGGTTCGTGCTCTGCACCTGGAGGGCCCGCCGAGCGCGGCAGCGTCACCTCAACATGCTCGCCCTGATCGGTGAGCCGGCCCCTGGGCACGACGCCACGGTCGTGGACTATGGCGCACCCGCCGTGTACTGCCTTCCTGGGCGTCGCCATCGTGTCGTCATCACCCAGGCCGCACTCGACGTCCTGTCCGACGCGCAGACGCGGGCCGTACTGGAGCATGAACGTGCTCACATCGAGGGCAGGCACCACCTTCTCCACCTACTCGTGGACGCGTTCTCCCGTGCCTTCCCCCGCCTGCCGCTCGCCCGGTACGCCCAGGAGCAGATAGCGCTGCTGGTGGAGATGATCGCGGATGACAGGGCCCTGCGTCACCACTCCAGGGACGCGCTGGCGACCGCTATGTGTGAGGTGGCCGCGGGGCGGGCGCCGCAGGGGACCCTAGGCGCCGGTGGGCCGGGGGCCCTCATCCGGCTGCGCCGCGTCCTCACGCCGCAGCCCCGGCCGCATCGTGTGACGTGGCTGGGTGTCGTGGCGGTCAGCGCCGCAGCTCCGCTGCTGCCGCTGCTCCTGGCCTGCGGGCCCTGATCACACCAGCCGCCGCCCATAGCCAGCCGTTACCTGCGCTCGCTACACCGTTGCCGAGCTTCGCGGGTGTAGACGGCGGACCGTGAGCTGCGGCTCCCGAGCAGCGTGGCGATGAGGACGGCGCCTACCGCGATGAGGGCGGCAGTCACGGTGAGCGCGAGCGAGAAGCCTTCCGTCGCGGCGTGCAGCTGTCCGGTCGAGCCGGCCAAGGCGTCGCTGCGACGTGCGGCCAGGGTGACCAGTACGGCCACTCCCACGGCGCCGCCCACCTGTTGAACGGAGCTGAGGACGGCTGAGCCGAGGCCGGCGTTCGCCTCGGTGGTGCCCGTGAGCGCGGCGACCGTCAGGGCAGGCAAGCTCAGGCCACATCCCAGGCTGGTGACGAGCATGCCGGGAAGCACACCGGACGCGTAGCCGTCGCTCGGCTCCACGCCGGACAGGAGGAGGAGCCCGGCTGAGCTGATCAGGAATGACATGACGAGGGCCCGGCGCAGTCCGAGCCTGATCACCGCGCGGGAGGAGAGCCACATACCTGCGAGCATTCCGGCGCAGTAGGGCAGGTAGGCAACGCCTGCCTTGAGCGGGCCGTAGCCGAGCACGGTTTGCACATGGATCATCAGCAGGAAGGCCATGGCGTAGAAAGCGGCGGAGAACAGCAGGGTCGTGACGTTGGCGACGGCGCGGGTCCGGAAGGCCAGGAACGCGGGCGGCACCAGTGGCTCGGCCGTGCGTGACTCGATCGCGACGAACGAGACGGCCAAGACGACGGCGAGGAACAGAGGCCCGACACAGGACACATCACCCCAACCCGACTCCCCGGCCTGGAGCAGACCGTAAACCAGAGACGAGACCGCACCGGTGCCCACCACCGCACCAGGTACGTCCAGGCGCGCCTGGTCTGTGGCCCGGCTCTCGTCGACCAGACGCGGAAGCAGCGCGAGGGCCGCAACGACCACGGGCAGGTTGATCAGGAAGATCCAGCGCCACAAGTTGAGGCCGGTCAGTGCACCGGAGATCACCAGACCCATCGTGCCGCCCAGACCAGCAATGCCGCCCCAGACGCTGAATGCCTTGGCGCGCTCCTCGGTACCGGGGAACAGAAGTGTGATCAGTGACAACGAGGCCGGGCTGGCCATGGCCGCGCCCGCCCCCTGGACGAACCGCCCGGTCACGAGTTGCCAGGGTTGCTGGGCAAGGCCGCAGGCGAGGCTCGCAGTACCGAACAGTGCCACGCCGCTGAGGAAAACGCGTCGGCGGCCCAGCAGGTCGGCCGCGCGGCCGGACAGCAACAGCAGCCCGCCGAAGGCGAGGAAGTAGGCGTTGACGACCCAGGCGAGGCCCGCGGTACTGAAGCCGAGATCGTCTCGAATGCTGGGGAGAGCGACGCTCACCACGTTGTCGTCCAGCCGACGCACCCTTACCCGGCTGTTCGTTCACGACACGGGAATGAGCTTCGACCGCTGGCGCACCCATGTGCGGCTGCGGGCCGCCCTGCCACTTCTCGCCGAAGGCCGACCCGTGTCCCAAGTCGCACATACCGTGGGATGCGCGACACCGAGCGCGTTCCTCGCGGCCTTCCGCCGAACCGTCGGCACCTCCCCCAGGCGCTACCTTGACGGCGACGCCGCACTCGGGGCGTCCGACGCCGGCCGACCGGCCGGGCACCTTTCGTTATGTGCTGTGTCCGCGCATCACTTGAAGGACCGCAGCCGCATGCTGTTGGTCACCACGAAGACCGACGAGAACGCCATCGCGGCACCCGCGATCATCGGATTGAGCATGCCGGCGGCGGCCAGCGGCAGGGCGGCGACGTTGTAGCCGAAGGCCCAGAAGAGGTTTCCCTTGATGGTGCCCAGGGCTTTCCGGGAGAGCCGGATCGCGTCGGCTGCCACCCGGAGGTCACCGCGTACGAGGGTGAGGTCGCCCGCTTCGATCGCCGCGTCCGTGCCCGTTCCCATGGCCAGGCCCAGATCCGCGGTGGCGAGGGCGGCCGCGTCGTTGACACCGTCGCCCACCATCGCGACCGTACGGCCTTCGTCCCGCAGGCGCTTGATCACGTCCACCTTGTCCTGCGGCAGGGCCTCGGCGATCACCTCGTCGATGCCGACAGCCTTGGCGACGGATTCGGCGACGGCCTGGTTGTCACCGGTCAGAAGGACGGGCCTCAGGCCCAGCCTCCGCAGCTCGGCCACCGCTTCGGCGCTGGTCTCCTTGACCGCGTCGGCGACGGTGAGCACACCGCGCGCCTCCCCGTCCCAGGCGACGGCGACCGCCGTACGCCCCTCGGCCTCCGCGGCAGCCTTGGCCTTGGCCAGCTCCTGGGGGAGTTCGATCGCCCACTCCCGCAGGAGCTTTTCGCGGCCGACGAGCACCGCGTGCCCGTCGACGACGCCCTGGACGCCGAGACCCGCGACGTTCTCGAAATTCTCCGGCACGGGGAGGGCCCCCGGCTCGCTCGATGGCTCCGGCCGCGATCGCCTGGGCGATCGGGTGCTCGGAAGCGTGCTCCAGCGAGCCTGCCAGCCGCAGCAGTTCCTCCTCGTTCACGTCCGGGGCAGGGAAGACTTCCTGAAGCTGCATCCGGCCCGTGGTCACGGTCCCGGTCTTGTCGAGGACGACGGTGTCCACGCGGCGGGTGGACTCAAGCACCTCAGGCCCCTTGATCAGGATGCCGAGCTGTGCGCCACGTCCGGTGCCGACCATGAGGGCCGTCGGTGTCGCGAGCCCGAGTGCGCAGGGGCAGGCGATGATGAGCACCGCGACGGCTGCGGTGAAAGCGGCCGCGGCATCGCCAGTGACGAACAGCCAGGTCAGCAGGGTACCCAAGGCGATGAGGAGCACCACGGGGACGAACACGCCGGAGATCCGGTCGGCGAGGCGTTGCACCTCGGCAACGAGAGCCACTGCCAGTTGTCGAACTGCAGGGCAGGAACCATCGCCATCAGGACGACGGGCACGGAGAGCCCCAGTGACACGAGCAGGCGCTGTCGCAGCGACGCCGGCTCACCTTCGGCCGCGGCCGGCATGGATTCCGCTTCTTCGCCGTTCGGGGGCGCTGGAGGCGGCGGCTCCTCGGCGGTGTAGCCAGTCTTCTCGACGGTGGCGATGAGGTCGGCGACCGCCATGCCGTCCGCATACGAGACCTTCGCCTTCTCCGTGGCGAAGTTGACGGTCGCCGTAACACCATCCATGCGGTTGAGCTTCTTCTCGATGCGGGCCGCGCACGAGGCACAGGTCATACCGCCGATGGAAAGCTCGACTTCGGCGCCGGGTGTCAACGTCTCTTCGAGAGCCGTGCTGGTCATGGAAATCTCCTAGGGAGGGCCGGGACGCACGGCGGTCCGTATCAGCGGAGCGGTACGTCCCGGCGGGGAGCAATTCGCGCTCCTGAAAGGAGCGGCGCAGAGGGAGTCAGACCGTGCCGACGAGCTCGTAACCGGCCTCGTCGACGGCGGCACGAACGGCCGCCTCGTCGAGTGGTGCGCCGGAGGTGACGGTTACCTCGCCGGAGGCGGCGACGGCCTTGACCGCCGTGACGCCGTCCAGCGCGGATATCTCCTTGGACACCGCGCCCTCGCAGTGGCCGCAGGTCATCCCGGAGACCTTGTACACCGTGGTGACGCCGACGCCCTGGCCATCAGCCGCGGCGGCGGAGCCGCATGAACCGTCTGAGCTGCAGCAGGAGCCGGAGTTCGTCTGTGAGGTCATGGTTTCTTCCTCGGGGTGTCGTTGCATGCGGTCGTCTGTCGGAGGGCGTGTTCCCATCCCTCGACGACTGCGACTATATACCCCTAGGGGGTATTCATGAACCGTGGTGCTGCCCACGCGAATCTGTTCAACCGAGAGTCTGCCCGCTGAGGGTCCAGGGCGCCGCCGCCATGACGGGGGTGACTCGGGACTCAGCCCTCGCAGGCGAAGCTCGGTCTCGTCGGCAGGAGATTCGGATCCCTGGCCGCGAAATCGGCGTGGTCCGGGGTGCGGAATAGGGCGGTCAATGGCAAGGCGGCGACCTCCGTCGCTGCGGCTGCCGGAATCGGGCGGCGCTCCCTGAAGGGGGGCGCAGGCGGCTCCGGGCCACTGCCGCTCGTCTGCTGCCCGCGCCCCCGGACCGACTGCCCGGGGACGGTCGAGATGAGTGCGCACGTATGGCGTTGGCGCTGGGCTTCAGTGCTGGCTCTCGCGCGGGGGGACGTCGTCAGGCGACCATCATCAGAAGCATCGTGGACATTGCTGCACCCATGCCGATGTGGGCTGCCAGCGCCGCGTCCGGTGCGGCGCCGAGCTTGCGGCGGCGGCCCTGGCCTGCCCGCTCCCCGGCCCGGGCCCTGTCCCACACGGAGATCGTCAAGGACGCCAGGAAGACAACCACCGTGTCCGGCATGGAGAGCAACCAGCGACCCCAGCTCCGGCCTCGGCCGCCTTCCGGGCTCGTGGCCAAGTCGCCCTTGCCGGTGCCCCGAACCCGCGCCCACACGGATGCACCGATTGACAGCAGGAAGTAGATGGCTAGTGCTGCGACTGCGAGGCGCCACGCGGAAGTCGACCCCGTGGACGCCTCGCCGCCGACTGCGGCGGTGCCCATGCCGGGCATGGACTCCATGCCCGGCATGGACCCCATACCGTCCATACCTTCCATGTGGCCCATACTGGCTGTATCGTCCATATTCTCCATTCCCGGCATGTGTGCCATTGAGGAGCCGCCCAGCGCGAGCACCGGACCGGACGACGTGCTCGTCATGGCGAGCGTCATGATCATCATGCCGACGCTGCCAACGATGAGGTGTACCCAGTGGCGGCCGTGTTTCCAGCCGCCCTCGCGTGTGTGCTTGACCGCCATGGCGACGCCGCCGAGTCCGAGCAGGGCGAACACCGTTGCCCACCACATGCCGTAGCTCGCGTACCAGGCGACGGTAGCGGGCAACGCCATGACGGCCATACACAGGCCCATGAGCCCATCACCCACCGCCGCGAACCGGGTTTCACCACTGCTGGTCGCTACCCGGACCGCGCTGACGGCGGCTACGAGGGCGGATACCACTGCCACGGACCAACTGAGAGTAAGAATTCCCATGTTCACCTTCCCGATCGTCCGAGTGCGACGGGACGGTGTGGTCGTACACCGGCTCTCCGCACAGCGTGCTATCGACGTGCTTTTTGCGCCGTCAACTGCTATGGCCCTTAGTACGTTTCGATGGGGGAGGGCGTTCACGGCACGAGGCGGCGACAGCAGAGCAGACTCGCCACCCGTACTTGGTGGCGGGCGCTGTCCGGGCGGTGATTCCCCTTACCGGCCGCTGGGCTCCGGGGTAGGTGAAGGTGCGGCGGATCATGTAGTTGGGGGCGGCCAACGTCTCCCGCGTGATGCGATCCCGCTTGTCCAGGGTCAGTTCGAGAGTGAGACGCTCGCCGGGGTATCCGAGGGCGAACACGGTGTGCCCTCGGCGTCGGTGTAACGGGAGTGGAGTGGCGCCAGTCCCTTGCCGTAAGGCTCGGAGGCGAGGAATCGCTTGCCGGTTATGTCGAGTTGGGTAGGAGCGATGGTGGTGCGGGCAGTGTCGCTGGCCACCTGCTCGTGCGAAGTGAAACGGCCGACCGTGCGCATCGCCTTCACCGTGCGGGCGAGCACACCAGGGTCCGGGCGCACTGGCCACATCACCCTGAGGGTCCCTCGTCCGCCGCCCCAGCCGCAGGGCCACCACCGTGCCCAGCCAACCGGCGGCTTCAATGGCCGCCAGGATTGCTGGTCGCCCTCCGAACGGGGCCGAGTTGGAGGGGGAGGTTATCCTGCGGGCCAGGGCCGCTGAACCCTCCCGTCGCTTCGTCGCCAACCGCAACCGGGGCTCCTCGATCTAAGGAACCGTAAGCACACCCCTTTGGAGCATGATCGGTCTCAGTGTCAACGGCTGTACCGGTGTCCAGGGACCCAGCTCATACGCCTCCAAGATCCCACTGCTCCATTTGGGCTCGCCTCGCCGGACCCCTTGAGGGGGTGACCGTACAAAAAATAGTGTGCCAAGCGCATCCTCGAATATATAAAGAGTCCCGCAGGTCCTGCCCAGAGGCACCAGGCGGCGAGTGCGGGCTCACACCACGGGTGGGCTGCATCGTCCGGCGAAAGCGGCGTGGTGGCTTCCTCTGGCTCCCCTTGCTGTTTTTCCTCAGGCCAGGGGCCGTGGGTTCGAGGGGCAACTCCTCGGCGTTGTGCAGGTTTGTGCTTGGGTCCAGCGGGAAGGTCCTGGATGGTGAGAGGCCTGGTCGGTTATCGCCGGGAACGGCCCTGTATCGCCTTCGGGGGAGTGGCCTCTTGGTAAAGGGGGTCGTGCCTCTTCACGCGGTCGCACTCTCGCGGCATTTGCTTTCCAGTCAAGTCTCGATCTCAGTGGGAGAGAAGCGCAGCTGTTGGCCCACGGGGAAGCTGGGTATGGCCTCCTTCGCGTGGTTGTCATAGACCCACGAGACCGGCTATCCGAGATAATCAGCGAGGGCTGAGACCGTCCACATCGGTTGGTTCATCGGAGTCCACTTCCGTAGGTTTCGGAGCGCGATACAAGGTATGGATGGATGGCGGCGGGACCAAACGAGTCCGCATGCCATGCCGAGTATTCTTCCTGCCGGGCGATGACCTCCAAGGGGAGAAGGAGCAGGTACTCCTGTAACTATGAGTGATGCGTATGTCCGACCTGGTGGGTGGGCGCGCACCAGCAGCCCGCGGGTCAGTACGGATCCAGCACGACGAACCCGAACGGTCCGGAACGGGCGGCAGTGGAACTCAGCACGACGTCAGCACGGCTCGGCTTGGGCTCACTCGGAGTGAGTGAGCCCAAGCCGTTGACGTTTGTCATCGAGTTCGACGTCTGCTGGGGGTGCGCAGCACAGTGGGAGAACATCTGGCTGCGCACCAAGCGGTTCAACGCCCAGGGCAAGGTGGTCTCCGGCACCGGCGGCGTGTGTTACCTCTACTTCCCGGCCAAGCCGGCGCCGACTCAGTACCGTGTTCTGCGGGAGCTGGGAGTCCTGTGACCGGGCCCGCCACCCGCTCCGGCGGCAGGTAGCCGCCGAAGGCCGACTCCACCGCCTGACGGCAGCGTTCCCGCCCGTCCGTGGTGAGGTGACCGTAACGGCCGACTGTGACCTTGATCGACCGGTGTCCGAGCCATCGGGACACCTCGTGGATGGACACCCCCTTCGTCAAGGTCACGGTCGCCCATTCATGCCGAAGATCGTGCGGCGTGTAAGCGGGGAGCCCGAGCCGCTTGATCGCACGGTCCCATGAATTGCGCACAAGCCCCGGATACGTCGTCCCACCGACATGATTGAGGATGGGAAGCCGCGCAGTAAAACGCCTTCTCCGAAGTCCTCCGGGAAGACGCCAAGTGACGCCAATACGAAGCCCGCAGCAAGCCGTGAGCCATACGGCCGGTTCCAATCGAGGCCCGATCGAACTGGCGATCGCTTGGATCTCCTCAAGGCTGGGAGGGTTTCGTTCATCAACGGGGATGACCTTGTTGTCCGGCTTCTCCGCTTCCTTGACGGGATTGCTGGATATGCGCTTGTGCCGTACGGCGTGAGAGAACAGCGCCGACAACACGATGCTGCGTGACTCGACGGTGTTCGGCTTGGCGCCATCCCTCGTCCAGCGGGAGTACAGCGCATCCACGTCGGCCGCCGTGACCTGGGAGATGGCCCCCACTACCGATCCGGTGAGCCAGTCGTCTACGTACCGGCGAAGCGAGACCTTGCCGGCGGCCGGGTCGATATAAGTGTTCTCCCTCTTGTCGTTCTCCATCTTGGTGGCGAAGTCCACCGCATCCCTCTTGCGGTCGAAGGACTTCTCCCTCTGCCGGGCGCCACGCCCGCCCGGTTCCCGATACCGAACGAGCCACCGCTTGCCAGCTGCGGCAGCACCCTTGTCGATGATCTGCGCCAAGTTCCAACGACGCCTCACTCGTGCATCCCGAACGGCTTTGCCCGCCGGGAGTGATGTTGTAGCTCGATTTTCCGGCGGCGCGGGGTCTCTGGTGCGCACATCTGCGGACCAGACCCCCTCGGGTCGGCCACGAGGTACCGCACTTCACAGCCGGGGTGATCCAGACGACGGCCCTGGTGCTGCGCCGCGGAAGTTCCGCCGATGAGTTTCCGGCGGTTGTGCGGTCTACCCGTCGACGAAGGGAGCGCACCATGCGCAAGATCATCGTTTGCACGTTCCTGACGCTGGACGGCGTCATGCAGGCGCCGGGCGGTCCGGACGAGGACGCTGAGAGCGGCTTCGAGCACGGCGGCTGGCAGAAGCCGGTGGCCGACGATGAGGTCGGCACGGCCATCGCCGGTTGGTACGAGCACTCCGACGCGATGCTGCTCGGCCGTAAGACGTACGAGATCTTCGCGTCGTACTGGCCGACCGCCGATCCCGACAATCCGTTCACCCATCGGATGAACAGCATGCACAAGTATGTGGCGTCTCGGACCCTGACATCCGTCGAGTGGCAGAACTCCACGCTGCTGGAGGGCGGCATCGTCGATGCCGTACGCAAGCTGCAAGCGTCCGACGGCGGCAACATCAACGTCGTGGGCAGTGGCGACCTTGCCCAGACTCTCATGCAGCACGGCCTCGTCGACGAGTACCGGCTGACCATCCATCCGGTGATCATCGGCACCGGCAAGCGGCTGTTCGCCGACGGAGCGATCCCCACTGCGCTGGAGCCGGTCAGCGTCTCGACGACGAAGGGCGGCACCATCGTCGGCGTGTACCGGCCGAACGGTAAGCCGAGCTACGACAGCTATTAGGCGGCATCGTTTGGATCACCGGGCAGACCTCAGGAAGATGCCCGCTACGTGGAGTCCGGCCAGGCAGGTGGTCGCGGTCGTCTCGTAGCGGGTGGCGATGCCGCACCACTGCTTCAAGCGGTTGATGCACCGCTCGACGGTGTTGCGCTGCTTGTACGTCTCGCGGTCAGAAGCCAGTGGTCTGCCGCTCCGGCTGCCTCGACGCAGCCGGCGGCCCCGCTGGTCGGCCGCGACCGGACTTGCCGCCAGGCCGCTGACCATATCCCCTGTTGGCGAATGAGTGGTCGAGCTACGCGAGCGCATCTGGCGGCAGAGCCGCAGGGCTGAACGAGCAGGCGGTAACCGGTCGGCCATGCTTTGGAGCCTGGTCCGTCAGCGGGGCGTGCCTCTTTCACTGGGTAGGCCCTGCTCGGTCCAGATGACTTTGCCCTCCGTCGTGTAGCGGGTTCCCCAGCGGTCGGCGAACTGCGAGACCAGGAACAGCCCGCGGCCGCCCTCGTCCGTCGTCGCCGCGTACCGCAGATGCGGTGAGGTGCTGCTGGTGTCGGACACCTCGCAGATCAGGCTGCGGTCGCACAGCAGCCGCACCCGGATCGGGCCGGTGGCGTAGCGGATCGCGTTGGTGATCAGTTCGCGTCCGCAGATGCCGATCGAGAGCTTCCGCTTCTCGAAGTGCCCGAGGAACTGGTCCCACTCTTCGGCGGTGGGCGCCCGGTATTCCTCCGCAGGCCGGCGGGCCCGACGGCGGGCGATGAAGGCTCGATGGGCTTCGATCGCATCGTGCGGGTAGATAGCTCATGGTGGAGTCGGGTATTGGAACTGTCCGAATGCCTGACCGCGAGAGCGGTCCGGCCGTGGTAAGGGACTTCGTCTCGGTCATTCGGTGGCCGCCATGAGGGCTGATGCGAGGAGCGCAGGAGGGCCATCCACCGCGTTGCCGTGCAGGACCCCGGTGCGGTGTACCAGTCGTGGTGCGGAGATGAGGACCGCGTTGATGCCGGGTATGCCGTCGATCGTTGACTGGGGCAGCAGAGCGAGTCCGTGTCCTGCAGCGGTGAGGGCGAGGAGTCCGCGCACGTCGGTTCCTTCGTAGCGCAAGGATGCGCGGTAGCCGTCGGTTCCGCTGGCGGTGCTCAACTGTGCGAGTGGGATGGCGATATCGGGTGCGTCGATCCATCGGGCGTCGGCGAGGTCGACCAAGCGGAGGCTGGTCCGGCCGGCCAGCGGGTGCTGAGCGGGCAGCGCGACGGCCAGCGGTTGCTCGGTGACGGCCATCGCAGTGAGTGGGCCGACGTCGGGGAGGTGGAGTGGGTCGTTGGGAGCGGCCATGCCGTCGACCAGGCCGAGGTCCAGGGCTGCGGTCGCGACGTCGCGAGTGATGGCCTCGCGACCAAGGACACGCACCGTCACCTCCCAAAGGGGCTGCGTCTGGCGCATGTCGGCAAGCGTCTTGGTGAGCTGCGACGTCATGGCCAGCGGTGAGACGCCGATGACGATGCGGGTGGCGGGTGCCGCGGTCAGGCGCGCGATGTCCGCGCGGGCGGCGTCCAGTCGCAACAACAGCGGCCCGGCGTGCTCCAGCAGCCGGACGCCGATGCCCGTGGGAGAGACCGGACGCCGCTGCAGCAGGACTGCTCCGAGGTCACTCTCAAGCGCGGCGATGTGCTGGGACACCGCCGACTGGGTGTAGCCCAGTTCGCGGGCCGCCTCGGAAAAAGAACCGCAGCGCGCCACGGCCACGAACGTGCGGAGAAGGTGCGAATCCATATCCATCGGCATCGCTAATGGAAGGGTCATGGATCATCGTTGGTGCTGGACTCGGTTGCTGGGTCAGGATGTCCGCATGCCTGAGCCTTTGAACACTTCGACAGCGCGTGTCGCGCTGGTGGGTGACCGCTCGCCCAGCGTGCGGGCCCATGCCCGTATCCCCGGTCTTCTCGAGGCACTCGCCCAGCGCGACCAGCTGGTTCTGGACGCGTACTGGGTCCCGACCCAGGACGCAGAATCCGCCGGCGCCCTTACCGGGTTCGATGCCATCTGGTTGGTGCCCGGCAGCCCGTATCGCAGCGAAGTCGGGGCGATCGCGGCGGCCCGCACCGCGCGTGAGCAGGGGATCCCGTTTCTGGGCACCTGCGGTGGCTTCCAGCATGCGGTCCTGGAGTTCGCGCGCGACGTGTGCGGGCTCTCCGGCGTTGACCATGCGGAGAACCAGCCGGAGGCGGATGATCTGCTGATCGTCCCGCTGGCGTGTTCCCTGGTCGGTCACGAAGGCGCGGTCAAGGTAGAGGCAGGATCGCTGGCTGAGCGTGTCCTGGGAGCTGAGAGGACCCTCGAGCGGTACCACTGCTCGTATGGCCTCAGGCCGGTCTATCTGGATGTGCTGCGTGCGCACGGACTGCGCTTCAGCGGCGTTGACGAGACGGGTGACGTGCGTATTGCCGAGCTGCCGGGCCACCCGTTCTTCCTCGCCACCTTGTTCCAGCCGGAGCTTGCGGGAGACGGCACCCGGCCCCATCCAATCATCCGGGCGCTGGCCGCAGCAGCGGTCGGCCATGCCGCCAAGGGCTCTGCGCCGTCGCTCACCTGAGCCGAGCCGGTTACGGCTCGTGCGTGGACATGGTGCCGTCTCTGCGCCGACTGACGTCTGCGGCGTAGGCGGCCCAGTCCCCGCCTGATGCCTGTTGCCACTGGACGGCCACTTTGATGTGGACCCCGAGCATCCGGGCGAGGATCGCGGCGGGCACTTCGGTGGCGAGGGTGAACAGCGCGGTGGAGCGGTCTTGCTTGGGCCGGATCCCGATCTTGTGGAGGGGCTGGCCGATCCGATCGTCGCCGAGGGGATGCTCGGGGCTCTTCCTGGGAACAGCCAGGGGACGTCGTCGGGGGTGCTGATCTTGGCCTTGCCGCGGCGGGTCGCGGCGGCGTCCCTGAACAGCAGCTTCAGCGTGCCGGCGTTCGTCTGGTAGGTGTCCTGGCTGCCCCAGCCCCGGCCCTGCGCGGCCAGCGCGGTCACCAGCGCCCGCCGGAAGTCGACGGGGGCGGGGCTGTCCCGGAAATCCCACACGCCCAGCGGCTTCCCGGCGCCGCTGACCGGGCGGATGACCAGGCCGTCCGCGTCCAGCACCGGCGCCTTGCGGCAGTCCGTCGGCGGCAGCGCCGCCCGGCGCCCCCGGCCGCTCGGTTGCGCCGTCATCTGCCGGCGACATCTGCGCACCGCACTCTGTTGAGAGTATGGGCAGGCGGTCGCCAAGGGGATGGCCTGCTCGATGCGTCAGAACGCATTCGTAGCAGTACCGGGCTTGCGCAGCCCTCACATGCGGGATCTCAGCACGTCGACCTCGCAACCCGGCGCGAACGGGTCGAAACCGTGCTCGACCAGCCAGCGAACCGCCAGCAGGCTTCGCAATGACCACCACGCGTGGATCACGTCGAGGTCGATGTCGGTGCCGTAGCCGGCGATGACGTCGTCGAGGTGCTCCTCGTGGCCGAGCGTGAAGGTGGCGAGGTCGTACAGGGCATCACCCTGGCCCGCCTCGGACCAGTCGATGATGCCCGTGACCTCGTCGCCGTCGACGAAGACGTGCGCGATCTGCAGGTCGCCGTGCGTGAACGCCGGAGTCCACGGCCGGAGCGCGGCCTCGGCGACCTGGCGGTTGCGGGTGACCAGGTCCGCGGGCAGGACGCCGTTCGTCACGAGCCACTCGCACTCGTCGTCGAGTTCCGCCGCCAGTGCGATGATGCTTCGCCCGGCCCGGCCGGGCCGGGGCGGCAGGGGCGCATTGTGCAGCTTCCGGATGGCGGCGCCCGCCGCGGCCCAAGCCGTCGGCGACCCGGTCGACGGCTCGCCGAGGCGCCCAAGCGTCGTCCCCGGGAGCGCGGCGATCGCGAGCACGGGCGGCTTGCGCCACAGGACCTCCGGGGTCGGGACCGGCGCGAGGGACATCGCCTCTACCTCGACGTCGATGCGTGCCTGATCGGCGTCCACCTTCAGAAACACATCGCCGACGCGCAGGGTCGCGCGCTCGGAATGGGCGACGACGACTTTGACCTCATCCATGGCCGACCAGTATCCCGAGGATGATCGCCGACGTCGCCGGGTTTCTCACGTGCGATGACGCGGCTGACCGCGCCCCGCTACCCGGCGGCCTCGTGCACGACACCGATCTCTGACCAGGTCGAGCCCACCACTTTTGTCAGGAGTCCTCAGCGCTTCATCTGGCGAGCGAGCAGTTCACCTGGCGGGGTCGGAGCGCTCTGGGTTCTGTCTCTTCGATCACGACCGGAGCCAGATGAGGAGTGAGGCCGCGGTAACTTGTTGATCGCCCGTTCGACGGTGTTGCGCTGCTTGTACCGGTCTTTGTCAAAGTCCGGGGGCCATCCGCCGCGGGAACCCCGGTGCAGTCGGGCGGCCTTGTGACCCTTCTTTTCCGGGATCACACGCCGGATGCCGCGTCTGCGCAGGTATTGCTGTTTGCTGTGTACGCCTTGTCCGCGCCGACGCTGTCCGGGGTGCGGCGTGGACGGCCGCGTCCGCTGCGGCGTCGGCGAGGGCCTGGACGTGCTGAAGCAGCATCTTCCAGGTGCCGTCGGCCGACCACAGCAAGGTGCCGCTTGTGGACGGTTTTCCACGGACCGAAGCGTTCGGGGAGCTCACGCCACTGCACCCCGGTGCTGAGCCGGTGAATGATCCCGTTTATCACCTGTCGGTGGTCCCGCCACCGGCCGCACCGGTTGTTGCTCACCGGCAGCAGTGGCTCCAGCACCGCCCACTCATCATCGGTCAGTTCCCCCTGCTGAGCATGGTCAGATCGGCGAGCTATCTGGTCGGCCAGTCAGACTTAACCCTGGTGGGCGGTGGTCGTGGATCCCATGAGCAGCACCGCGCGCCGTCTGCTCAACCCCCTGCCCAGGCTTGCCATCACACGATTGAGGCGGCCGGAGATGACACTCGGTGTTGGTGTGCGGCGGTCCAGGGTCCGCAGTGCCGTCGCCACGACCTCCTGCGGGGACTGGCGTTTGGTGCCGCCGTCCGCAGCATCGGTGCCGATGACGTCGAAAAACTCGGTGCTGGTCGCGCCAGGAGACAGCGCGAGCACGCGCAGCCCGGTGCCGAGGGATTCCTGCCACAGGGCCTCGGTGAAGCTCAGCACGAACGCCTTGGCCGCCGCGTACACGGCCATGTTCGGGACGGGAAAGTACGCGGCCATGCTCGCGACGTTGATCAGTACTCCGGTGCCGGCGGTACGCAGCGGCTCGATGAACGCCCGGGTGATGTCGACGACGTTCGTGATGTCGACGTAGATCTCCTCCCGCAGCCGTCGAGGGTCCTCGGTGTGGAACGGGCCGAAGGTGCCGAACCCGGCGTTGTTCACGATGCTTGTCACGGTCAGGCCCCGCTGTGCCACCTGCTCGGCGAGTGTCTGCCCCGCGGCGGGCAGGCTCAGGTCGAGCGGGATGGCCGTGGCCCGGACGCCGTGGGCCGCGGTCAGTTCGGCGGCTAATTGCTCAAGTCGTTCCTGGCGCCGGGCGACGAGGATGAGGTGCGAGCCGCGCTCAGCGAGCTGGCGGGCGAACTCAGCGCCGATACCCGCGCTGGCACCGGTGATCAGGGTGGTCTGGCCGCGGTAGTCGACGGCGCGCATGGGCTGCTCCCAGGAGACGGTGGACACGATCAACATTGGCACTGTACGCCTAAGTTGTCACTCAGTGCCAATGAGGTACAGAGTGCGGGACGCAGTAGGCTAAGGCCCATGAACGATCGCGAGGGCGGCCCAGCGGGGCTGCGAGAGCGCACCCGGCGAGCAGTGCAGGCCGAGATCGTCGCCACCGCGATGCGGCTGTTCCTCGAGCGCGGATTCGAGGCCACCACCATGGAGCAGATCGCGGGTGAGATCGGCATCTCGCGGCGCTCGCTGTTTCGCTACTTCGGCACCAAGGAAGACATCGTGCTGGGCGACCACGCGGCACACGGCACGGTCCTGCGGGCCGCGCTGGAAGCCCGTCCGGCAAGCGAACCCCCGTGGCAAGCACTCCGGGCGGCCCTCAAGGCACTCGTCGAATCCCTCCCGTACTCACCACAGGACTTCCTCAGGATCACGAGCATGCTCCACGCGTCCCCATCCCTCAGGGCGCGCCAGTTGGAGAAGCGGCAGCAGTGGACGGAACTGCTGGTGCCGGACATCGCCAAACGCTTGGGCGCCTCGACGGACCCCATGGCTGAGGTGCGGGCCCGCGCACTCGTCGCCTGCGCCCTGGCCTGCTCCGAGGTCGCGACGGAAACCTGGGTTCGCAGCAACGGCACGGTCGACATGGATCAGGTCTTCGACGAGGCGGTTGCCGCGGTACGCGGATAAGACCTCGCGCCGGACAGCGTCGGAGTCGGCAAGGCGTACAGCAACCACAAGATCCGTGCCCGGCTACGGCACAGAGCATTCAGCCAGGCTTCGCCGTGAGAGGTGGCGATGCCGGTGCGGGCGGCCCGGCCGCAGCGGGCCGATGTGGTGTTCACGGCGCATTCGCAGCACCTGTTCCCCCACGTCGGCGGGTGTCCGGTGGGGTGAGTGGTGGGGGCGGCTGGAGCGGTCGTGCGCGGCTGGCCATCACCACCGCGGTGGCTCCGGCCTCCTCGGCGACGGCGAGCTGTTCGAGGTAGGCCGTGGTGATGTCGTCGAGGGACGGTCGCGGAACGGTGAGCTGGTCGGTGCTCGCACCGGCCACGATCCGGCCGCCGACCGAGCGAGCTTCGGCGGCGGAGCGGCGGATCAGCTCGGCGGCGGTGGACCAGTCCAGGCCCATGCCGCGCTGGGAGGTGTCCATGGCCTCGGCGACACCGAAACCCCACCGCCACAGCTCGTGCCGGAAGGCCAGGGTGCGGTCCCAGTCCAGTGCGGCGGGTGAGCCGGGAGATTGGTCCACATGCGCGTCGGCGACGCCGTGGGCCGCGGCGTACGCGATGCGGCTGGTCAAGGGGGAGTGCGGTCCGTAGGTTTCGGAGCGCGACACAAGGTATGGATGAATGGCGGCGGGACCAAACGAGTCCGCATGCCATGACGAGTATTCTTCCTGCCGGGCGATGACCTCCAAGGGGAGGGAAGCAGGTACTGCTGTAACTATGAGTGACGCGTATGTCCGGCCTGGTGGGTGGGCGCACCGGCAGCCCCCGGATCAGCACGGATCCAGCTCGACGGACCCGAAGCGTCCGGAACGGGCGGCAGCGGGACTCAGCACGAAGTCAGCGCGGCTCGGTTTGGGCTCACTCGGAGTGAGTGAGCCCAAACCGTTGACCGGTTCAACGCCCAGGGCAAGGTGGTCTCCGGCACCGGCGGCGTGTGTTACCTCTACTTCCCGGCCAAGCCGGCGCCGACTCAGTACCGTGTTCTGCGGGAGCTGGGAGTCCTGTGACCGGGCCCTTCCCTGCCCGTCTTCGCGACCAGCTGGCGAACTCTAGGGTCTCCACCAGTTGAGACTTCGCTGACCAGGCGCGACGCCATCCCATCGGTAAGATCCTTCGATGCTGGCTCCGTGAGCGCTTCTGAACGGCCGTTGACCGCTCTGCTGTGCCCGCCGCTCCGGCGGGCGCCGAAACAACGCGAAGAAGGTGAGGACGCGCCATGGGCGTAGCGAAGCGCGGCAGCCCCGACGAGACCTCCGCAGATCACTCGGACTTATCCCTGTACTGGGAGGACAACGCCGTCATAGCCGTGGATCAACGCGCCCTCCCGCACACGTACGAGCTGTTGCGCCTGGCGGACGTCGACGCGCTGATCGCCGCCGTGCAGTCCCTGGCCGTTCGGGGCGCCCCTGCCATCGGCCTCGCGGGCGCCTTCGGTGTCGCTCTCTCCGCTCGGGCACACCAGGACGAGCACACGGGCGTGGTGGCCGAGGACGCGGTAAGAGCCGACGCCGAGCGCATCGCCGCCGCCCGGCCCACGGCCGTCAATCTCGCCTGGGGCGTACGCCGCGCTCTCGCGCGGCTGCCGCACGGTCCCCGGGCAGTGCTCGACGAAGCCATGAAGATGGTCGCCGAGGACGCGGCGACCAACTCCGCAGCGGCAGCCCGCGCCGCCGAGCTGGTCGAGTCACTCATACCGGACCGTCCGCTGCGGCTCCTGACCCACTGCAACACGGGCCGGCTGGCCACGGCCGCCGTAGGGACGGCCCTCGGCGGCATCCTGGAACTCGCTCGTCGTGGAAGGGTGGCGGAGGTCCTGGTCGACGAGACGAGACCGCTCCTCCAAGGCTCTCGGCTCACCGCCTGGGAGCTCAGCGAGGCCGGGGTGCCGTACCGGATCTGCGTGGACTCGGCAGCCGCCGCCGCGATGGCGCGGGGGCTGGTCGACTGCGTCCTGGTCGGTGCGGACCGGATCGCCGCCAATGGCGACACGGCCAACAAGATCGGCACGTACGGGCTCGCGGTCGCGGCCGCCCGGCACGGCATCCCCTTCATCGTCGTGGCGCCGGAGTCGACGTGGGACCACGGTCTGCCCGACGGCAGCGGGATCGTGGTCGAAGAACGTGATCCGGCAGAGGTCACGGGTTCCGCGGGGGCGGCCGTGGCTCCGGCGGATGCCCGGGTCTTCAACCCCGCGTTCGACGTGACCGCCGGAGAGCTGATCACCGCGATCGTCACCGAGGACCGTGTCGCCCGGCCACGCCACGCTCACCGCGAACAGCGCGCCGGGAGCCTCCGTACCCGTATCGCCGGACTCCTGGAAGCGTTCCCCGGCCACCCCAGGCCCGGCGTGGTCTATCAGGACCTCTCCGCGCTCTACGCCGAACCCGGCCTGCTGCGGGACGCCGCCGACCATGTGCGCGAGCACTTCTCGGGCGAGTTCGACCGTGTCGTCGCCGTGGAGTCCCGCGGCTTCCTCCTGGGAGCCGTCCTGGCGGCGCGCTCCGGGGTCCCGCTGACCCTCGTCCGGAAACCCGGCAAGCTGCCCGGCCAGGTGCACTCCGTCGGGTACGCGCTGGAGTACGGGGAGGACCGCCTCGAGGTCCGGCAGGGCGCCGTCGCGCCGGGCGAGCGGGTGCTGTGCGTGGACGATGTGCTCGCCACCGGCGGCACTCTCCTCGCGGCGGCCGAACTCATCGAGGCCTCGCAGGCCAAGGTCGCCGGAGCGGTGGTCCTCGTCGAACTCACCGGCCTGCCCGGAGCCCAGCGGCTGAAGCCCTATGAACTTCTGTCCCTGTGCGAGGTGGCGGCATGACGGCGCTCGAGGATCGGCACACCGCCTTCGGCACATCGATCGCCGAGTACTCCCGCGACCTGTACGCACGCGGCTGGATGCCCGGCACGTCGGGCAACCTCTCCGTGCGCCTCCCGGACGACGGCGGACCCACGGCACTGATCACGGCCAGCGGTCGCGACAAGGGCGACCTGACCGCGGAAGACATGGTCGCCGTGCACGCCACGACCGGCGACGTACTGGTCCCGGGGCGGCTCAAGGCCTCGGCGGAGACCTCGATCCACGCGGCGGTCTACGGTGCGACCGACGCCCGCGCGGTCATCCATGTGCACTCGCCCTATGCCACGGTGGTGGCGTGCCGCACCGGCGAGCGGGACCGTACGGCCGTACTCCCGCTCGACCGGTTCGAACTGCTCAAAGGCCTGGGCCTCGACGACCCCGCCCGGACCGAGCTCCCGGTCTTCCGCAACTGGCCCGATGTACGGAGGATCGCGGACGAGGCGGCGGAATACCTCGCCGCCCACCCCGATGCGCCCCCGGGCCTGCTGATCGCCGACCACGGCATCACCACCTGGGGCAAGGACCTCGCCCAGGCCCGCAATCGGCTGGAGTGCCTGGAAGCCATCTGCCAGCTGCTGGTCCTCGGCGCCCGGGACGAACGCACCGATGTGAAGGAGTCCGTGAACCGATGACCCTGCTCCAGGTAATGCCGCAGGACGCGCCCGACGAGGTGGTGCTGCGCACACGGGATGAGGCCCGGATCGGCGCCGTACTGAAAGAGTTCGGCGTGGAGTACGGCCACTGGGAGCTGCGCGCCACGGTGACCGCGAACACCACTCAGGAAGAGCTGCTGGCCTCCTACCGGACCGAGGTCGACGCGCTCTGCGCCCGCGACGGCCTCGTCCTGGTCGACGTGGCGCAGCTCCATCCCGCCTCCGGACCGGAGTGGGCGGAGCGCGCCGCCAAGGCCCGCTCCGCCTTCCTGGAGGAGCACCGGCACGCCGAGGACGAGGTACGGTTCTTCGCCCACGGCACCGGCTGCTTCTACCTTCATATCGAGGGATCGGTGTACGCGGTCGTGTGCGAGGCGGGCGACCTGTTGTCCGTACCGGCCGGCACGCGTCACTGGTTCGACATGGGCCCGCGGCCGGAGTTCGCCGCCATCCGCTTCTTCAAGGAAGAGGAAGGCTGGGTGGGCGACTTCACCCGCGATCCGATCGCCCAGGACTTCCCCCGCCTCGACGAGCTGCTGGCGGGGGACCGATGACCGGACCCGCGGTCGTCCTCGACATCGAGGGCACGGTCGGCTCCGCGGCGCACGTCCACGACGTGCTCTTCCCGTACGCGCGGGAGCGGCTTCCCCAGTGGTTCGCCGAGCACCGCGGCACGACTCGGGCGGCGGAGCTCCTCGCGGAGATCCGGGACCACCTGCGGACCGGGACACTGGACGAAGCCGGGGCCGTCGCGGCGCTCACGGCCTGGACCGACCAGGACGTCAAGGCGCCTCCGCTGAAGACGATCCAGGGCTGGATCTGGGCGGCGGGTTACGCCGACGGTTCCCTCTCCGGGCATGTGTACGCCGAGGTCCCCGACGCACTGCGCCGCTGGAAGAAGTCGGGCGCGGCGCTCTACATCTACTCCTCCGGTTCCGTCGCGGCGCAGGTGAACTGGTTCGCGCACACCCCGTACGGCGATCTCACCCCGCTGCTGCACGGCTACTTCGACCTGGACACGGCCGGGAGCAAGAAGTCCACCGACTCCTACCGGCACATCACGGAAACGATCGGTGTGCCGGCCGGCACGACGCTGTTCCTCAGCGATTCCGCCGAGGAGCTCGATGCCGCGGCCGGCGCCGGCTGGCGCACGGCCGGCGTACGGCGGGCGGACGATCCGCGCCCCCGGGCTGTCCCGGGGCACACAACGATCCGTTCGCTGGACGAACGGGACCTGGACGACCTGATGAAGGGAACGTAACGAGCGTGACCGAGGCAGAGAACCGACACGTCGCGGAGATCGGCGTCATCGGCGGCAGCGGCTTCTACGAGCTGCTGCGGAACGCGGAGGAGGTGACGGTCCAGACACCGTACGGTGCCCCCTCCGACGCGATCTCCACCGGCGATGTCGGCGGCCGGCGCGTGGCCTTCCTGCCGCGGCACGGCAGACGGCACACGTTCGCGCCGCACACCATCAACTACCGGGCGAACATATGGGCCCTGCGCTCCCTGGGCGTACGCAGGATCCTCGCCCCTTGCGCCGTGGGCTCGCTGCGACGGGACCTGGGCCCCGGGACAGCTCGCCGTCCCCGACCAGCTCGTCGACCGGACCAGCGGCCGGGTGCAGACCTTCTACGACCGGGGCGCCGTCCACGTGTCGTTCGCCGACCCGTACTGCGGACACGGGCGTACGGCCGTGCTGAAGGCCGCCGCGGGAGCGGGGGTCGAGGCCCATGACGGCGGCACGATGGTCGTGGTCGAAGGACCGCGATTCTCCACCCGCGCCGAATCGCAGTGGTTCGCAGCGGCCGGGTGGAGCCTGGTGAACATGACCGGGCACCCGGAGGCCGTACTCGCCCGGGAGCTGGGGCTCTGTTACACCTCCATCGCCCTGGTGACCGACTTCGACGCGGGCATCGACGCCGACGACAGCGTCTCCCAGGAGGAAGTCTTCAAGGTCTTCGCCGAGAACACCGAGCGGCTGCGCGGAGTGATCCTGGAGGCCGTGAAGCTGCTTCCGGAGCGGCGGGACTGCCCGTGTGCCCGTGTACTGGACGGCATGAGCTTGCCGATCGACCTTCCCTGAGGCCCCAGCGGTCGTAGGCGCCGCACACAAGCGGGCTGCCGCTATCCTCGGACCGTGGGGAGCCGGTGGAAAGGCCATGTCACGTGCCATCCGCTGTGGGGCGCCGTCGCGTTGACGCTCGCGTGGCACGTGGTGCTGGTGTTGTTCGCCAAGGTGATTCTGCCTCCGCTGGCTCCGTCCTGGTTTCCCGACCTCGGCGCTGTCGTGGTCAACGCGGTCTGCTTCGCGGGCGTCTGGTGCGTGCTGTGGCGGTGGGGGTGGCTGCGGGCGTCCGGGGTCGCGACGCCCGGCCGGGTGCGGCGCTGGTGGCTGGGCGTGCCCATGCTCGTCGTCGCGTGTTCCTACGCCGTCGCGGGCCTTGACGGCGGCGCGCGCGTGATCGTCAGCTCGCTGGTGTCGTTGCTGTGGGTGGCCGTCAACGAGGAGGCGTACAGCCGGGGTCTGGTGCAGCAGGTGCTCGGTCCGCTGGGGGCGATGCGGGCGGCGGTCGTCGTCGGTGTCCTGTTCGGCGTGGGCCATGTCCAGAACTACCTGTTCTTCGGCGCCGCGTTGGACGACACGCTGTGGCAGATGCTGTCCGCCGGGCTCTTCGGCTTCGCCTGCGCCGGGCTGCGTCACGCGATCGGCTCGATCTGGCCCCTGGTCGTCGTCCACACCCTGGACGACTTCTTCCAGATCCGCTCGCCGGGCTCGGCCTCGGACTGGTGGGACGCGATCGTGTACGTCTTCTCCATCGCGTTCGGGGTGTGGCTGCTGCGGCGCTACGGCACGCTCGGCTGACGTCCGCCGCCCGTCCGCTGGCCGCGGCGGAAGTCCCCGGGGCCGGCGCCGCAGTGGCGGGTCGGCTACTGACCGGCGGGTTACGCGGCGGCGCGCACCTCCTGGGCGGCGTCGGCGTGGAGCGCCACCCGGACCAGGGCAGCGGCGAGCCGGGGGAGGTCCTTGGCGGACACCAGCTTCTCCAGGGACGCGGCGCTCTTCGGCAGGCCGACGCGCTCGGCGCCCTCCTGCGCCTTGCGGTCGAAGTACGGCGCGAACTCCGGCCAGACGCCCTGCGCCTCCCGCAGGAAGATGTCGACCCCGGAAGGACCGATGCCGGTGATCTCCCGCAGCAGCTTTTTCGGGTCCCCGGCCTCGCGCATCCGCCGCAGATCCCCGTCGTACTCGCGCAGCACCAGCTCGGCCGCCTCGCCGAGCTGGGTCGCGGTCCGCTCGTCGTAACGGCGGTAGCCGCCCTCGCCCAGCGCGTCGACGCGCTGCTGCCAGGTGGCGTCGGCCATCTTCCGCGGATCGCGCATTCCGGCGTCGAAGAGGGCGCGGGCGGAGGCCACCGCGATGTCCGCCTTGATCCGGGCGGACAGCAGATGGGCCAGCACCAGCAGCTGGTAGAGGGAGCCGGGGGTGTTCCGCAGGGTGATACCGGCCTCGGCCGCGTACGTCGTGCCCTGCCGGTCCAGCAGGCTGCGCACCACGCTCGTGTTCTTGTCGCTCGTGTGCTTCTCGCTCATCTCGGAGCCCACCTCCTCGCTGAGGACCGTCCGTGCGAGTGCCCGCCGAGGAGCGGTTCACTCGGGCCCGCTCCGCATGATCTTCCAGACGCGGGTGGCCACCTGGAGGTTGAGCCTGCTGTCCACGTCCGTCAGATCGCTGCCGCTGATCTCGCGGATCCGCTGCAGCCGGTAGCGCAGCGTGGAGCGGTGGACGACCAGGGCGGCGGCCGTCTCGCTGTACTTGCCGCCGCGGTCGAAGTACGCGGTCAGGGTCTCCACCAGGGCCGTGTGGTGCTTCGCGTCGTAGTCGAGCAGCGGGCCCAGCCACTCCCGTACGAACTGCTCGACCTCCCGCTGATCCTTTCCGGTGCGCAGGATGCGGTACAGGCCCAGATCGTCGAAGAAGGTGATGCCGTACGCGCTGTGCGAGCCCTGCCGTACCTCCAGCGCGCGCAGCGCCTCCTGGTACGAACGGGGCACCTCCTGCGGGGTGTCGCAGCGGCCGCCGACCCCGACCGCCCCGGCCGGGGAGCCCAGCTCCCGGCTGAGCGCCGTGTGCAGCGCGCGCTCGGCCGGACCGCCCCGCACCACCAGCACCGCCGTCCCGGAGCGGCGGGTCGGCAGCACCCGCAGCCCCAGCCCCGAGGCCGCCCGGCCGACGGCCCGCAGGAACCCGTCGTCCGCCGGTCCGTCCGCCCAGCGCGCCGCGACCACATGGTGCGGACCGTGCAGATCGTGGCCGACCGCCTCGGCGCGGGCGTATGCGCTGGTGTCGTCCGCGCCCGTGAGCAGATCGTCCACCAGCTCCCGGCGCAGCCGCAGCTCCAGCTCGGCCAGCTGACGCCGGTGCGCCAGCTCCAGGGCGAGCGCGGCCGTGGCGTGGTCCAGGGCGCGTACGGCCCGCTCGTCGGCCCGGGCCTCGGGATCCACCAGGCACAGCGCGCCCAGCAGCTCGCCCCGCGGCGCGGCGACCGCGACCAGCCGGTCCCGCAGCCGGGCCGGGAGGGACCGGCGGGCGGCGTCGCGCAGCAGCTCCTCGCGCTGCGCCGGATCGGGCTTGGGATACGGATCGGGGCGCCCGGGGCCCGCCCAGGCCCGTAGGTTGCCGAACCGGTCCTCGACCGCGGCGGGCAGCCCGGTGACGCGGTGCAGCGCCCGGGCGATCCCCGCCTCGCCGTCGCCACGGGCGGCGGCCCGGGCGAGGGCGTCGTGCACCTCGCGCAGATGTCCCAGGTCGGAGAGGGCGCGGTCCAGCCGCCGCCGCATCGCCTCCCGCTCGCCCCGGGCCCGGCGCAGCTCGGCGGCCTGGGCCCGCTCCCGGCGGTGGGCGGCGGCGATGGACAGCGCCGCGGAGGTCTGGTGCACCAGGAGGGAGAGCAGGAACCGCTCCTCCTCGCCGGGGCGGTCCCGGGAGCTGACCACCAGCGCGCCCCGGAGCCCGCCCGGTGCGGGCCCGCCCGGTACAGGCCTGTCCGGTGCCGGGAGGCCGTCCGGCTCGCGCGGCCTCTCCGGTTCACGCAGTCCGTCCGGCTCGCGCAGGGCGAACGCCCACCCCCAGGCCCGCCGGGGGAAGCGCACCGGCCCGTCCCGGCCCGCCAGCTCCCTGACCCGCGCGTCCAGGGCCGAGGTCGCCCGGTGGCCGTGGCCGTCGTCCGGGCAGCGCACCAAGCCGCCGCCGAGCAGCAGATAGCCCGCCTCGGCGCGGCCCGGGCCGACCGTGCTGACCTGGGCCATCGCCCGGCGCAAGATCTCCGTCTCGTCCTGGCTGTCGAACATCGTCAGACAGCGCAGCATCAGCTCATCGGCGACACCTGATGGGGCCATGCGGTCACTCCGGGCGTCCTCGGCGCGTCCCTCCCTACCGGAATACCCATATCCCGGCGAATCACCACAAGAGGGTGAATTCAGGGTCGTATTTTCGACCTCGGGGGCGCAGGCACACCCTCGTCCCGCCTTGTCACCCTGACGGCGTGGGCCTCCGTCCCGCACGTGGTCCGGTCAATGGTCCGGCCACTGGCGGCGACGCGAGCATCCGCTACGGCGAGGAGGGCGACGCCATGGCCATCGAGTCCGACCCGCATCTGTCCATGGTGCGCCCGGTCGCCCCGAACACCCCGCAGGGGTGCGAGGAGTGCCTGCGCCTGGGATCGCCCTGGGTGCATCTGCGGCTCTGCCTGACCTGCGGACATGTCGGCTGCTGCGACTCCTCCCCGCTCAAGCACGCCCGCGCCCATGCCGCCGCGGCGAGCCATCCCATCGTCGAGCCCCTGGAGGCGGGCGAGGAATGGCGGTGGTGCTACGTCCACGAGGCCCTGGTCTGACCTGCCGAGAACCATCACCACGGAGGTGAAGGACGATGAGCATGCCCGTCCGACGACACCGGGGCGCAGGCCCCCTCGAACGCCCCCGGGGCTGGAGCCGCAACCCCCTGGCGGAATTCGACGAACTGCTCAGCCAGATGGGCGGACTCCTCGAATCCACCGTCGGCGCCACCCCGCCAGCCCTCACCGCCTGGGCGCCCGCCGCCGACGTCAGCGAGGCCGACGACGCCTACCGGGTCGAGGTGGACCTCCCCGGCGTCCGGCGCGAGGACGTGGACGTGGAGGTGAGCGGCCAGGAGCTGACCGTCTCCGGCGAGATCGGGGAACGCGAGCGCGAGGGCGTGCTGCGCCGGAGCACCCGCCGCACCGGGCGCTTCGAGTACCGGATGCTGCTGCCCGCCGAGGTCAACACCGAGGCCGTCAGGGCCGGGATGGCCGATGGTGTGCTCACCATCACCGTCCCGAAGGCGGAGGCCGTGAAACCCCGTCATGTGGAGATCACCGAGAGAGGGGAGATCGAGAACGCGGGGACGCGCATGACCGGCGAGCCCACCGCCAGGGGCACCGAGGCCCAGGGAGCCCAGGCAGCCCAGGAAACCCGGGGCTACCAAGAGGCCCAGGAGCCCCAAGGGGCACAAGGGGAGCAAGATACCCGAGGGATTCAGGAGTCCCAGGAGATGCGAGAGTCCCAAGGGGCCGAAGAGTCCCAAGAGACCGGTGAGACCCGCACATCCGGCTGGGGGTTCCGCAGCCGCAACCGCTGAACCCCACCGAACCCACCCTCCCCACGGCGGCGCCCCACCCGGGCGCCGCCGACCGATGCCCGGCTTCTCCCGGCTTCTCCCCTCTTCGCGCGTACATCCGGATGGCCAATGTCCATTTTTCCTTTCCTCAGCCAACGGTTGATCAGTAATCTCGCCTCAGCAGCGGGTTGCCCTGCCGCTCTTCGTCGTGCTCCACTGCCCCGAGGACGCGGACGACCCCGAGGGCGGCCCCGAAAGCCGGAAGAGGGCGAAGGAAGTGCGGGACTTGAAAGCCACCTGGCGGCCGGCGGGCATCTACGCCACAGGCGCGGACATCGACGCCACAGGCGAAAACGAACCTGCCCCAGGTGGCGTCCCTCCGGCGAGGCGTGCGATATGACCTCGACGCCGGGCGGGCCGAGACGTCGGGACGGCGCCGAGGACGTCGAGGACGCCGAGGCGGACAACGGCAGGCTGCGGCGGTTCGCGGCGATCTGGAGCCGGGCCGTCCACCCGATGGCGGCCACCGCCATGACCCTTGACGAGTTCGAGGACTATCTGCTGCCGCTGGCCCGCCGGCTGAGCGAGGCCCTGCGCACCGCCCCCTTCGACACGGCCGACGCCTACGAGGTGGGCGCCGCGCTGGTGGACGCCCAGTGCGCCGAACCCGAGGCACTGCCCGCGATCCTGGGCGTCATCGACGCCTATCTGGTGCTCTACTCCTCGCCGGACCGGACGACCGGCGACGAGGACGTACGGGCCCGCTGCGCCCGGCTGCAACACGCGCTCGCCGCCGGCTTCGTGCGGGAGCTGCGCGAGCGCGAGCGCGACGAGCGGAAGGCCCTCTCCCACGCCGCGCTGACCGCCCGTATCGAGGCCGAGAAGGCGCTGCACGCGAGCGAGGCCAAGTTCCAGGCCGTGTTCGAGGGCGCGGCGATCGGTGTGGGGATCGCCGGGCTCGACGGCGAAGTCCTCGTCGTCAACGACGCGATGGCCAGGATGTTCGGCGGAGCCTCCTTCTTCCGGCCCGGCCGCAACGTCACCGAGTTCGTCCACCCCGACGACGCGCCGGGCGTCCACGAGCTGTACCGCGAGCTGGTCACGGGCGAACGCGACCACTTCCGCATCGAGAAGCCGCACTACCGCGACGACGGCAGCGTGCTGTGGACCAATCTCACCGTCACCCTGCTCCGCGACTCCAATGGCGCTCCCCAGTACCAGCTGGCGCTCGCCGAGGACATCACCGAGCACCGGCTGCTGCGCGAACGGCTGCGCTACGAGGCCACCCATGACGAGCTGACCGGGCTGCCCAACCGCACGCTGCTCCTGGAACGCCTCGACCAGGTGCTCGCCGCCGCGGCCGACGCCCAGCGCTTCGGCGTGTGCTACCTGGACCTCGACGGCTTCAAGGCCGTCAACGACAGCCTCGGGCACGTGGCGGGGGACCGGATGCTGCGGGCCGTCGCCGAACGGCTCCAGGGGTGCGTGACCTCCCCGCACGAGCTGATCGCCCGGGTCGGCGGCGACGAGTTCCTGGCCCTGGTCACCGGGCCCGCCGCGCAGGCGGACGGCACCGCGATGGCCCGCCGGATGCTCGCCGCGCTCGCCGACCCCGTCCAGGTCGAGGGACGGGAGCTGCGGGTACGGGCCAGCATCGGCGTCGTCGACGGGCGGGCCGGTGAGATCTGCCGGGCCGAGGTGCTGCGCAGCGCCGACATCACCATGTACCGGGCCAAGGCCGCGGGCGGCAACCGCTACGAACTCGCCGACGCCGACGAGAGCGCCCGGGTGATCGCCCGTCACAGCCTCAGCAACGGGCTGCCGTCGGCCCTGGAGAACGGCGAGTTCTTCATCGAGTACCAGCCGCTGGTACGGCTCGCCGACGGCACCGTACGCGGCGCGGAGGCGCTGGTGCGCTGGCTCCACCCGGTGCACGGGGTGCTCGGCCCCGACCAGTTCATCCCGCTCGCCGAGGACACCGGCCTCATCGTGCCGCTCGGCCGCTGGGTGCTGGAGCAGGCCGCCCGGCAGGCCCGCGCCTGGCAGGACGCCGCCGAGTGCGACGCCGAGCGACTGCGGGTCAACGTCAACCTGTCGCCCTGCCAGCTCGGTCACCCCACGCTGGTGTCCGACACGGTGGCGGTCCTGGAGAACGCCGGACTGAGCCCGAGCGCCCTGTGCCTGGAGGTCACCGAGAACGACCTCATCGGCGCCGACGAGGACGCCCTGCGGCCGCTGCGGCAACTCGCCGACCTGGGCGTGGACATCGCCCTGGACGACTTCGGCACCGGCTACTCCAACCTCTCGTATCTGCGCCGCCTCCCGGTCAGCACCCTCAAGCTGGACCGCTCCTTCACCCGCGGCATGCAGCGCGCCCCGGCCGACCCCGTCGACGTCAAGATCGTGGAGGGCATCATCTCGCTGGCCCACACGCTCGACCTGGCGGTCACGGTGGAGGGCGTCGAGACGGCGGTGCAGGCCGAGCACCTGCGGATGCTGGGCTGCGACACCGCCCAGGGCTGGTACTACGCCCGCCCCGGCCCCCCGGAGCGGCTGCACACCCTGGCGCTGGCCGACGCCAGCTGAGCCCCGTACGTACGGAGGTACGGGCGGGCCGGTCGACCGGCCCGCCCGCGTGCCCTACTCCGGCGCGTCCAGCAGCCGGGAGCGGATCAGGAAGCGGACGCCCTCCGGCGCCTCCAGCGAGAATCCGCTGCCGCGCCCCGGCACCACGTCCACCGTCAGATGCGTATGCCGCCACCGCTCGAACTGCGAGGCGGACATCCAGAAGCCCACCGGCTCCTGGACCCCGTCCACCTCCAGCTCGCCGAGCAGCACATCGGACGCGCCCGTACGGAACTCGCCCAGCGGATAGCACATGGGCGCGCTGCCGTCGCAGCAGCCGCCCGACTGATGGAACATCAACGGCCCGTGTTCCGCCCGCAGCCGGCGGATCAGGTCGGCCGCCGACTCCGTCAGGGCGATGCGTGAGATCTCCGTCATGTGAAAAGCACCTCGCGTGGTTTCTATCCTGAGGTGATGAACTCGGTGACGCGCCCGCCGTCGAGCGTCAGGTGGGAGCCGTCGAAGCGGGATCGCATGCGGCGGTCGTGGGTGACGATGACCACAGCGCCCTGGTAGTCCGTCAAGGCCTCTTCCAGTTCTTCGACAAGGGCAGGCGACAGATGGTTGGTGGGCTCGTCCAGCAGCAGCAGGTCCACCGGCTCGGTCACCAGGCGGGCGAGCTCGACGCGGCGCCGCTGGCCGTACGACAGCTCCTCCACCCGCTGCCGCAGATCGTCGGGGCTGAACAGGCCGAGCGACAACAGCGCCTCGCTGTGCTCGTCGCGGGTGCCGACCCGCCCGCTGCTGAATGCCTCGATGACCGTCAGGCCGGGTGCCCAGGGCGTCTGCTCCTGCCGCAGGTGCCCCACCCTGCCCGTCACCCGCACGGTTCCGGAGTCCGGTGTCAGCTCCCCCGACAGCACGCGCAGCAGTGTCGTCTTGCCGGCTCCGTTGGGGCCGGTGATCAGCAGTCTTTCTCCGGGTGCGAGGCGCAGGGAGTCGACGCTCAGCCTGCCGCCCACCCGCACGTCGGTCAGTTCGGCCACCGTCTCCTGCGGCTGCGTGGCCTCGGTGGTGATGTCGGCGGAGAATGTCAGCGGCTCGGGGGGAGGCGCGACGGGGTTCTCGGTCAGCCGGGTGACGCGTTCCTTGGCGTTGCGGATGCGGACCATCGCGCCGTGCCCACGGCCCCGCGACCGGAAGGCGCCATGGCCGAAGATGGCGAACGGCAGCTTGCGGGGAATGTTGTCCAGCCGCGCCACGTTCGACTCGATCAGCTCCCGGTTGCGGTCGAGCTCGGCGCGCCACTCCTCGTACTCCTGCAGCCGGCGCTGCCGTTCCGCGGCCTTCGCCGTGAGATAGCCCTCGTAGCCGTTGCCGTAGCGCGCCACTTTGCCGGCGTCGACCTCCAGGATCGTGGTGGTCAGCCGGTCGAGGAACAACCGGTCATGGGTGACCGCGACGACGGTGCCCCGGTGCTTGCGGAGGTGCTCCTCCAGCCAGCCCACGCCCCGGTCGTCGAGGTCGTTGGTCGGCTCGTCCAACAGCAGCAGTTCGGGCTCCGAGGCCAGTGTCGCGGCGAGGGCCAGACGTGAGCGCATACCGCCGGACAGGGTGCCCAGTTGCCGGTCGCGTGCCAGCCCCGGCAGCCCGAGCCCGTGCAACGCGATCTCCACGCGGGAGTCGGCCTCGTAGCCGCCACGGGCCTGGTACCGGTCGACCAGGGCCGCGTAGCGCTCCAACAGGGCGGTCAGTTCGGCATCGTGTCCTGCCTGAGCGGGCCGCTCGGCCAGCTCTGCCTCGGTCCGCCGCATCCCCTCTTCCAGTTCCCGCAGGTCGGCCAGGGCCATATCGACGGCGTCCTGCACCGTGGCGTCCAGCGGTAGTTCCAGCGTCTGGGCGAGATAGCCGACGCCTCCGGGCGCGAACACGTTCCGCAGGCCGTTGTCGGGCTGCTCGACCCCGGCGAGGATCTTGATCAAGGTGGATTTGCCGGATCCGTTGTCCCCGATGACACCGACCTTCTCGCCTGGCTTGATCGTGAAACCGACCCGGTCGAGTACGACCTGGTCCTGATAACGCTTGGTGATGTCCTGCAGAGAGAGTTGCGCTGTCGGCACTCAGGAGTCCTTCTGATCGTCGCGGGTTGAGTGAGGTCTGCCCCGCACCGTCACTGTGCGGGAGCGGCGGAAGCGAGCGGGAGGGCCCGGCGGTGGACCGGCCCTCCCGTCCCCGGCTCACGGCTGCGGGTACGCCCGTAGCGCGGACGCCAGCTCGGGGCTCACCCGCGCCTTGAGCAGGGTGCCCCGCTCGGTGTGCTCGGCGGACAGCACTTCGCCTTCCTCGTGGGCTCGCGAGAGCAGATCGCCCGAGGTATAGGGGAGCAGGACCTCGACCTCCACCTCGGGGTGCGGCAGCAGGGCGTCGATGAGGTCCCGCAGTTCCTCGATGCCCTGTCCGGAGCGCGCGGAGACGGCGATCGAGCCCGGTTCCGCCTCCAGCAGGCGGGTCACGACGTCGGGGTCGGCGGCGTCCGCCTTGTTGAGGACCACGACCTCCTTGATCTCGCCCGCGCCGACCTCGCGCAGGACCTCCCGGACGGAGGCGAGTTGTGCCTCCGGCTCGGGATGCGACGCATCCACCACGTGGAGCACCAGGTGCGCGTCCGCGACCTCGTCGATGGTGGAGCGGAACGCCTCCACGAGGTGGTGCGGAAGGTGCCGTACGAACCCCACGGTGTCGGCGATGGTGTACGTGCGGCCGGTCGGTGTCTCCGCCCGGCGCACGGTCGTGTCCAGGGTCGCGAACAGCGCGTTCTCCACCAGCACTCCGGCCCCTGTGAGCCGGTTCAGCAGGGAGGACTTACCGGCGTTGGTGTAGCCCGCGAGGGCAAGCGACAGCACCCGGTTGCGCCGCCGCTCCTCGCGCTTGATCTCACGTCCCGTCTTCAACTGGGCGATCTCCCGCCGCAGTTTGGCCATCCGCTCGTGAATCTGCCGCCGGTCGGTTTCGATCTTCGTCTCGCCGGGGCCGCGGGTCGCCATGCCGCCCCCGCCCCCGCCGCCCATCTGCCGGGACAACGACTGGCCCCAGCCGCGCAGCCTCGGGAGCATGTACTGCATCTGGGCCAGCGCCACTTGGGACTTGCCCTCACGGGACTTGGCGTGCTGGGCGAAGATGTCCAGGATCAGCGCCGTACGGTCCACCACCTTGACGCCCACGACGTCCTCCAGGTGGACCAGCTGGCCGGGGCTGAGTTCCCCGTCGCAGACCACGGTGTCGGCGCCGGCCTCCGTCACGATCTCCCGCAGCTCGACGGCCTTGCCCGATCCGATGTAGGTCGCCGGGTCGGGCTTCTGCCGCCGCTGGATGACCCCGTCGCACACCATGGCGCCGGCCGTCTCCGCCAGCGCGGCCAGCTCGGCGAGCGAACTCTCGGCCTCGTCCGCGGTGCCCGATGTCCAGACCCCGACGAGCACGGCCCGCTCCAGGCGGAGTTTCCGGTATTCCACCTCGGTGACGTCGGAGAGCTCGGTGGAGAGACCGGCGACCCGGCGCAGCGCGGCCCGCTCCTCACGGTCGTACTGCTCGCCGTCGAAACCGTCGGTGCCCACCGGCGCGAGGCGTTCGTCCATCAGGGCCTGGGCGCGCTGCTGCTGGGCGGTGGAACCTTCGGAATGAGTCATGTGGATCCTTTCACGGGAGGGGCCGTGGGCGGGGCGCCGACAGGGGGCCCGGGCGCACACGGGCGGTAAGGAACACGGCCGACGCCACGGGAAACCCGCCGAAGAGACGAATGCGGCGCAACGGGGGGAAAGACCGAGGGCAAGGACAGAGCCAAGGCCGGGGATTCTCGTCCGCGACGACTGAGGGGCACACGAACAGCGCTGCCGAGCCCTTCCCGGGGAGTCATCCCGCCGGGCAGCCCAACAAGAGGCCGCTAGGGGCGTTACGCCCAGCGCCGCGTCGCAGAGGTCACTGTCGAATCTCACACGCTTCCCACCATAGACGATTCTCCGGCGGAGCACACTCGACTTCCCGGATCGCGCCCTCAGTACGGTCCGGTGAACCCCGACATGACGTCCCGTAGCTTCGGTACGGAACGACGATCGCTGCGCAGGGTCTCCAGGCAGGCCCGGGCGATCGTCTCCGCCTTCGGGTTGAACGCCTCCTCCAGTGGCCATGACACGGGGGCCGGGCAGTCGGGCGGGGTGACTCTGCGGACCGGTGCCCGGAGCGCGTCGTGGATGTTCTCGGCCACCACGGCGGCGACCTCCGCCGCGAATCCGTAACGGGCCCAGCTCGTGTCGGCGACGACCAGGCGCCCGGTCTTCGCCACCGATGCGCAGATCAGGGCGTCGTCCAAGGGGCGGATGCTCCGTACGTCGATCACCTCGACGCCGATGTGCTGTTCTCGCAGGGCGTCGGCGGCGCGCTCCGCCTCGTGGACCATGAGGGAAGCGGCGACGACGGTGACGTCGTCGCCGGTGCGCGCGATCCTGCCGACGCCGAACGGGACCGCGAGAGGCTGCTCGGGAACCTCTCCTTCGACGCCGTACAGGCCCCGGTTCTCCAACAGCACAACGGGCGTTTCAGCCTGTAGGGCGCTGACGAGGAGGCCCTTCGCGTCGGCGGGCGAGGCCGGGGTCGCGACGTGGAGCCCGGGGAAGTGCCCGAACAGTGACTGGAGGCTCTGCGAGTGGGTGGCGCCCTGCCCCCAGCCGCGGCCCACGATGCCGCGCATGACGACCGGTACACCGCCCTGGCCGCCGTACATGTAACGCCACTTGGCAGCCAGGTTGAAGATCGCGTCCATGGCCAGGAACATGAAGTCGTCCCGGGTGTGGACGACGATCGGCCGTATGCCCATGGAAGCGGCGCCGACGGCTATGCCCGCGAACGCGTTCTCACCGTTGGGAATATCCATGACGCGCGAGGGACCGAACTTCTGGAAGGCGTCTTTGGTGGTCCCGTACACGCCCTTGTAGTCGTCGACGCCCTGCCCCACGAGGATGATCTCGGGGTCGGCCTCCATGCGCTGCACCGTGGCTTCACTGATCGCCTGGCAGTATGTGATCTTCCGCATCGCCGGTCTCTCCCGTCAGCTCTCGTATGTGCCCGCGAGCAGGTCCGCCACGGCGGGGAACGGACTCGCCTTGGCCGCGGCCACGGCCTCGTGCACCTCGGCGCGGAACTCCCGTGTCCAGGCGGCGAGTTCGTCCGTGATGCCGGGATCGGACGCGCTGAGGGTCTCCGCCGCCCGGCGGATGGGACAGCGCGCGACCCAGGAGTCGACGTCGGACTTCGGGCGGCCGCTGACGTCGTAGTCCCAATGAGGGCCCACATGCTCGCGCCAGCGGTAGGTGTCGAGTTCCAGGAAAGCGGGCCCGTCTCCCCGGCGGCATCGCCGCACGGCGTCCTGTGCGGCCTCGGAGACGGCGAACACGTCGTTGCCGTCGACGCGTCGCGCGGGTATCCCGTAGGCGCGGGCGCGCCCGCTGATGCTGGTGCCCGGCGGCTGGCGCGCGGGCAGCGGCGAGGACAGGGAGTACTGGTTGTTCTCGCATACGAAGACGACGGGGAGGCGGTGCAGAGCGGCGAAGTTCAGCGACTCGTGGAAGACGCCCTCCTCGGAGGCGCCGTCGCCGAAGAAGGTGGCGGCGACCCGTGATTCACCGCGCAGGGCGAAAGACCAGGCCGCCCCGACGGCGACGGAGATCATCTCTCCGAGGATGGCGGACGAGGCGCCGAATCCGGCGGCCCGGTCGGTGAGGTGGACGGATCCGCCACGGCCGGCCGCGCTGCCGCTCTGCTTCCCGTAGAGCTCCGCGACCATGGCGGTGAGGTCACCGCCCTTCGCGAGGTACTGGGCGTGGCACCGGTGTCCGCCGTAGACCACGTCCACGCGTCGCAGGGCGGCGCACACGCCGACCGCCGTCGCCTCCTGGCCGATGGAGAAGTGGACGGGCGTCCGCATTTCCTGTTCGTCGCGGTAGACGTCGGCCAGTTCCTCCTCCACACACCGAATGCGCACCATGTCGCGCAGCAGCAGGCGCCGTTGCGTCATTTCTCCTCCGAGCAACCAGAAGGGACAAAGGATTGCCGAGGCACGGCTAGCGAAGAAAGCCGCGGCGGTCCGCCCACCCGTCGGCCGTATCGGTTTCGAGTTGGTTCAGCCGCGCGGTGACCACCTGGTCGAACCCGTCCATGAAGTACTCGTCACCCTCGGCCGGAAGGATCCCCCGGCCGCGGGTCACGAAGCGCTCCACCACGTGAGCCAGCGTCGTCCCGGGGGAGATCCGTCCGATGCTGTAGCGGTCCGCCCCGGGCAGTTCCGGGAAACCGGCCTCGCGGTAGAGGTAGACATCGCCCAGCAGATCGACCTGGACCGCCACCTGCGGGTGCGCGGTCGGCCGCATGTCCTCCGGCCTGATGCGCACGAGTTCGGTGTCGGCTCCGGCCATGAGGGCGTTCAGCGCGTACCCGTAGTCGATGTGCAGCGTGGGTGTCATGGCCGCGGCCTTCTCCCGGAAGCCGGTCAGCGCGTCCCGGAGTTCGGCTCGCTCGGCACCGGTGAGCCGCCCGTCGGGGCGGCCGCTGTAGTCCTCGCGGAGGGAGACGAAGTCCAGCGGCCGGTCGGGCGCCGCCGCATTGAGCCCGGCGACGAAGTCGACGAGGTCGAGCAGGCGCCGGCCGCGTCCGGGCAGCACGATGTAGTTGAGGCCGAGCCTGACCGGTTCGGCGCGTTCGGAGCGCAGCCGCTGGAACCGCTGGAGGTTGGCCTTCACCCGTCCGAACGCGGCCTTCTTCCCGGTGGTCGCCGCGTACTCGTCGTCGTTCAACCCGTACAGCGAGGTGCGTACCGCATGCAGCCTCCACAGGCCGTCCTGCCGCTCCAGCGTTCGGTCGGTGAGCGCGAATGCGTTGGTGTACAGGGTGAGGCGGAATCCCCGGCCGGCGGCCCTCCGGACGAGAGAGCCCAGGCCGGGATTGGTCAGCGGTTCCAGACCGCCCGACAGGTACATGGCGTCGGGGTTGTCCGTCGGCATCTCGTCGATGAGCGCGGCGAACATCGCGTTGCCCTCGTCCAGGGCGGAGTGAGCGTAGCGCGCACCGGTCACACGTACGCAGAAGTGGCACCGGAACATGCAGGTCGGCCCCGGGTACAGCCCGACCGAATACGGGAACGCCGGCCTGCGGTGCAGAGCGGCGTCGAGGACACCCCGCCGTTCCAGCGGCAGCAGGGTGTTCGTCCAGTACTTGCCGGCGGGGCCGTTCTCCACGGCCGAGCGCAACTGCGGGACGGTCCCGAAGACGTCCAGGAGGTGGCGGAAGGCGGGCCGGCCGACGCCGATGTCGGCACGCGCCTTCTCCAGCGGGGTGAAAGGGGCGGTGCCGTAGATCCGTGCCAGTCGCACCAGATGGCCCGCCGCCTTGCGCGCCTCCGCGTCCGTCATACGGCCGCCGGTGACCATTTCGTGCCGGAGAGCCTCGGCCGCGGCCGCCGGATCACCGCCGGGAAGGGTGCAGTCCGACACGCTGTCCGCCACAGCTCCGTGCCTGGCCATGGATCATCCCACCCTCGTCTGCTGGAAACCGGCCGTTGCGTGCGGGGTTCTCCACCGGCCACCGGGAGACGCCCGGCGCCGGCGGGCAGTCAGCTCGCCGCCGTGGGTGGCGGCCACCCTCACGATGTCGCACACCCGGCGGATGTCCTCACGGGAGACCGTCGATCCGGTCGGCAGGGCGAGGACCCGCGCGGAGAGGCGTTCGGTGTGCGGCAGGTGTGTCTCCCGGCGGGACCGGTACGGCTCCAACTGGTGGCAGGCCGGTGAGAAGTAGCGCTGGGCCACCACGTTTTCGGCGCTCAGCACGTCGAGCAGCAGATCGCGGTGGAGCCCGGAGATCTCCTCGTCGATCTCCACGATCAGATACTGGTAGTTGTTCTGCTCGTTCTCGTCGAATCCGACGACGGTCACCCCCGGCACTCCGGAGAGTTCGGTGCGGTAGTGCTCATGATTCTTCCGGTTGTGCCGCACGACCTCCTCGAACGTGTCGAGGGACGTCAGCCCCATGGCCGCCGATGCCTCGCTCATCTTCGCATTGGTGCCCCCGGCGGAACTGACGCCTTCCAGGCCGATTCCGAAATTGTGGAGGGAACGGACGCGGTGGGCCAGCTCGTCGTCATCGGTGACGACCGCGCCGCCCTCGAAGGAATGGACGACTTTCGTCGCGTGGAAGCTGAACACCTCGGCGTCACCGAACCGGCCGATCGGCCTGCCGGCCGAGGTGCTGCCGAACGCGTGTGCCGCGTCGAAGAACAACCGGATCCCCGCGTCCGCGGCCAGTTTCTCCAGGCCGTCGACGTCGCAGGGCCTGCCCCACAGGTGCACCCCCAGGACGGCGCGGGTGCGGGGGGAGAGGGCGGCCCGCACCTGCTGAGGATCCAGGCAACCGGTGAGCGGGTCGATGTCGCAGAAGACCGGTTCCAGCCCGAGCCACCGCACGGCGTGCGCGGTCGCCGCGAACGTCAGCGCGGGCATGATCACCTCGCCGGTCAACTCCGCGGCATGTGCGAGGAGTTGGAGAGCCACGGTGGCATTGCAGGTCGCCACGCAGTTCCGGACGCCGGCCACGTGGGCGATCCGCTGCTCGAACTCCTGAGTCAGCGGCCCGCCGTTGGTGAGCCACTGGTTGTCCAACGCCCAGGTCAGCCGGGCGAACAACCGGGCGCGGTCAACCGGATTGGGGCGGCCCACAAGAAGCGGCTGAAGGAAACCGGCGCGCCCTCCGAACAGCGCGAGATCCCCTAGATCGCGTTTCATGTCGTCCATCCAGAAGAGATCGTCGGGCCACTGCCGGATTGTGAGACGCCCACGCGCGGCGCACATGTCACGAGCCGACGACCCTGGGCGTCAGCGCGGACAGAGCTGTTCGTAGGCGGGCAGCAGGCCCCCGGCCGCCGCCTCGGCGAGCGTGGGAGCCGCGGCATCGCGCGCGGACCTGATCGGCGGTGCCTCAAGGTCCCAGGGCAGGCCCAGTTCGGGGTCGAGGGCGTCGACGTCGATGATGGTGCCGTGCACGTACTCCCGGGTGCACAGGTAGTTCATGCAGGTGTCGTCGCCGAGCGCGAGGTAGGCCAGGCCGAGGCCGTCGGGCAGGTACACGGCGGTGCCGGACATCGAGTCCTGCTTCAGCACGTCGTGTGCGCCGAAGGTGGGCGAGCCGGTCCGCAGGTCGACGACCATGGTCAGCGCCTCGCCCCGCACGCAGGTGACGATCTTCCCCTGGCCGGGCGGCACCGTGGTGCTGTGAATGCCGCGCAGCACGTTCCGCTTGGAGACGGTGTAGTTGACCTGCCGGATATCGATCGCGTGCCCGGTGGCCTCCCGCAGCACCTCGTACCGCAGCGCCTCGTAGAACAGGCCCCTGTGGTCCGGGATGGGTTCGGGCTCGACGCGGTACGCTCCGCGTACCGCCATGGTATGAACGCGCATGGTGGTGTCCCCGGTCGTCCGGCCCGCTCAGGGCAGCAGCCCCTCGACGGCCGTGGCCGCCGCTACGGCTCCGCCGGCGGCGCGGATCCGGGCACGCATGTCCGCCACCCGCTCCTTGATGCCCTCGTCGACGATCACCCGCCGCGCCGTGTCGCGCAGGCTCTCGGGTGTCAGCTCGGATGCCAGAAGCTGTGCGCCCAGGCCGAGTTCGGCGATCCGGCGCGCGGTCGCCCGCGGCTCCGGCATCACCGGAACCGCCACGACCGGGACACCGTGCGAGAAGGTGTCCATGGCCGTGCTCATTCCGCCGTGGTTCACCACCAGGTCGGCGTGCGGCAGCAGATCGCCGTGCGGCACGAAGTCGTGCACCTCGACGTTGTCGGGCAGTGGGCCCAGCTCCTTCGGGTCGACCCCGCCGCCGAGCACCAGCACGATGTGCCACGGCTCGTCGCGGAACGCCTCCAGACAGGTGCGGAAGAAGTCGGGCCGCTCGTTGTAAAGGGTGCCCAGGCTCACCATGACCAGCGGCCGGTCGCCCTCCGGCGGCTCCCAGGTGCCGTGGAAGGCCACGCCGGGCGAGCACGGGCCGACGAAGTGGTGCCGGTCGTCGAAGGTGTCGCCCGCGTACTGGAAGGACCGGGGCATGTAGAGCAGGGCGGGGCCGCCGTGGATCACCTCGGTGAACGCGGCGAGGTCGTTCTTGGCCCCCTGCTCCTCCAGCAGACGGCCGATCCGGCCGAGCAGATCCCGCAGCAGGGGGTCGTCCGGCGGCTCGGTCGCGTCGACCGGCGGGTGCAGCGACCAGTGCTCGTTGGTGGCGTAGGTGGGGGTGCTGCGGATGACGGGGATGCCCCACCGGTCCGCGAGCAGCCGCCCGGTCCACAGCGAGGACGGGTCGTTCACGATCACGTCCGGGCGGTCCGTGGCGAAGTGCGGCTCCAGCAGCGGCAGGGTGGCCGCCGTCATGTCCAGCAGCCACTCCAGCACGCGGACGAACTCGCCCTCGTCGGTGTATTCGTCCGAGTCCTGCCGCGGCACCATCTGCGCGAGGAACCGCTCCTTGTCCATCGGGTAGGTGACCACCCCGGCGCCGACCCGGCGGGCTCGGTCCGCCATCTCCTCGGGCAGCGCGTAGGTCACGCGGTGGCCGCGCGCCACCAGCTCCTCGGCGACGCCCAGCGTGGGATTCAGATGCCCGGCGACCGGGAGGATGAAGAAGGCGATATGAGCCATTGAGAAATCCTTCGAGGGGAGCTCGGGGTTTTTGGCAACATACGTCTGGCGCTGAGCGGCGGGAAACTGTGGACGTCTTCGGGTTCCCCGGACGCTAGAGGCGGCCTGCTTAATGGGCAAGCGCGAGATGACAAAGTGCTCGGCGGGCACTAGATGACAAAGTCCACGGCAATTAATGGATCGTCTCGCATTCCTCGGGTGAGAATCTTGAATTGTTGCCGTGAATGGCGCCTCGCGAGAGGCCCGCCGACGGCACCTCAGATGTCCGATCGTCCCCGGGGAACTTGGAGGTTCTGTGCCGGACAACACCGCGGATCGCCCACTCGTCGTGGTCGGAGCCGGCGTCATGGGCACGGCCATCGCCGCGCTCGCCGTCGGCCACGGTCACCGGGTCATCCTGATCGACCGTTCCGCCGAGGCCCGCGCGGCCGCCCCGGACAAGGTCGAACTCCATGTGCGCACGGCCCGGATGATGGGCGCGCTGCCCGCCGACCGGCCCGCGGGCGCGCTGACCACGGCGATGGGCACGGACGCCGCGGCGGGAGCGTGCGCCGTGATCGAGGCGGTCACCGAGGACCCTGAGGAGAAGGCCGCGGTGCTGGCCGGCCTCGCGGCCGCGGTGAGCCCCGGAACACCGCTGATCAGCAACACGTCGGGACTCCCCATCGACGAGATGGCGAACGCCGTGCCGCATCCCGAGGACCTCGTCGGGGTGCACTTCATGAATCCGGCCTACCTGATCACCACGGTGGAAGTTGTCCTCGGACCGCGCAGCGGCGACGCCGCGGCGGCCGAGGTGCAGAAGCTGCTGGCGGGGCTGGGGCGCGAGGGCATCGTCGTCGGCGACGGCCCGGGCTTCGTGACCAGCCGCCTCCTGCACCGGATGATCAACGACGCGATCGAGGTGGTCCATGAGGGGCGCGCCACACCGGAGACCGTCGACCGGCTCATGCGCGACTGCATCGGCCACCGTACCGGGCCTCTGGCCACCGCGGACCTCATCGGCCTGGACAACCTCGCCGACTCGCTCCTGGTGATGCAGGCGCGGACGGGATCCGAGTCCTTCCGCCCGAGCGAACTGCTGCTGGAGAAGGTCCGGCGGCAAGAGCTCGGCCGCAAGAGCGGCCGGGGGTTCTACGACTACGAGGAGAGCACACGATGACCGAGTCCTCCGACCTGGCGGGGGCCGCCGTGGCACCGGCCGGCCACGACGTGGCCGCCGAGCTGCTGGCGTTCCTGGAGGCCAAGACCAAGACGACCTGGGAGGCGGATCAGGACATCTTCGCCGTCGGCGGCATGTCGTCGTTGTTCGCCATGCAGCTCGTCGTCCACCTGGAGAAGACCTACGCCGTCACCATCAGCGGCGCCGACCTGATGCTCGACAACTTCCGCACGGTCGACACGATGGTCCGTCTGGTCCGCAGGCTGGGCCCGGGAGCGACCGACGCCCCCGGCACCGCCGGTACGGGTGACACCGGCGGTGAGTGACGCGACAGCCACCGGCGCGGCGGCGCGTGGAGCCTTCCCCCGCACGACCGGGCCGGGCGCCGAGGAGCGGGTCTTCACCGATCTGGTCGGTGACTCGGCCACGGAGTGGGAGCGCACGGGTGAGATCCCACTGGAGCTGCTGCGCGGGCTCGGCGCCAAGGGCCTGCTCTGCGCGCAGGTGCCGGAGGCCCACGGCGGGCTCGGGCTCACCAGCCGGCGCAACGGCGAACTCACCGCGCACGTGGGCGCGCTGAGCGGCTCCCTGCGGAGCGTGATGACCTCTCAGGGGATGGCCGCCTGGACGCTGCGCCGACTGGCCGGCGCGCAACAGCAGGCCGCGATCGTCCCCCGGCTGACCAGCGGGGAGCTGGCCGCCGTGGCCTTCAGCGAGGCGCAGGCCGGCAGTGATCTTTCCGCTCTGCGCACGCGGATCACCCGCGACGGCGACGAGATCGTCGTCGACGGGGCCAAGGTGTGGACGACCAACGCGGCCTACGCGGACCTGCTGATCGTCTTCGGCCGCACGGAGGACGGCGCGGGGGCCGTCGTGGTGCCGGCGACGGCCCCCGGGGTGCGTATCGAGCGGATCACCGATGCGTACGGCTGCCGCGCGGCCGGACACGCCGGCATCCGGCTGGACGGTGTACGGCTGCCGGCCGACGCCCTGCTCGAAGGGGTGGACCGCACTCCGTCCCTGCTCGTGACCACCGCACTCAGCTACGGACGCATGTCCGTGGCCTGGGGCTGTGTCGGCATCCTGCGCGCCTGTCTGAGCGAGGTCGTCCGGCACGCCGGCGGCAGGGAGCAGTTCGGCACCCGGCTCTCCGAGCACCAGCTCGTGGCCCGGCACCTCGCCGAGCTGCTGATCGCCGAACAGAGCGCCGGCCGGGCCTGTGAGCACGCCGCCGATCTGTGGGACGAGGGCAGCCCCGACGTGGTGACGGCCGCGGTGCTGGCCAAGCACGTGGCGGCGACCGGTGCCGCGCGCGGTTCCGAGCGGGCGCTCCAGGTGCTGGCCTCGGCGGGGGCCCGCGACGGGCACGTGGTGGCGCGGGCCCACCGCGACGCCAAGCTCATGGAAATCATCGAGGGCAGCAGCGAGATCTGCGAACTCATCCTGGCTCAGCACGCGCTGACGACCACGAGGTGACGCCCGGGCCCGCGGGCCGCGGTCACAGGAAGGAAGGGACGACAGTGGACCCGGAGGACGCGACGGCGAACGGCGGTGCCACGACCATGGTCAAGTGCCTGGTCTGGGACCTGGACAACACACTGTGGAAGGGCACGCTGCTGGAGGACGGCGAGGTGTCGCTCAGGCCGGGCCTGCGCGAGACGATCGTCGAGCTGGACTCGCGCGGCATCCTCAACTCGGTCGCAAGCAAGAACGACCACGACCACGCGTGGGCGCGGCTGGAACAGCTCGGCATCGCGGAGTACTTCGTGCTCCCCCGGATCGGCTGGGGCCCGAAGTCGGAGTCGGTCCGCCGGATCGCCGAGGACCTCAACTTCGCGCCGAGCACCATGGCCTTCATCGACGACCAGCCGTTCGAGCGGGCCGAGGTCCGCCACGTGCTGCCCGACGTCCGCACCTACACCGCGGAGAAGGCCGAGGAGCTGCTCACCCGGCCCGAGTTCACCCCGGCCACGGTCACCGTCGATTCGCGCCGCCGCCGCTCGATGTACCAGGCATCGTTCCGGCGCGACGCCGAGCGCGTCGAGTTCGCCGGCCCCGACACGGACTTCCTGCGCTCGCTGGACATCCGGATGCGGATCGCCCGTGCGACCGCCGAGGAGCTGTCCCGGGTGGAGGAACTCACCCTGCGCACGAGTCAGATGAACGCGACCGGGGTGCACTACTCCGAGGCCGATCTGCTCGCCCTGATCGACGACCCCGGCCACGAGGTGCTGGTCACCACGATCACCGACCGCTTCGGCCCGTATGGCGCGGTTGGCGTCATCCTCCTCCAGCGCTCCCCCGAGGCCTGGCGGATCAAGCTGCTCGCCACGTCCTGCCGAGTGGTGTCTCTCGGCGCCGGCACGGCGCTGCTGCGCTGGCTGACCGACCAGGCCCACCGCGCCGGGGTGCACCTGACCGCTGACTTCCGGGCCACCGAGCGCAATCGGATGATGGAGGTCGCCTACCGCTTCGCCGGATTCTCCGACGAGCCCTGCCCCTGCGGGGCCGCGCTGGGCAGCACCGACGGCGTCAGCCGGCTGCACCTGGTGCCGACCGCCCAGCCCGCCTCCGACGTCCTCCGCCTGGAGGCCCCCGAACTGGCCCCCGCCCGCGGCTGATCCGAGCGGTGCCGGCCCGCACCGATCTTACGAAAGACCAGCCCAGCCCCAAGACGAAGGGTATGGACCGCATGATCACAACTGCGTGCCGCATCTGTGACAACCGTGAGCTGCTTCCCGTGCTGGACCTGGGGGACCAGGCGCTCACCGGGGTGTTCCCGACGAGCCGCGACCAGACTGTCCCGTCAGTGCCTCTCGAACTCGTGAAGTGCTCCCCGGCCGGATGCGGTCTGGTGCAGCTGCGCCACACCCCGGACCTCGATCTGATGTACGGGGAGGGCTACGGCTACCGCTCGGGCATCCGGCCGTTCATGGTCAACCACCTGCGGAGCAAGGTCGCGGCCATCCGCGAGCTGGTCGACCTCGGCCCCCAGGACCTGGTCGTCGACATCGGCAGCAACGACTCCACACTGCTGCGCGGCTATCCCCCGGACGGCCCGCGACGGGTCGGGATCGACCCGACCGGCGGGAAGTTCCGCGAGCTGTACCCGGCGGATGTGGAGCTGATCCCCGACTACTTCTCGCGCGACGCCTTCGTCAACCGCTTCGGCTCCCAGCGCGCGAAGGCCGTCACCTCCATCGCGATGTGCTACGACCTGCCGGACCCCATGCGCTTCATGCGGGACGTCCACGACATCCTCGCCGAGGACGGCGTCTGGGTGATGGAGCAGAGCTACATGCCGGCCATGCTGGAGGCCGACGCCTACGACATCGTCTGCCACGAGCACCTGGAGTACTACGCCCTCCGGCAGATCGAGTGGATGGCCGAGCGGGTCGGGCTGACCGTGATCAAGGCGGAGATCACCGATGTCTACGGCGGCAGCCTCTGTGTGACCCTCGCCAAGAGCGCGACCCGGTACCCGAAGGACGAGGCGGGCCTGGCCCGCCTCCGCGCCCGCGAGACCGAGGCGAAGCTCGACACGATGGCCCCGTTCGAGGCGTTCGCCCGCCGGGTCCAGGACCAGCGCGACGCACTGATCGGCTTCCTCGGCCGCTCCCGCGAGGCCGGGCTGCTCACCGTAGGATACGGCGCCTCCACCAAGGGCAATGTGATCCTCCAGTACTGCGGTCTCACCGAACGCGACCTGCCCTGCATCGGGGAGGTCAGCGCGGAGAAAGCGGGCCGCTTCACCCCCGGATCGGCGATTCCGATCGTGTCCGAGGAGGAGGCCAAGGCTCTCAACCCCGATCAGCTGCTGGTGCTGCCGTGGATCTACCGCGACGGCTTCCTCGACCGGGAGCGGGCCTACCGGGAGGCCGGCGGCAGGCTGGTGTTCCCGCTGCCCGAGCTGAGCGTCGTCTGACACGGGGGCGCCGGCCCACGGCCGGCGCCCCCGTCCCCTGCCGGCGGCTCAGGAGCCCGGGGCCTGGCCGACGGCGGAGGTGAAGAGAGCGTCGAGCTCGGCGAGTTCGGCGTCACCGAGGACCAGGTCGAGGGCGCGCAGCGCCGAGTCGAGCTGCTCGGTGGTCCGTGGACCGATCACCGCTCCGCTGATCCCCGGTCGGGACAGCACCCAGGCCAGCCCCACCTCGGCGGGGTGCTCGCCGATGCGGTCACAGAACCGCTCGTACGCCTCGATGACGGGGCGCATCCCCGGCAGCAGCGTCTGCGCCCGGCCCTGTGCCGACTTCACCGCCGTGCCGGCTGCCAGCTTGCGCAGCGCCCCGCTGAGCAAACCACCGTGCAGCGGTGACCAGGCGAAGACGCCCACGCCGTAGGCGCGGGCGGCCGGCAGCACGTCCCGCTCGATGTGCCGGTCGGCCAGGTTGTACAGGCATTGCTCGGAGACCAGGCCGAGGGAGCGCCGGGCGGCCGCGTTCTCCTGGGCGGCCGCGATGTGCCAGCCGGCGAAGTTCGACGACCCGACGTAGCGGACCTTGCCGTCGGCCACCAGCCGGTCCATCGCCTGCCAGATCTCCTCCCAGCGAGCCGCCTCGTCCATACGGTGCATCTGGTAGAGGTCGATGTGCTCGACACCCAGGCGGCGCAGCGACTGCTCGCAGGCGGAGATGATGTGGCGGGCCGACAGGCCGGTGTCGTTGACCCGCTCGCTCATCGGCTCGCCGACCTTGGTCGCGAGCACCACGTCGTCGCGCCGGGCGCCGCTCTTGCGCAGCCACTGTCCGACGAGTTCCTCGGTGTGCCCCTTGTACAGGCGCCAGCCGTAGATGTCCGCCGTGTCGACGCAGTTGACGCCCCGGTCGAGCGCCTGGTCCATCAGCCGCAGGGCGTCGGCGTCCTCGACGCGCCCGCTGAAGTTCACGGTGCCCAGCCAGAGTCGGCTCACCAGCGTCGCGCTGCGGCCGAGCCTGGTGTACGCCGGCCGCGGCGCGGGCGGCTGCCCGTGTGTGTGCGGTGCTTGTGTGCGGTCCTCGCTCATGCGCGGTTCACCCTTCGAACTCGACCCGGTCACGGACTCGCCGACGGGTGGGCCGCCGGCGTCGCGGGATGCGCGGCGGCGACCGCCGCGACCATGGCCCGCAGCCCCTCGCTGAATGGCACCCGGGGAGTCCAGCCGCTCGCCGCATGGAAGGCGGTAGCGTCGGTCTCCGGGCTGTGGAAGTCACCCGCTTCGGCGTAGGCGGGGGGCGGCACGGCGACGACCGGGACCGGGGGCCTGCCGGTGTGCTCGGCCACGAGACCGGCCACCGCGGTGAACGCCTCGCCGAGCCGCTCCAGTCGGCCGGTCCCCACGGTCCAGGGCCGGCCCTGGAGTTCCGCCACGTGCTCCAGGGCCGCGACGAACGCGCCGGCCGCGTCCCGGACGTGGAGGAAGTCGCGGGCGACCGACCCGTCGTGCCACATCGTCAGGGCCTCGTCGGCGAGGGCGCGGCGGGCCATCGACGCGAGGACTCCGCGCCCGGCGCCGCCGGACAGCGGGCTGTGGCCGTACAGGGTCGAGAGCCGCAGCACGACGCCCCGGACGACGCCTTGGGCCGTGGCCTCGCGCAGGATCCCCTCGGCGGCGACCTTCTGGGCCGCGTAGCCGCTCAGGGGGGCGGTGCTGCCTGTGGACGAGCCGGCCTGGAGCGTGCCGGCGAAGGCCACGGCCGGCGCGGTGCCGCCCCGGCGGCGCAGCACGTCGACGAGATCGCGCATCATGCCGACGTTCACCTGTGCCGCCTGTTCGTCGGTGGCACGCCATGACTGCTGTCCACCGATCCCGGCCGCGAGATGGATGACGGCATCCGCGTTCTCGACGGCGGCCGCTACGGCGTCCCGCCGGGAGAGGTCCGCCCGGCGTACCTCGATGTCCGCCACCGGCTCGGCCGGCACGGGGCTGGGGCCGCGCGCCACCAGGCGCAGTCGCACCGGTAGCGCGGCGAGTTCGGTGACCATGGCGGACCCGAGGTATCCCGACGCACCGAGAACCGCGATCAACGGCCCCCGCGGATCGTGCGACCGGCTGAGCCTCTCGGCAGTGAGCTTCACGCGTCCTCCCCTTCGTGTCCGGCTCAGCGTGCCGAGCCCACCCGGCGGCGTCCACGGGAACTTGACCTTGTCTGCCGGTGTCGTCGGCTCGGCTGCCGTCCTCGGCCAGAGGTGGTGACGGCAGCACCGCTCATGGCGTGGTGGTGGTCCGGCCACACCCCGCCGGGCCTTCGTGAACCGGCACTTCGGCCGGACCCGGGCCGGTGCTCCATTGAACCCATCAGAATCGGTCGAATAGGGAATAAATATTACGGTGAGTAGGTATCGGAGATGTCGTACACGGGGGCTTGCGCAGGTCCTGACGGGAGGTCAATGATCTATAGACGTGTGCAGTGGAAATGTAATAATCTTCCATAGGTTTGGTAAAGCTACGGGGACGGGGGTACCTGCTGCATGAGTGGCCTGGAATCTGGAGGAGCAGCAGAAGAAAACCAGGCGGATGACGCGCTCACCTTTCTTGAATTCGTTGCCCGATCGACGCCGCGGGGCGAATACGATCGGTTCTTGGCGCGCGCGGAAGGTGAAGGTGCCAGTGAGGAGCGGATGCGCCGGCTGGAGCGTCTGAATCGGCTCGCCCTCACCGCGCAGTCGATGATCGAGTACCGACGCGACCGCGAGGCGGAACTCGCCGCATTGGTCGACGCCGCACACGAATTCGTCGGTGCCAAGAACTACAGGGACCTGCTCGACTCGGTCGCCCGCAGGGCGCGGCTGCTGCTCAAGCTGGATGTCGCTTACGTCAGCCTCCAGAAGGAGGGGGAGAGTGAAACGGAGGTGCAGAGCGCCGACGGCAATGCGACCTCGGTCGGCGTCGGCTTCCGGCTTCCCGCCGACGGCGGCCTGGGCGCCATGGTGCGCGCCTGCCGCGCCCCCTTCTGGACGCCCGACTATCTCGCGGACACCAGCTTCCGCCACGTCGAGGTCATCGACAAGCTCGTTCGCTCGGAGGGGCTGCGTGCCCTCCTGGGTGTGCCGTTGTGTGTCGGGGACGAGTCCCAGGGGGTCGGGGTGCTCATCGTCGCCGACCGCCAGGTGCGGCATCTGACACCCAATGAGGTCACCCTGCTGTGCTCGCTCGCCGATCTGGCCGCGGCCGCCATCGAACGCATCGTGCTGGTGGAAGAGCTCCGCGACGACATCAGGCGCCTGCGCGCCGACGCCGGTGAGAAGTGCGCCGCCCTCGCGGCGACCCGCAGTGCCGCCGACCTCCAGTCGCGGCTGATCGCGATGATTGTCGAACGGCGCGGGACCGACGCCCTCCTGGCCACCGCCGCCGAGGCGCTGGGTGGCGGCACCGGCATCTGCAGCCCGCTGGGCCGGCCGCTCGCCGAGTACGGAAGGCTGCGCCCGGTGCCCCCCGCGGACCTGCGTAGTGCCTGCCGCCGTGCGGCGGAGGCCGGCCGCCCCATCGCCGTCGATGACGGATTATGGGTGGTCCCGTTGCACCCGCAGGAGTGCAACTCCGGCTTCCTGTTAGCGGATGTCGCGCCCGAGGCGGACCACACCGTCGTACCGCTGCTCCCCGTCGTCGCCCGCGCCCTCGCCTTGCACCTGCGCATCCAGCACAACGACTCGAACCAGGGCCGAAGCCACCAGGAATTCTTCGACGATCTGGTCGGGGCGCCGCGCTCGCCCGCTCTTCTCAGGGAGCGCGCTCTGGTGTTCTCCCTCAGCTTCAGCCGTCCGCACGTCGTGCTGGTGGCGAGTGCACCACGCGGGGCCGCGGCGCGACTGGAGACCTCCGCGGCGAACTACGCGCAGGAGCTGGAGGGGCTGTGCAGCGTACAGGACGGCGCGGTCGTCCTGCTGCTGCCCGGCGAGGCCCCCGAGCCCGTGGCGCAGGCCGCCGCCCAGGAGCTCACCGCCCGGGTGGGAAGCGCGGTCACCCTGGGGGGCGCCGGTCCCGCCTCGACCGTCGACGGCATCGGCGACGCCTATCGCGAGGCCGCGCAGTGCCTGGAGACACTGCGCGCGCTCGGTGGTGACGGCGGCACCGCCTGCGCCTCCGACCTTGGTTTTCTCGGAATGCTCCTGGCCGAGGAAAACGACATACCCGGCTACATCAGGTCGACGATCGGTCCCGTGGTCGACTACGACAACCACCGTTTCACGGATCTCATCCCCACGCTGAGGGTGTATCTGGAGGCGGGCCGGAGCCCCACCCGCGCCGCGGAAACACTGCGGGTGCACCCCAACACCGTCTCGCGCCGGCTGGAGCGCATCGGCCAGTTGCTGGGGGAGGACTGGCAGAACCCGGAGCGGGTGCTGGACATCCAACTCGCCCTGCGACTGCACCGGGTGCGCTCGGCGCTCTCCTCGCGCACCCCCTCCGTCGGGCTCTCCCGGCGCCTGGCAGCCGCCCCCCGGGCGGTGCTGGGCTCACTGCCCGAGTGACCGCCGGGTGGCGGGACACCGGCCGACCGCCCAGCACCTTGCCGGTCGCCCGACGTCCCTGCCACCGGCGTCGTCACCCGGCGACCGGCGCCCGGTAGGGGCGCCGCTGCCCGTTCTCCGACAGCCGCAGGGTGTGGGCGATCGAGGCGAGCGTCACGTGCCGGTGCCAGCCCTCGAAGGAGCGCCCCTCGAAGTCCCGGATGCCGACGTCCACGCTGACGTCGGTGAAGTCGGCGTCCACCCGCTCGGTCAGCTTTGCCAGTCGCAGCAGCGCGCTGTGCCCCGACGAGGTGAGGTCGGTCAGCCAGAGGTCGGCGGGACGGCGGCGGTTGGCTCGCCACACCCCCATCAGCAGCAGCGTGCGCCGCGGGAGGATACCGGGCAGCACCACGGAGAGCGGCGCGACGAAGCTGACCGCGCCATGGCACTCGACGGGGCGGCCCAGCCGCTTGAGCTGCTCCATGAGGGGCTGAGCGGGGGCGGTCTGCGGGTGCCGGCCCAGCTGGGCCCGGCCGGCGGCGGGATCCAGCGGGAGTTCGGCGCCCACACGCAACATGAAGGGCAGGCCGGCCGCGGTGAGTGCGTGCACCAGCGACGGCACCGCGGCGGTTCGCGCGTCCATCACCACCGGCCGCGCCACGGTCCGGTTCGCCTGTGCGATCTCCGCCACGAGCCGCGCCAGCGCCCGCTCCTCGCCCGGCGCGTCGAGCCGCACGTCGGTCTCGCCGTCCTGATCGCCGTCCAGGGTCAGATGCCAGTTCACCGGTGCGGCCCCCGCGTCGGAGGCCAGCCACAGCCCGAAGCTGCGCTGACAGCTCATCACCCGGCCGAGGTCGGGCACGAACCGCCGGCGCACCCCCACCGAGCGCACCCCGGTCTTGGAGACCACCATGAGCCGGATCACCCAGGCGTCCGGACGCAGGCCGTCGTCCACATAGCGGGCCAGGGTCGCGCGCACCGGACGCCAGTCCCACGTCGAGCTGGCCACGAAGTGGTGCAGGCTCTGCGCCGAGGCCCCCGCCCCGCCGAAATTGGCGATGTTGCGGGCGGTCTTCCGTCCCGTGGCGGTCAGCAGGCCGCGCACGTACTGACCACCTCGTCTCCGCTGATCGGTGCGACGCAGCGACCCCAGTAACTCCTCGCATGCCTCGTCCACCAGCGATTCGAGAGCCTCATGCGCGGCGGAATCGGCCATGGACGGGGGACACGTCGGCTTCGGGCCGAGCGGAGTAACGATCATCGCGATCCTCTCAGGGCATTCGAATTCCGGTACCTACGCCCGGCACAGCCTTCCGGAGTGCTCCGGGCGTTCCTAGATGCCCCCGGCACACACTTCCGGATCCGTGTCGGCTGCCGCGTTGCGCATTCGACTCTTGCCTTGGTGTGCCGCTGAGAGGGGGTGGTCAACTCACCGCTGTCATTGACCAGTTGGTGCCCAGGACCCTTGGTTGGTGACGCTAGGCAAGGAGGAATTGACACACCGTGATGGTGAATTTCTTTTTACCAGCGCTGACACCCACTGTGTCAGCTGCCGCTTGTCGAACCTTCGGGCAGTGCCCTAGAAATCCCTCTTATCCGCCCCCGTTCACCTTCGAGGTACTCCTATGCCCTTGCCGAAACATCTGCCGTCGCTCGGCGGCATGCGAGCCATCGCCGCACTGGTGGTGTTCTCCTCCCATATCGCGTCCCAGCCGTTCTTTCGGAACGCCGAGATAAATTCCACCGCGCAGGTTCCCCTGGACGTCCTGGGGCCGCTGGCGGTGACGTTCTTCTTCATGCTCAGCGGATTCGTCCTCACCTGGGCGGGCCTGCCCGACCCGTCCAAGATGGCGTTCTGGCGCCGCCGCTGGGTCCGGGTCTATTCGCTGCACCTGCCGGTTCTGCTGCTCGCCCTGGCGCTCGTGCTGTGGCTCCAGGAGCCCACCATGGGAAGGTCGGTATGGGACGGCTTCCTCAGCAACCTGCTGCTCGTCCAGTCCTGGTTCCCCGACTTCCACGAGTACGGCAGCATGAATCCGGTGGCGTGGTCGCTCTCCTGCGAGATGCTGTTCTACGCCACGTTCCCGTTCCTGTTCGCCTTCTTCTCCAAAGTGCGGACGGAGCGGCTGTGGTCCTGGGTCGTGGGCATCTGGGTCGTCGCCGCGGCCGTCCCCGCCCTGGCCCTGCTGCTCCCCTCGCAGCCCGCGCTGCCCTGGGACCCGAACATGCCGGAGTTCCAGTACTGGTTCATCTACATGTTCCCGCCGGTGCGCCTCCTGGAGTTCGCCCTCGGCATCCTGATGGCGCAGATCGTCCGGCGTGGCCGCTGGGCCGGACCGACGCCGGGTGTGTGCGCGCTGTTGTTCGCCGGTGCCTTCGCGCTCTCCTTCGCGCTGCCGTCCGCCCTGGCCCGGGTTGCGCCGATGGTCCCGCTGATCGCCATGCTGCTCGGTTCCCTGGCCGCGGGCGATGTCCGGGGCACCCGGTCGTGGCTCGGCACCCGGACCATGGTGCTGTTGGGCGAACTCACCTTCGCCTTCTACGTCATCCACTACCTCGTCATCCAGTACGGACACCGCTTCCTCGGCGGTGAGCAGGGCTACTACCGGCAGTGGGACACCCCGGCCGCGATCGGCCTGACCGTTCTCGCCCTCGGTGTCGGCCTGGGCCTCGCCGCGCTCCTCCACTTCTACGTGGAGAAACCGGTCGTCCGGGCCCTGGGCCGCTCCCGCAAGGCGTCCCGCGCGTCCAGGACCCCGGAGTCCGAGCCGCCGACGCCCGCACTGCCCTGAGAGGGGGTGGCGGCACGACCGTGCGGGGCGCGCCATCGGCGCGCCCCGCACGGTGTTCCGTTGTCCGGTGCCCCCGTTGCGAACTTTCAGTAGGAGGCGTGTGCGCAGGCGATCAGGGTGCGCAGCTCCACATTGAGGTAATTCCCGTGCGCGAGCAGTTCGGTGAGCTGTCCGAGCGTCGCCCAGCGGAAGCCGGGCGGGCAGTCCACCGGCATCTCCGGGCCGGCCTCGACGACCACGTACCGGTTGCGCGCGTGGTAGAAACGCCCGCCCTCCTCCGAGAGCACCGCGTCGTACCGCACCCGGTCCGGGCCGGCGGCCAGTACCTGCTCCAGGTACGGCGGCGGGCAGCCCGCGCCGCGCGGCTCCGCCGAGCGGCTCTGCACGGTGGGGCCGAACTCGGCGAAGTTCAGCGTGCCCACGTCCGACCGGGCCGCGACCAGGGCGTGCAGCACGCCGTTGATCCGCCGGACGACCAGCGCCATCAGCCCCTGGGAGCAGGGACGGAGCAGCGGCTGGGTCCAGGACGTCACTTCGCGCTGCTCAGCGGTGACCTCGACCGCCATGATCTCGAAGCGCGCGTCGCTGCGGTGCCGGATGGTGGTGCTGGTCCGCCGCCAGCCGTCCTGGAAGGCCTGGTCGAGCGGCACGCTCTGCTGGCGCAGCACCCGCAGCGCCTGCACGTCGATGAGACAGCCGGTGATCGCGTACAGCTCGTGCAGCGGCTCGGTCTCCCCGTAGAAGGAGCGCCGGAGCGCCGCCGGGAAGTTCTCGTCCTTGTCGCCGGGTGCCCCGTACGCGGTCGGCAGGCAGGCGAGCACGCTGCGGGTGTCCATGTTGACGAGGTCGTCCCGGCGCAACAGCCGACGGATCTGACCCAGGGTCAGCCAGCGGAAGGACCCGTGCTCCTCCACGTCCGAGTCGATCTCGACGACCATGTTGCGGTTGCGTTTGTGCAGGAACCAGTCGGCCTGCTCCGACTGGATGGCGTCGACCAGCACACGGCGCCCCGGGAGGTGGATGAACCGGTCCAGGAACGCCGTCGAGCGGCCGTGATGCACCTCGTCGAAGTTGCTGCGGGTGGCCTGCACCGTGGGGGAGAGCTGGAGCCCGTTGACGTTGCCGGGCTCCGGCTTCGCCTGCATGAGAAAGTGCAGTACCCCGTCGAACTCGCGCGCCAGGATGCCCAGCAGCCCCACTTCGGGCTGCATGATGATCGGCTGGACGCGGTCGGCGGGGTAGAGGTCGGAGCTGGTACGCAGTCCCTCGATGGAGAAGAAACGGCCTGTCTCGTGGCGCAGATTGCCGGTGCCGGGCTCGAAGGACCATTGCCGCAGGTCGCGGAAGGGGATCGGCTCGGCGTGGAAGTGGTGGGCCCGCTGGTACTCGGCCAGCCAGCCGGTCACCTCCACCATGGGGGTCACCCGGCTGTCGAGCACCTCGGCCGACCGGCGCACCCGCTCCGCCGTCTGCCGGCGGTCGGCGTAGTCGGCCTCGGCGACGGACCCCGGTTCAAGTCGCATGGCTCCCCCTGGCCCCGGCGAGGAGCAGGGGTGCGAGCGAGTCCACGAGGGCCTCGCACACCTCCTCGGTCCGCTGGTAGGGGAAGAAGTGGCCGCCGGGGAAGGTCCGCCTCCGGGTGCCGGCCGCCGCGACGTCCTCCCACGCCGCGGCCTCGGCCGCGGTGACATTGGGGTCGTCGGTGCCGGTGAACACGGTGAGCGGGCACTCCAGGGCCGCCCCTGGGCGGTGGGTGTAGGTGCCCACGGCGCGGTAGTCGTTGCGGATCGCGGGCAGTACCAGCTGGAGCAGTTCGGGGTCGGCGAGCAGGCTCTCGTCGGTGCCGTCGAGTGAACGGAGCTCGGCCAGCAGCCGGTCGTCGTCGTGGAGGTGCACGGTCATCGGGCGGTGCGTGGTGGGGGACCGCCGGCCGGAGACCACCAGCGCGGCCGGTGCCGCTCCCCGCTGCTGGAGCGTGCGTGCGACCTCGTAGGCCACGATGGCGCCCATACTGTGCCCGAAGAGCACGAGGGGCCGGTCGCCATACCCCGCCAGCGCGCCGGCCACGGGCTCGACCAGGCCCTCGATGGTGCCGATGAGCGGATCGCTCCGCCGTTCCTGGCGGCCGGGGTACTGGACGGCCGACATCTCGACCTCGTCGGGCAGCGCCCGGACGAACGGCAGGAACGAGGTGGCCGAGCCGCCCGCGTGCGGGAAGCAGACCAGCCGCACCGCGGGTGCGGCGCGCGGCTGGTACCGGCGGAGCCACAGGTCGCCGAGGGGGTGCGGATCTGTCGATGCGGACACGAAGGTTCATCGTCCTTTCTTGAGGGGCTGCCACCACGCGCGGTTCTCGCGATACCAGCACACGGTGTCCTCCAGCCCCTCGTCGATACCGATCCGTGGCGCATAGCCCAGCTCGGTGGCGATCTTGGCGCAGTCGACGGAGTAGCGCTGGTCGTGGCCCTTGCGGTCCGGTACCTGCCGCACCGCCGACCAGTCGGCTCCGCACAGCTTCAGCAGGCGTTCGGTCAGCTCGGTGTTGCTCAGTTCGGTGCCGCCGCCGATGTTGTAGACCTCGCCGGGGCGGCCGTCATGAGCCACCAGGGCGATGCCCCGGCAGTGGTCGTCCACATGCAGCCAGTCGCGCCGGTGGCGGCCGTCGCCGTAGAGCGGGACGGTCGCACCGTCGAGCAGATTGCCGACAAACAGCGGAATGATCTTTTCCGGGTACTGGTACGGCCCGTAGTTGTTGGAGGATCGGGTGACGCACACCGGCAGCCCGTGCGTGCGGTGGAACGCCAGTGCCAGCTGGTCGGAGGCGGCCTTGGAGGCGGCGTAGGGGGAGTTGGGGCTGAGCGGGTGGTCCTCGGGCCACGACCCGTCCGGGATCGAGCCATACACCTCGTCCGTGGAGACGTGCACGAACCGCCCCGGGCGCACCGCCAGCGCCTCCCGCAGGAGGACGTGGGTGCCCAGCACATTGGTGCGCACGAAGGCGTCGGCGTCGGCGATCGACCGGTCCACATGCGACTCGGCCGCGAAGTGCACCACCAGATCGGCACCCGCCATGGCCAGGGCGACCGCTTTGCGATCGCAGATGTCCCCCTCGACGATCCTCAGCCGCGGGCTGTCGCCCACCGGGGCCAGATTGGCCAGGTTGCCCGCGTAGGTGAGAGCGTCGAGCACCACCACCTCGGGCCTGCCGAACTCCGGCATCGAGCCGTCCAGCAGGGCGTTCACGAAGCGCGAGCCGATGAAGCCGGCACCTCCGGTGACCAGGATCCGCAGCGGCCGCCGGCGCGTGACCCGGGCGTGCGTCCAGTGTTCCGTCTCAGGCAGCACCGGCATGGGAGGCCACCTCCATCAGGTAGGAGCCGTATCCCGAGGCGCCCAGCTCGCGGCCGAGCAGATACAGTTCGTCGGCGTCGATGAAACCCATGCGCAGCGCGATTTCCTCGATACAGGCGATCCGCACCCCCTGGCGCTGTTCCAGCAGTTGGACGTACTGGCTGGCCTGGAGCAACGAATCGTGGGTACCCATGTCCAGCCAGGCGAAGCCGTGACCCAGTTCGATGAGGCGGGCGCGCCGCTGGTCCAGGTAGACCCTGTTGACGTCGGTGATCTCCAGCTCGCCGCGTGCGGACGGCTCGACATTCTTGGCGATGTCGACGACGTCGTTGTCGTAGAGGTAGAGCCCGGTGACCGCCAGGTTGCAGCGGGGCCGGGCGGGCTTCTCCTCCAGGGAGAGCAGCAGCCCGTCCTTGTCGATCTCGCCGACGCCGTAGCGCTGCGGATCGCCCACCGGATAGCCGAACAGCACACAGCCGTCGAGGTGGCGGATGCTGCCCTGGAGCACGGAGGAGAAGCCGGGTCCGTAGAAGATGTTGTCGCCCAGGATCAGCGCCACCGGGGATGTGCCGATGTGGTCCGCGCCGATGGTGAGGGCCTGGGCGATGCCCTCCGGCTCCGGCTGTTCCGCGTAGGTGATGTCGAGGCCGAGCCGGGACCCGTTGCCCAGCAGCCGCTGGAAGAGCTCGATGTGCTGGGACGACGAGATGACCAGGATCTCGCGGATGCCCCCCAGCATCAGCACGGACAGCGGGTAGTAGATCATCGGCTTGTTGTAGACCGGGAGGAGCTGCTTGGACAGTGTCCCGGTCAGGGGCCGCAGGCGGGTGCCACCGCCGCCGGCGAGGATGATCCCTTTCATTCCGGGGCGCCCCGGTATGGTCTCGGTCATCGTTTCTCCGTCGCTAGAGGAAGACGGTGGCCGTCCGGCGCCGGATACGCCGGCAGCCCCGAGGCCGCCGCGCGGACCGCCGCCACGACGGCCAGGGCCTCGTCGTCCCCGAGGTGGGGCCCGAGGGGCAGGCTGAGGCTCTCCGCCGCCAGGCGTTCACTGCGCGGGTGCGTACCGGCCGGAGCGCCGGCCGGGTCGTCGGCGTAGGCCGGGGTCCGGTGCGGCGCTACGGGGTAGTGGATCAAAGTGTTCACCCCCGACCGCTCGATCCGGCGGCGCAGTTCGTCCCGTTCGGCGCAGCGGATCACATACAGGTGCCACACCGGGTCGGCCCAGGGGGCGGTGGCGGGGGTGGCGATCTGGGGAATGGCCCCCAGGGCTTGGGAGTAGCGTTCGGCGACACGCACCCGGCGGGCGTTCCAGACCTCCAGCCGCGGCAGCTTGGCGCGCAGCACGGCGGCCTGGAACTCGTCGAGCCGCGAGTTGGTGGCCTGCACCTCGTGCCGGTACTTCTCCCGGGAGCCGCAGTTGCGCAGCAGGCGGATCCGTTCGGCCACGGCCGCGTCGCCGGTGACCACCGCCCCGCCGTCGCCCATGGCGCCGAGGTTCTTGCCGGGGTAGAAGCTGAACGCGACCACATGGCCCGAGCCGATCCGGGTGCCCCGGTAGCGGGCCCCGTGCGCCTGCGCGGCGTCCTCCACCACGGCCAGACCGTGCCGTCGGGCGATCGCCAGCAGCGGGTCCAGATCCGCCGGATGTCCGTGCAGATGCACGGGCATCACGGCCCTGGTGCGGGGGGTGATGGCCGCCTCCACCTGCGCCGTGTCCATGGACAGGCCGTCCGGCGTCGGATCGACGCCCACAGGCCGGGCGCCGGTGGCGGACACCGCCAGCCAGGTGCCGATGAAGGTGTGCGCGGGCACCACCACCTCGTCACCGGGGCCGATGCCCAGTGCCCGCAGCGCCAGTTCCAGAGCGTCGCATCCGCTGCCCACTGCCACACAGTGGTCGTTGTCGCAGTACGCGGCGAAGTCGGCCTCGAACCCCTCCAGCTCCGGGCCCAGCAGGTAGCGGCCGGAGGCCGCCACCCGCTGGAGGGCCGCGTCGATGTCGGCCCGCAGCTCACGGTAGGCCGCGCCCGCATCGAGGAAGGGCACGTTCACTTCAGGCTCCATGCGTCGCGCAGGAATGTGTCGTAGTCGCGGTAGTAGTCGGACTCCTCGTAGTGCCGCGAGGCGAGGACGAGGGCGACGGACTCAGGAGCGAAGTCCTTGAGCACCCGCCACACCATGGGCCCGATGTAGAGCCCGGCCCCCGGTTCGTCGAGCCGGTACGTGGTGCTGTTGAAACCGTCGTCCAGGCTGATCGAGAATCCACCGTGTACGGCGATGACGAGCTGCTCCAGGGTGCGGTGGCCGTGCAGCCCTCGGGGCGGCGACGACTCAGGCTGCCCGTGCATGTAGTAGACCCGCTTGATGGGGAAGCCCACGGTCAGGCCGGACTCGATCACCGAGAGGCTGCCGCGCGGATCGGTGTGCTGTTCCAACCTGATCAGCCGGCACGGTTTGATCCTGCCGACGTGCACGTCGTGGGAGGACTCGGCTGAGCTCTCGGCGATGACGGCGCTCCTCTCGGGATGGGCGCGGTCCTGCGGGCCGGTACGGGCCGCGGAACCGGGGACCGGCGGCTCAGTCAGCTCCACCCGATGCGGACGGGCAGGTACTTGGCGGTGAGCTGGTCGGCCTCGTAGTAGCGGGCCTCGGCGTGATCGATGCGGAAGTCCTCGATCTGGTCCAGCATCAGTTCCAGCAACACCTTGCCCTCCAGACGCGCCAGGAAGGCGCCCAGGCAATGGTGGATGCCGATGCCGAACGCCATGTGGCGGGAGCCGCTCGCGCGCCGGATGTCGAAGGTGTCGGGGTCGGGGAAGTGCTCGGGGTCGCGGTTGGCCGACTGGCTCCACGCGATGAGCATCTGGCCCTTCTTCATTTCCTGGCCGAGGATGTCGGTGTCCTCTTTGAGGAAGCGGAAGATGTTGTTGAACGGACTGCGGTAACGCAGCGTCTCCTCCACCGCACCGGTCACCAGCTCGCGGTCGGCACGCAGTTCCGCCAGCGCCCGCGGGTTCTCCTCCAGGACCAGGAAGAGGTTGCTGAGAAGGGTACTGGACGAGACATGGCCGGCGGTGAGCAGCAGCGCGACGATGTTGACGATCTCCACATCGGTGAGCCTGCGGCCGTCCTGCTCGGCCTTGACCAGGCCGGTGATCAGGTCGTCAGCGGGTGTCTCGCGCTTGGCGTGGATCTGTTCCAGGAGATAGTCGGTCATCTCCTGGAGAGCGGGGGCGATCGTCTCGCTGAAGTCGTCGGGGAGGTTCGGGTACTCCAAGCCCTCGTTGGAGAGCAGGGTGTCCACCCATCCCCGGAACACGTCACGGTCGCCGGAGGGGATGCCCAGCAGTTCGGCGATGACGATGACGGGCAGGGCGTAGGAGAGGTCGCCGACGACATCGATCGTCTCCTGGCCGCGCACCGCGTCCAGGAGCTCCTGCGTGACGGCCCGGATGCGGGGCTCCAGAGCCGCCATCCGCCGCGGCGTGAACGCCTGGCTGACCAGCTTGCGCATGGGTCCGTGGGCGGGCGGGTCCAGCGCACCGATGGTCCCCGGACCGATGATCATCTCCAGCTCCGGAGGGGTCGGCATGACCTCGTTGAAGTCGGAGGAGAAGAACTGCGGATTGTTGGAGACGGTCAGGTAGTCGTCGTAACGGAAGACCTGCCAGGCCTGCCGGCTCTCGTCCCAGAACACCGGGTGATGGGTCCGGTTGAAGGCGAACCAGTCCAGGAGCTCCTGGGCATTCGCCTCCTTACTGAGTTCGAGCGGCTCTGTCAGGGCCTCGGACATCGGACATTCTCCTTGGGAAGTATGGGGAAGCGGCGGTGCGCGCCGAACGCGGGACATGGTCGCTCCGGTTCCTCGATGCCGACGGAGCCTATGAATCGGACAAGCGCGTCAGCAAGGCAGACCTGACACAATGACGCGGGACGCGGCCCGGAAGAGTTGCGCTCTCCGTGTGCCGAATCCACGGACACGTGCTTCCCGCAAACCCGGTGAATGCCACGTCAGGGGAGTGGGAGGCGTCGGCGTCGGCCGGGGCGGGATAGTCGCCATCCGGCAATGGGGACCTGACACAATCCTGCCTCCGATCCTTCGGAGAATTTCCGGAACGTGTCGGTCCGCTGGTTTCGGCGGCTGCCGTCATGACGAATGCCCAAGGGCTCGCGCGGACTTGACACATTTGACTCTTGATCTCCGGACGCTCCTGTCGTCCGACTGTTCGGCCGCTGTACGCTCATGAAGATCAAGAAGTGGCGGAATTTCCATGACAGGCCATGGCGAGCGCTTGGGGAATGCTGGTGTCCGAAGATCTCGTGGGTTCCCGAATTGGCGACAGGTCCGACGCCGTTGCGGTTGTCGGAATGTCCTGCCGTTTCCCTGGCGCGCCGGGAATCGAGGAATTCTGGAAGCTGCTGACCGACGGCGAGGAGGCGATCGGCCGGGCGGCCGACGGCCGTCGGCGCGGCATGATCGAGGCAGTTGCCGACTTCGATGCCGCGTTCTTCGGCATGGCGCCGCGCGAGGCCGCCGAGACCGATCCGCAGCAGCGCCTGATGCTCGAACTCGCCTGGGAGGCGCTGGAGGCCGCCGGAATCGTCCCGGGGACGCTGCGTGATCAGCCGGTCGGGGTGTTCGTCGGAGCCATGAGCGACGACTACGCCACCCTGCTGCACCGGGCCGGTGCACCGGCGGGCGCCCACACCGCCACCGGTCTCCAGCGCGCCATGCTCGCCAATCGGATCTCCTACGTCCTGGGAACGAGGGGGCCCAGCCTGGCCGTTGACACCGGGCAGTCCTCGTCGCTCGTCGCCGTGGCCCTCGCCGTCGAGAGCCTCCGAGCCGGCACCTCCCGCATTGCCATCGCCGGCGGCGTCAACCTGATCCTCGCCGATGAGAGCACGGCCACCATGGAACGGCTCGGCGCACTCTCTCCCGACGGCCGCTGCCACGCCTTCGACGCCCGCGCCAACGGATACGTGCGCGGTGAAGGCGGCGCCGCCGTCGTGTTGAAGCCCTTGGCAGACGCCCTGGCCGACGGCGACCCTGTCTACTGCGTGGTGCGGGGTGCCGCCGTAGGCAACGACGGCAGCGGCCCCGGGCTGACCGCCCCTGACCGCGAGGGCCAGGAAGCCGTGCTCCGGGCGGCCTGCGACCAGGCCGGGGTCGACCCCGCCACGGTGCGCTTCGTCGAACTGCACGGCACCGGGACCCCCGTGGGCGACCCCGTCGAGGCCCACGCCTTGGGCACGGTTTACGGCGCCGGGCGGTCGGCGGACTCTCCCCTCTTGGTGGGCTCCGTGAAGACCAACATCGGCCACCTGGAGGGCGCCGCCGGCATCGCGGGACTGGTCAAGGCCGCGCTCTGCCTACGGGAACGCACTCTGCCCGGCTCGCTCAACTTCGAGACGCCCCATCCCGCCATCCCCCTGGACCGGCTCCGGCTGAAGGTGCAGACGACGCCCACCGCGCTGCCCTCCGGCCCGGACGACGCCACTTTGCTGGCGGGCGTCAGTTCCTTCGGCATCGGCGGCACCAACTGTCATGTGGTGCTGGAGCACCTGCCTGAGCCGACCCGAGCCGCACCGGACGACGTCCCGACCCCGGCCGCCGGCACCTCCCCCTTCCCCGCCCCGCCCCTGATGCTGTCGGCCCGCTCCCGAGCGGCGCTGCGGGCCCAGGCGGCGCGGCTCCGCGACCACCTGTCCCGCACCGATGTCGACCCGGGGGACGTGGCCTACTCCCTGGCCACCACGCGCACCCTCTTCGAGCACCGCGCCGCGGTGCCCTGCGGCGACCGCGAGGCACTCGCCACCTCCCTCGACGCGCTGGCCCGGGGCAAGACCCCGTCCGATGTGCGGGTCGGCTCGGTGGCTTCGGGCGGGACGGCGTTGTTGTTTACGGGTCAGGGTGCGCAGTGGGTGGGGATGGGGCGGGAGTTGTATGGGGTGGATGGGGTGTTTGCTGCTGCGTTGGATGAGGTTT